>NZ_RZTJ01000003.1:0-552048 GCF_003997065.1 Mesorhizobium sp. M6A.T.Ce.TU.016.01.1.1 | reverse complement strand
TCGTCTCATCCGACGCCGCCAGACCGTCCGCCAGACTCAACTGACCCAAAACACGATCCGCCATCCCGAATCTCCCTGCTCCAACCTTCACCACAGAATCACCGTTCGGCTTCTGTGCAAAGGTCTCCTTGTGGGAGAAGGTGGATCGGCGCGCAGCGCCGAGACGGTTGAGGGGTGTTGGAAGGAATGAGGCGTTCGCGTTCCCTGGAACACCCCTCATCCGACCGAGCTTCGCTCGGCCACCTTCTCCCACAAGGGGAGAAGGGAGAGCCGCAGATGCACTATTCGTCGCGCGAAATGATTTCCTGGCCGCCGATGACCAGCCTGAGGCCGAGATCGCCGGCGCGGCGGCGCGCGAGGAAGCGCGGGCGGCGCGTGTTCGAGATCCGACCCTTGCGACGGTCCTGCGCCGGCAATGTCTTGATGGCAGCGCCTAGCGATTCCTCCAGCGTGCGGGCGACGCCGTCGGATTCGATCAGAAGCATCGGCAGACGGTAAGCGTCGGCCCAGGCGCGCCAGTCGGCGGCGACATCCTCGAGATCGTCGGCAACAAGCAACGGCACCGACAGCATCGGATCATTGTGCAGAAGCTCCAAGGTCACTGTGACATTGCCATCCGGGTCCTCCATCGCGCGGGCGGCCACGCCGCGAAACGCGTTGGCGGGCAGAGCGATGATTGCCGGCACGCCGCTCATCTCCAGCATGCGGCGAATGACGGCGCCACGGTGGTCGATGGTGAAGGTAACGTCGCCATAGTCGTCGCGCGTGGCGTAGCTCACTACCTGCGGCAGGCGGAATGGGTCGAGGCGCATGTTGCGCCCGGCCCAGACTGGCTTCAGTCCAGTGTTCATATTGTGCCTTTCCTGTCTCTCCTGAGAGCCGGTCTTTCCGGGTCTCCGGGCCGGTTTTTCCAGCCTCGTTGTGGGGAAACATTAGCGCGGGCTTCTTATCGCTGCGCTTAAGAAAGTCGGTTAAATTTTGCTGATCTCGGAGGGATGGTTATCGGAATACGACCAGGCACAAGATAACGAAAGGATCAGATAACCTTACCGGGATTCATGATGCCGGCCGGATCGAAGGCCGTCTTCACCCTGCGCATCAGCTCGATCGCCATCGGCGGCGCCGTCGCGATCAATTCATCCCGCTTCAGCTGGCCAATGCCGTGCTCTGCCGAGATCGAGCCGTGGAAGCCGCGCACGACATCGTGCACGGCCTTGTTCATGGCATGGTAGAGCGCAAGAAACGCTTCATCATCGCCGCCGACCGGCCGGGAAATATTGTAGTGGAGGTTGCCGTCGCCCATATGGCCGAAACAGACCTCGCGCGCACCGGGGCTGACCGACTGCACGACGCCGGCCGCCTTTTCGATGAATTGCGGGATAGCCGCCACCGGCACCGAGATGTCATGCTTGATCGAGGCGCCTTCGGGCTTCTGTGCGTCGGGCAGCACCTCGCGGAAATTCCAGAAGGCATCGCCCTGGGCGAGACTTGCCGCGATCACCGCATCGCCGACGATCTCCTGTTCAAGACCTTCCGACAGCACCTCCTCGATCAGGGCCCTTGCATCTTCCGCTGAGCGGCCCGACGAGATCTGCATCAGCACATACCACGGCCAATCCTCGGCCAGCGGCCGCACGGCGCCTGGCGCGTGCAGAAGCGTGAAGTCATAGGGCCTCTGTCCGATTAGCTCGAAAGCAGTGAGCGCGGCCCCGGCACGATCCATCGCCAGGCTGAGCAGAGACAGCGCCGCCTCGGGCGAGGACAGGCCGGCAAACGCCACCTCGCGCCCCTTGGGCTTGGGGAAAAGCTTGAGCACGGCAGCGGTGATGATGCCGAGCGTGCCTTCCGCACCGACAAACAGGTTCTTCAGATCGTAGCCGGTGTTGTCCTTTTTCAGCTTGCGCAGATCGTCGAACACCTCGCCGGTCGGCAGCACCACCTCGACGCCGAGGCAGAGCTCACGCGCATTGCCATAGGCAAGCACGCCGGTGCCGCCGGCATTGGAAGAGAGATTGCCGCCGATCTGGCAGGAGCCTTGCGCGGCAAGCGACAGCGGAAACAGCCGGTCGGCGGCATCGGCCGCCTCCTGCAGCGTCTGCAGGATGACCCCGGCCTCGACGGTGACCGTGTTGGACAGCACGTCGATCTCGCGGATGCTGTTCAGCCGCGACAGCGACAGCACGATCTCGCGGCCGGATGTGTCTGGCACCTGCGCGCCGACCAGCCCGGTATTACCGCTCTGCGGCACGATGGGCGTGCCCGTCTCGGTCGCCAGCCGCATGATGCGGCTGACCTCGTCGACGCTGCCGGGCCTCAGCACCAGCGCCGTCCTGCCATGCCAAAGGCCGCGTCTCTCCGTGAGGTAAGGCGCGATATCCTGCTGGTCGCGAAGCGCATATTTGTCGCCGACGATGGCCGCAAAGCGGTCGACGAGGGCGGGGTCGATATCCCTGGATATGTCGTTCATGGATGGAAACTATGGTGCTCAATCGATCTTGTCACGCGGGGCGGCCTGGTCACGAGGGGCGGCGGCGCGCGAAAGCCGGTCGTTGATCGCCTCGCCTAGCCCATCGAATGGGATGGGCTCGACGGCGATTGTCTTGGCGCCGCTGCGATCGAGATCCTGCATGTGGGCAAAGAGGTTGGCTGCGGCCTCGCGCAGGTCGCCGGTCTCGGACAGGTTGCGCAAAGCGGCGGCATTCTGCCAACCCTCGGCACGGCGATCACCGAAGGCCAGCAAGGCTTCGCCTTTGGCAATTGTCTCGGCGTTGAGCCGCACCGCAGCGCCCGGCGCATAGTGCGAGGCCAACATGCCGGGAGCCTCGATGCCCGCCGCGCCGCGCGACAGCTTCACGCCGGCGGCCGCTTCGATCTCCTCGGCGGCAATGCCGCCCGGCCGCAGCAGCCGCAGCTTTCCGCCCTCGACCTTGACGATCGTCGATTCGAGCCCAACGGACGTTGCGCCGCCATCGACCACGAGCCTGATTTTTGAGCCGAGATCGGCCGCCACTGCCTCGGCCGTCGTGGCACTGATCCTTCCCGAAGAATTGGCGCTAGGCGCCGCAAGCGGACGGCCGAGCCTGGCGATCAGCTCGCCGCCAAAGCCTTTCGGCATGCGCAGCGCGATCGTATCCAACCCGGCGGTGACCAGCGGATGAATGCCGTTGCCCGGCCGCTGCGGCAGCACCAGCGTCAGCGGTCCCGGCCAGAATGTCTGCGCCAGTCTTTTCGACAGCGGATCGAACAGCGCGATACGCTCGGCCATCGCCAGATCGGCGACATGGGCGATCAGCGGGTTGAAGCGTGGCCGGCCCTTGACCTCGAAGATCCGCGCCACGCCAACGCCATTGGTGGCGTCGCCGGCCAGCCCGTAGACGGTTTCCGTCGGAATGGCGACGACATCGCCGCCTTCGAGCAGCGCCAGCGCCCGCTCCATCGCCTCACCGGCGGCAAGTATCTCGGCCACTCTCATCACCTCACAGATGTGGGTGCGTAATACGGTGACGTTTACGGAGCAAGTCCGGGCGTTGGCGAATTACCAATCGCTAAAATGCTATCTTTCCTCGCAAGCCCGCATCAATTCCCCGACGGTATGGTGCCGGCTTGTTGGGCAAGGGGAACTATCATGGTCTGGGTGCGTATCCTGGGAGCGCTTGGTCTCACTTTGGCGGCGGGCGGAGCACAGGCTTCGTCCTTCGTCGTTCTCGGTGCAGCATCCTCGACGCCGTCCGTCGTCAGGCTCGGCGCGCCCGAACCGGTGAAAGTGACTGAGAGTTCCTCGACACCGTCGATCGTGGCGCTCGGCGAACCAGTGCCCGATGTCGCCTATGAAAAAGTTGCTGCGATCCCGAGCCAGCCCAAGCATGATTTCATGCAAAGCCCGATGATCATTCGCGGCGGCATCGTCGGCGACGCCTTCGCAACACCGGCTCCAAGTTCCGCACCTGCCGCGACCACCGCTGCCGCAGCACCTGGTGCAGACACCAAATCCGACAAAAAGGCAGGGAAAACGAACAGCGAGCCGGCAACGCCACAGCCGACGCCCATTCCCGAGATCGACCAAGCCAGATAGCCGCTCGAGGCCAGGACGACGCTCACGCGCCGCCCCGGTTCACTGAGTAAAACTCCGTCGCTTGAAAAAACCTAGGCCGCGACCTCTTCGTCCGCGTCGTCGGAGGCGTCCGACTCTTCCTCTTCTTCCTCTTCCTCAGCGTCCGGCGCCTCGGCCTTCACGCTGTCGTCTTCGTCGTCATCTTCTTCGTCTTCGTCGTCTTCCTCATCGTCATCCGAGAGGGTGGCAGCTTTGTCGTCTTCAGCGCCTTCCTCGACCGTCGCTTCGCTTTCGTCGTCGTCACTGTCCTCGTCCGACAGGTCGGCAGCTTCGACTGCAGTGGTGGCGGCCTGGTCGAGGGTCGTTTCGGAAGCCGACTCAAGCGTCTCGGCAGGCGTTTCTTCTGTCACTTCGATGTCGCGAGCGGAATTCATGGAAGCCTCCGTGGGTTTGGGGAACATGCTCCTTGTGCCACGCAGAGATCATCGTCATATGACTGTAAGCCGGCTCGAATCGGCTATTGGAACAAATTATTTCCAAGCCTCAGCCGGCGATCTTCGAGAAATCCGCGACCTGGTCAGTCGCTGCCCGGATGCGCGCCAGCAGTGCCAGACGGTTGGCTCGAACGGCCTGATCCTCATCATTCACGAGAACGCGTTCAAAGAATGAATCAACCGGTTCGCGCAACGCGCTAAGCGCCAGCATGGCGGCGGAAAAGTCTTCATTGTGAATCGCTTGGCCGGCTTCCTTCTCGGCCTGATTCACCGCGGCAAACAGCGTTTTCTCGGCATCTTCCCGGAATAGAGCCGGCTCGACATGCTCGGCGATCGTCGTTTTCTTCTTCTCCTCGGCAGCCAGAATGTTCGCCGCACGCTTGGTGCCGGCCAACAGGTTCTTGCCGTCCTCAGTGTCGAGGAAGGAGCCAAGCGCCTCGACCCGGCGGACGATTTGAAGCAGGTCGTCGTTCGGCGATTGACCAATCTCCCCCCTTGAGGGGGAGATGCCCGGCAGGGCAGAGGGGGGCGTGACAGAATGAGACGCCGGCGGTCCCCCCTCTGTCGGCTCCGCCGACATCTCCCCCTCTAGGGGGGAGATTGGCGCGCTTCCGCCACCCTCCAGCACAGCATCGATTAGATCATGGCGAGCGCCTTGATCGCGGAGATAGACCTTCAGACGATCATGGAAGAAGGAGAGGAGGTCGGCAATTATTTCAGCCGCAGAATGGTCTGGGAGTTCTACGCCACGTACCTCCGAGGACAACAAACCTGCTCGCTCACTGAGCAGATCATCGGCCGATCCAACGCCGGTAGTGAAATCCCCCCCGTCATCCGCTCGCCAGACCACCGAAAAACGATCACCGCCATTGTAGGTAAGTCCGAACAGTGCGTTAAGAAACTGGCGCTGGACCGGTAGCCTAACCTCATTCTCAACCAAAATCCTTACCACCCCGAGCGCAGCCCTCCGCAACGCATAGGGATCTTTTGATCCGGTCGGCTTTTCGTCAATCGCCCAGAACCCCACCAGCGTATCTAGCTTGTCGGCGAGCGCCACGGCCACGGATACCGGATCGGTCGGAACACGGTCGGACGGCCCCTGCGGCTTGTAGTGCTCCTCAATGGCCGCGGCGACGGATGGATGCTCGCCCTGCAGCAGCGCATATTTGCGGCCCATGGCGCCCTGCAGCTCAGGGAATTCTCCGACCACTTCGGTGGTGAGATCTGCCTTGGCCAGGACTGCGGCGCGGCGTGCGAGCGCGGGAATCTCCCCCCTTGAGGGGGAGATGTCGCCGAAGGCGACAGAGGGGGTCGGCACGTCCTGACGCGACTCCGTATTGCGGACAGAGGATGCCGGCGCTTCACGCGAGGCGACCCCCTCTGGCCTGCCGGCCATCTCCCCCTCGAGGGGGGAGATTGAACTCGCTACGATCGGCGCCAACTCCTCGGCAAGCCGGGCAATCCGCTCAACCCGCTCGCCTTGCGTGCCGAGCTTGGCGTGGAAGGTGACACCGAGATGGTCGAGGCGAGCCATGCGCTGGTCGAGCGGCTTTTTGAGATCGAGCCCGAACTTTTCCGCCGATGCCTGTAACTGGTCGAGGTCAGGCAGGTCGCCCTGGTCGGTCTTCCAGAAGTAGAGCGCGTCGGAGAGGCGGGCGCGCACCACCTTGCCGTTGCCGTAGGCGATCTCCTTGCCACCGTCGCTTGCTTCGGTGTTGGCGGTCAGGATGAAGCGGTTGGAAAGGGGCGATTGGCCATTCTCCCCCCTTGAGGGGGAGATGCCCGGCAGGGCAGAGGGGGGTGCCTCGCGCCCAGAGGTCGGCGGGACAGCGCCCCCCTCTGTCGGCTTCGCCGACATCTCCCCCTCAAGGGGGGAGATCAGGCGCGTCGTCACGAAACACTTCTGGTTGGCCCGGATGGTCAGCCGGATCACCTCGGCCGGAATGGCGAGAAAGTCTTGCTCGAATTCGCCCATCAGCACGACAGGCCATTCGACCAGGCCTGACACTTCCTCGAGCAGGCCCTCGTCTTCGACCAGGTCGAGCCCGTTGGCGAAAGCGAGATTCCTGGCGTCGGAAAGGATGATCTGCTTGCGCCGGTCGGCATCGAGCACGACCTTGGCTGCCTCCAGCTTTGCGGCATAGTCGTCGAAGCGGCGCACGGTGATCGCGCCCGGCGCATGAAAACGGTGGCCGTAGGTGACATTGCCGGAGCGGATGCCGTCGATCTCGAAATCGACCACCACCGGCTCCTCGGTCTCGGGGCCGAAGGTGCAGAGGATGGATTGCAGCGGCCGCACCCAGCGCAACGATCCGGGTTTCGCCGAGGCCGGCCCCCAGCGCATCGATTTCGGCCATGGAAAGCCGCGGATGATGCCCGGCACCAGCTCGGCGATGATTTCTTCAGCCGCCCTGCCCGGCTTCGCAATATGGGCGACATAGAAATCGCCCTTCTTCGGGTCGGCATGGACATGCGCCTCGGCGATCGAGGAAAGACCGGCCTTGCGCAGAAAACCCTGGACCGCCTGTTCGGGCGCCTTGGTCGAGGGGCCCTTGATCTCCTCGCTGATGTCCTTCGAGCGCGCGGTCACGCCGCGAATGTCGAGCGCCAGCCGGCGCGGCGTCCAATATTCGCGCGCCGCCTCATAAGTCAGCCCGGCCTCGACCAAACCGTCGGTCAGCATCTTCCTCAGGTCGCCGGCAGCCTTGCGCTGCATGCGGGCGGGAATCTCTTCCGAGCGGAGTTCTAGAAGCAGGTCGGGCATTGATGGGGCTCACGCGGCAAAATGGTCCGGCGGGGCATAGCAACTCGGCTGGCCGCTGTCACCCTTCCGCGCAACATCGGGGCATCTACCGGCGATTTCCGGAAAAAAGCGATGGACTGTCGGGTCGAGGCGGGGTCGTCCGTCCTTGGGTCAAAGATTTCCATGAACCGAACGCAGCGCTGAAGCGACCAACGCTCAGGCAGAGAACTATTGGCTGAACGACCATGAAGACGGCATCGACATTCCTCCAGATCCTCGCGCTCAGCGCCTGCTTTGCGGCGCAGGCTCATGGCACGTTCACGATGCCTGGCGTCAGGCAAGCGCTGCGGACAATGGCTGGCTCCAGCAGTCAAGGCGTATTGCCAATCAGCGCTTCAGTCGAAATCGCCAACGGCCTTTGGAGCTAAGCCGCCAGCCCACCTGCCTGCGTCAGCAAAAACGCCTCGCCGCAGGCTTTCGCCAGATTGCGCACCCGCAAGATGTAGCTCTGCCGCTCGGTGACGGAAATCACGCCGCGCGCGTCGAGCAGGTTGAAGACGTGGCTGGCCTTGATGCACTGGTCGTAGGCGGGAAACACCATCCGGTGGTTCCCCTCCCCCTTGAGGGGAGGGTGGCCAGACAAAGTCTGGCCGGGAGGGGTCGCTCGGGCAGTGCTCGACGTCCTACTTGCGGTGCCTTCTGAGGCAACCCCCTCTGCCCGCTTCGCGGGCATCTCCCCCTCGAGGGGGGAGAAAGGCGCGCCGGCATCGAGCAGCGCCTTGCACTCGGCTTCGGCGTCCTCGAAATGCCGAAGCAGCATCGCTGTGTTGGCGAATTCGAAATTGTGGCGCGAATATTCCTGCTCGGCCTGCAGGAAGACGTCGCCATAGGTCACCTTGTCGGCGCCCTCGCGGCCGTTGAAGTTGAGGTCGTAGACATTGTCGACGCCCTGCACATACATGGCCAGCCGCTCCAGCCCGTAGGTAAGCTCGCCCGCCACCGGCGCGCATTCGATGCCGCAGACCTGTTGGAAATAGGTGAACTGCGACACTTCCATGCCGTCGCACCAGCACTCCCAGCCCAGTCCCCAGGCGCCGAGCGTCGGGCTTTCCCAGTCGTCCTCGACGAAGCGGATGTCATGCAGAAGCGGATCGACGCCGATGGCCGCCAGCGAGCCGAGATAAAGCTCCTGCAGATTGGGCGGGTTCGGCTTCAGGATCACCTGGTATTGGTAATAGTGCTGCAGCCGGTTCGGATTCTCGCCGTAGCGCCCGTCCTTGGGCCGGCGCGAAGGCTGCACATAGGCGGCGTTCCAGCGCTTTGGCCCCAGCGCCCGCAACGTCGTCGCCGGATGGAATGTGCCGGCGCCGACTTCCATGTCATAGGGCTGGAGAACGACGCAGCCATAGTCCGCCCAGTAGTTATGCAAGGTTAGGATCAGCCCCTGGAACGAGCGGCTGGGATGCATATGGGCTGGGATATCAACGGTCACGGCGGCCTCGACGGAGCGGCGGAATGCGGTTGGATCAGGCCGCATGATCTTGTCCGAAAGTCTGCAACTTTTTGCTGCGCTGACCTTCGGTTCGGGATCAGGCTCTAGAGCGCCACCCGGCAAGCGTCAAGGCGGAAGGGTCAGCCCTTCGGCGCGGGCGCCGGTTCGGGCTTGACCTTCGGGGTTTCCTGCGCCGTGTTGGATTCGATCGGCGGCAGGCCCTTCAGCAGTTTCTGCTGCAAGGCGGCGAGCACGTCGGGATCCGGCTTCAGGTCGCGGGCCTGGTTCCACTGGAAGGTGGCTTCCAGCCTGCGGCCGACCCGCCAATAGGCATCGCCGAGGTGATCGTTCAGCACCGGATCTTCCGGCTTCAGCGACACGGCACGCTCCATTTCGCGAACAGCGTCATCAAACCTGCCCAGGCGGAAATAGGCCCAGCCCAGCGAATCGACGATGTAGCCGTCGCTCGGCCTGAGGTCGACGGCCTTCTGGATCATCTCAAGGCCTTCCTTGAGGTTCATGTTCTTGTCCACCCAGGAATAGCCGAGATAGTTCAGAACCTGCGGTTGGTCGGGGAACAATTCCAGCGCCTTGCGGAAATTCGGCTCGGCTTTCGGCCACTCCTTCAGCCGCTCATAGGCGATGCCGCGCTGGTAGAAAATGTTCCAGTCGGCGCGGGTCGGGGCCTTCAGCGCCGCCACCGCCTTGTCAAAGAGATCGGCCGCGGAGCGGAAGTCCTCCTTCGAGGCATAGACGCCACCGAGCGCCTGATAGGTGCGCATGTCGTTGGGATGCGCTTCGACGAGGGCTTTCAGATGGGAGATGGCCTCGTCATGGCGGTCGAGATCGGCAAGGTTGAGGCCGAGCTGTAGTTCCGAAAGCTCCTTCAGTGGCGAGCTGGCCGGGATGCGGCGATAGAAGGCGATGGCGCCCTCGCCATCCTTCAGCTGCTCGGAAACGGCGGCGAGCTGGACAAGGGCCACGTCGCTGTCGGGCTTCAGCGCCAGGGCATATTGCAGATAGAGGCGGACGAACGGCTCGCCGCCACCGCGATTGAGCGCGGTGGCGAGATCGAGCAGAATTTCCGAGGCGCCGTCGGACGGGCCGGCAACGAAGGGTTCGATCTTCTCGCCCTTGGTGATCTTGTCGCGAAGCGCTGATATCTCCACCTTGCCGGATGCAAATGCCTCGGCCTGATCAAGCACGGACAGCGCCTTGTCCTTGTCGCCCTTGCGGGCGAGGAAAGAGGCATAGGCCTGCGCATTGCGCATCCAGGTTTCGGGTGCGGCGCTACCGGTCGCGGTGTCCTGGAGGGTCGCGGCGTAAATCGCATCCGCCTTTTCGGGCAAGCCAGATGCGTCCGCAATCAGCGCGCGATGGAAGGATTTGAAGAGGCCGAACCAGTCCGGACCCTGCAGCTTGTCGATGGAGGCCATGGCCTCGCTGGCGTCGCCGGCGCCCTGCTTGGCCCAACCGGTCATAACGCCGGAGATCAGCCGGTCGAGGTCGGATTCAAGCGAAAGCTTGAGCCAGTATTCTGCCTTGGTGAAATCCTTCTTGTGAAAGGAACCGACGGCCAGCGCCAGGCGCGAGAACCGCTCGACGTCGGGAATCGCCTTGAGCTTGTCGGCATAGACCAGGGATTCTTCGAAGCGCCCTTGAGCGATCAGCGACAGCATCAGGCTTTGCTGCAACGAGGTATCGTCGGGTGCGAAGGCAAGCGCCTGCTTGTAGTAAGCGATGGCGTTGTCGAGATCATTGTCGCCTTCAGCGACCCGCGCGGCCAGATAGGCTCCCGAGAAGGATGTGATCTTGACCGGCTCGGTGGTCTCTTTGGCCAGGGCTGGCAGACCAGAGATCGCCATGCCCGTCACAATTGCCAGCCCTGTCAGCCAGCGCGCACATCCTTGCCGCATCGTATCCCTTTCAGTCAAAGCCATGCCCGCGTCAGCGGGATCGCCGTAGACTCGATCTTTTCCAGGCAAAGCATGGCCTTTTTGGGGTCACGCTTCAACCCGGCCCGAATTCACAATCGAGTCATGCGATTAGCAAAGCATGCCGAACGGCGCGCAACTGCGACCATCGACCGCGCTTTGCTGGCCTGGCGGGCTGCTGGCTTGCCCTGCTGCGGCACCGGCAACCCGATGCCGTAAGCGATCCGTAAGCGGCGGGCGTCGAAAGTTTCCGCAACGGAATGATGCGTGGAACCGTGCAGATGGATGCCGTTGCTTCGCCCAGGAAGATGCCGATGCTGGAAATGCCGCAGGACGAGCAGGCCTTCGCCATTGTCGATCTAATCTATGAAGCGGCGTTCGCGGCCGAGCTGTGGCCGGAGGTGTTGGGAACGGCAAGCGCGATCTCCCGCTCGGCAAGCGGGGCGATCTTTGTATTCAGCGATCAGTCGCCGGTCCGCGCCATCACCGAAGCGCATGTCCAGCCCTTGCTCGATGAATTCATGGCGGGGGATAGTTGGAAGTTTTCCGAAAGCGTGCAGCGCATGTGCAGCACACAGCCAGCAAGCTTTGTGCGGGTCGATGATTTCATGACCGGCGAGGAGATCGAGCGCGACCCCGTCCGCAAAAGCGCAACGGCATTTGGCGTTGGATCGCATGTATGCACATCCGTCCCAATGCCTGGCGGAGAGCTTGTGCTTTTTGTCTTCCAGCGCTGGCTAAAGGACGGGATCTACGATCAGGCCGCGATTGATCGGCTGGACGAACTGCGCCCTCACCTCGCGAGAGCTGGCGTTATTGCCGGGCGCCTGGGTCTGGAACGGGCAAAGACCGCCGTATCGACGCTGCGCGAAATTGGACTGCCGGCCGCTGTCATGAGCGGGTCGGGCCGCGTGCTGACGGCCAATCCGCTCCTCGAAGACATGGCCCACGTTTTCCTCCCCACGGCCCATGGCGGCATCGCGCTTGCCGATGAACCGGCAAACGCGCTTTTCCAGCAGGCCATCGCGCAGAACCGGGATAACCGCATCGTGCGGTCCATCCCTGTTCCGGGCACGAAGGAGCGGCCCGCGCTGGTCGTCCACCTGCTGCCGTTGCGCCGCGCCGCGCATGATATCTTTTCGGGTGCGGATGTTCTCGTTTCGGCAACCGAGGTCAGCCTCTGCGCGACTGTTCCGTCGCCCAATATCCTTTCCGGCCTGTTCGACCTGACGCCGGCTGAAGCCCGGCTCGCCGTCGAGCTTGCCTCCGGCCGTTCCGTGCAGGAGGTGGCCATAGAAATCGGCATCGCCGTCAAATCGGCCCGCACCTATCTCGAACGAATATTTCGGAAAACCGGAACTAGCCGTCAGAGCCAGTTGGTGGCGCTGCTGAAGAGCGCGTGGTCGTTTTCATGATCTCGACAGCACCCAGTTTCGAAGTTGCTTGAGGATCTGCTGGCCGGGAAATTCCGTGCTGATTTCGCCCCCACGCTTGATAAAACTCAGGATTCTTGGACAAGTCTTGCGTCCAGCGACTGCATCGCCACGGTGATCAGAGCGTGCAGCCGCTCTTTCGGCACACCGTCGCGCGCCTGCACCGAGAGACCAAACAAGAGCGTGCTGTAGTAATCGCCCAAGGCCTCCGGGTCCGTGTCCGGTTTGAGCTCCCCGTCCCGAACGCCCTTTCTCAGGCGCTCGACAATCAGCGCATTGCGCGCTCGGCGACGTTCGGCCAGCCAATAAAGCACGCGATCGTTCTCGGCGGCACAGTTGGTCGCGGCCGTGACGACCATGCAGCCCTGCGGCAGATCCGGCCTCGTGTAGATTTCGATTGCATCACGCAGCAACCGCTCGACAAACCGCCGAGCGGTTGGCTCCTCGGCAAGCGCGCGGGTGGCGAAGCTTCCTTCTTTGGTCTCGTAGAGAACGACCGCTTCCCGAAACAGGTCCTCCTTCGAGCCGAAGGCGGCATAGATGCGCGGCGAGGCCAGACCAAGCACCGACACGAGATCGGCCATCGAGGTGCCCTCATAGCCGCGCGTCCAGAAGGCGTCGCGGGCCTTCTCCAGCGCCTGATCCCGATCGAACTCCCTTGGCCTTCCTGCCATCGCGACCTCCATTTTTTATCAGTCAACAAATAATCCGCTTGACTTCGGATTGCAAACCCAATTCTTTGTCGATCGATAAAGAACCAACATGGAGATTTGACATGAGCTCACTCGATCAAGGCGCGCCGTTCGGCACCGCGGCAGCAGGGGGGATCGGCGCGAAGCGCGGCGCCACGCTGGCATTGCTTGCCTTCGCCCAGCTCATCATCGCACTCGACCTCAACATCGTCTTCGTGGCTTTGCCGGAAATCGGCGCCGGGTTGGGCTTTTCGGGCCAGACCCTGCAATGGGTGGTCAGCGCCTACACCGTGTTCACCGGTGGCTTCCTGCTGTTCGGCGGCCGGGCTGCCGACCTGATCGGCCAGCGCCGTGTTTTCATCTTCGCGCTTTGGCTCTATGCGCTTTCGTCCCTGGTCGGCGGCCTCGCCTGGTCGCCGGAAGTGATCATCGCGGCCCGTGCGGTGCAAGGCATCGGCGCCGCCTTCCTGTTCCCGGCCACGCTGTCGCTGATCAATCGGCTGTTTGCCGAGGGGCCGGAACGCAATCGGGCGCTCGCGGTCTGGGGCGGCGCCGGAGCGAGCGGCCTCACGCTCGGCTCGTTGGCGGGAGGCCTTCTCACCAGCGCCTTCGGCTGGCCCTCGGTCTTCTATGTCAACGTGCTCTTGGCCGGGGTCGCCATCATCGCGGCCTTCGCCATCATTCCGCGGGACCGCAAGCGGCATGAACATCGCAGCTTCGATCTGCCGGGCGCGCTGACCGTCACCACCGGCGCGACGCTGCTTGTCTTCACGCTGGTTCAGGGCCCCGAATATGGCTGGGGGTCGACTGCGATCATCGTCAGCGCCGCACTGGCGGCACTCTTCCTGTTCGCCTTCGCGGTGATAGAGGCGAAGAGCGCCGATCCGCTGATGCCGCTGCGCCTGTTCCACAACCGCAGCCTGGTCGCCGGCATGACAATCACCTTCCTCTTCATGGGGACTTTCGGCGCCCTGCCCTACTTCCTCACCGTGCTGCTGCAGAACGTGCATGGCTTCACCGCCTTGCAGGCCGGCCTTGCGTTCCTGGTGCCATCGGTCGCCATCGCGGTCGGCACGCAATTCGGTGAACGCCTGGCAACGCGTTTTTCGACACGCGCCACGCTGGTCGGCGGCATGGTCATTGGCGCGATCGGGACGGCCTTGATGGTATCAGGCGCATCCGCAGACAGCAGCTATCTATCCCTCGTGCCCGGCCTGATCATCTCCGGCGTCGGACAAGGCATCGTCTGGACCGCCATGTGGATCGCCGCCGCCTCGGGTGTTTCCCACGACGAACAGGGCGTTGCGTCGGGAATGGCCTCCACCATGCTCAATGTCGGCAACGCGATCGGCATGGCGGTGTTGATCGCGATCGCCAACCGCCATGTCGGCGGATTGGCCGGTGATGCCTTGAAGATCGCTGTTGCCGACGGCATCCAGGTCGCCTTCTGGCTCGCTGCGGCAGGCATCGCCGTCAGCCTGCTCGCCGCAATGGTGCTTCCGGGGAAACCAAGATGAGGAGCGGCGCCTCTCAGTTCACCCGGCTGATGCAGAAATCGATGACGTCGATCAGCGCCGATTTCTGCGGCGTCGCTTCGAGCGGCGCCAGCGCGTCGCGGGCAATCTCGCCGAAATGGCCGGCGCGTCCAATGGTGTCGGCGATTGCCCCGTGACGGGTCATCAATCCGATCGCCTTTTCCAACCCGGCGTCGTCGATGACATTGTCCTCGATGGCGCGCTTCCAGAAGGTGCGTTCGGCCTTGGTGCCGCGCCGGTAAGCGAGAATCACCGGTAGCGTCACCTTACCCTCGCGGAAGTCGTCGCCGACATTCTTGCCCAGATCCTTGCTGGTGCCGCCATAATCCAGCGCATCGTCGATCAGCTGGAAGGCAAGGCCGAGATTCATGCCATAGGAGCGCAGTGCCGCGCGATCGTTGCGCGTCGCCTGGGCGATAACCGGACCGACCTCGGCGGCGGCCGAGAACAGCGCCGCCGTCTTGGCCTTGATCACGGCGAAATGCTCATCCTCGGTGGTTTCGAGGTTCTTGGCGGCAGCGAGCTGCATCACCTCGCCCTCGGCAATGATCGAGGCAGCACTCGACAGGATATCGAGCGCTTCCAGCGAGCCGACATCGACCATCATGCGGAAAGCCTGGCCAAGCAGGAAATCGCCGACCAGCACGCTCGCCTGGTTGCCCCAGATCATGCGGGCTGTCTTCTTGCCACGCCGCATGCCGCTCTCGTCGACGACATCGTCGTGGAGAAGCGTGGCGGTATGCATGAACTCGACCGATGTGGCGAGTTTGACGTGGCCCTCGCCGGAATAGCCGAACATCTGGGCTGAGGCGAGCGTCAGCATCGGCCTCAGCCGCTTGCCGCCCGAAGAGATCAGGTGGTTGGCAATCTCCGGGATCATCTCGACGTCGGAACCGGCCTTCGACAGGATCAATTTGTTAACGCGCCCCATATCGGCTGCCGTCAGGTCGATGAGATCCTTGATCGAGGCGGCTTCCCGCTTCCCGTTTTCGATGTTGAGAACGACACCCACCACAAACACTCCCGTCTATAAGTCACGCGCACGACGGCACCCTGATCCCGCCACAGACTCTAGGGCGGTACCCACAGGCACGGCAAGAGGCGATTTGGCGCGGTCGAGGCTGGCGACGGAGCCCACCCACATTTACATAGACGCTGCAACCTGCGAGTTTCGTCCGATGATAGAGCTTATCCGCACCAACGATGCCGTGATCATCTCCTTTGTCGAATCGCTGATGCGCGATGCCGGCATCGGCTGTTTCGTCGCCGACCAGAACATGAGCGTGCTCGACGGTTCGATCGGCATCCTGCCCCGGCGCATCATGGTCGAAGCCGATCAGGCCGATGCGGCGCGGCGCATCCTGACGGATGCCGGCATCGCCAACGAGATCCGCCAGAAATAATGTCCGCGGCGCGCGCCACCCTTGTCCAGGATACGCCGGCCCATACGGTCGATGCCTTCCATCGCGGACGGTTCTGGCTGGTTCAGCCGAAACAGGCCGGCCATCGCGCCGGCATGGACGCCATGATGCTGGCGGCTGCCGTGCCGTCCTCCTTCGCCGGGCGCCTCGCCGATTTCGGCGCGGGCGCCGGCGCCGCAGGCCTGGCGGTGCTGTCGCGCTGTCCTGATGCCAAGGCCGTGCTCATCGAACGGTCTGCGGAAATGGCGGCCTTTGCCGCAACGACGCTTGCCCACCCCGGCAATGCGCATCTCAACGACCGCGCCTCGGTCCTCGCCGCCGACGTAGCTCTGTCGGGCCAAGCGCGAACAGCCGCCGGGCTTGCCGACAATTCCTTCGATTTCGTCATCATGAACCCGCCCTTCAATGCCGCCGAGGATCGCGCCACGCCCGACCCGCTCAGAAGGGCAGCACATGTGACGGAGGACGGGCTGTTCGACAGCTGGATCCGAAGTGCGGCTGCTGTGGTCAGGCCGCGCGGCGGTCTTGCCGTGATTGCCAGGCCCGATCAGCTCGGCGCCATCCTCGATGCGATATCAGGCCGCTTCGGCGATGCCGAGATGCTGGCCGTCCACCCTCGCCCCGAGGCGGCGGCGATCCGCATCGTCGTCAGGGCGATACTCGGGGCACGCGGAAAACTGTCGATCCGCCCGCCGCTGATGCTGCATGCGCAATCGGGCGACGGCCCAACGGAGCGGACCGAGATGATCAACAACGGACTGGCTTCGCTGTTCGGCGACTGACCTTTTACCTGCCGGCGTCCGCGGGCATTGCCGTTGGCCGGCGAATCCCTACATGCCTTCAGGCTCATTGACCGGAGATCCCGTGAAACGCTTTCTCAACCGCTTGCTGCCGAAATCCTGGCGCTCCGACATCGTCGTCATTCCCGTCATCCGGCTGCACGGCACCATCATGGCCGGCGGCGGCCAGTTCCGGCCGAGTCTTTCGCTCGCGTCCACCGCCGGCCCTATCGAGAAGGCGTTTTCCTTCGAAGCCCCCGCGGTCGCCATTTCAATCAATTCGCCAGGCGGCTCGCCGGTGCAATCGCGGCTGATCTTCAAACGTATCCGCGACCTGGCGGCCGAAAAGAACAAAAAGGTTCTGGTCTTCGTCGAGGACGTGGCGGCGTCGGGCGGCTACATGATCGCGGTCGCCGGCGACGAGATCTTTGCCGATCCGTCCTCCATCGTCGGATCGATCGGCGTGGTGTCGGCTTCGTTCGGCTTTCCCGAGCTGATGAAGAAGATCGGCATCGAGCGCCGCGTCCATACCGCCGGCCAGAACAAGGCGGTGCTCGATCCGTTCAAGCCCGAGAAAAAGGAAGACATCGAGCGGCTGAAGGCGCTGCAGCTCGATGTCCACGAAACCTTCATCGACCTCGTCAAGGACCGGCGCGGCACCAAGCTCAAGGACGACCCGGACCTGTTCACTGGTCTGTTCTGGACCGGCAAGAAGGGGCTGGAGCTCGGCCTTGTCGACGCGCTCGGCGACATGCGCAGCGTGCTGAAGACCCGTTTCGGGCCGAAAACCCAGCTCAAGCTGATCACGGCGCCACGCGGCCTGTTCGGCCGGTTCGGTTGGTTCGGCTCAAGCAATGGGGGCTTTTCAGCGCCCGATATCGCCGCGGCTGCCGCAAGCGGCATGATCGATGCGGCGGAAGAGCGCGCGCTGTGGGCTCGCTTCGGGCTTTGAAAAACCGGTAAAAGCGTTTAACTTAAGAGCTTGACCGACCCGACCGGCCGCCGCAGCCGGCCTTGCGAGGAAGGAGTTTGACATGCCACAGATCATTTTCTTCATCGCAGTCGGCGTCCTCGCCTATTTCGGCTATCGCTCCTTTGTCAGGGAAGCCGAGCGCGTGACGGCCAAGATACGGCGCACCGAAAAGCAGGCTACCAACGGCTCAATGGGCACGCTGGTCAAGGACCCGAAGACCGGCGAATACCGTCTGGCCAAGGACTGACATCATCCCGCTCGCGACTGACACAGTGGATTCCGGCATCACCGTCCGGGCATTGCATGCGCATGCCAAGATAAATCTCGCGCTGCACGTCACCGGCAGGCGCGCCGACGGCTATCACACGATCGAGAGCCTGGCGGTGTTCACGCGCTTCGGCGACAGGGTCGAGATCGAGCTCGCCGACAGCGACGGGTTTTCCGTGTCGGGCCGATACGCCTCCGCGGTCCCGCTCGACGACAGCAATCTGGTCGTCAAAGCGCGCGACGCGCTGCGGAAGCGGGCCGGTCTCCAACATGCGCCGCCGGTCGCCATCAGGCTCGAAAAGAACCTGCCGGTCGCATCCGGCGTCGGCGGCGGCTCGAGCGACGCCGCAACGGTGCTGCGCGGGCTGGCTGAGACGTGGAGACTGGACCTCGACGAAGCCGAACTGGCGCGGATCGGCCTCTCGCTGGGCGCCGACGTTCCCATGTGCCTTACGGCAAAACCGCTGATAGCGCGCGGTGTTGGTGACGAGCTGTCGGCCGTGCCGGGCTTTCCCGCACTCGGGCTGGTCCTCGTCAATCCCGGCATCGCCGTCTCCACGGCCGAGGTGTTCAACGCGCTTTCCCATCGCGACAATGAGGGATTGCCGCCGCTGCCGCGCAGCCTCGACTTCCACAGCATCCGCAATTGGCTGGAGATCACGCGTAACGATCTCGAGCCCGCTGCACGGGCGATCCAACCCGCCATCGGCAAGGCGCTTTCTGTGCTCAACAAGGCCGGAGCGGGGTTCGCCCGGATGTCCGGTTCCGGCGCGACCTGCTTCGGGCTGTTCGAGACCGGCAATGTGGCCAAGCGCGCGGCCGTCGATATTCGCAGCCGCCATCCCGACTGGTTCGTCGCCGCAACGCGAAGCATGACATCGGAGGCTGACGCACATGGTCAGGATTGACGAGAGCCGCTCCTTCATTCCCGTGCGCATCGCGGTGCTGACCGTTTCCGATACCCGCGGCCTCGCCGACGACAAATCCGGCCAGACGCTGGCCGACCGCATTGTGGAGGCCGGCCATGTCCTGGCCGACCGCGACATCGTCACCGACGACCGCCAGAAAATTCGCGACAAGGTTCTGGGCTGGTCGAAGGATGAAGCGATTGATGTCGTCATCACCACCGGCGGCACCGGCTTTACCGGCCGCGACGTGACGCCGGAGGCGCTGGAGCCGATCTTCGAAAAGCGCATGGACGGCTTTTCCGAAGTGTTCCACCGCATTTCCTACGACAAGATCGGCACTTCGACGATCCAGAGCCGTGCCACCGGCGGCGTCGTCAACGCGACCTTCGTCTTCGTGCTACCGGGTTCGCCCGGCGCCTGCAAGGACGCCTGGGACGGCATTTTGAAGCCGCAGCTCGACTACCGGCACATGCCCTGCAACTTCGTCGAGATCATGCCGCGCCTGGACGAACATCTGCGGCGCGGCGGCACCAAGACAAGTTAGGCCAAGTTCCGGAAAGGCTGCTTCTGGGCTTTCCCAAAAATCAGCGGCAAAGATCAGCGGATGACGGGCTCACCGTGGAACCGCCGCCGTGAGGGCGGCGAAACGCCGAAGCCGACTTCCATCATCAGCCGCGGTTTGCGCGTCGGCACGGTGCCCATGTGGAAGCCGAAGGGATCCTCGACAAAGCCCGAACCCGCCTCGCCGGTCAGCGTAATCGGGCTCTTCGCGCCGTAGACCTTTAGAACCTCTTCCGCCGGATGGCCGACGAGAAGCGTCATCTGGTGCTTGAGGATGCGGCGATTGTGGCTGCCGCGGACATAGACATGCGGACCGGTCTCGGTATCGACCGGATTGAGATAGAAGAAGAATTTCAGCATCCGCCAATCGTCGAGATCGAAGTGGTATTTGCCAAGCGACGCCAGGTTCTTCTCGGCGTCGGAGACGGAACTCGTCGGAAAGCTCCACCAGACGCGCGTGGTGATCAGCTTCGCCTGGCTGCCGAGATAATGGGCGGCGATGTCGAGAAGCAGCGGGTCGCGCTGCACGGTAAGCGCAGCATTACAGTCGAGGATCCGCTCGAAAAAGTGCCCGCTGAGCAAGGGACGGCCGAAGTGCTTCTCGGCGTCGGCATGCTCGGCCGGCAAGAACTCCAGCCGACGGTCGAAATTGCCGAAGCAAGGCGTGCGCTGCGCAAAGCTGGCGATCTCTTCGTGGATCGACGACGGCAGGGCAAGCCCGGAAAACAGGCCGTCCGAGCGGAGCGCGCGCACCGCCGCATCACGATCGACGCTGGTGAACATCGTTTCCTGGGCTTTTTGCGCCGGTCGAACCGGTTTTGCGCCACGCCAATGCAGCCGCCGCGCCGGCATGGTGCGTGCCAGCATGAACATCGGCAGCCATGCCGGATTCTCGCGAAGGTCCGACAGATAAGTCGGAATCCGCACGGCAATGCGGCGCAGCAGGCTGCCGTTTCGAGCGATTGACTCGAGGCTTGCAGCACCGGACTTGTCAGGGCTTGAAAAGGTCATCGGTATCCTCAGCTATGAGGGCAGCGTCGACAAAGCGTCGGTCGCTCACCGCTCCGGCGTCACCCAAGCCCATCCGCCCACAACGGAAGAATGGTAACCCTAGGCCAGATTTTGTGCAATGCACAATAAAAGGGAGACCTCGCAATTTCTCTGGGGGAATGATGCTCGCCCCATCAACTCACCCAGAGCCGACACTTACAATCGAACGCCGTCGGCGCCGAACAGAAACGCGCGTTGGAACCCGAAGATTTCCGTTTTGCCGATTTCGAAACGATCCGCGTCACGGCTTTCAACGGTGATCATCGAGCCGCTAGCGAGCAAAGCATGGCCGTAGGTGACGCCGCCCAGGCGCTCGACAAGGGAGATCTTGCCAGAAAGCGCCCCAGTCGCGCCTTTGGCGGGCACAAAATGCTCCGGGCGAATGCCGAGGCTGACAGATGTTCCCAGTTTCGGCGGCGCGCCGCGTGTGGCAACGGCCATGCCGACGAGGCCGGCCTCCGGCGCCGTGACCACAGCCCGTCCGTCTTCGACAGCCATGACCGTGGCCGGGACGAAATTCATCCGTGGTGAGCCGATGAAGCCTGCCACGAAACTGTTGTCGGGATTCTCATAAAGCTCCAGAGGGGCGCCGACCTGCTCGATGCGACCGGCGCGCAGCACGACGATACGGCTGGCCAGCGTCATTGCCTCGATCTGGTCGTGCGTGACATAGATCATGGTCGTGCCGAGTTCCTGATGCAGCCGGGCGATCTCGATGCGCATCTGCACACGCAGTTCGGCGTCGAGGTTCGACAGCGGCTCATCGAACAGGAAGACGCCCGGCTGGCGCACAATCGCGCGGCCGATTGCAACGCGTTGGCGTTGGCCGCCGGAAAGCTCGCGTGGCTTACGCTCGAGATAGGCCTCCAGGTGCAGTATCTTCGCCGCTTCCGCCACCTTGCGGTCGATCTCCTCCTTGGGGCGTTTGGCCATCTCCAACGGAAATCCCATGTTGGTTGCCACAGTCATGTGCGGGTAGAGCGCATAGGTCTGGAATACCATGGCTATACCGCGCTTGGCTGGATCCTCGTCGGTGACGTCGCGCCCGCCAATCAGGATACGCCCGTCGGACGTTCTTTCCAGCCCGGCGATCATACGCAGAAGCGTTGATTTGCCGCAGCCGGAGGGGCCGACAAAGACGACAAACTCACCATCGGCGACGTCAAGATCGACACCGCCGATAACCTCCGTTTCGCCAAAGCACTTCTTGACCGACTGAAGTGATAGACCCGCCATAGTTCTTCCCTCGAGCCTATTTCACGGCGCCATCGGTAAGGCCGGAGACGAACCAGCGGCCGACAAGGGCGAAGAGTGCGACGACCGGAATGATGGCTGCCGTGGCGCCGGCAAGCAGGAGGCCCCAGTCGATCTGATACTGGCCAATGATGCCGGCAAAGCCGACCGGAATGGTGCGCCTGGCATCCGACACGATCAATACCGAGGCGAACAGGAACTCCGTCCAGGACGAGATGAACGCGAAGATTGCGACGCTGGCGATGCCCGGCGCAATTAGCGGCATCAGGATCCTGATCAGAATGGTGGTGGTGGGTGCTCCATCGACGACCGCCGCCTCCTCGATCTCGCGCGGAACGGTCGCCAGGAATGAACGCATCATCCAGATCGAGAACGGCAATGCGAAGGCAACGTTGACGATAACCAGCGCCACGGGGCTGTCGATCAGCCCGACCTTCGCGAACAGGCCGTAGAGCGGGATCAGCACCACCACGCCAGGGAAAGCGTAAGCGAGCAGGATCGTCTTGTAGAGCGCGTTGCGGCCCGGAAACTCCATGCGAAAAAAGGCATAGGCGGCAGGCAAGGCAAGCAACACCGTGAAGGCCGTGGAAAACAGCGCCACAACCATGCTGTTGAACAGATAAATCGGGAAATCCGAAGCCTGCAGCAGCTTTTCGAAATGTTGAAGGGTAAAGCTGTGCGGCACCATCGTGGGCACACGCTGGATGATTTCCTTCGGCAATTTGATGGAGCCGGTCAACACCCACCAGAACGGCAGACCGATCGCGAGAACAAGGACCAGAACGCCGCCATAGAGCGAAAGTGACTGGCCGAAAGTACGCCTCATCGATCCGCCTCCGCCGCCGTCATGGCTCGTGTCGTCAAAAAGGCAAATCCCATCAGGAGGATGCTGGTGAGAACGGAAATCGTCGCAGCTTCGCTCAAACGATAGCCCTTGAAGGCGGTTTCATAGATGAGCACAGGCAATGTCTGGGTCGCGCCGGATGGACCACCCGCGGTGAGCAGCCAGATCACATCGAAGACGTTGAAGGACAGAAGCGTGCCGACGACGCCGAGCACCATCAATGTCGGTTGCAGCAACGGCCAGGTGATGCGCTTGAAACGCTGGAACGTGCCAGCGCCATCAATCCGCGCCGCCTCGTAGAGATCGCCCGGAATGCGCGTCAGGCCAGCCAGCATCATCAGTGTGGTGAATGGAAACCAGCGCCAGGAATTGATCATGATCAGCGTGGTCATGGCGCCTTCGCGCGTGGCGAAGAAACCAACCGGACGCTCGATCACGCCGGCCTGGATCAAAAGAGGGTTGATTATGCCGCCCGACGAGGAAAGCAACCACCGCCAGATGATGACAACGACCACGGTCGGCACAATCCATGTGAGAATTATCCAGGTGCGTGCGATCCGGACGCCGGGAAATTTCTGATTGAGGATAAGCGCCGCTGCCAGCGCCAACAAAGTCTGCACCACCGCGTTGGACAGCACCCAGACGACACTGCGGCCAAGCGCCCGCCAGAAGCCGGCGCCGCCGAGGATCGTCGCATAGTTGCCGAGCCCAATGAAGTGGCCTTCAGAGCCGATCACGCCGACATCCTGAAAGCTCAGGATGGCGGCTTGAACGAGCGGCCAGCCGAGAACCGCCAGCAGGAAGAGGAGCGCCGGCGAAACGAACGCAAAAGCGAGCGTCGTGTTCTTCATGAGCGTTCCCCGGCTTGCCCGCTATTTGGCGGCGATTTCGGACATCCGCGCCTGCCCGGCCTTGACGGCATCGGCGGCGCTCTGACCGTCGACAACAACGCGCTGCAAGGTCTCGGCGATCACGTTCTGAGCCGAGATGGCGCCGATCGACGGAAACACCTTGCCGGTGGTGAAGCCGAAGAGCTTGCCGGTTTGCGAATTGGCAATCATGGTTTCGACCTGGGACTTGTATTTAGTCACGGTCTTGTCGCTCCAGAACGATTCCGCCTTGGCGCCGTCATTAGTCACCGGCAGGAACAGGCCTGGCTCCATTGTGAGAAAGCGACCGTAATTTGCAGGTTCAAGCAACCATGTGAGAAACACCTTGGCGGCTTTCTGCTTCGCCTCATCCTTTGTCGTCAGCATGATGGCGTTCGAATAGGAGATGGTCGCCGACGCGCTCTGCTCGTCGGCATGCGGAACGGGCGCCACGCCGAGATCGGCGGCGTCACCTTCGGCCTGCGTTTCGTAGGTGTTGATGACACCGAACTGCAGGATCATGCCGCAGCTGCTGTTTGCAAAGCATGCCTCCGCCTCCCCCCATGTCCACGTGCTGTTGTCGGGTGGCGAAAACTTGGCAAGCTTGCTGTAGAAATCGTAAGCCTTGACGGTTTCCGGCTTGTCGAAAGCAATCGAGCCGTCGTCATTGTAGAGATCGCCGGCACCGCTGTTGACCATGAAGCTATAGACGGCTTGGTCCGTATAGAGCTGCTTGTTGGCCGGAAGACCGATGCCGGATTTGCCATCGGTGCTGAGCTTCTCGGCGGCAGCCTGCCACTCGCTCCAGGTCTTCGGCACCTCGACGCCTGCCGCTTTCAGCACGCTGTTGCGGTACCATAGCGAGATCGCCATGTCGTAGGCCGGCACGGCCCAAACATGGTCGTCGTATTTATAGGGCGCGAGGGTCGCCTCGACGAAGCCATGCTTGCTGTCGAGGTCCTTGACCAGATCGTCGACCGGCACGACCACATCGATGCCTTTCAGGACTGTTGTGAAATCGGGAATGGTAAAGAGAAGGTCCGGACCGTTTCCGGCGGCGAAGGCCGCCGGCGCCTTAGCGTAGACCTCACCCCAGCTTTGCGGCTCCTGCTTGACCTGGATGTCGGGATGGGCGGCGTTGAATTCGTCGAGCAGTTCCTTCATGCGCTGCACGCGGTGCGGCGGCTGCTCCATATGCCAGACCGTCAGGTCGACCGGCTCGGCATAGGCGGTGCCGGCAAGAACTGTAGCGGCGAAGCCGGCGATCGTCAGAAATCTCGTAGGGCTCATTATCATATTCCTCCCGTTGCTCCGAGACTCCCGTTGAGTCCGGAATCCCTGTGTCCTGGAATTCTCAAAGATGCGGATTGCGCGGTCGATAACGATCAACCAGCGCCTCGTTGACCTCCTTGGCGCCCGGCATATTGGCGCTGAGATAAATGGGTGCGGCGCCACCAGCCGACTGCAGACGCGCAGCTGCTTCGACGAACACGGCGTTCATCAGCGCTGCCCCAATCGAGGTTGACACCGGGCCGACACGCAATTTGCTTCCCGGCAGGTTGATGGTGGCGTCGCCAGGAGGCGCACCATTGTCAAGGACGATGTCGGCGACGTCGGCGAGCCGCGTCCGCCCTTGGGCAGCAACCTTCGAATAGGCTTCCGAGGTGATCGCGACAACGGTCGCTCCGATTGTCTTGCCGATCAGCGCAGCCTCCACGGTGGCCGTATTGACGCCGCTGTTAGACACGACGATCAGCACATCGTTTGGCCCGATCGGATAGCGGGCGAATATGGGCGCGACGATGCCCGACATTCGCTCGAATACAGTGCCCGCGACCGCACCTTCATGCACCATGGTCGTAGCGGCGAGGATCGGCACGGTCAGCGCCAGCCCACCGGCCCGGTAGTGCGCCTCTTCGGCCATGGTGTGGCTATGGCCGGTGCCAAAAACATAGACCAGCCCGTCAGCCTTGGCCGTGCGCTCGACGGCGGCGGCGGCGAGCGCGATCGCTTCGGCATTGTCGTCGTATAGACGACCGATACGAGTAGTGAGGTCGGCTAAATAAGCGGCGGCAGTCGGCGTTTTGGTCATGTGTCTGTTCCGAGCGTCAGATTGACGCGCATCACGAAGCAGTCGCCGCGATAGACCGCCCGGACGTATTCGATCGGACGGCCCGTCGCGTCGAGCGTGCGGCGGGTGAGAAAGAGAACCGGACTCTGCAGCGAAATACCAAGTGAGGCAGCACTGGCCGCATCCGGATGCGCGGACCAGAGCTTCTGCTCGGCTTCGCTCGGGTAGAGGCCATAGTCCTCTCGCAGCACGCGATAGAGCGAATCCGTGCTGAAATCCGCGCGTTCCAGCAGTTTCGGCGCCAGCGCCGCCGGGATTTCGGTGCGCTCGAGGCCAACGGGCTCGGCATCCGCCAGACGCACACGAACCAAGCGATGGACCGGCGCATGCTCTGCAATGCCAAGCGCCGCCGCCGCTTCCCGATCCGCCGCGCCGACGCCTGCATCCAGCACGATGCTGGAAGCCAAGCGGCCGCCGCGATGCATCTCCTCGGTAAAACCGCTCAGAGTACTGAGCTGCTGTTCGATGCGCGGATGGGCGACAAAGGCGCCTCGGCCGGTACGCGTCTCCACCAAGCCGCGCCGTTCGAGAAGCTTAAGCGCCTGGCGAGCCGTCATTCGGCTCGCGCCGAGCTCCTCGGCCATCTGCCGCTCCGACGGCAATCTTTCGCCGACCTTCAGCGCACCGGATGCTATCTGCGCCGCGAACGAACTCGCGATGCGTTGATAAAGCGGCACATGATCTGCGGCGACGATTGAAGGCATGGACAGGTTAAACCAGAATTTCTCGTGGTATGTACCACCTGAAACAACTGTGTAGAGCTTTTCCGGCTATCTGCGCAAGCTGCTGTCGCGGCGGGCGCGATAATTAGCGAAGGCGCGGTCCCAGGCCGGCTTCACGGAACCGTCCGGCTCATGGCGGCGCTGTATCTGCCGGGTCGCCTTCGACGCTTCGCGGATCGAACCGAACCGTCCAATGGCTGTCGCCGCGAGGAGAGCTGCTCCCCTGGCACCAAATTCGGTCCCGGCCGGGACGAGAACAGTGATGCCGAGCGCGTCGGCGATCATTTGGGTCCACATCAGGCTGCGCGCTCCGCCGCCGGTCAGCAGGATTTTGTCGCCGGTGCCTTCCAGACCTTGGTACAGATCGCGCATCGCCAGCGTCACGCCCTCATAGACGGCCCGGATCATGTGAGGCCGCCCGTGTCGGGGTGCGAGACCGTAAAAACCGGCACGCGCCTCGTGGTCAACCACCGGCGCAATGATGCCGCTCTCGCTGAGATATGGCAAATAGGTCACGCCCTCATTGCCGATAGGTAGCGGGGCGATCATCGCCTCCATCCGCGCGTAGAGATCGGGTCCCCCGGCTAGGTCGGGCAACAGCGTTTCGATAGCCCAGTCAAGGTTGAGCGTGCCGGCCACGTTGACCATCGCGCGAAACCAGTTCTCGCCGGGCAGGGTAAAAAGCAGGCCCAAATTGGGTGGCGTGAACACGGGCTGATCGGAGACGATGCCGACCATGCAGGTCGTACCGAGAACGGCCATCGCCATCCCGCTTTCGAGTGCGCTGGCGCCAATGACCGTCGCCGGGACATCGCCAGCGCCGATCGCCACCGGCGTGCCTTCCCTCAGGCCGGTAGCGGCTGCTGCCGTGGCCGTGACGAAGCCGCCTATGGTTTCGGAATCTGCTGCTGGCGGCAGCTTGTGCGCCAGGTCGGCGACTTCGAACAATGCAAGCATTTCAGGGCTGTGGTCGCGCTGTCGCGCGCTGCCTGGCGCCACTGCAGCTTCCGTGCGATCGGTGGCTACCCGTCCGGTCAGTTTCAGGCGCAGGAAATCCTTATAGCCGAAGACATGTGCCGCCCTGTCCAGCACATCTGGCTCATATGTTCGCAGCCAAGCAAGTAGCGGCAACGTGCAGCCCTGCTGCAATACGCAGCCATCCGACTGAAAGATCCTTTGATAGAAATCCGGCACGTCGGCCGCCCGCCGTTCCAGCAAATCCTGCGCCCGGCTGTCTTCCCAAACGATGCCGGGACGCAAGGCACTGCCGGTATCATCGACCAGCCATGCCCCTACCATGGCCGCCGACAGACCCACGGCGGCAATATCGTTTCCCACGATACCGGCGTTGGCGAGAGCTGCACGGATCGCCTCGCTCACCGCGTTCCATGCAAGGACAGGATCGAGTTCCGACCAACCCGGATAGGGTCTTTGCAAACGGATGCGACGAAATCCCATGCCGAGCTGTTGGCCTTTTTCGTCGAATACCGCGACTTTGGTTACGGACGAGCCCGCGTCGATGCCAAGGAAATAACTGGTCATGAATTGGTCTTATCTCTGATGGCACGCAATGCTGGCTGCTCCACGGCCGCCGCGGTTCCGATTCAATCGTGGCCGGACATCAGTGCGCACTTGTCTCACGAAAGAGTTTGCTGATGGCGCCGGGATCGCCTGGCAGCTACCATATTTCATCTGCCCAGCCCGAGCTCAGCAACGAAATCGTAGGCGTCGCCGCGAAAAATCGACCGACTGGATTCAACGACGACGCCATCCTCCCTCCGGGTTATCCGGTAGATGTCGAGCGCTGCAGCGCCCGTCGGTGCGTTGAGAAGGCGGGCGCTCTTTTCGTCGAGGTTGATCGCCGAGAAACGCTGAACGGCCTTGACCGGAACATGACCAAGATCGCGCAATGTCCGGTAGAGGGAGTCTTCGATCTGCTTCGGGTCGGGCAGGATAGCAGCCGGAATCAATGAGGTTTCCAACGCAATGGGCTCTTTATCCGCCAGCCGCAGCCGGCGCATCCGAACGACAGACCCGCCATTGGGCATTTCGAGCCGGCGCGCCTCGTCGGCATTCGCCACGCTAAGGTCGCGCTCCAGCCACAGCGTGCCTGGCGACCGTCCGCGCGACGTCATGTCTTCGGAGAAGGAATAAAGTCGGCTCAAGCTTTGCACGACGCGCTCGCGCGTCCCCGAAACATACGTTCCGCTGCCATGTCGCTGGGTAATCAGACCTTGGCGGACAAGTTCAGCCATCGCTCTACGCACGGTAACCCGCGAAATGCCAAGTTCAAGGGCAAGCTCACGTTCGGGCGGAAGAACGGCACCCGGTTTCAAGGTGCCCGAGGCGATCGCGTCGACTAGGGCTGCCTGCAGGCGCCTATAGACCGGCGCATCACTTCCATTGCTCTGCGCAGCAGCAAAAAATTCGAGGAATGTCACGCCTGGGACCTATAGCGATAACACCAACATGATACCAATTTTCGCGACGACCGCAACAACCAGAGTGGCACGTCCGGAAGCTGCCCTCGTTAGTCCTATCGGCCCGCAGAGTGGAGGGGCAGCTAACTCTGCCCCCTGAAGCCAAACGACAGCGAGTGTTTTGAGCGAGTGGAAAGAAGAGGTTGCGCACGGCGGAGAAGATCGAGACGAAGCGATCAGACCCCTTCGAGGATGATGATCGTCGGCCGGGCGGGCAGCGTCTTCAGCGAGACCGTCAGCGACCGGCCGGAGAGGAATTCCACCGCGAAATCGTCACCCATCCTACCTGTGAACTCACTGATCGGGGTCGAATGGCGATGCATCGGCAGGATCATCGATGAATAGAGCCGCGCGGTGATTTCGGTCATCCGGTCGAGCGACAGCGTCATGCCGCCGTCGATAGGCACCATAAGGACGTCGAGCCGGCCAATGGCGCCATAATGCGCGTCCTCCAGCCGGTGGTGCAGATGGCCGAGATGGCCGATGCAGAGCCCCGCCACTTCGAAGATGAAGATGGAGTTGCCGTCCTTGCCGAGATCGCCGCCATTGCGGATATCCGTCGGCACGTTGCGGATGTAGACGTCATCCACGACAAGAGCGTGGCGCGCCGGACCGCCGTCCGGATTCCAACCGCGCAGCACATATTCGATGGCGGGATCCGGATGGTCCGAATAATGGGTGCGGTGGGCCTTGTTCATGGTCACCACGCGCGGCAGCGGGTCAGCGCCGTAAACGCCGGAAAAGTCCGTGGCGATCCTGACGCCGGTGGGCGTCTCGATGATGTAGGTCGAATGGCCGGCATAGGTGATCGTAACGTCGCCGTCGACGAAGGCCTCGGCCAGCATAGGCGCCTGTGCCTTTGGCGCTGTGAAGCTGGCATAGGTGGCCGACGGCAGCGCTTGCGCGATCGCAACGCATCTCGACGGCGGCGGCTCTTCCTGGGCCGAAGCGGCGAGCGGCCAGAAAGCCAGTATCAGCAGAACGGCGGCAGATAGGCGGAGCATAGCTGCCTCCCGTGGCAGAACTGGCGCCACGCCACGATAGCGCTAACGATTACGATGGCTATCGCCGGGAAAGTCACGTTTTCGCGAGCGCCGGAGGGCTGAACGTCTGAACCGATTGTCGCGACTTGCGCGACAATCGCGTGAAATGGGACGCGCCATGGCCCGGCCGCCCGGATATCACCAGCGATCAGGGCGTCGGGCGGAAGACGCCGTTCTCGTCGCGCTTGAGCGGCGCGGTTTGCCGGGAAAGCGGCGCACCAGGCGCTTCGGTGACCGAAACACCCTCCGTCCAATCGGCGGGTGCAATGGCGATGTAACGCGCATATCCGCCTGACCCGCCGAGCGGCTTGGCAAAGCCGATTGTAACCAACGCCCCGGCCTCCGGCACCTTGTCGAGGTTTGCAACGCCTTCTGCCTGGGTGAAATCGTTGTGAAGCAGCCAATGTTCGCCTTCGAGATTGGGCGTGGTGTCGGTGTCGAGCGGCTCATGGCCATGAAACAGAATCTTCCGCTCCAGATGCAGGAACTTCAGCGCGTCCAAACTGACGCCTGGAAACGGCTTCTGGTTGAAGCGGGCGGCATCGGACCATTTCTTGTACCAATCCGAACGCACGAAGACGACCGAACCTTCCGGTATGCGGCCGTGCTCCTTTTCCCACTCTTCGATGTCGGCGACCTGAAGGTGATAGCCTTCGTCAGTCTGCACCTTGCCGCTGATGTCGATCACGACGAGCGGCCGCACGGCATAAGTGGCCGGCAGGTCGCTGATCGTTGCACCGAGTGGGTTCCAGTGGGAGGGCGGATCGAGCTGCGTGCCATATTGGTCCGTCGTCAGCTCGTAGGCGGTCGCGACGAACCCATGCTTCTCGTAAGTGAACTCTTCGCCAGCCTTGACGTAGCCCTCGATGTCCCGACCTGCGACAGTCGGTTTGAACTTGGCATTGGCGAAGCCCGGCCATACCGGCTGCACCGGCTCGAAGGCATGGGTCAGATCGATGTACTTGGCCGATTTGAGCGTATTCTCATAAACCGACCAAAGGGACGCATCCTGCGCCAAAACGATCGCCGGCACTGACCAAGCGGCTGCCAGCAAGGCGACACGAACGAATTTAGATACATTCATCTGCAGTCTCCCCGAAAATGTTGCCGGAGTATCGCGAGTTTCCCGCACGGCGACAAGCGTATGCATTCCTCCCAGGAGGGTCGCTGCAATAGGGCCTCCACCAAGCCGCTTTCCGCCCACAGCCTGCGCGCCGCCTAACCCAGCAAGCTATGGCAGAGGAAGGCCCCTCACTTCGCCGGCGCCACCCAGATCTCGGCGTCGAGCCTCTTGGTCGCAAGACCGCGTGCGATGGCTTCGGCGCTGCGGGCGTTTTTCGACAAGGCCGCGGCCTGACGCTTGCTGATCACCAGCCCTTCGGCCAGTGCCCGGTTTCCCGAAAAGACCCGCGACAGGAACGGCACGCGGCTGCCGCGCGCCCTCGAGAACCGCGCCGGCATGGTTTGCCTGGCCGTGTGGGCCGCGACCTCGTCGATCCAGCCTTCCGCCAGCCGCGCGCCTGGCTCCAGCAGCAGCAGCCAGTCGCCCTTTGCCTGCCTGATACCGGCAGCAACGCCGCCGCTCGCCACAAAAAGGCAGCCGGCATGTTCAGCAACGCGGTGCGTCTGGTCGGTCGAGCCGCCGTCGCAGACGACGACATCGCGCACCACGCCCTCGACCGCGCCGCCGATCAGCGAGGCGAGCGTGCGGGCAAGTCTCTCTTCGTCATTCAGGGTCTGGATGAGAACGCTGAGCATCGTTAGCCGAATAGCGGAAAGCCGAACGCGACGCCAGTTTTTGCGTCGCGTCATAAAAAAGTTCTTGATTTGTTCTCATCGGCAAAATAGGATTATTTTCATGAACAGAGCGAATCGACAGCCAGCCGACAGTCCCTGGGAGAGGGCGAAAATGGAACAGATCGTGCGTGCCGACATTGCCGCCTTCGGCGCTGGTAGAGCCGAGATGGCCAACGCGATAATCGAGCACAGCGGCGTGCGCGTCCGCCCCGACCGCAATCGCGGTCGGTCCGCCGGCATCAACCCGTCCGGCCGGTTCGAGCCGGTTAGCCGGCATGTGTTCGACGATGGCTGGAATTCGCTGGAGGAACTGCCGCCCTTCAAGACCGAGGTGCAGGTCGAGAAGCCGCGCACCATCATCACCCGTAACGAATCGCCCGACATTTCCTTCGACCGCTCGATCAACCCCTATCGCGGCTGCGAGCATGGCTGCGTCTATTGTTTTGCCCGGCCGACGCACAGCTTCATGGGCCTGTCGCCGGGGTTGGATTTCGAATCGAAGCTGTTCGCCAAGCCGGATGCGGCGCGGCTGCTCGACAAGGAACTGTCTAAGGACGGCTATCAGCCGCGCACCATTGCCATCGGCACCAACACCGATCCCTACCAGCCGATCGAGAAGCAGTACCGGATCATGCGCGAGATCCTCGAAGTGCTGGAGGCGCGCGGCCACCCGGTCGGCATCGTCACCAAATCCGCGCTGGTGACGCGCGACATCGACATTCTGTCGCGCATGGCCGAACGCGGGCTGGCCAAGGTGGCGCTGTCGGTGACGACATTGGACCGGATGTTGGCCAGAACGATGGAGCCACGCGCTTCGACGCCGACCAAGCGGCTTGAGGCGATCAGGCAGCTTTCGGATGCCGGCATTCCGACCTCGGTCATGGTCGCTCCGATCATCCCCGGCCTGACCGATCAGGAGATGGAACGCATCCTCGATTCGGCACGTGCAGCAGGAGCGCGCGAGGCCGGTTATGTCGTGCTGCGCCTGCCGCTGGAGGTCGCGCCGATTTTCAAGGATTGGCTGCTGCGCCATTATCCGGACCGCTACCGTCACGTCATGTCGCTGATCCGTTCGATGCGCGACGGCAAGGATTACGATTCGGATTGGGGCAAGCGCATGAAAGGCGCCGGTCCCTATGCCTGGCAGATCGGCCGGCGCTTCGAGATATCAGCCAAACGGCTTGGCCTCAACGCCGAGCGGCGGTCGCTCAGGACCGATCAGTTCGTCGCGGCCAAGGCAACCGAGCAACTGATGTTGCTGTGAAGACATCATGTGCCGCCGGCGCCGGCGGCACATAAAGGGATCCCGTCCGGCCTGTCTTGTCCCCGGCAGACGGTGCCCTCCGGGTCCGGTGCCCCGCCCGACCCGGAGGGGCTTGCGGAGAATCGGAGCCAATGCGAACCTCGCCGCAACATGGCTCGCGCGCGCTCTGATTCTCCGCTTCTCTTCGAAATCGTCGAGAGACCCGATTTCTCCTTCGAGACGAAGGCGATGGCCGAAGGCCTGTGGCCGGTGGCGGGAATGGACGAGGCTGGCCGCGGCCCGCTCGCCGGGCCGGTCGTCGCGGCAGCGGTGGTGCTCGATCCCGCCAACATTCCCGACGGTCTCGACGATTCCAAGCGCCTCAGCCATCTACAGCGCGAAGCGCTGTTCCTGAAAATTCTCGGCTCCGCTCTTGGCGTGTCGATGGCCTCGGTCAGCGCGGAAGGCATCGATTGCAGCAATATTCTCAAGGCCAGCCTCGAGGCGATGCGCCGCGCTTTGGTCGGGCTGTCAGTGCAACCAAAGCTGGCCCTCGCCGACGGCCGCGACGTGCCGCCCGGCCTGCCCTGCGCGGGAAGAGCGCTGATCAAGGGCGATCAGCGCTCGCAGTCGATCGCCGCCGCCTCGATCGTCGCCAAGGTGATGCGCGACCGCATGATGTGCGGCTGCGGCAGTCATCACGCGCAATACGGTTTCGAGGTCCATATGGGCTATGCCACCGTCCGCCACCGGACGGCGATCGAGGTGCATGGACCGGTGGCGCGGCTGCACCGCGCGTCCTTCGCACCGTTCCGGCTTGGCGGCACCGAAGTGCTCGACGAAGAGGGCCTTGCCGGCCTGGATTGAAGCAGCGCCAAATCTCCCCCCTTGAGGGGGAGATGTCGCCGAAGGCGACAGAGGGGGTCGCTTCAGCTGGCGCGACGCCATCTGGGGCGAAGAGAAGGCTGGCGCTTCACGCGCGGCTACCCCCTCTGGCCTGCCGGCCATCTCCCCCTCAAGGAGGGAGATTACGCGCTCGCCCGCCCGCACAAAAAAAGCCGCCAGGTTTCCCAGGCGGCTTTCGATGAATTTCTCGATGAAATCGCTTAATTCAGCTTGGACTTAACATCCTGAAGCGAGGCCTTGAACAGGTCGGCGCCGGCCTTGGCGTCGATCTTGCCGGCGAGCAGCGTGCGTGCGGCTTCGACGGCGATATCGACGGCACTGGCGCGCACCTCACCGATCGCCTCGCGCTCGGCCTGACCGATCTTCAATTCGGCAAGCGCGGTGCGCCGGGCGACATAGTCCTCGGTCTTCTGATGCGCCTCGGCGGCTAGCATGTCGGCCTCGCGCTTGGCGGCGGCGACGATGTCGGCGGCCTCCTGCTCGGCTTCCTTGCGCTTGCGCTGGTATTGGCCGAGCAGTTGCTGGGCCTCCTCGCGCAGCCGGCGCGCGTCCTCAAGCTCGTTGCTGATCTTGTCGGCGCGGGCATCGAGCGCCTTGGCGATCAGCCCCGGCACCTTGATGTAGACGGCAATGGCCAGGAAAATGACGAGGGCAACAGTGGCCCAAAGCGTCGCGAGTGATGTGGCGTCCATGATGCGCTCCTCACCGGGCCACGGATTTGACGGCTGCTGCGATCTCGGCCTTGCTGGCCTTGCCGCCGACAAGCGCCTCGACGATGGCCGAAGCGGTGTCCTCGGCGATCGTGCCGACTTCCTTCATGGCATTGGCCTTGATGGACGAAATGCGGGCCTCGGCCTCGCCAAGTTTTTTGTCGAGGGCAGCCTCGACCTTCTTGCGGGCGGCCTCGGCTTCCATCTTGGCGGCATCGTTGGCCTGCTGCCCGATCGCATTGGCCTTGGTCTTGGCTTCCGCCAGTTCCTGCTCATAGGCGGCAACGGCGGCATCGGCCTCGCCCTTCAGCCTGGCGGCATGGTCGAGGTCCTGGGTGATGCGGTCGTTGCGGACATCGATGATGCCGCCGACACGCGGCATCACCACCTTCTTGAGGAACAGATAGAACAGCCCAAAGGTGATCGCCAGCCACAGAAGCTGCGACGGGAATGTCGCCGGATCGAATGGCGGGAACATGCCGTGCGCCTCGGCAGGCACGCCGGTGCCGGAATGCGTTTCGCCTTCCGTGCCGGTATGGCCGCCTTCGACGGCGGGCGCGGACTCTTGCGCAAAGGCAGATGTCACGAACATGGACTATTCCCTGATATCAGGCCCGCCGCTGATTGCGGCCGGCCCGTCCAATTCCCAATGTTAGCCGAACAGGGGCTCAGCCGAACAGAGCCAGAAGCGCGATGAGAAGGGAGAAGATGCCCAGCGCTTCCGTCACGGCGAAGCCGAAGATCAGACGGCCGAACTGGCCATCCGCGGCCGACGGGTTGCGCAGCGCGCCCGCCAGATAGCTGCCGAAGATGTTGCCAAGGCCGATACCGGCGCCACCCATGCCGAGGCATGCGATGCCGGCGCCGATGTACTTTGCTGCTTCTGCTTCCATTTGTTCAACTCCTTTGGATCTAAAATTCCGTTGCGATTCCATCCGGCAGCAATGCCGGAAACTCTTGGCCAGCCTGGGTCAGTGCCCGGGATGCAGGGCATCGTTCAGATACATGCAAGTCAGCACGGCAAAGACATAGGCCTGCAGGAAGGCGACCAGCAGTTCCAGCGCCGTCAGCGCCACGGCCATCGCCAGCGGCAGGACCGATCCGGCAATGCCGAGCGTGCCAAGCGCGCTCAAGCTCACCACGAAGCCCGAGAACACCTTCAGCGTGATGTGGCCCGCCAGCATATTGGCGAACAGACGCACCGAGAGGCTGACCGGGCGCGAGACGAAGGAAATCACCTCGATCAGCACCACCAGCGGCAGCAGGTAGACCGGCACGCCATGCGGCACGAACAATTTCAGGAAACCAAGGCCGTGCTTCATGAAGCCGTAGACGACGACCGTTCCGATCACCAGCGCAGCGAGGCCGAAGGTGACGATGATGTGGCTGGTGACGGTGAAGAAATATGGGAAAAGACCGAGCAGATTGGCAACGAGCACGAACATGAACAGCGAAAACACGAGGGGGAAGAACTTCATGCCCTGCGTTCCGGCTGCGTCCCTCAGCATGTTGCCGACGAATTCGTAGGCCATTTCCGAGACCGACTGAAGACGGCCGGGAACGAGGCTGCGGCTCGAGGTGGTGAGATAGAGGAACGCCGACGCAACGGCAACGGTCGCGACCATGAAAAGAGCCGAATTGGTGAAGGACAGGTCGTAGCCGCCGATCTCGATCGGAATCAGCTTGTTGATATGGAACTGGTGGATCGGATCGACCTTGTCAGCAGCCACTTTAATTCCCCATCAAAGCCGCACGCGGCCTGAGTGTCTTTGTTCACTGCGCCGGCAAGCGGCGCCTCAAGTTCATTCTTTCGGATCGCGCGTTTTGTCGCCCTGTCCGAATTCCGCCATAAGCCCTGCGGAACGCAGGACGTTGAGCACGCCGGCGCCAAAACCCAGCAGCAAAAAAACGATCAGACCCCATGGCGATGTCCCCGCCACACGGTCGATGATCCAGCCAAGACCTGCGCCAACCACTATCCCGGCGATGAACTCGCTGGACAGCTTGAGCGCCTGGCCATATCCGGCCGCACTGCCCGCTTTCGCGTCGTCTTTCCCCTCGAGCCGGTTCGGCCGCCTTGTCGCAAGCGATGCTTCAAGGTCGCGCCGGCGGCGCTCAAGATCGTCGTCGCGGATGTCGGCTTGACGCTGTTTGCCGCGGCCGGTTTCTCCGGTTCCGTCTGGCCCATTCTCGTCGGCCATCGCAACCCCCTTGCCCGGTCAGATCGTCACCGTCCGTCCGCTCTTAAGTCGCCGGCAACATAGTTAGAGGGTCCGCGCCCGTCAAGCCACGGGCGGAACTTCAACCCCAAGTATTTTCCCTATTGAAATCAATGATTTGCCAGGGTGCGACATCGTGCCCGATACCGTCGTTGGCATGCCGCGACCGAATCCCTCCGGCGACGGGTCTTCGATCGACCGCGCCGGGGGCCTTGCCGGAGCGCTCAGCTCCAGCCGCCGCCATAGGTGCGGTAGAAGATGTGCAGGCCGATCTTGGTCATTTTTTTCATCGTTCGCGCCCAACCCGGGTTGACGTAGTTGGCGTAGTAATGGGTCGATGATCCCACTTCCGGGATGAAGATCTTGCCGGCAGTGACCGCCATGGCGACATCCTGCGCGGTCTTGTAGTGGGCGGGGCTCTGGATGCGCTTCTTCCTGCCGTCGCAGGCGAAGGAAAACTGGCAACGGTTGAACCATTTGTCGTTCTGGTAGACGACGCCGCAGATCGAGTTCGGATAGGCCGGATTGCGAACGCGATTGAGGATGACCTGGGCGACGGCAGCCTGGCCGCGCACGGATTCACCGCGCGCCTCGAAATAGATGCCGTTGGCCAGGCAAGTCTGTTCCGGCTTGGAGAAGACGCTCGCCGGCAGCGGCGTTTGCATCCACGAATGATCGCCCTTGGCCACCGGCGGAATGAAGCGGCCATCGTTGGGTTTTTCGTCCTGCAGCAAGGCCTCGAAGGGCGACGCTTGCGCATAGTCGGGCGCGGCCGAGGCGTAGGCCGTCGCCAGGACGTCGGGGTGATCGTTGTTGACCAGTGCGGCAAGCATGGCCGGCACGCCCGGATCCGGTTTCTTGTCGACGCGCGCGTGGAACGCGGCGGCGATCTGGATCTCCTTGCCTTTGATCTCTGGCTTGGCGAAAGCCATCTTCAGGCTGCTGTCCATGCTTGGGCGAAGAAGAGAGGAAGTGCGTTTGAAAATCGAGCCGGCGTTGAAATTCTTCGGCGGCGCGACCGGCGAGACCATGATGATGCGGCCCTTCTTGGCGGCTCGCACGACGCGGTCCTCGTCGGGCGTCGTGCTGGCCACGCTGCCCTTGCCGCGAAACGACACAGCGCCGATGCCGGGCAACTGGACGCCGGAACCCGAGATCGAGCCGGTGCTGTCGGAATCGAGGAAAGGCATTTCGGCGGCATGGACCGATCCGGCGACGGATTTCTCGACATAGGCGTTCCAGCGGGCGTTCGGCGCCTTGAGGCCGGAAACCAGGCTCGTCATGTCCTGGTAGGCAATGACATTGGGAAAACCGACCCAGATGCCAAGCCCAATGACCAGAGGAGACAGGAGTGAACGTCTTTTCTCACCGACGGCGGCAACCGGCGTCGAGACACGTCGGCGCATGGGGATCTTCGGAAAGCCGACCCGACTGCACAGACCAATAATGGACGGAGACAGGAGTGAACGTTTCTTCTCACCGGCGACAGCGACAAGCCGCTTCAAAACACGTCGATGCACGGAACTCTCCAGAAACGCAACTGACCCCACTGGAGAGGCACAATGATGCATTAACCTTGATGGTGCGTTAACAGGTTGGATCGTGTTTTCCCTGTCGACCTTCCCTGTCGATCTGAAGTCAGGCGCTTTTGCGGCCATGTTCGGGCCGAAGAAAGATCGGCCCGGCGATCAGTGCGCAAAAAGCCGCAGCCAGCCAGACGACCGCCCACGACCAGAAGCCGAGAAGCCCCGGAATGGCGATCGGCACCAGGAAGAAGGCAATGAAGACGAGGCTGTTGGCGAGGCCGAGCGCCGTTCCAGCGTGGTTAGCGCCGGCCGTCGCCGCCGGGTTGGGACTGACGATCCGCACCGATATCGGTCTGCCGTCCACTGTCAGGGCAATGACGCCGGAGGTTTTGGGGCTGCCCGCACTGCCTGAGATGGCGCTGTTCCTGCATCGCAAGGAGGCCGAGCCGGATCCGGTGGCGGCACGCCTTGCCGATATCCTGCTGCAGGCGGCGCTGGAATCGCTACCCGAAAACGCGCAAGCGCATAGCGGTCATCGGAGCGCTGTTTAAGGACCCGCGGCGGCGCTCAGCGGCGTTTTTTCGCCTTGCTGGCGAACGGATTTTCCGAGGTGCGCAAGGCGATGCGGATCGGCACGCCAGGCATGTCGAAGGCTTCGCGCAGGCTGTTCGAGAGATAGCGGACATAAGATTGCGGCATCGCGTCCGGCCGTGAGCAGGAGACGACGAAGCCCGGCGGGCGCGTCTTGGCCTGCGTGACATATTTGATCTTCAGCCGGCGCCCCGCCACGGCGGGCGGCGGATGATGCGCCAGGATGCCTTCCAGCCAGCGGTTGAGCTTGCCGGTCGAGACGCGGCTGTTCCACACTCTGTGCGTCTTGATGACGGCATCCATCAACTTGTCGAGGCCGCGCCCAGTCTCGGCCGAGACCGGCACTGCCTGCATGCCCCGCGCCTGCGGCAACAGCCGCTCGGTCTTCTCGCGCAGTTCCGCCAGGAGTTCCTGGGGGTGGTCGATCATGTCCCATTTGTTGAAGGCGATCACCGGCGCGCGGCCCTCGCGGATGATCAGGTCGGCAATCTGCAGATCCTGCTTCTCGAAGGGAATGGTGGCGTCGAGCACGATGATGACGATCTCGGCAAAGCGGATGGCGCGCAAGCCGTCCTGCACCGACATGACTTCCAGCTTTTCGTGGATCCTGGCCTTGCGGCGCATGCCGGCGGTGTCGAACAGTTTCAGGCGGCGGCCATGCCAGTCCCAGTCGACGGAGATGGAATCACGGGTGATGCCAGCTTCCGGCCCGGTCAAGAGCCGCTCCTCGCCGATCAGCGCGTTGATCAGCGTCGACTTGCCGGCGTTCGGGCGGCCGACGACGGCGATGCGCATCGGCTTGGTATCGTCATAGCTCGGCTCGGCATCCGGATCGGTGATGTCCTCGCCGATCAGCACCTCGCTGGCGGCGGTCTCCTCGTCCGCATCCCCTTCTTCTTCGCCGAAGGCGCGCGCCTCGCCAAGCGCTGCGATCACCGCATCGCGCAAATCGGGCAGGCCCTGGCCGTGTTCGGCCGAGACCGGGATGGGCTCGCCAAGGCCGAGTTCCCAGGCCTCCAGCATGCCGCCCTGCGCGCCGCGCGCCTCGGCCTTGTTGGCGACGACGACAACCGGCTTGCCGGATTTGCGCACGATCTCGGCGAAGGTCTTGTCGTCAGGCATCAGCCCGGACTTGGCATCGATCGTGAAAAAGATCAGGTCGGCTTCGCGTATGGCGATCTCGGTCTGGGCGCGCATGCGGCCTGGCAGCGTCGAAGCAGCAGCGTCCTCGAAGCCGGCGGTGTCGATGACATCAAAATGCAGATCGTAGAGCTTGGCGGCGTGGACGCGACGGTCGCGGGTGACGCCCGGCGTGTCGTCGACAAGCGCCAGCTTCCTTCCCACCAGGCGGTTGAAAAGGGTCGATTTGCCGACGTTAGGCCGGCCGATGATGGCGACTTTGAATGTCATCGGACTCTACCTATTGTGCATGTCGTTGACCCCAAAACCGCTGCGCACCCTTGGGTCAAGCCCGAGGGCATGCTTTTGGGCAACATGCACTACGACGCGCTGCCCGACCCGCGGATCAGCTCGGACATCAACGTCGCCCGCTCGCGCGCGTTGCGCGGGGCGCCGTCATCCGAGGCGATCTGGTCGAACAGTTTCAGTGCGTCCGTCGCCTTGCCTTCCTTCCAGGCGGCAAGGCCGAGCGCCTCGCGCGCCGTATGGCGCAGCGTGTTGGTATCGGCGGTGAGAGCCTCGACGCGGCTGGAGACATCGGCGAAGGAACCGTGGTCAACGAGCAGCAGTGCTGCCCTGAGGCGCGCCATGTCGCGAAGACCCGATGGAATGTCTGCGTCGGCGGCGACCTCGTCGAAGTCCTTGACTGCGGCGGCGACGTCGCCCTTGTCCGCCTTGACGGTTGCCGCGCGCATGCGGGCGAGCAGCGGATAGGCGCCGTAGCCATCCTTTTCCAGCGCATCGAGGGCCGTCAGCGCTTCGTCGCTCTTGCCCTCATTGGCAAGCTTCAGCGCCTGCGAGAAGGCATCGCCCGAGCGATTGGCGCGGGTCTCGTCCCAATAGCGATAGCCGACGAAGGCAGCGGTGCCGACCACCACCAGCACCGCGAGCGCAAGCAAGGCAGGACCAAAACGGTCCCATAGCGCATGCGCCTGATCGCGACGCATCTCTTCGTTGACTTCGCGGATAAAACTGTCGTCCGACATGGATCAAAAACCATTCCTGCCCCGGCCGGGGCGTACATGAGCCCGCGTTTTAGCGAAATTCTGTCCGCATGGAAGGGGTTCGACAGGAAAATCGGCTAATCGCCGGATAGGCGACGTAAATGGCGACCGCACCCGCGCCACATTTCGCCGATAGCCGGTGCTCGAACCCTCCCCAAATCCAGATCAGATGTCGATGCCTCGCTTGTCCCGCATTGTTGCGTTTTCCATCGCGTCGCTTGCTGCGGCGGGCACTGCCGTCGCCGATCCGCCCGCGGCGCCTGCGCCGACAAAGCCGAAGCAGGTCGTCATCATCTCGTTCGATAGCGCTCGCGATATTCCGCAGTGGAAGCGCAGCCGGGCGCTGGCAGCCCGCACCGGCGCCCATTTCACCTATTTCGTGTCCTGCGTCTTCCTGCTCTCGCCGAAAACGCGCAAGGAATATACGGCGCCCGGCAAGACCGCAGGCAAATCCAACATCGGCTTTGCCGCCTCGAAACAGGAAGTCGCTGACCGGCTCGAGCAGATAAACCTTGCCGCCTCGGAAGGTCATGACATCGGCAGCCACGGTTGCGGCCATTTCGACGGCAAGGACTGGAGCAAGGCCGACTGGCTGAGCGAGTTCGGCTCTTTCTCACACATTCTCGAAAGCGCCTATTCGATCAACGGCATTGCCCCCGAACCCGCGGGCTGGCGCGAAATCGCGCGCAAGGCGGTCGGCTTTCGCGCGCCCTATCTGTCTGCAAACAAGGCGCTCTACGAGGCGCTGCCAAGGGCGGGCTACCTGTTCGACGCGAGCGGCGTCTCGCGCGGCCCAGTCCGGCCGACGACCGCAAATGGCATCACGCGCTTTTCGCTGCCGCAGATTCCGGAAGGGCCCCGCTCAAGGCCAGTTATCGCGATGGACTACAATCTCTATGTCAGACATTCCGGTGGCTTCGAGCGGCCGAGCAAGACGGACGAATTCGCCGACCGGACCTATGACGCCTTTCGCGCCGCCTTCGACGTCCAATACCAGGGAAAACGCATTCCGCTGGAGTTCGGCTTCCATTTCACGCTGATGAATGGCGGCGCCTACTGGAATGCGCTGGAGCGCTTTGCCGGCAAGGTCTGCACTAGGCCCGACGTCGAGTGCATCAGCTATCGCGACTATGTTTCGCGCCAACGCGGCCACGAAAAGCAGGCGTCGGTGGGCGGCTGAACCGGAAGCGCTCGCCGCCCGCCTCTCCTAGCTTGCCGGCTGATCCTCAGGGCGCAAGCCGGCTCGCTCACGCTCCAGATAATGCTGATCGATTTCGGGTAGCGGGGCCCCTTCAAGCGTCGCCTCGAAGGCGCGCAGGCGCTTGTAGATGGATATCAGTTCGACAATGGTCGGCCAGGAATTCACAAGATACTGGAACGAACTGGCGACTTGTGAAAAGGCGGTGACAATTTGCTGAAAAATTCCAAAGGTTATCTTACCAAGAGCCAAGGTTGGTACAAGAATAAGCGTGGCAAAAACGTTGTCAACCTGGAGATATAGATAGCGCACCATGTCGAAGTAGACATAATGAGCGTATAGCGTGAAGTAGTTCTTTCGAACATTTCTGAAAAGCTCGACCAGCGTTGGCGGCTGCGCTCGTTCCGTATCGTCCTCACCGAGGACAAGTTCCTTGCGCAGAGCGGCTTCAACACGCTGATTACGAAATTCCAGCCCGGGCAGCTTGACGCCGACGACTGCCAACAAGCCGGTTCCAAACAACGACCACGCGATCGCTGCAATAACCAACGGATAGGGGATTGCTCCGAGTATGGGGAGAGTTGGAACATGGAGAGAAAGGGATGCCAGCAAAGGTAGAAATGCAATCAGAGTCATGATGGAGTCGATGAAGTTCACTCCGAGCCCCTGCATTGTGCCCGAGAAGCGCATCGTGTCGTCCTGAACGCGCTGCGACGCCCCTTCGATATGGCGCAGCCTTGGCCAATAAGCCGTAAAATAGTCGTTCATCGCGGTGCGCCAGCGAAACACATAGTGCCTGACGAAAAAGACGTTCAGGACGGCAATGGTCATATAGACCAGGGCCAACGACAGGAACTGCCATACTCCGTAGTAAAGCTCGGCAGGCGTAACGGAGCCGGGCGTTGTCAGGGCCTTCTGCACCATGTCGTAAAACATGCCACGCCAGTCATTGAGCGCCACACTTATCTGCACGATGAAATTAGTGACGAAAATAATCAACGCAGAGCCAAGGATCGACCAGTTCTGCCAACGGTGTGGGGCATACAGCGCCCAAAAAAGGTAGAATACGCCCATACCCGCGAAGAAATATCCGTAGAACCAGAGGAATGCCGGTGTCAGGAATCTTATTGGGCTGATGACGGGTGCGGCCTGCGGATCGACCGGCGGCATCCCAAGCATCGTGCCAAGGTGCTCGCCGCCAAAAAACCATAGGATAACCAGCAGAAGGCTCCAGACGGCCGCCGAGATGAAAAAAAGCTTCGGCTGCGGGAAGAAGGATACAAACACTGTGGGGAAATCCTCGGTCGATGCGCAAATCAGCGGCGTTGCTGTTCAGCGGGCATAAGGTCACACATCGGTCGGAATGAAAATGCCCGTGCCCGATGCCCATCCCCGAGCAAACCCACAATCATGGCGATTTTGGCGCAGCCGACCAGGTGATCGCGCCCGAGACAAGCAGAACGGCGGCGGCCACGATCGATGCGAGGAAGAAGTCGCCCGAGGCTTGCGCAAGCAGACCGGCGACGATCGGACCGACGATCTGACCGAGGCCGAAAGAAGCCGTCATCAACGCCAAGGTCCGGCGTGGCGCTTGCGGGGCAAGCTGCCTTCCGGTCTGCAGGCCGAGCGCGGTGATGGCGATGAAAGTCCCGCCAAGCAGAAACCCGCCGAGCAACGGCCCAACGTGTCCGCCCATGGCGACGCTCGCGGTGACGCCGACCACCTCGACGAGGCACCCGAAGGCATAAGCCGCATACAGGCCGATCCTTGCGGCGATCTTCTGCCAGAGCCAGATCGAAGGAATCCCGGCCAGGCCAGTGACCATCCAGACCATGGCTTCGAACACACGACCGCCGCCACCCTGCCGGACGATGGCGATCAGAAACGTCGCCGTCACGATATAGCCGAAGCCGAACAGGCCATAGGCGACGATGATCTTCATCAGCGAGCGGTCCTTCGGCAGCGCCGGTTCGCGACCATCGGCGCCGTTGGTGGTCGCAGTGCTGCCGACCAGCAACGCCACGACGGCAAAGCCGCAGGCGGAGAATACGGCGGACCAGAACCAGCCCGCTGCCCAGCCGGCATGTTCGGTGACGAGGATAGCCATCAGCGCCGAGGACGCCGCTATGCCGAGGCCGACGCCGCCGAAATGCAGCGCCTGCAGGTCGTTTCGGCCGGCGGCGGCCAGATGGCCGAAAACGATGCTGGACAGGAAGACCAAGACGAAGGCGCTGGCCAGACCGGCAAGAAACCGGATGACGAGAAAGGCCGCCATCGTGTCGGCCAGGCCCATCAGCCCGGTGAGGACCGCGGTGGCGGCAAGACCGGCCAGCATCAGCAGGCGCTCGCGACCATGCGCCCAGCCGCCGACGGCTGCAAGCGCACCAATGAGATAGCCGAGATAGTTAGCGGATGCGATCCAGCCGGCATCGGCCGGCGACAGGCCAAGTTCCTCCATCATGCCGGGCAGGATCGGTGTGTAGACGAAGCGGCCGATGCCCATGGCAGCGGCCAAGCCAATCATGCCGGCAAAGGCGAGACGCAAAGGAGACGGCGAAACGGCTTTCATTGCAGTGCACAATAGGTGCACGAGCCTGTCAAACAATCCGCTTGCGTTGGGCCAGAACGGGTTGCCGCAGCCGCCAGCATCCAGCCTCTGCCCGCACGTGCCGGCAACTGAGGGCGACCGCCCGCTGCTACCGTTTCAGAAGCTTCAACCGCAACCTGCTTGCACGGTAGCCGTCTCGTAGGCAGTGCGCCGGGCCGTCAGCCGGAACGGCACGTCGCCGAGCTCGCGCTCCGACATGGTGTCGAGCACAGGATGCGACAGCGGATCGATCACCCATCGGGTGGTCTCGCTTTCAGGCGACCGGCTTTGCCGCGCGCCGGCAGCGGAAAAGACCCTGAGCAATGACAAAATCTTCATCGGATTTTCCTCCACTGGTCTGCTTGTTTCGCTAAAATCTGCCAATCAGCCCCGCGTTTCAATTGAGATTTCAATCGCGGCGGTTTAGAAAAACTGTATGGTCATGCTGAACCGCGTCCACCTCAACGGCTTGCGCGCCGTGGAAACCGTCGCCCGTCTGGGATCGCTTTCGGCTGCGGCGAGCGAACTCAACGTGTCCGCCAGCGCCGTCAGCCAGCAGGTCAAGCGAACGGAAGAGCAACTCGGCCAGACGCTGTTCGAACGAACGGCAAGCGGTCTGGTGCTGACCGAATTCGGCACCGTCTTCACCGCGCGCCTTGGGGCAGGTTTCCGTGAGCTTGCGCACGCCGTGGCGCTCGCCGACGAGACCTCAGAATGCACGCTGGTGGTTTCGGTCGCGCCGGCCTTCGCCTCGAAGTGGCTGCTGCCGAGGCTGTCGCGGCACTTCGCCCGGCATCCGAATGTGCTTTTGCGCATCGACGCCTCGGGCCGGATCGCCGATCTCGACCATTCCGACATCGACATCGGCATCCGGATGGGCGACGGCAAATGGCCGGGCGTCCGCGCGGAACTGCTACTGGCGCAGGAGGTGTTTCCGGTCTGCGCGCCGTCGATCGCGGCCAGACTGAAGTCGATCCAAGACCTGGCGCAGATCTGCGCCATCACCGACGAGCGGTCGATGATCAGTTGGGACAGTTGGTTCGAGGCGGCCGGGGTGAAGCCTGTCACCTTTCTCAAGGGTGCGCGTTTCACCGACCCGATGCTTTGCCTGGAATCGGCGATTGCCGGCCATGGCGTGATGCTCGCCTGGCAATTGCTGACGGCTGACGCTCTCACCGACGGCCGACTGGTCGCGCCGTTCGGCGTGCGCGCTGAGAGCGGGTTGGGCTACTGGCTGGTGACCGCCAAGACCGAAAGCCGCAAGGTCAGGGATTTCAAGATCTGGATCCGCGAAGAGATAGCGGCGACCATGGCGCAATTCGGCTCGCTCGCCAGCGTGGGTTGAACCTGGGCGCACGACCCCAAAAATCGGAATCGATTTTTGGAAAAGGATCATGCGCAAGATCAAAGTGCCACAGCGTCCTTTGCGCGTCCGACAGGACGCGCGGCGCTGTGGTAGTCGCAATCGCTGTGGAAAGCGCAGCGACGGCGATCTATGTAGGAACCAGACACCACATCACGGCAGGCAGGATCATGACCACACATTCGCGCGGCGTTTCCGCAACGATCGACCCGGTGAAACTCGACAGGCTGGCCGAAGTCGCCATCAAGGTCGGGTTGCAATTGCAGCCGGGGCAGGATCTGGTGCTGACGTCGTCGATCGCAGCGCTGCCTTTGACGCGGCGGATCGTCGAGCACGCCTACAAGGCCGGCGCCGGCCTGGTGACGCCGATCTTCAACGACGATGAGATCACGCTGGCGCGCTTCCGCCATGGCGCCGATGCCGGCTTCGACCACGCCGCCGGCTGGCTCTATGAGGGCATGGCGAAGGCCTTCGCCAACAATGCGGCGCGGCTCGCCGTGCGCGGCGAGGATCCGTCGCTGCTGTCGGCGCAGGATCCGGCGAAAGTGGCGCGCGCCAACAAGGCGAACTCGATGGCCTATCGGCCGGCGCTGGAAAAGATCACCGGCTTCGACATCAACTGGAACATCGTCGCCTATCCTGATCAGGCTTGGGCTAAGCAGGTTTTCCCGGGCGATACCGACGACGTCGCCGTAGCCAAGCTCGCCGACGCCATCTTTGCCGCCTCACGGGTCGATGTCGACGACCCGATCGGCAACTGGATGGCGCATAACGCCGCACTTCGCGGCCGCACCGCATGGCTGAACGGCCATAATTTCCACGCGCTGCATTTCACCGGACCCGGCACCGATCTGACCGTCGGTCTCGCCGACGGCCATGAATGGATGGGCGGCGCTTCGACCGCCAAGAACGGCGTCACCTGCAACCCGAACATCCCGACCGAGGAGGTCTTCACCACGCCGCATGCCAGGCGCGTCGAGGGCCATGTTTCGAGCACCAAGCCGCTGTCCTACCAAGGCACGCTGATCGATGAGATCTCGGTGCGTTTCGAGGAAGGCAGGATCGTCGAGGCAAAGGCTTCGAAGGGCGAGGACGTGCTGAAGAAGGTGCTCGACACCGATGAAGGCTCGCGCCGTCTTGGCGAGGTCGCGCTGGTGCCGCATTCCTCGCCGATCTCGGCGAGCGGGCTGCTGTTCTTCAACACGCTGTTCGACGAGAACGCCGCCTGCCACATCGCATTGGGACAGTGCTATTCGAAGTGCTTTGTCGACGGCGCCTCGCTCAGCCAGGACGAGATCGCGGCGCGCGGCGGCAACAAGAGCTTCATCCATATCGACTGGATGATCGGCTCGGACAAGATTGACATCGACGGCATCGGCAAGGACGGCAGCCGCGTGCCGGTCATGCGCAAGGGCGAGTGGGCGTAAGGAGCCGCCAACAGCCGTCATGGCGGTCAACCCCGGAGTTGACGATGAAACTCGACATCAAGGTCAAGCGCATCTATGAGCCGCCCTCGCCTAACGATGGGCAGCGGGTGCTCGTAGACCGCGTATGGCCGCGCGGCGTCCGCAAAGAAGACGCCGAGCTGACGCTATGGCTGAAGACCATTGCGCCAAGCGATGAATTGCGCAAATGGTTCGGCCACGAGCCGACGCGCTGGATGGAATTCCAGCAGCGATATCGCGGCGAGCTCGACAGGAACGGCGACGCGGTCGGCCAGCTGCGCGCCCTGTTCGACAAGGGCCGGGTGACGCTGCTCTACGGCGCCCAAGACGACATGCATAATAACGCAGTGGCTTTGGCCGACTATCTCAGCCTAAAGGGTTGAGGCGGCACGTCCGCTGCACCGCGTCTATTTCCCAACCACCGCCTGCTGGTAAACATCAGGCTTGAAGCCGACGAGGATGCGATCACTGAGCTCCAGCACCGGCCGCTTGATCATCGTCGGCTTGGCCAGCATCAGCGCCTTGGCTTTGTTCTCGTCGAGGCTCAGCTTGTCCTTGTCCGACAGTTCGCGAAACGTCGTGCTCGCCTTGTTGAGCAGGATTTCCCAGCCGACCTTGCTGGACCAGCCGTCCAGCCGCTTCGCGTCGAGCCCTTCGACCCGGTAGTCGTGAAACCGGTAGGCGACGTCATGGCGTTCCAGCCAGGTGCGGGCCTTCTTGATCGTGTCGCAATTGGTGATGCCGTACATGGTGATCGTCAAGATTGTGATCCTCGGACTGATCTGTGTTCGAATCCGGCGGCACCCTAAAACCGCATTTGCGACTTTGCCAGCGGCCAGGCCGGCATCTTCAAATTTTTGGGCTTGCCAATACTAAGGAATTTTCCTAAGTATTTTCCCGAACCATCTTTGGCCATGCGCAGTGCCGCGAGGAAGACATGACCGTCGCAACAAGCCCACAGACCGCGAGTCCGAACGTCCCACCGATCGACGGCATTTTCCGGGCGCTTGCCGATCCGACGCGTCGACGTGTTGTCGAGCGGCTGAACAGAAGCCCCGCCTCGGTCGGCGAGCTTGCCCAGCCCTTCGACATGGCCCTGCCCTCCTTCATCGAACATCTCAAGGTGCTGGAAGGTTGCGGGCTGGTGCGCTCGCAAAAGACCGGCCGCGTCAGGACCTACCGGCTTGCGCCAGAGCCGCTAAAGCTCGCCGAAAACTGGCTGGCCGAGCAGCGTGCAATGTGGGAGCGCCGCCTCGACCAATTCGATGCCTACGTCATGACACTCAAGGAGAAAGACATATGAGCCAGGCCCCTCTGTTCAAACCGGACCCCAGACTGGACCTCGTTCTCGAACGCGTCGTCGACGCGCCGCGAGAATTACTCTGGACCGCCTACACCAAGCCCGAGCATGTCCGGCAATGGTTCACACCGAAGCCGTGGATCGTCACCGATTGCGAGATCGACCTTCGGCCCGGCGGCCTGTTCAGGACCCGCATGCAATCGCCCGACGGCAAGGAGATCAACGACAGGCATTGCTGCTACCTCGACATCGTGCCGCGCGAGCGGCTGGTGTGGACCGATGCACTGCTGCCCGGCTATCGGCCGTCAGGAGACCCATTCATCACAGCAATCATATCCTTCCAGCCGGAAGGCAAGGCGACGCGCTACACCGCGACCGCCATCCACCGGGATGAGGCAACGCGCAAGAACCACGAGGAGATGGGCTTTTTCGATGGCTGGGGCACCGTGGTCGACCAGCTTGCGCAATACGTCAAGACGATTTGAGCAGATTGACTATGACGTGGCGATCAACGGCCAGCGATCCAGGTCCTTGTACACCGTCAGACCGCGCAAGCTGTGAATAAGAATGAATTCCCTTGCCACAAAGCTGATCGGATCGATGGGCTGCCTAGGGATGAATTTTTGGTCATAGGCGAGCGTCATGTGCGGAACGAAATGATCTGACGACCTGAGGCCGTTCGTCTTCATTCCGATCCCAAGCAGCCGGCTGAGTTCGCAAACCGGTCCGCTATCGGCCAGAAGAACTAGCGGTCGCGAGGGCGGCCTTCCCCCGCCGCCGGACGGCCGGGGAAGCTTACGGCATGGCGAAATGTGACTTCAAACTCTGGCATGATGACAAGTCGGCCTGACCGGGATGCAGCGAAGACGGTTTTCGGTCGAAGCCTTTTGTAGTCGCCGACATGTTGAAGACTGACGGAAACCGCTCTTCCAACAGCAGCGAGCCAGTTATGCCATTGACGTAGCAGAGTTGTTTCTGCACCGCCGAAAACGGGGAATAGTCCTTCTGCTGCAAGAACAATCCGAAGAACACATGATCAGGCCGTTTCGGCTGCCATGGCGGGGCGGGTATGCCGAAATCGAATTCGCCTTGGCGATACATACGCTCACGTTCGGCGAGGAACGCTCCTGTTTTACCATAAGAACAAAACGGGAACACACCTCCGGAGTCAAGCATGGTTCGAGGAACCCACTTACCCCGTCACGCCTACGTCAGATAGCAGCCGCGCTCGGTGGCGAGGCGGCGCACCAGTGCCAGCACGTTGTCGATGGTAGGCGTCGGCTGGCCAGTCAGCCGGCCAAGCTCCTGGACCGCCGTCACCAGCGCGTCGATCTCCATTGGACGGCCGCGCTCCAGATCCTGCAGCATCGAGGTCTTGTGTTCGCCGACGTCGCCGGCACCCTTGATGCGGCGGTCGACCGAGATCGGGAACCGGACGCCGAGGCTTTCGCCGATCGCCTGCGCCTCCAGCATCATGGTGCGGGCAAGCGTGCGAGTTGCCTCGTCGGCAGCGATTGCCGCAAGCGTGCTGCCGGTCAGCGCGGAAATCGGGTTGAAGGAGAGATTGCCCCAGAGCTTCACCCAGATTTCGCCGCGGATGTCGTCGCGGACGGGCACCTGCAGGCCCGCAGAAACCATCTCCTCGGCAAGCCGGGTGACACGTTCGCTCCTCTCGCCCGAGGGCTCGCCAAGCGAGAAGCGTTTTCCCTCGATGTGGCGGACCAGGCCGGACGCGTCCACCTCGGCAGCGGGATAGACGACCGAGCCGATGACGCGATCCGGCCCAAGCCGGTCCCAGATCACCCCACCGGGATCCACCGCTTGCAACCGCGTGCCTTCGAGCGCCCCGCCGATTTTATGGAAATACCACCACGGCACGCCGTTCTGCATGGTGACGACGGCCGTCCCCTCGCCCAGCAGCGGCGCGATCTGGTCGAGCGCTGGTGCGAGAGAATGGGCCTTGAGCGCCAGCACGACATAGTCCTGGACGCCCAGTTCCGACGCCTGCGCGGCGGCCCTGACAGAGGCGACGGATTCATGACCGTCCTCGATCAAGCGAAGCCCGTTCGCCTTGATCGCATCGAGATGCGCGCCACGCGCCACGATCGACAGATCGACCCGGCCGGCCATGGCAAGCTTGGCCGCGAGATAGCCACCGATCGCGCCAGCGCCAAAAATGGTGATCCGCATCATTATCCCAGACCGGGTTTGGCAAGACCGAGCTTGGTCGCGAGACCGATGCGCTGCAGCTTGCCCGTCGCGCCCTTCGGGATTTCGTCCAGGATCAGGACAATGCGCGGCACCTTGAAGTCGGCAAGCCGCATCGCGGCAAAGCTGCGAATATCGCCTTCGGTCGCGGCCATGCCCTCGCGCAGCACGATCGCAGCCGCGACCTCCTCGCCGAGCTTAGCGTGTGGCGTGGCGAAGGTGACGACCTGTGCCACCGCCGGATGGTCCATCAGCACGTCGTCGACCTCGAGCGGCGAGATCTTCTCGCCGCCGCGGTTGATGATCTCCTTGAGCCGGCCGGTGACGCGCAGATAGCCGTCGTCGTCGAGCACGCCCTGGTCGCCGGTATGAAACCAGCCATGCGCGAAGGCCGTGGCATTGGCGTCCGGATTTTTCTCGTAGCCCGCGGTGACATTAGCCCCGCGAATGACGATCTCGCCGGTTTCACCCGGCTTCAGCAATTGCCCGTCCAGCGCCATCACCGCCACCTCCGGTCCGGCGGCGGCGCCGACGCTGCCCGGCTTGCGCAGGCCCGGCGGCAGCCGGTTCGAGGCCATCTGGTGCGCAGCCTCCGTCATGCCGTAGGATTCAATCACCGGGCAGCCGAAGGTTGCTTCCAGCTCGGCCATCACCTGCGGCGGCAGCGATGCCGAGGACGAGCGGATGAAGCGGAGAGGCGCTGTCGCCAGCGCCTCGGCATTGCGCGCCGCACGCGGCAGGATCGCCTGATGCATGGTCGGCACGGCCGTGTACCAGCTCGGCCGCGCCTCGCTTAGCCAATGGAAGAAGCGCAGAGCATTGAAGCCCGGCGTGCAGAACACGCTGCCGCCGACGGCAAGCGAGGACAGCACCGCCGCGATCAGCCCATGGATGTGGAACAGCGGCATGATGTTGAGGCAGCGATCACCTGATGTCAGGCCGAGCGTCGCGCCGATATGGGCGGCTGAGGCGGCGAGATTGGCATGGCTGAGCGGCACCAGCTTGGGTCGTGACGTGGTGCCGGAGGTGTGCAGCAACAACGCGATGTCGCCATCCTCCGCCAGGCCGGACAAAACAGACGGACCAACCGGTTTGCCCTCGATCTTAAAACTGCCGGCTGCCGCGTCACCCCGCGTGACCAGCCTCAGCACCGCTATGCCGAGACGCTCGGCAACCGCGACCGCTGGGCCGCTTTCGTCCTCGGCGACCAGGATTGCGTTGGCGCCGATGTCGGAGAGATAAAAATCGAGTTCGTCGGCCCGGTAGGCCGGGTTGAGCGGCGCCGTCGAGGTGGCGGCCGCCACGGCGACAAAGGCAGTGGCCATCTCCGGCCCGTTCGGCAGCACGATGGCTATCCGGTCGCCACGGCCGAGGCCCAGTGCATGGAGCTGCGCTGCTGTTTCGGAGATCAGGCGGCGCAGCCCGCCATGGGTCAGCGTGATCCTGTCGGGTGCCGAAATCGCCGGCGCTTCATCCGCTCCGGCGGCAAGCGGTTCAATGATCGACGCTTCAGACAACGCGAACCTCTAGGTCGCCGACGCCATCGATATGACCGCGAAGAACATCACCGCGAACAACCGCGCCGACGCCCGCCGGCGTGCCGGAAAGAATGATGTCCCCCGGCATCAACGTGAAAAGACCTGAGAGATAGCTGATCATTTCCGGAACTTTCCAAATCATCTGGTTGAGGTCTCCGGTCTGTTTGCGCTCGCCATTGACGTCCAGCCAAATCGCTCCCTGGGTTGGATGACCGATCGAGCTTGCCGGAACCAACGGCGTGCATGGCGCCGACGCCTCGAAGGCCTTGCCGACCTCCCATGGACGGCCCATGTCCTTCGCCTTACCTTGCAGGTCGCGCCGCGTCATGTCGAGACCTACGCCATAACCGAATACGCAGTCCAGAGCCTTTTCGACCGCGATGTCCGTGCCGCCGCTTTTGAGCGCCACGACCATTTCGATCTCGTGATGGACATCGTTGGAGGCCGGAGGATATGGAAATTCTCCGCTAACATTGAGGTTGTCGGGGTTCTTCTGGAAGAAGAACGGTGGCTCCTTGTTGGGGTCGTGTCCCATCTCGACGGCATGCGCGGCATAGTTCCGCCCGACGCAATAGACGCGGTGCACCGGAAACATCTTGTCGGTTCCCGCCACCGGAATGCTTGGGATTGCGGTCGGTTCGATGACGTAGCTTGAGGTCGTGCCGTGCATGTTCACTGTCTTGCTCCTGCATAGTATTCGACTTTGGCTTCGGCCCTTTCGATCAGTTCGGCGATCAGCAGGGCGAAGGCAAAAAGGATGATGGTCAAGGCCCAGAATTCGGCCATGCGGAAATTTCGCGAGAAGGTCTCGAACAGCGCGCCGTAGCCGACGATGGCGACGAGCAACTGGCCGATGACGACGCCCTTGACGCCGCGGATGAGGCCGAGGCGGATGCCGGCGAGGATCTCCGGGAGTGCCGCCCACAGGATGATCTTGGAATAGAGCGCCGGGCGCGAGGCGCCATACGAACGCGCCATCTCGATCAGTGACGGCGATATGTGGCGGACCCCGGCGCGTGTGTCGAGAACGATGATCCAGATCGCAAACAGGAACACCGCTGCAACGATCGTCTTCTCGCCGAAGCCGAACAGGATCATCAGCACCGGGACGATGGCCGAGAGCGGTGCGCTTGAAAAGATGTTGACCCACATGCCGAGCAAATCGTCGGCAATCTTGATGCGTCCCATCAGGACGCCCAGAGGCACGCCGATGACGATCGACAGGGCCATGCCCATGGCGAAGGCGCGAAGGGTCGTGACCGTCGCGCTCTGCCAGGACGAGGTCTGTACGAGATTGAACGCTGCAGCCAGCACGTCGCTAAACGGCGGCAGCAGAAAGATAAGGTCCAGCCGGCCGACGACTTCCCATACGACGCACCAGACGAGCAGAGATGCCATCATTGGTACACGGTAGCCAAACAAGGTCATGGCCGGTCACTCCACATACTGCTTCAGCCCCTGCCAGATCTCGTCGACGGTATCGAGATAGTGCCTGTCGCGATGAATGCGCTCCGGGTCGCCGGAGCGATCGATTTCCGGTTCTATGATCTGCGAGACCCGGCCGGGTCTCGGCGACAGCAACACGATGCGGTCGGAGATGTAGACCGCCTCCTCGATCGAGTGCGTGACGAAGATGAAGGTCTTGTTCTGGTTGGTGCGCAGCCGGATCAGGTCTTCCTGGAACTTCCGCCGGTTCTGCTCGTCGACCGCCGAAAACGGTTCATCGAGGAGCAGGACGTCGGCATCGACCGACAAGGCCCGCGCCAGGCCGACGCGCTGGCGCATGCCGCCCGACAGCTCGTGCGGATATTTGTCCTCGAAGCCGGCGAGCCCCACCTCGGCGATATAGCGGCGGGCGATGTCCTCGCGCTCGGCCTTGTTCGTGCCGCGCAATTCCAGCCCGAAGGCCACGTTGCGTGTCACGGTCGCCCAAGGCATCAGCGCAAAGTCCTGGAACACGAAAGCGCGTTCGGGGCCTGGGGCGCTGACGCGCTTGCCGTTGATCGCGACGGTGCCGCCATCAGCCCGTATCAGCCCGGCTATGATCTTCAACAGCGTCGTCTTTCCGCAACCGCTGGGTCCGAGAAGGCTGGTCAGCTTGCCCCTGGGAAAGTCGAGATCGATGCCGCGCAACGCCTCGACATTGCCGTAGGTCTTGGAGATTCCTCTCACTTCCACGATTGAATCGATCGGTGCGGGAACCGGCGACGGTCCATTTCGCAATGCGGTCGCGCCCATTTTAAGCACCTCTACTCTCGGGCCTGAAAACACGGACTTCCACCCACTGCAGAAAGACGAGCGTCAGGGTGGAAAGCGCGATGATCGAGGCAATTGTTGCGTACATCTCGGCGTAATCTGCGCGCGAGCGGTGGAAGGTGATGAGGTCGCCGATGCCGGTCGGGGTGATCAGCAGCTCGGCGAGCACCACGCCGACGAACCCGGCAGCGACGCCGAGGCGCAAGCCGGCAAAGATCACCGGGCTGGCGTCCGGAAGAATGATCTTGGCGACGGTCTGCCAGCGTGTGCCCATGAACGATCGGCACATGGCCAGCAACGACTCGTTGACGTTGCGCACGGCCTTGTAGGTGTTGAGCACGATGACCGGCAGCGCCAGGATCATGACGGCGAGCGTCTTGGCGGTCATGCCGATCCCGTAGACGAAGGTGACCATTGGAATGAAGGCGGCGACGGGTGCAGCCTGAAGCACGATGAACACGGGGATTAGCAGCCATTCGCCGGTGCGCCATAGACCACAGATCGTGCCGAGACCGACACCCAGGAACGCCGACAAGACAACGCCGAGCACCAGCGGCTGCAGCGTCGAGAGGTAGGCAGTTGCCAGGCTGCCATCGGCGAGCAATCCGAAAAACGCGACGATCGTGTCGGAAAAAGTTGGGAAGGCGAAGCTGACGGGAATGCGGCCGGCCACCTCCCAGATTCCCGCGAACAAAGCGATCGACACGAGCCTGAGCAGGATCGGCTGGTCCCATGATGCGCCCGTTGCACTGCGATTGGAACGAGGAGCGAGGCCGGCAGCCTCGCCGTCGGTTCTGATGCTTACGGCCATCCGGCAGGCCGCCTATTTCTTGCCGAGCTTGGCGACAGCACGGTCGAGTGCCGAGACATCCCAGAAGTTCTCGACCTTGAGGCTCGCGGGATCGCCTTCGATCTGGCCGGCAAGGCTGAAGAAGGCAAAGTCGTCTGCGGCCGCATCCGCTCCGCCGCCATTCAGCGCAAGGCTGCCGGCTTCCGCGGTTTCCTTGTAGTATTCGGTGATTTCGCCATCCGCTTCCGCGCCGAGATCCGGCAGCAATTTGTACTTGTTGCGGAGCTCGACCGCCACCGCCGGGTTCGCAGTGATTTCGCGCGCGGTCTTCATCAGTTCCTCGACCAGGATATCGACGTCGGCGGCGTTGTTCTTCAGATAGTCTGCGGTCGCGAAAAGCGCTTCGTCCGAGGCGCCGAGATCCTCGACCGGCAAGACGATGAACTTTCCGGGGGCTTCGGCCTCGAGCGCGCGCCTGTTGGCGGCGTCGACGATCGACGCCTTGATGGTTCCCTGGAGCAGCGCATTGCGGCGAACCTCGGAGCCCGGGACATAGCTGATGTTGCCGAGCTTGATGCCGTGATTTTTCGCCATCAGGAGCATGACGGCCTCGGTACCAGAGCCGCGCGCCTGAACGGCGACTTCCTGCCCGTCGAGATCCTTCCATTCCTTGTAGAATTCGCTGTTGACGACGGGAAAGAAGCGCAGCGTCGATATCTGCGCAAAGATGCGAATCGGCACGCCCACCTTCTGGATCAGAGTATAGGGCGCGCCGATGCCGACATCGGCCTGGCCGCCGACAATGGCCTGGGCAGCCAGATCCTCGTCATTGAGAATGATGAGCTCGACATTCACGCCGCGTTCCTTGGCGCGCTCTATCGCGGCGAGTGTCTGGATGGATTCTATACCGGGAAGGTCGCCGAATGCGATGCGCATGTCGCCCGCGTTAGCGGCCGACAGGGGCAGTGCCCATGCCAGGGCCGCGACAAAAGCGGTGGCAAGGATGGTACGTCTGGTCATGCTGGCCATTGTCATTCCTCCCGTTTCTTGTAACCATTACCTTAATTGGTTAAGGCCACAGACCGGATTGGTCAAGGAGAAACTGCGGCGTGTCGGACACGTTCGCCCAGAAAACTCGGCAGTTGACGGTTTGCGCTAATCGTTTTAACACCAACAAAGGGAAATCTTATGCGAATTGGTTAAATTGATGGACGATCCCGGAAATGGCGGCCACGCCGCCCTGGTTCAGCTTCAGGCCTATCTTGCCCAGATGGACCATGCCGGCGAGACTCGGCTGCCTGCCGAGCGGGAACTGTCGGAGAGCCTCGGCGTATCGCGCGGCGATCTGCGCAAGGCGCTGGCGGTGCTCGAGAAAGACGGCCGCATCTGGCGTCACGTCGGCAGGGGCACCTTCGTCGGCAGTGGACCGGTCGAGGAGACGATTGGGATTTCGGAAATCGCCGGGCGCACGAATCCGGCCGACGTGATGCGCGCGCGTCTCATCATTGAGCCCGAGATTGCGCGCGAAGCGGCGCTGCACGCCACGCTTTCGGATATCGCATCGATGCGGCAATCGCTGGTGCAGACGCGGGAAGCCGTCACATGGCGGCAATATGAGAACATCGACAATCTGCTCCACCGCCAGATTGCGCAGGCGAGCCGCAACAATGTGCTGCTCGGCCTGTTCGACGTCCTGAACGCGGTGCGCCGAACCGTGGTCTGGGGACGTCTTCGTTCAGATGGCGCCCGTCCTCCGGCGGACCATCACAGCTTTGCCGACCATGAACGGATCGTCGAGGCGATCGCCGAACGCGACCTTGGCGGCGCGGCCGCGGCGATGCGCCTGCATCTCCAACAGGTCGAGCGGCGCCTGATCCCTGTCCGCGAAGCCGCCGAATAGCTTGGATTGGCCACGCTACAGCGCCGCGCGTCCTTCTTAAACGCGCGGCGCTGTTCGGGTCATGCGCTAGGCGCCGTAGCCGATGATGCCCTTGATCTCGAGGAAATCATGGATCGCCCAGTCGGCATATTCGCGGCCGTTGCCGGATTGCTTGTAGCCGCCGAAGGGCGCGAACGTATCCCACTCCGGATAGTTGATCGAGACCTGTCCGGCGCGCAGGCGGCCGGCGACTTTTCGCGCGTGATCGATATCCCCGGATTGCACATAGGCGGCGAGGCCATAAACAGTGTCGTTGGCGATCTTCACCGCGTCGTCGTCGTCATCATAGGAGATGACCGAAAGCACCGGCCCAAAAATCTCCTCCTTCTCGATGGTCATGCCCGGCGTGACGTGACCGAAGACGGTCGGCCTGACATAGTAGCCGCGGTTGAGGTGCTCCGGCCGGCCGGGACCGCCGGTGACCAGCGTAGCACCCTCGGCGATGCCGGCCTCGATCAGCCGCTGGATCTTGTCGAACTGGATGTTACTGACCACCGGACCGAGCTTGGTCTCTTCCGAGCGCGGATCACCGACCTTGTGCGCTTCGGCCGCTTTCTTGGCGATCGTCAGCGCCTCGTCGTGGCGGGCCGCCGGCACCAGCATGCGCGTCGGCGCGTCGCACGACTGGCCGCTATTGCCGAAACAGGCGTTGACGCCCTGGCGCACGGCCGCCTCGAAGTCGGCGTCGGGAAGCACGATGTTGGCCGATTTGCCGCCGAGCTCCTGCGCCACGCGCTTGACGGTCTCGGCCGCCGTCTTGGCGACGATGATGCCGGCCCGGGTCGAGCCAGTGAAGGAAACCATGTCGACATCGGGATGGCCGGCCATGACCTGCCCGACGTCGGGACCGGTGCCGTTGACCATGTTGTAGACCCCCTTCGGCGTGCCTGCCGCCTCCATCACTTCCGAAAAGATGACGCCGCTGATCGGCGCGATCTCGGAAGGCTTCAGCACGACCGTGCAGCCGGCGGCGATCGCCGGCGCCACCTTGCAGACGATCTGGTTGAGCGGCCAGTTCCATGGCGTGATCAGCGCGCAGACGCCGATCGGCTCCTTGACCACCATGGTGCCGCCGCGCTTCTCGCTGAATTCGTAATCCTCCAGCGCTTTGATGGTGGATTCCATATGCGCCCTGCCTGCCCAGGCCTGCGCCTCGCGCGCCCAGGTGATCGGCGCGCCCATCTCCTGGGAGACAGCTTGCGCGATATCCTCGTAGCGCTCGTTGTAGACCTCGAGGATGCGCTTCAGCAGCTTCAGACGCTCGGCCTTGCTGGTTTGGGAAAAGGCCGGAAAGGCCGCCTTGGCCGCTGCCACGGCGCGATCCACATCGGCCTTCGAGCCGACGGAGATTTTCGTGTAGGCCTCTTCAGTAGACGGGTCGATCACATCCAGCGTTGCCGGCACCACGGGCGCGACCCATTTTCCGTCGATAAAGAAGTTCAGATGATTGCTCATCGGGTAATGCTCCGGTTTTCTGGAAAAGATAGGGAACAGATTAGCTGGGTAGCATAGGGCAGTTAGCGCCACGGCGCAGGCTGATATGCGCCACGTCGCCGACGCTGAATTGAAAACCTTCCGCCCGGCGTGGCGCGTCGATAACCACCGGTATCCCCTGCCCCAATTCGGCGTGCAGGCGCAAGGTGCGGCCGTGAAAGACGATGCTGCTCACCCGCGCCGGCGCGGTGCCGGTCGCCGCTTCGGTTGCTGCCAAAAGATCCTCCGGACGCACGCCGATGGTTCGCACCGCGCCTTCACCCGGTGCTTCGCCGGTTTCCGACGTGGCTTCCAGCGGCAAGGCGCCGGCGTTGAAATGCAACCGATCGCCGTCATGGCCGACAAAGCGCGACTGCAGCAGGTTCATCGTGCCGATGAAACTGGCGACGAATTTGGTGGCGGGCCGGTCGTAGAGCGCTGCCGGCGGTGCGATCTGCTCGATACGGCCCTTGTTCATGACGACGATGCGGTCGGAGATCGACAGCGCCTCGGTCTGGTCGTGGGTGACCATGACGAAAGTGGTGCCAAGCCGCGACTGCAGCCGCTTCAGCTCGACCTGCATCTGTTCGCGCAGATGCGCGTCGAGCGCCGATAGCGGCTCGTCGAGCAACAGCACACGCGGTTCGCAGACGATGGCACGGGCAAGCGCGACGCGCTGGCGCTGGCCGCCCGACAATTCGGACACGCGGGCGCCGAGCTTTTCGGCAAGGCCAACCATGTCGAGCGCTTCGCCGACGCGCTTTGCCTGTTCTGCCCCGGAAAGCTTGCGCAGCGACAGGCCGAAGCCGACATTTTCGGCGACGTCCATGTGCGGAAACAGCGCATAGTCCTGGAACACGGTGTTGACCGGCCGGTCAAACGGCCTGAGTGCCGTGATGTCACGGCCTTCGAGCAGCACCCGCCCGCTCGACGGGCTTTCGAAACCAGCGATCACCCGCAGGCTGGTGGTCTTGCCGCAGCCGGAGGGTCCGAGCAACGTCAGGAACTCGCCGCGGGCAATGTCGAGATCGATGGTGTCGAGACCGACGATGCCGCCGGGGAACATCTTCGACACCGCATCCAGCCGGACGAGAGGATCAGGCGCCATCGCGAACCTCGGACGGCTTGGTCGTGTTGACCCAGAGAATCTGGCAGCGCTCGACGCCCGGATTGCGGAAGGCATGCAGCAAGGTGCTCTTGAAGGCGAAGCTGTCGCCGACCTTCAGCCCATAGGTGGTGGAATCGACCACCAGCTCGACCTCGCCCGCCATGACGAACCCGAATTCGTGGCCGGCGTGCGCATAGGCCTCGGCGGTGCCGCCGCCGGCTTCCACCGTCACCAGCATGCCGGTGAGCGTGGCGGCCGGCGGCGACAGCAGCGCCTTGGCAATGCCTTCCGATTTCACCGGGATTTGCCGACGGCTGTTGGCGCGCACGCAATAGAGGTCGTTGCCGGCATCGTTGCCGTCGGCGATCAGCGCCGACGGCTCGATGTCGAGCGCGGCGGCAAGCGGCCAGATCACCTTGACGCGAAGCGAGGACAGGCCGCGCTCGATCTGGCTGAGCGCACCGATCGAAACGCCGGCCTTGGCGGCAAGCTCGGCCAGCGAAAGGTTGCGTCCCAGCCTGAGCGCCCGCACGCGCCGGCCGACCCGCACATCGGCGTCGTCCTTCGGCTTTTCAGCCGTTTCGTTTCGTATGTCCATCTGTTCGTCCTCGTTTACGGCACGGCGGCTTTCCCTTCTCCCCCTGTGGGAGAAGGTGGCCGAGCGAAGCTCGGTCGGATGAGGGGTGTTCCAGCTTGGCACCAACGGCGCTCCGGCCAGCACCCCCCAACCGTCTTGGCGCTGCGCGCCAATCCACCTTCTCCCACAAGGGGAGAAGGGAAGGCCAGACTCAGCCGCCTGCCTTGACCTTCTCAAACATCTTGGCGAGTTCGTCATTCTGTTTCATCGGCCCGGTGAAGACGGTGGTCTTCAGCATCACTTCCGGATCGGACGGCAGCTGCAGTTTCTCCAGTTCTTCCTTCGGCACCGCAGCGAAGGCCGAGCTGGTCGAACTGCCGTAGCCATAAGCCTGGATCAAGTATTTTCCCGAATCCGTCTCCAGCCGGCTGTTGATGAAGTCATAGGCGAGATCGACGTTCTTGGCATCCTTGAGCATGACGAAGCCGCACGACCAGGTCAGCATTCCTTCCTTCGGCTTCATGAACTCGACCGGAACGCCCTGCTTCTTGAGCGAGGTGGCTGACGCATTCCAGGTCATGGCGGCGACCAGCTGGCCGCTGGCCAGTGCCTGTTCGACCGAGGTCATGTCGGTGGTGTAGTTTGAGAGCAGCGGGCGCTGCTCGCGCAGCTTTTCCGCCACCTTGTCCATCTGTTCCGGCGTCATGTTGAATGGATTGACGCCGGCGAGAAGGGCCGCCACCACGGGCGTGTCGTGGACGGCGTCGATCGTCGCCATGCGCCCGGCATATTGCTTGTCCCACAGCAAGTTCCAGCTCGGTTCCGGGTTCTTCACGAGATCGGTGCGGTAGAGGATCGAGGTGTTGCCCCAGTCCCACGGCACCATCCAGACCTTGCCGTCGCCGGCCTGCAGGTCGGGCAGGTTCCTGAAGACCGGAAAAATCGAATCCCAGTTCTTGATGCGCTTGGTGTCGATCGGCTGCAGCAGGCCTTCCTTGTTCCAGCGCGCCACCTTGTCGTAGCAGGGATGCGCGACATCAGGGCGGAAACCGGCCTTGACCTTGGTGAAGGCATCATCGTCGTCGCCGAACATCGAGGCTTCTACGCCATCGGGGTGTGCGACGAGGAAGCTCTTGTTGAAGTCGGGCAGTTCGTAGCCCGACCAGGTGAAATATTGCAGCTTGTCGGCCGCAAACGCGACGGTCGACGAAAGCGCCAGCGCGAAGGCGGCCAATCCGGCTTGGACTGTCTTACGATTTATCGATTTCAGGTCGAATGCCATTGCAGTTCTCCTCTTTCGGTTTCTTCTGGTTTGGACAGGTCGGCGGGCACCGGCCGCTGAGCGGCGGCGAGCCCACGATGGCGCAGGATTTCGGCCATTGCCGCGATGACGAAGGACAGGGCCAGGATTGCCGTGCCCAGCGCCATGACGGTCGGCAGCGACTTCGGGAATCGCAGCTGGCTCCAGATATAAAGCGGCAGCGTCGGCTCGGTGCCGGCCAGGAAGAAGGCGACGATGAACTCGTCGAAGGAGGTCAGGAAGGCCAACATGAACGCCGACACAATGGCGGGCAGGCTGAGCGGCAGCATGACCCGCCTGAATGTCGTCCAGTCGGAAGCGCCGAGATCGAGCGCGGCCTCGCGGATCGTCTTTGGGATAGCGGCGAAGCGGCTTTTCATGATCACCACCGTCGTCGGCAGCGCCACCAAAATGTGGCCGAGGACGATGGCGATGCGCGACGGACCGAAGCCGATGAGATTGACCAGGATCAGCAGCGAGATACCGACGATGACGCCGGGGATCAGGATCGGCAGCCGCGCGATGGCGCTGATCGTGAGGGCAAGCGGCGAGCGGCCGTAGAGGTCCATATAGGACACGGTGATGCCGCAAAGCGTCGCGCCGGTGGCGGCAATCGCGCCGATGACGAGGCTGTTGGCAAGAGCGCCGGACAGCGCCGAATTGCCGAACAGCGTCGCGTACCATTCAAACGTGAAGCCTTGCAGCGGAAACGCCGCCTGGATCGAAGCATTGAAGGAGAAAAGCGGGATCAGCGATACCGGCAAATAGAGGAATACCAGATAGACAAGCACGTAGGCGCCGAGCCAACTCCCACCTTTCTTTGCGTCTATGCGCGCCGCGCTCATGTCCGGCTGCCAAACCTGCGGTCGGCGAAACGCACGACCAGCACCACGGCGAGGATGACCAGCATGACGGCGACGGCGAGCGCTGCGCCGAATGGCCAGTCATTGGCCTTGCCGAACTGGGCCTGGATCAGCGTGCCGATCATGGTGCTGGCAGGGCCGCCGACCAGCGCCGGGGTCACATAGTCGCCAACCGTCGGCACGAAGACGACGAGGGCCGCCGCCAGCACCCCCGGCATCGAGTTCGGCAGCACGACGCGGCGGAAGCTGGTGAACGGTCTGGCGCCGAGATCGGAAGCGGCTTCGAGCAGCGATTTGGGGATGGTGTCCAGCGCCACATAGATGGGCAGGATGGCGAATGGCGCGTAGGCGTGAGCCAGCGTGACGACGACGGCCGCCGGCGTGTTGAGAAACGCCAATGTCGGCTCGAACCAGATTCCGCTTTCGATCAGCGCCGAGTTCAGCACGCCATTGTAGGCGAGCACGATCTTCCAGGCGAAGACGCGCAGGAGATAGCTGGTCCAGAACGGCAACGTCACCAGAAACAACAGCAGGCCGCGCCGCCGGCCGGCGTGGAAGGCAAGATAATAAGCGACCGGATAGGCGGTGACGACCGTTGCCAGCGTCACCAGACCGGCGATGGTCAGCGAGCGCAGCGTCACCGTCCAGTACAGCGGGTCGGACACCACCGTGATGAAATTCGCAAGGGTGAAACCGGCGCCCAACAGCGAACCATCATTGCCGCGAAAGGCGAGGAAGAGCACGAGGCCGAGGGCAAACAGGATCAGGAAGAAGGTGACCAGTCCGCCCGGCAGCAGCATGGCCAAGCGGAAACCCGAAGAAAACCGGGATTCCGGCGGCGGCTGTATCGCAACGATGGTCGACATCGTCTTACCCTATCGGGATTTTGAAATCGCCTAAGATTTTTTCATAATCATGAAACTGTCAAGCTGATTCCTGCGCCGGCATGAAATCAGCGCTCGAATGCATCCAGCATACGATACCAGGCGATCGTCGCGGCAACGCCGATCTGCCGAAAGGCCTGCAACGGGATCGGCCGGATCGGAGAGACCGGAAACGGCAATTGCCTGGCATCGCCGCTCGCCAGATAGCCAGCAATGCGCTCGCCAAGCGCGGTCATCAGGCCGACGCCACGGCCCTGGCAACCGACCACGGCCATCAGGCCCTGCTCGGGCTCGTGGATATGCGGGAGATGATCCGGCGTCATCGCCACCCGACCAAACCAGCGCTTTTCGACGGCAACGCCGGACAGCGCCGGATAGAGCCGGAGCAGCGCGCGCTCGAGATGCGCCCAGTCACCTTCGCTGGTCGGCAGCGCCATCCCGCCGCGCCCGCCAAGCACCAGCCGGCCGTCGGCGCTCTTGCGGTAATAAATGAGGATGCGGCGCGAATCCGACACCGCTTGCCCCTCCGGCAGAATCCCGGCTGCCACATCGGGCGGCAGCGGCGCTGTCGCGATCTGGAAGGAGTGCAACGGAACGATCGTCTCGGCGAGACCGGGGAGCAAATCCCCGGTATAGGCGTTCGTCGCCAGAATGACCGCTTTCGCCTGCAATTCGGCGCCGCCTTCCGTCGAAATGCGCCAAAGGCCGGCGTTCTTGCCGAGGCCCACCACCTTCTGGTGCTCGGCGATCTTCACGCCTGCGGCCGAGGCGATCCGTGCCAGCTCCGACGTGTAGGCAAGCGGATCGATCACGCCGGCGCGGCGGTCGAGCCAGCCGCCGAGATAGCCCCGCGCGCCAGTCAACGCGGCGATCTCGGTCCGGCTCAGAAGCCGGACATCGGCGCCGCGGGCCTGCCATTGCCGGTCCCTGTTCGCCGCCGCCTTCAGCGCCGTCTCGGTGTGCGCTGCCTGGATCCAGCCGTTGCGAACGAACGGCACCGCCAGTTTCTCGTCGCGGATCGATTCGAAGACCGCATCCGCCGTCGAGGCGGCAAAATTGACGAGGATCTCGCCGCGGTCGGGGCCAAAATGCTCCAGCAGCCATTCCGGATCATATTTAAGGCCGGGGATCACCTGGCCGCCATTCAGGCCCGATGCGCCCTGGCCGATCTCACCGGCTTCCAGCACCTGCACGGCAAGCCCGAACCGGGCTGCATGCAAGGCGGTCGACAGACCGAGGATCCCGCCACCGACGATAACGACATCGACACGTTGCCCGCCGGGAAAAAGCGACTGGAATGCAGGGGCCGCCGGCGGCTTCTGCCAGATCGGATCGTAAAACGGTACGGGCAAAGGTCACCTGAAATGGATTTCGTCAAATGAAAATCCTAGTGACGATTTCATGATTTTGAAAGCTCGTTTCCGCTTCGCAATTAGGACACGCCAAGGTCAATTACCGTCCAGCCGCGCGGAGATTGCCCGGACAGATTGACAAAACTTGCCTTGAGGACGGGATAGACCTTTGGCGGGAATTTGTTGAAAGTGCCGCCGCGGGCCAGGCTTTTGATGAACCATTGGTCCGGCAGTGACGACCGTCACAGCAGAACAAGACAGCAGAGGACCGCAGCCATGACGAACACCACTCTCCTGCCCGACGAGGGCCTCTTCATCGGCCGCGCCCGGACAAGCGATAGGTCCCATCCGCTGGTGGTCACGGTGCGCGACGGCACTGTCTTCGACATCACGTCGAGCATGGCACCAACCGTGCGCGACGTCTGCGAGATGCCGGATCCGGCAGGCTACGTCCACGCTGCCGGGGGCGAACCAATCGGGTCGCTTGACGCAATCGCCGCCAACAGTTTCCAGGCCACGCGCGATCCGCAAAAACCATACCTGCTTTCCCCGGTCGACCTGCACGCCGTCAAGGCGTCTGGTGTCACCTTCGTCGTCAGCCTGCTCGAACGGGTCATCGAGGAGCAGGCGCGCGGCTCGGCCGAGAAGGCGGATGCCATTCGCGCCGACATTGCCGGGCTGATCGGCCATGATTTGTCGAAGCTCAAGCCCGGCTCGGTGGAAGCGATGGAGATCAAGGCCAAGCTCATCCAGCGCGGCGCCTGGTCGCAATATCTGGAAGTGGGTATCGGCCCCGATGCCGAGATCTTCACCAAATGCCAGCCGATGGCGTCGGTCGGCTTCGGCGCCGATGTCGGCCTGCATCCGGTGTCTACCTGGAACAATCCGGAGCCGGAGATCGCCATGATCGCCGCCAGCAGCGGCCGGATCGTCGGCGCGACGCTCGGCAACGACGTCAATCTGCGCGACGTCGAGGGGCGCTCGGCGCTGTTGCTCGGCAAGGCCAAGGACAACAACGCCTCGGCCGCGCTTGGCCCGTTCATCCGGCTGTTCGACGATAGCTTTTCCATCGATGACGTGAAGCAAGCCACCGTGCGTCTGAAGGTCGAGGGCGAGGACGGTTTCTCGCTGGAGGGCGCAAGCTCGATGGCCGAGATCAGCCGCTCACCGGAGGAGCTGGTCGCCGCAGCGATGGGGCCGCATCACCAGTATCCCGACGGGCTGGCGCTCTATCTCGGCACCATGTTCGTGCCGTCGAAGGATCGCGGTGAAAAGGGCAAGGGTTTTACGCACAAGGTCGGCGACATCGTCACCATCTCGTCGGAGAAATTCGGCGCGTTGGTCAACCGGGTGCGGCTGTCGCCCGACTGTCCGCACTGGACCTACGGCGCCAGCCATCTGATGCGGGACCTCGCCAAGGCCGATCTTATATAGGTTCCCGTCCGCCTGCGCCTTGTCTTCGGCGACGAGGATCCGCCTGCCTGGAAAATATCAGCCAAACTGATGCAATCTGATGGGACGAGTGATGGCGCATTGTCGCGCGCCAACTACCACTGGCAAATGGAGGCTTGCCATCGACCGAAAAAGCGGATGCTCTGATGCATCCAGATCGGCGCTGGCAAGAATACGATCAGGGTTTGCCGTGATCGTCGTCGGAGGGAGGCAGTTTTCAAAATGGGAGGAAATCAAATGCTGACAAGGCTACGACTATTTGTATTCGGCTTGATCATGGCGCTGGCCATTCCGGCGGCGGCGCAGGCCAAGACCTTCTACTGGATTTCGCATGGCGGCCCGGCCGACCCGGTCTGGACCTATTTCCTCGCCGGCGCCAAGCAATGGGCTGCGGACACCGGCAACACCGTCAACACCTCGTTCCACAATGGCGACGTGGCATCCCAGCAGGAGGCCGTTCGCGCGGCCATCGCCGCCAAGGCCGACGGCATCACCACCACCAGCCCCGACCCGGGCAGCCTTATCGAGCTCGCCAAGGAAGCACGGGCGGCAAACATCCCGATCATCAACTTCAACACACCCGATCCGAAGGCGGACTTCAACGCCTATGTCGGCGGCGACAACGTCACCTTCGGCAAGAACTGGGCGCAGTATCTGGTCGACAAGGGCCTGGTGAAAAAGGGCGATTTCGTGTGGATGCCGGTCGAAATCCCGGGCGCCACCTATGGCGTCCAGGAAGAAGAGGGCATCAAGAGCGTCTTCGAGCCGCTCGGCATCACCTATGAAATCACCGAGGCGACGCTCGACCAGGCCGAAGCCATCAACCGCATGGTCGACTATCTCACCGCCAACAGGGCCAAGGTCAAGGCGATCATCGGCCTCGGCGATCTGGTGACCGGCTCGATCAAGCGCGTGTTCGACCAGGCCGGCATCAAGCCGGGCGAAATCCCGGTGGTCGGCTGGGGCAACTCGCTCGATACCACCCAGGAGGTGCTGACCGGCTACGTCAATGCCGGGCAGTGGCAGGATCCGCAGGCGACCAGCTATGTGGCGCTTTCGCTCGCCAACATGGCCGCGAGCGGCATTCCCCCCGGCTTCGACGTGATCACCGGCGCGCTCTACGAAAAGGACACCGCGCAGGTCTACGACGACATCCTGTCCGGCAAGTAAAACCGCGATCGGGATGATCGCGGCGCCTGCCGCGGTCATCCCCATCATTTCGCCGTGCCTCGAATCCGCCTTGTGCGGTGCCGGGTTTGGTCAGTTCCAACCATGTCGCGGGTCCAACGTGGAAAATAGTTCCATCATCCAACGCTCGATCGCCAGGCCGGAATTCGGGCCCTTCGTGCTGCTTGTGGTCGAGCTCGCCGTGTTCTGGGGGTTCAACCACGACTTCCTGTCGCCACAGAACATCAGCAACATATTGGCCTTCACGGTCGAGCTCGGCCTGATCGCGCTGGCGATGACGCTGTTGATGACATCGGGCGAATTCGACCTCTCGGTCGGATCGCTGTTCGGCTTCTCCCCTGTCTTGATGTGGACACTCTTCAACAGCGGCCTCACCTCGCTGGAAGCCGGCTTCGTCGTGGCCTTGCTGGTTGCCGCCTTCATCGGCCTGGTCAATGGCTGGTTCGTGACGCAGCTCAAGATCCCGTCCTTCCTGGTGACGCTCGGCATGCTGCTGGTGGTGCGCGGCACCGCCCTGTTCGTCACCAACGGATTTCCGCAGCGCACCTGGAGCGCCGAAGGCAGCTGGCTCGCCGAGGCGCTGGTCGGCGATTTCTTCATAGGACCGTTCCGCATCTACATGTCGCTGTTCTGGTTCATCGCAGCCGCGATCGCGCTCGGCTACGTGCTGACGCAGAGCCGGACCGGCAACTGGATCCAGGCGGCCGGCGGCAACCCCAACGCGGCGAAGGCTCGTGGTGTCAACGTCAGCGGCGTCAAGATCGGCCTGTTCATCCTGTCATCGATCATGGCTTCGCTTGCCGGCGTCATCAGCTCATTGCGCACCTCCGCCGCCAATCCCAACAGCGGCACCGGCTACGAGCTCGAAGTCATCGCCATGGTGGTGATCGGCGGCACGGCGCTGACCGGCGGACGCGGCACCATCATCGGCACCGTGCTCGGCATCCTGATCCTGCGCGTCATGCGCAACGGCATCGTGCTGATCGGCGTGCCGGGCCTTGCCTACAACATCTTCATCGGCGCGATCATCCTCGGCATGATGGCGCTCCATTCATGGCTGGAACGCCGGCATCAGGCAGGGAGTTGAACCATGGCTGAACCGCTTGTCCGCATGGAAAACATCCGCAAGTCCTACGGGCGCGTGCAGGCGCTCGTCGACGCCAATTTCCATGTCAATGAAAGGGAGATCGTCGGTCTGCTCGGCGACAATGGTGCCGGCAAATCGACGCTGATCAAAGTGCTGTCGGGTGCGGTTCCGCTGACCAGCGGCGACATCTTCATCCGCGGCAAGAAGGTGGACTTCCGCAGCACCAGCGATGCCATCGCCCACGGCATCGAGACGATCTACCAGGACTCGGCGCTGGTCACGCAATTGTCGATCGCGCGCAATCTGTTTCTCGGGCGCGAGCCGATCAAGCCGCCGCGTTTCCTCAACCGCATGGACCAGGAGGCGATGAACGTGGTCGCCCGCGATCTGCTCAAGCAGGTCGGCATCTCGAAGAACATCCCGCCGACGACGCCGATCGGCTCGCTCTCCGGCGGTGAGCGGCAGGCCGTGGCGATCGCGCGCGCCATGCATTTCGACAGCGACCTCATCATCCTCGACGAGCCGACCAACAATCTGGGCGTCGCCGAGACGCAAGGCGTGCTGAGCTTCGTGCGCAGCGCCCGCGATTCAGGCCATTCCTGCATCTTCATCGCCCATAACATCCACCACGTCTTCCAGGTGGTCGACCGCATCGTCGTCATGCGGCGCGGCAAGGTGGTCGCCGACGATATCGATCCGAAGAACACCAACGTCGCGGAAGTCGAACGGATCATCACCGGCATGTCCGATGAGCAGATCCACGACGCCATCGTCCAGGGGAAGCAATCGCAGGGCTGAGCGGGCCAGTTGGAAGCCGGGTTCGCCGTATCTCTGGCACGGGATCACATCAGCTCCTATGACTGCGACCATGAAAGCCACCGTTGCGGACATCGCCAGAAGCTGCGGGTTGTCGACCGCCACGGTCGACCGGGTGCTGAACAACCGGCCGGGTGCCAGCGCGGCCAACCGGCAGCGGGTGATGGAGGCGGCCAAGCAGCTCGGCTATTTGCCGGTCGTGGATCAGGTCACACTGCCCTCGCGGCCGGCGCATCTGGAATTCTTCCTGCCGATCGGCTCCAACGCCTTCATGATGGATCTGGCAAATCATATCGAGGATTATGCGGCGCGCCTGCCGCTCGTCGCCTCCTGCCGGATCCACAAGCTCGCCGGCATCTCGCCGAGCGCGTTGCAGGCAGCCGTCGAAAACCTCTCGCTTAGGGCAAACGGCGTTGGCGTCATCGCGATCGATCATCCGAGAACGCGCAACATCCTGCGCGAGATCGTCGAGGCCGGCATCCGCCTGGTCACGCTGGTGTCGGACGTGCCGGGCGCACCGCGATCGGCCTATGTCGGCATCGACAACCGTGTGGCCGGCCGCACCGCGGCGCTGTTGATGGGACGTTTCCTGGGCGGGCGCCGGGGCCATCTGGCAATGGTCGTCGGCTCACGCTCCTACCGCGGGCACGAGGAACGCGAAATGGGCTTTCGGTCCGTGCTCAGCGAGGAGTTCCCCAATCTGACCGTCACCAGTGCCGTCGAGATCAACGATGAGCCTGATATCAGCTACAGGGCGACGATGAAGGCGCTGCACAACGAGCCGGAGCTGCTCGGCATCTATTGCGTCGGCGCTGGACGCTCTGGCGTGGCGAAAGCGCTGCTGGAAGCCAAGCCGCAAAGGAAGCCGGTGTTCATCTGTCACGACCTGACAAGGGCGACACGCGGCTATCTCGTCGATGATCTGCTTGATGTCGTCATCGACCAAAACGCGCGGCTGATCGCCGAGCAATCGGTCATTCGCTTGCTCGGCTCGATCGCTTCCTCGGCGCCCTATTTGACGCGGAAGTTCATCGAACCGCGCCTGATCTTCAAGGAAAACGTCCCGGTGCAGTGACGCCGCGCAAGGGCGACGTTCAATCTGCCCATAGTTAAGATTCGGTTGATACAGCAAATCTGCACATCTGCTATGCATCTTTCGTTGTTGCCGAATCATTGGGCAATCGGTAGTTTCGCAGTTGTCGGCCATCTACTCCTCCCAGATGCGATGCCGACGCTGAGTGCGGTACACCTCCTCCCGTGCCGTATTCGAAATCAAGCCCGCTGCCACCTCCTCCCGGCAGCGGGCTTTTTTGTTCCGGCTCCGGGTGTGGGCAAAGGCGGAGGTCATGACCATCACCGGACACGATTATCGGTCCGCGCGTCGAATGACCATTAGGGGCGATCGCCACCGGCTTGTTCGGCGAGCGGTAGGGCATGTTGCAGCCGCGATCAGCGGATTCGCCGGAATCCCGTCACACTTGTCACTCTCACCAATTCGCTATCGGTCCTATCCTGCCTCACCAAGCAACAGGTCGCGCGGTGGTGCGGCGACAGACCGGCAAAGGAGACGCGCGATGACGGTACATCCGAACGGACAAAAAGCATTCGGCGGCGCGGCTCGCAATGAACACGCCACCGGTCGTTCCGCCGCTTGCGAGACTATCTGGCCCTGAAAGAGGTGATCAGGCCTTCCGCCATGCGGACGAATTGCGCGCTAGGGCCCTCGGCTCCGACGCTTTGCAGGCTGACGCGGGCGCCTTCAAGCAGCAGCGACAATGTATCGGCGAGAAGTTCCGCCTGTCCGATGCCGGCATCCCGGCACAGGCCGACCAGGCGTTCGCGCTGGGCCTGCTTGAGCTCCTTGATCACCCGACGGGCCGGATGGTCGGTCTCGCTCAACTCAATGGCGGCGTTCGCCATGTCGCAACCGCGACCGTCACTCAACAGGCAATCAGCCGCCATCCGAACCCAGGCGTGCAACTGCGCAAGCTTGTCGCCCGGATGCTCGGCCTCGAACTTTTGCCACATCGCATTGGCGCTGCATGCGGTCGCCCGCAGGCACTCGATGACCAGGTCGTCCTTGGACTCGAAATGACGGTAGAGCGTCATCTTATTGGTACCGGCGGCCTCAGTGATCGCGTCGACGCCGACGCCCTTGATGCCATGCTTGTGGAACATATCCCGTGCCGTTTCCAGGATGCGATCCCGCGGGCGGATGCGTTCCGCAGTGCCGTCTTCCATCAAAACCTCCTTGGTTTCCGGGGTTTCCGAAAAATCCCTCGGCGCACCTCTTGACTAGGGTGTTACCGGTCTGTAACTTCTAGATGTTACTTACTGGTAACACCCCAATTGCCTCGTGTCAAATCTCGCAGGCGCCTGTGAATAGCCTCCGCCGAATCGGCCCAGGCATGAAACTGCGCCCTAGGCGATTTTTGGCCGCGAACAAGAAGACCACCCGATCTGCGGCATGCGCCGCGGATCGCAAGCCAGGAGCCGCTACGATGTCGCAGCGCAAAGATTTGACGATCGACGAAGTTGTTAAGGATCCAATGATCCGGATGCTGATGAAGGCCGACCGCGTCGACCTGCGCTCTTTCGAGACGATGCTGCGTACTCTTGCGGATGCGCAAGGGTACGGCCGCAAGGCGCCGCATCGTTTTCTGGAAGATTCGGGTCAAAGGCGCAGCCGGCGGCTGTCCAGAGTGGCCAAGGCTTTTGGCGAGGCGAGAGCATCGGGCGAGGCGTGCGTGTCATGGTAAACTTCTTCATCCACCGACCGATCTTCGCATCGTCGATCGCCATCATCATGGTGCTCGCCGGGGCGATCTGCTATTTCCTGCTGCCTGTCTCGCAGTTTCCAGACATCACGCCACCTCAGGTCGTGGTCAGCGCCAACTATCCGGGCGCCAGTGCGCAGGTCGTGGCCGACACCGTCACGACGCCGCTCGAACAGCAGATCAACGGCGTTCAGGGGATGACCTATATGTCGTCATCGAGCTCCAATGACGGCTCGTCGACGATTACCATCACCTTCGAGGTCGGCTATTCCCTGAGCACCGCCGCCGTCGACGTCCAGAACCGCGTGTCGCAGGCGGCGTCCTCGCTACCGGCCATCGTCAACCAGGGCGGCGTGACGATCAAGAAGCAGAACCCGAATTTCGTCCTGATCGTCAACCTCACCTCGCCCGACGGCTCCGTCGATCCGGTCGCGCTCAGCAACCTCGCCTACCTGCAAGTGGTCGACCCGCTGAAGCGCCTGCCAGGCGTCGGCGACGTGCAGATCTTCGGCGAGCGGCGGTATTCGATGCGCGTATGGCTCGATCCAGACAAGCTCGCCAATCTCGGCATCACCGCCGTCGATGTCCAGAACGCCATCGCCGAGCAGAATGTCCAGGTCGCGGCCGGCAAGATCGGGCAGTCGCCGGCGCCGGCCGGCACCGCTTTCGAAATGCAGGTCAACGCGGTCGGCCGACTGAGCGACCCCAAGGAATTCGGCGACATCGTCGTGCGCGCCGATGCCGCGAACGGTTCGTTGGTGCGGTTGCGTGACGTTGCGCGCATCGAACTTGGCGCCCTGCAATATTCGTCGTCGGCCTTCTTCGCCGAAGACCCGACCGTGGTGCTCGCCGTCTACCAGATGCCGGGCTCGAACGCGCTCGATCTGCAGCAGCGCGTCAAGGACAAGATGCAGGAACTGTCGGGCCGCTTCCCGAAGGGCGTGAGCTACGCCATGCACTACGACACGACGCGCTTCGTCTCGGCGTCGATGCACGACGTGCTGGTCACGCTCGGCGAGGCGCTGGTCCTGGTTGTCGCGGTGGTGTTCATCTTCCTGCAGAGCTGGCGCACCACGATCATCCCGACGATCGCGATTCCGGTGTCGCTGGTCGCCACGCTCGTCGTCATGTACATGTTCGGCTTCTCGCTGAACATGCTCAGCCTGCTCGGCATGGTGCTGGCGATAGGCCTCGTCGTCGACGATGCGATCGTCGTCGTCGAGAACGTCGAGCGCCAGCTGGAGGCCGGCCTCAAACCGCTGGCTGCCACGCGCGCGGCGATGGCCGAGGTCACCGGCCCGATCATCGCCACGACCGCCGTGCTGATGGCCGTGTTCGTGCCGGTCGCCTTCATACCCGGCGTTTCCGGCCGGCTCTACAACCAGTTTGCGCTGACGGTGGCGATCTCCTTCGGCATCTCCGCCTTCGTCTCGCTGACGCTCACTCCGGCGCTCAGCGCCGCCTTCCTGCGCCACCGCCCGGCAACGCAGTTCGTGCTGTTCCGCTGGTTCAACACGGGCTTCGAACGGCTGTCGCATGCCTATGCCCATGGTGTGCGCTTCCTCATCCGCCTGCGCTGGATCATGCTCGGGCTGTTCGCGGCCGGGCTTGTCGCCACCTATTTCGTCTGGCAGCGCCTGCCCTCGACCTTCCTTCCGGTCGAGGACCAGGGCTACTTCTTCGTGGTCATCCAGTTGCCGGATGGGGCGTCACTGGAACGCACCGACGCCGTGGCCCGGAAGGCACGCGCCATCCTGCAGAACACCCCCGGCGTCGATATCGTCGGCTCGATCAGCGGTTTGAACTTCCTAACCAACGCAGCCCAGTCGAACTCAGCGGTGGAATTCGCCATCCTGAAGCCATGGGACGAACGCGGCCCTGACCAGAGCGCCTCGAAGCTCGTCGCCGACGTGCGCTCGAAGCTCATGGAGCTTCCGGAAGCCTTCGCGCTGAGCTTCGATCCGCCTTCGATCCCGGGCATCGGCACGACCGGCGGCTTCGAATTCCAGGTGCAGGATCTGACCGGTCGCGGCAGCGCTGCGCTCAACGATGCGACGCAAGCCGTGCTCGCCGAGGCGCGCAAGCAGCCCGAGCTCAACCCGCAGCAATTGTTCTCGTCGTTCTCGACCTCGACGCCACAGTTCAACTACGACCTCGACCGTAACAAGGCGAAGCTGCTCGGCCTCAGCCTGCCTGACGTGTTCAACACGCTGCAGATCTATCTCGGCTCGCTCTATGTGAACGACTTCAACCTGTTCGGCCGCACCTTCCGGGTGACGATCCAGGCCGACAAGGATGCGCGTGCGGGTGCTGCCGACATTTCACGGCTCTATGTGCGCAATGCCTCTGGCGGCATGGTGCCGTTGAGCACACTCGGCAAGCTCGTGCCTATCGTCGGCCCGGAAACCGTCCCGCATTACAACAACAATGCGTCGGCCCTGATCAATGGCGGTGCTGCACCCGGTTACTCCTCGGGCCAGGCGGTCGCGGCGATGGAACGTGCCGCTGCCACGGCGCTGCCGAAGGATTTCGGCTACGAATGGACGGGCATCACCTATCAGGAGCTCAAGGCTGGATCGATCGCCTCGATCGTCTTCGGTCTCGCCATGGTCTTCGTCTTCCTGATCCTCGCCGCCCAATATGAGAGCTGGGCCATGCCCTTCATGGTTCTGCTCGCGGTGCCGCTTGCCCTGTTTGGTGCCTTCGTCGCCTTGTTGATGCGCGGCATGCAGATCGACGTCTATTCGCAGATCGGCTTCGTCATGCTGATCGGGCTGGCGGCAAAGAACGCCATTTTGATCGTGGAGTTTGCCCGGCGCCGGCGCGAGGAAGGTCTCAGCATCGTCGACGCGGCAATGGAAGCGGCGCGTTTGCGGCTGCGGCCCATCCTGATGACCGCCTTCGCGTTCATCCTCGGTGTGCTGCCGCTGATGTTCTCCACAGGTGCCGGTGCAGCGAGCCGCCAGTCGATCGGCACCACCGTCTTTGGCGGCATGGTCGCGGCGACAATCCTGTCGCTGGTGTTCGTGCCGGTCTTCTATGCGGTGATCGAGCAACTGCGCGAGCGCGGCAGCAAGAACGAACCCGTTGCCGAACCGACTGAACCCACTGCCGAACCCGCTTTCGCGCGATTGGCCGAAGCGGCCGAATAGGATTGGAGAATTGATCATGCGTAAATGGAAAATTGCGTTGGGAGCGGCCGTCGCCCTGGGGGCGATCTCGATGGCGAGCGTTCACTTGCTCGACATGGGCAATTTCGGCCTCAACGCCGGCACGGCAGGAGCGGCAACGCCCGAACCCGCGGCGCCCGAGCCCGCAGCGTTTGTCATGCCGGTGCCGGTGGTGAGCGTCGTCAAGAAGACGATCCCGATCTATCTCGACTATGCGGCCCGCACCGAGCCGATCCGCAGCATCACGCTGCAAGCGCGCGTACCGGGTTATCTGCAGGAGCAGGTCGCGCCCGACGGCAGCGATGTCAAGAAGGGCGACCTTCTCTACAAGATCGCTCCAGAGGATTTCCACGCTGCCCTCGACCAGGCGAAGGCGCAGGTCCAGCGCGACGAAGCAACGCTTGACTATGCCCGTTCCAACCTTGGCCGCGGCACCGAGCTCGCCAAGAGCGGATACATCGCCAAGGATGCGTTCGACCAGCGCACCAGCAGCTTGCGCGAGGCCCAGGCCTCGCTCGCCGTGAACCAAGCGGCTGTGCGGACCGCCGAGCTCAATCTGAGTTATTCGGAAATCAAGGCGCCGTTCGCCGGGCGCGTCGGCCGCAACCAGGCTTCGGTTGGAACGCTGGTCAGCGTCGCCGGCACGGTGCTCAACACGCTGGTGCAGCTCGACCCGATCTATGTCACCTTCAATCCGAGCGAAACGGATCTGGCGCAGATCGAGGAAGCCCGCGCGGCGGGGCCGATCGACGTCGACGTCCTGCTTCCCGGCGATACAGAACCGCGCCAGAGAGGTCAGCTCACCTTCATCGACAACACGATCGATCGCTCGACCGGCACCATCACCGCACGGGCGACGATCGGCAACGCCAAATTCACGCTGCTGCCGGGCCAATATGTTCGCGTGAAGCTGCATATCAAGCAGCAGCCCGATGCGCTGATGGTGCCGCAGACGGCGTTGGGATCGAGCCAGCTCGGCAAATACCTCTACGTCGTCGGCAAGGACAACACTGTCGACCAGCGCATCGTTTCGCTCGGGCCGACCAACGGCGATCTGGTGGCCATCTCGAGCGGCGTATCGGAAGGTGACCAGGTGATCACAGGCAATCTGCAGAAGATCGGCCCCGGAATGCCGGTCTCGCCGCTGCCACAGAAACCGGCCACCTGATACCCCCCGTCAGGTCCGGTCCAGCGGCGCCCTCGGCTCCCACGCCAAGGGCGCCGTTTTGCTATGTTTGTTTTTCCGCAATTCCGGACGGAAAACCGCTATGCACTTTTCCTGGAATTGCTCCAAGCAGCGCGACGAGCCCGGCAACATCGGCGCGCTCAGCCTTTGACGCAGGCATGAAGGCGCAATAGGGATGACCGAGGCGCAGAGATACCAACGAGGGCGCGATTAGGCGCCCGGCTTCCAGGTCCCCATGGGCCATGGCCCGCTGGCCAAGCGCAATTCCGAGACCAAGCCTCGCCGAGACGATCGCCAGGCTGGACAGACCGACACGGCGCCCATGCGAGGGATCAGGCGCGCGGCTGCCGCCTGACGCCGAAAACCAATCCGCCCATGTCGGATGCGAGGCATAGTTCGGACCCCAGTTGGTGTGGATGAACAAGCTCTCGTGCACATCCGCAAGGCTGGATGCATCGTTGCCGTATCTTTGCCAGAAGTCCGGCGCGCAGACCGGCAGGACGTCGTCATGGATGAGGCGGACCATCCGCAAACCGGGATAGTGATAGTCGCCATAGCTGATGCGAAGATCGATGTTCTGGCGCATCAGGTCGACGGGATCGTCTTCGACGCGGACGTCGATCGCCATTTGCGGGAAGGCATCGAGAAGAACGGCCAGCCTGGGCGCCAGCCACAATTCGGCCAGCGAAAACGGCACGCTGACGACGAGACGCGTCCTCAGCCCGCCCTCCAGCATGCGCCGACCGATCGCCGCGATGTCGCCCAAGGCGCGTGCGGTCTGCGGATAGATTGCGTGGCCGGCGTCGGTCAGCGCGATGCGGTTGCCGCTGCGCACGAACAGCTGCTTGCCGAACCAGGTCTCGAGATTGCGGATCTGCTGGCTGACCGCCGCCGAGGAAACGCCGAGTTCGATGGCGGCCAAAGTAAAATTGCCAGTCCGCGCGGCGACCTCGAAGGCCTTGATCGCGTTCAGCGGGGGGAGCCGTTCCATGAACCTTCCGTAAGTTTTTCCTGCGGAAGACTAATAATTTTCGCCGTTGAGAGAAAGATTTTTTTGCCGTCTTCTACGCTCGAACCTTGGAGCATGAGACGATGAAAGACATTCTCGATCTGGACCGGTACCCGCTCGACCGTGAAGGCAGCGCTGAATGGAAGCGCCTTGTGGAGGCCTCGATCGCGGCGCTGGAAGCCGATGGCATGTTCAATCTCGAGGGTTTTTTGCGGCCTGGCGTGGCCGAACGGGCGGTGCGGGAAATCCAGCCCGTCATGGACAGCCGGTCGCACATGCACAAGCGGATGCATAACATCTACTTCAAGCCCGATATCCCGGAGCTCGCTCCGGACCATCCCGCGCTGCGCAAGGTCGAGACCATCAGCCATACGGTCTGCGCCGACCAGATTCCTGGCAGCCTAGTCCTCGCCATCTACGAATACGAGCCGCTGCTGCACTTCTTGGCGGCGGCGATGGGGAAGACGCAGCTGCATGTCATGCAGGACCCGCTGGCGCGCACCAATGTGATGGCCTACCGCGCCGGCGAGGCGCTGAACTGGCATTTCGATCGCTCGGAATTCACCACGACGCTACTGTTGCAGGCGGCGCAACGCGGCGGCGACCTCGAATACCGCACCGATCTCCGGTCGGACGACAATCCCAATTACGACGGCGTCGCCAGGCTGCTCGAAGGGCGCGACCCCGAGGCGAAGATACTGCGCATGAAGCCGGGCACGCTGAACGTCTTCCGTGGCAAGAACACAGCGCATCGCGTCACCACAGTCGAAGGCGAGCGCGAACGCATGATCGCAGTGTTCTCCTACTATGAGAAATCAGGCGTGATGTTCAGCGACGAGGAACGGGTCGGCTTTTACGGCCGGGCTGCGTGAGAACGAAGTCACCGACATTCTGCCCGGAATCCAGAAATAACCACTTGTTAGATTGTCGACAATCTGCTTGATTTCGGCTCCTTTTGGAGTGACCGAATGGGGAAGCTGGATTTTGCTCCGATCGCGGATACGACAAGGCGCGCCGAGATCGTGGCGTTGCTCAGGCGCGCGATCCTGACGGGCCAGCTGGAACCGGGGCAAAAACTCAACGAGCTTAGGATTGCCGAGCAGATGCGGGTGAGCCGCGCGCCGCTGCGCGAAGCGATGCGCGAACTGGTGCAGGAAGGCATCCTGACCAGCATTCCCTACGCCGGAACCTTCGTCATCGACGTGACCGCCAAGGACATCGACGATGCCTATTCGCTCAACAAGGTGCTGGACGCGTTCGCCATCGAACTGACCTGGCGGCTGCGCGACCAGCGCTTCTTTGATGAGCTCGATCGGAGGCACGAGGCGGTGAAACAGGCGACGCGCAACCTCGACACCACCCGCCAGATCGAAACGGCGCTGCAATTGCACGGCCTGATCCATGAATGGGCCGACAATTCAGTGTTGCTGGAGACCTGGCAGCGCCTGGCCAGCCGGCTGCAGATGTATTTTGCCCTCCACCAGCGGGCGCGCAAAGAGCCGGTGCCTGCCGAAGACATCCACGAGGCCTATGTACGGCTGTTGAAGGGCTCCGACATGCGCGCCGCCCAGCGCCATGCCCGCGAGCATATCGACCTCGATTTCGAGGAACTGCTTGCCTATGCGCGCAGCCTCGAACAGCGAGCTTCCAAAGGCGCCAAGGCGACCGTAGCCAACCGGCAGCAAATCTGAACATCGCGAACAACGGATAAACACGTGCAGATCAAAACCATCAAAGCCTACCATGTCGTGCAGCCCTTCGTGGACGGGCCCTATCGCATGTCCAAGGGGCGTGTCGCCGATGCGTTCGACGCGGTGATCGTCGCCATCACCTCCGACAGCGGGCTGACCGGCTGGGGCGAGATGGCGCCGCTCGGCAATTTCTACTCGCCGGCCTTCGCAGCCGGCACGCGCGCCGGCGTCATGGAAATCGCGCCGCATCTGCTCGGCCACGATCCCCGGGCCTTGGCCAGTATCGGCAGGCTGATGGACACGGTGTTCAAGGGCCATCCCTACATCAAGTCGGCGCTGGACATGGCATGCTCAGATCTTGCCGCACGCGCCGCCGACGTGCCGCTGGTGACGCTGCTCGGCGGACGCGAGAGCGAGACGGCTGAGCTTTACAAGGTCGTCACCCATGGCACGGTCGACGCGATGGCGGCGTTGGCCAAACGCATCGTCAAGGATGGGTTCCATCGGCTGCAGGTCAAGGTCGGCGGCAATGTCCGTGACGACATCGAGCGCGTCACCGCGGTGGCCGCTTCGGTGCCGAAGGGGACGGTGATCTTCTGCGACGCCAATGCCGGATGGACGCCCTATCAGGCGCGCCAGTTCACTGACGCAACGCGCGCCATCGACTACACGTTCGAGCAGCCCTGCACCACGATCGACGAATGCATGTCGGTGCGCCGCTCGCTCGACAAGCCGATGGTGCTGGACGAGTCCGTCGCCTCGCTGGACGACATGCTCGACATCCATCGCAAGGGCGCGGCCGACGGGCTGACGCTGAAAATCTCGCGGCTGGGCGGCGTCACCAAGACGCGCCAGATCCGTGATGTTGCGGTCGACCTGGGCTTCATGATCACCGTCGAGGACACCGGCGGCGCCGAGATCGACACATCAGCCATGGCGCATCTGTCGCTGTCGACGCCGGAGGAGCGCCGGCTGCACGCCATCGCCTTCCACGAATGGGTGACGGTGCGCACCGCATCGAACGTGCCGCCCGTCTCGGGCAGCCGCATGGGCATTCCGGACGGGCCGGGCCTCGGCATCGACGTCGTTCCCGACCTGCTCGGCGCGCCCTTCTTCGCGGTTGGCAGCTGAGATACCGGCATGCGCCGAGCATGCCGTCTCGGTCATCGCCGTCTGCGTCCCAAAGATCACTGTCCTTCCCTGCCCCCTAAAGCGCGTCGGGTTGAAACGGATTCAATCGACGCGCTTTGAGTCTTTGCTTTATGCATGTCGTTATCCTGCTGCGCACTTTTGGCGACAGGCACCAGCTGGCTGCGCAATCAAGCCGCGTGCCAGGGCGCAAAAGCGAAATCAAACAATTTTGCGAAAGAGGCTGCCGAATTGCAGGTTGAAATATTTTTCATTTGGAAATAGGAATGTTCAAAATGATGATCTCGACGCTGCGGCGCGTCAGGAACTGGAGGAAGCGACATGGCCCATCCGCAATTTGCAGCGGAACTTTTGCAACGCGCTGAAAAGCAGGGACCAATCACTATCGGGCTTGCCGGCGCCGGGCAGATGGGCACCGATATCGTCGTCCAGGTTGCGCTGATGCCGGGCATGCGGATCGGCGCCATTTCCGAGGTCAGGCCGCAGGCGGCGATCGACGCAGCACTTCTCGCCGGCCACGACCGCTCCGACATCGTCCAGGCCGGCAATGCGGCGGCGATCGACCGTGCCATCGAGGCCGGCAAGATCGCGGTGACCGAAGACCTGCATGCGCTGGCATCCGCCGGCCGCATCGACGTCATCATCGACGCGACAGGCAATCCCAACATCGGCACGCTGTTCGCGCTCGAAGTGATGAAGAACGGCAAGCACATTGTCATGCTCAACGTCGAGGCCGACATCACCATCGGCCGTTTCCTGAAAGAGGAAGCGCGCAAGGCCGGCGTCGTCTATACGGGCGCGGCCGGCGACGAGCCGGCCTGCACGCTGGAGATCATCGGCTTTGCCAAAAGCCTCGGCTTCAACATCATCGCCGCCGGCAAGGGCAAGAACAATCCGCTGAAGATCGACGCCATGCCGGCCGACTACGAGAAGGAGGCGGCAGAGCGCAACATGAATGCGCGCATGCTGGTCGAGTTCGTCGACGGCTCGAAGACGGCGATCGAGATGGTGGCGATCGCCAATGCCACCGGCCTGGTGCCCGACGTGCCGGGGATGCATGGCCCGACCGCAACGCTTGAGGAACTCGCCAGCGTGCTTTGCCCGCGCGAGGATGGCGGCGTGTTGCATCGCAAGGGCGTCGTCGACTATTCGATCGGCAAGGGCGTGGCGCCCGGCGTGTTCTGCATCATTGAGACCCGGCATCCGCGGGTGCTGGAGCGCATGATCGACCTCAAGGTCGGCAAAGGCCCCTATTTCACGATCTTCCGGCCCTACCATCTGACCAGCCTGGAAGTGCCGCTGTCGGCGGCGCGTGCCGTGGTCTACAAGCGCGCCGACATGGAGCCGCTCGACCATCCGGTGGCCGAGGCGGTGGCGGTTGCCAAGAGCGACCTTAGCCTCGGCCAGTCGCTCGGCATGATCGGCGAGAACGACTATCGCGGCTTCGCCATGACGTGGGAGGACGCGCGCGCCCGCGGCGCCCTGCCGCTCGGCCTCGCCGAACGCGCCAAGGTGGTCAAGCCGGTCAAGACCGGCGACTTCCTCACCTATGAAAATTGTGTACCCGACGATTCGATGGTGATAACCCAGATCCGCCGTCGTCTCGACCAATCGGACGGGCGGTTCGTTACAAACGCAGCCTGACTCCACCGGATAACCGCCTGATGGACGATGTCGTAATCGGGATCGACGCCTCGACGACGGCCGTGAAGGCGATCGCCTTCACGCGCGACGGCGAGGAGCTGTTCCAGGCGCGCGAAGCCTATCCGCTCGCCAATCCCAAGCCCGGCCATTTCGAGCAGGACGCCGAACACTGGTGGACCGCACTGCTCGGTGCATTGAAACAGGTCACTGAGGCGGTTGGCGCTTCGCGCGTGGCGGCGATCTCCATCGCTCACCAGCGCGAGACCTTCACGCTGATCGATCATGCCGGCAAGCCGCTCATTCCGGCGATCTTGTGGCTGGATGAGCGTGCTCGCCCGCAAGTTATAAGGCTGTCGTCCGAACTCGGCCGCGAGGCGATCCGCGACTGGAGCGGCAAGCCACCGGACCCGACGCCCGCGCTCTATGCTGTTCGCTGGCTTGCCGAACACCAGCCGCAAGCGCTCGACGACGCAGCCGCAATCGTCGACGTGCATGGCTTCTTCGTCCACCGGCTGACCGGACATCTGGTCACCAGCACGGCAAGTGCGGATCCGCTCGGGCTGCTCGATGTCAAGAATGGCACCTGGCACCCTGAGCTCGTTGCGGCCGCCGGGCTGCGGCCGGACCAGTTGCCGGAGCTGGTCACGCCCGGCACGATCTGCGGCGGACTCAGTGAAAGCGTGGCCCGACTGACCGGCCTGAAAGCCGGCACGCCTGTCGTCGCCGGCGCCGGCGACGGCCAGGCGATGGGCCTCGGCATGGGGGTCTACGACGAAGGCAAAAGCTATCTTTCGCTCGGCTCGGGCGTCGTCAGCGGCTGTTATTCCCATGAGATCACGACGTCGGACGCGTTTCGAACGCTGGTCTCACCGACCGGCTCGGGATTCATGCTGGAGACCGTGCTGCGCTCGGGCATGCAGTTGGTCGACTGGATCGTTCGCACGACCGGTTCGCCGTCGGCCGCAGCGCTGGAGAAAGCGGCGGTGGACGTTGCCGCCGGCAGCGAGGGACTGCTTGTCATGCCGTACTGGGCTGGCGTGATGAGTCCTTATTGGGACGGTGCGGCGCGCGGCGCCATTGTCGGCCTGTCACTCGACCATGAACCGAAGCACCTTTTTCGAGCGGTTCTGGAAGGCATCGCCTTCGAGCAGGCCATCGCCAGCGAGGCAATGGAAACTCAAGCCGGCGGCAAACCGGCGGCGATGATTGCCGCCGGCGGCGGCACCAACTCAGCTCTGCTGATGCGGATCATGGCAAGCGTGCTCGAGCGGCCGCTCTCCGTCTCACCGGTCAACGAAGCCGCAGCACTCGGCGCCGCCGTGCTGGCGGCTTCGGCCGTCGGATGGTTTGCCTCGCCCCAGACGGCGGCCGAGGCGATGACCGCACCGCCGACCAGGCATGTCGATCCGGTCGAGGGGCTGGTCTCCGGTTACCGCGCGCGCAAGGCGATCTACCGCGACCTCTATCAGGCGACGCGCGACATCCATGTGCGGCTTGAGGCGCTCGGAAAGGGCTAGCGGTTGAGCAGGCCCTTGGCCGCATCCTCGTCGGTGATCAGAACCGACACTTTGGTGTTGGCGAGCGCCGCCCGCATGATGGCAATCTTTTCCTGCCCTCCCGAGACCAGGATGATGGCCGGGATGTCCGCCAGATCCTGCAGCGGATAGGCGCAGACCCGGCGATTGACCTCATGGTCGACGAGTCGGCCCTCGGCGTCGATGAAATGACATAAAATATCGCCAACGGCGCCAGCCGCCTGCAGCTCCTCGAGTTCGCTGGGCTTGATGAAGCCGTAATTGGCGATCGGGCTGTCGTTGGAAAACGATCCGACGCTGAGCACGGCGATGTTTGCCCGGCGCGCACGGAAGACGACGTCCTGAACGCTGCGCTGGCTCATGAAGGCGTCACGCTGCTCCGGCCTGTCGGCATAGACCGGGACCGGCAGCAAAAAGCACTCGGCGCCGATCTTTTCGGCGAATTCCCAAGCGCTTTCGGTCGGGTTGAGCGGCTGGGCGTGAGTGAGGCCGCCCAGCATGGAGACCACCGTCGTCCTGGCGATCGGCCGCCGCGGCAATTCATTGATGGCGAATTTCAGCGTCCGCCCCCAGCCGAGCGCGATGACATCGCCGGCATTCACGTTGTCGGCCAAATAGGCGCCCGCGGCATGGCCGATCATCAGCGGCGCGTTGCTCCGGTCGGCGGCCGACGGCACCACAACGGCCTGGCTGAGCCCGAAACGCTGCTTCAGAGCCTCTTCCAGCACCATGCATTCGACGACGCTGTCCCGGATGCGGAACTGGACGACGCCCTCCTCACGCGCGGCGGAGAGGATACGATGCACCTTGATGCGGCCGATGCCGAGGATCTCCGAAATCCTCTCCTGCGTCAGACCCTCGACATAATAGTGCCACGCGGCACGGGCCTTCAGCTCGACATCCGGGAAGCGCGAGGCCTTGTCATTCTCTATCATCGCCATCTTTTTGCCCTCCCGCGGTCGTCCGGATCTTTAGATGCCATTCAGATGGCATATCCGACCAAGCGACACGAAATCGTTCTGCGTGCCCAGGATTCAAGATTTAAGATATCGACAGGATAACGTCCACAACGCGAGATGAAAGCCAAATGGTCAACATTTACTTTGTCTTGGCCGTCCTGCCCTGCTCAAGCAGCTGGAATGAATTCGCAGGGATGAGACCGGACCTGAAACGCCGCATTTCGTGCTCTTCCGTAAGGCAACCCGCCTGTTGGCGCAAACCAGGGCGGAATGATGCCGCGGGCCTTGACAATTTTCCGATGAACAGTTTAGCTGAACAAAATTGCATACCAAAGATAAATTGTTCACAGGGAGGTGCCTGGTGAACAGCGGCGAGCCGGCGACCCATCGCCGAACTGCTGGTGGAGGAGACAAAATGGCTGTGAGCAACGGTGCAAGCGAGTTGAAAGCCGGCCCAAATGCGCAGGCCGCGGCGGGCGCGAAGCTTTCTGCCCTGTTCGCCGGGACCATGGGACCACTGATCGGGCTGGTGCTGCTGTGCCTCGCCCTGTCGCTGACCACCGACACGTTCCTGACGGTCCGCAACATCCTCAACGTGCTCGACCAGGTCACGGTGCTCGGCATCATGGCGATCGGCATGACGCTGGTCATCCTGATCGGCGGCATCGACCTGTCCGTCGGCTCCGTCCTGGCGCTCGCCGCCATGGTGATGGGTTTTGTCGCCCACCCCGACTATCTCAATCTCGGCATGCCCGCTGGGATCGTCACGGCACTTGTCGTTGCTGGACTTTGCGGTCTGGTTTCAGGCCTGCTCGTGACCGTCACCAAGCTGCCACCCTTCATCGCCACGCTGGCCATGATGTCGGTGGCGCGCGGTCTCGCCAACATGATCACCGACGGCTCGCAGATCATCGGCTTTCCCGACTGGTTCACCAGCCTGTCGATCATTCGCCATTTCGGCTTCCTGTCGGTCACCGTCGGGCTGATGATCGTGCTGGCCATCATCTTCGCGATCTTCCTGAATTACCGCGCGACCGGCCGCAGTCTCTATGCCATCGGCGGCAGCGCCGAGGTCGCCAGGCTGTCCGGCATACCGGTCAAGTCGCTGACCAACTGGGTCTATGCGATCTGCGGCGTGCTGGCCGGGCTCGCCGGCATCGTGCTCGCGGCACGGCTCGATTCCGTCCAGCCGAGTTCCGGCTTCGGCTACGAGCTGGACACGATCGCGGCGGTGGTGATCGGCGGCGCCAGCCTATCGGGCGGCGTCGGCTCGATCGGCGGCACCGCTATCGGCGTGCTCATCATCGGCGTGCTGCGCAACGGGCTGAACCTGCTCGGCGTGTCGCCCTTCATCCAGCAGGTGGTGATCGGCGTCGTGATCGCGCTGGCGGTGGCCACGGATACGTGGCGGCGCAGAGCGCAATGAAGAATTCGCCCGGGTGTCCGGGCGAAAACGGATCGGTTGATCCGAACTGGGAGTTGTTCGGCCAAGGGCGCCGTGATGCGCCGGCGGGACAGATTTGAATATCAACGGAGGAAACACATGCTGACCAAACGTTCATTGCTGCTTGCTGCCGCGGCCGTCATTCCGCTGCTCGGATTGTCCGACATGGCCTCGGCCAAGGAGGCCAAGAAGCTTGGCCTTGCCGTCGCCAATCTACAGGCCGACTTCTTCAACCAGATCAAGCAGTCCGTCGAAGCCTACGGCAAGGAAAAGGGCATCGAAATCGTCACCGTCGACGCCAAGGGCGATTCGGCGACCCAGGTCAGCCAGGTGCAGGACCTGATCACGCAAAACATCGATGCGCTGATCTACATCCCGGCCGGCGCTACCGCCGCCACCGTGCCGACCAAGACGGCCAAGGCTGCAGGCATCCCGGTCATCAATGTCGACCGCAACGCCGACGGCGCGCCCGGCGACACCTTCATCGCCACCAACAGCGTGGCATCGGCCAAGGCGGTTTGCGACTACATCGCCAAGCAGGCCGGCGGCAAGGGCGAGCTGATCATCATCCATGGCCAGAAAGGCACGACGCCCGAGGTCGACCGTTCGAAGGGCTGCGGCGAAGCGCTGAGCGCCTATCCCGACATCAAGGTGGTCGGCGAGCTGTGGAGCGAAGGCTGGCATCAGGACGAAGGCTTCAAGCTGACGCAGGATCTGCTGCAGTCGCATCCCGACGTCTCGATCGTCATCGGCCAGGCCGACGCGCTGGCGCTCGGTGCTGCACAAGCGGTCAAGGTCGCCAATCCCGGCCACAAGGTCTGGGTTGCCGGCTTCGACGGCGACGTGGCGGCGCTCAAGGCACTAAAAGGCGGCCTCTTCGACGTGACCGCGACGCAGCAGACACAAGGCATGGGGCGGCTTGCCGTCGATGCGGCGATCAAGCTGGTGGCCGGCGAAACCGTTGCCGCAGAACAGCTGCAGGACGCGACGCTGACCACCAAGGACAATGTCGATCAATTCATCGCCAAGCATCCCTGACAATCGGTAGCGGAACGATGTCCTTGGATCCCAGCCATACGCAGGCCCCGCATCTGGGGCTCTTCGTCAGCGGCCTCTGCAAGAGCTACGGACCGGTCCAGGTCCTGGCCGATGCGAGCTTCGAGGTACGACCGGGAGAGGTCGTGGCGCTGCTTGGAGAAAATGGCGCGGGCAAGTCCACCGTCTCGAACATCATCGCCGGGTCGACCAAACCCGATGCCGGCAGCATCACATGGCGGGGGAAACCCTATTCCCCCGCCTCTCCCGCCGAGGCCATCGACGCCGGCGTCGGCATGATCCACCAGGAATTGAAGCTGCTGCCGGACCTGTCGGTCGCCGAGAACGTCTATGTCGGGCGCCTGTTGATGCGCGGCGGCCGCATCGACCGCGCGGCAATGAATGCGCAGGCATCGGCGCAGCTGAGGCGCCTCGGCCTCGATGTCTCGCCGGAGCGCAAGGTGCGCACGCTGCGCATCGCCGCCCAGCAGCAAGTCGAGATCGCAAAAGCGCTGACGCTCAATGCCGAGCTTCTGATCTTCGACGAACCGACGGCAGCGCTTGGCAGCGAGGAAACGGAGCTGTTGTTCAAGCAGATCCGCAAGCTCAAGGCGGAAGGCATGTCCTTCATCTATATCAGCCACCGGCTGGACGAGATCGCTGAGATCGCCGACCGTGTGGTGGTGATGCGCGACGGGCGCATCGTCGCCCGGCACGAGCGCGCCGACATCCCGGTGCGCACTGTGGTTGAGCAGATGGTCGGCCGCAGCGTCGAGCGGATGTTCCCGCCGCTCTCGGAGCCGGGCAGCGAGGCGCTGCTCGAAGTCGAGAACCTGTCCTCGCCGGAACGCAGTTTTCAGAATGTCAGCTTTTCGGTGCGGGCCGGCGAAATCCTCGGCATCGCCGGGCTGATCGGCGCCGGCCGCACGGAGCTGGTGCGGGCGATCGCCGGCGCCGATCCGATTTCTTCCGGCTCGGTGCGCGTCGCCGGCAAACCTGTGCATCTCAATGGCCCAGCGGCCGCGATCAAGGCCGGCGTCGTGCTGGTGCCGGAAGACCGCAAAGCGCAAGGCGTGGTGCTCGACCAGACCATCGGCGAAAATCTGGCGATCGGCAATTTCGACCATGTCGCGCCGAACGGCTGGGTGTTCCCGAAAGCAGTGCAGAAATTCGCCGAGGCCGGCATCTCCAGGCTCGGCGTCAAGGGCCGGCCGAACCAGGCGATCAGCAAGCTTTCCGGCGGCAATCAGCAGAAGGTGATCATCGCCAAATGGATTTCACGGCCGCCCAAGGTGTTCATCCTGGACGAGCCGACACGCGGCATCGATGTCGGCGCGCGCGCGGCGATCTACGATGTCATCGCCGACCTCGCCCGCTCCGGCATGGCGGTGGTGGTGGTGAGCTCCGATCTCGAGGAAGTGCTCGGCTTGTCGCATCGCGTGCTGGTGCTTAGCCGTGGCCGCCAGCGCGGAATTCTCGACCGCAGCGAAGCGAGTAACGTCGCCGTCATGGAACTTGCCACAAGCTAGGACGTAACCAGCGATCGGGGAATCGGAACAAAGCGCAGCAGGTGATATTCTCCCAAGCACCGGACCGCGCGGGGCGCCAGCCAAGACTGGCGCCCCTTCCTTCCTTCCTAGGCAGCACCGGCGGCTCAACAGGGAACATTTCGATGAAATTATTCGATCTTCATGGGGACGTTGCTCTCGTCACCGGCGCCGGCAGCGGCATCGGGCAAGCGATCGCCATCGGCCTGGCCGAAGCCGGCGCCGACATCGCCTGTTTCGGCCATGCCTCGAAGGGCGGGCTGGACGAGACCGCGCACAGGATCTCGGCGCTTGGCCGCAAGGCGTTGGTGCTGACCGGCACGGTGACTTCAGAGGCCGATCTCGCGGCAGCGATCGAACGCACGGAGAAGGAACTCGGCGCGCTGACCATCGCCGTCAACAATGCCGGCGTTGCCGCGGCCGAGCCGGCCGAGACACTGTCGCTGGAGAAATGGCAGAAGCTCTACGACGTCAATGTCAGCGGCGTGTTCCTGTCCTGCCAGGCCGAAGCGCGCGCGATGCTGACGCGGCGCAAGGGCTCGATCATCAACATCGCCTCGATGTCGGGCTCGATCGTCAATCGCGGCCTGACCCAGGCGCATTACAATTCATCCAAGGCCGCCGTCATCCACATGTCGAAGAGCCTTGCCATGGAGTGGGCCGATCGCGGCCTGCGCGTCAATGTCGTCAGCCCCGGCTATACGCTGACGCCGATGAACAAGCGGCCGGAGGTCGCCGACCAGGTCAGGATCTTCGAGCGCGATACACCAATGGGGCGCATGGCGGCGCCCGAGGAGATGGTCGGGCCGACCGTGTTCCTGGCCAGCCGCGCCTCGAGTTTCGTCACCGGCATCGACCTGATCGTCGATGGCGGCTTCGTCTGCTGGTAGGAGAGAAAATGCAGAAGCGATTTGAAGGTAAGACGGCAGTCATCACCGGCGCCAGCGGCGGCATCGGTGCGGCCATGGCCAGGCGCTTCGCGGCGGAAGGTGCTGCGGTCGTCGTCAGCGCCATCGACCCGCGCGTCGATGAGGTCGCTGCCGGACTGAAGGCGGAAGGCGCCAAGGTCGCATCACTGCGCATGGACGTGACCAAGAAGGACGAGGTCGCTGCCCTCTACGATCTGGCCGAGCAGCAATTCGGCCGCGTCGATATCTCCGTGCAGAATGCCGGCGTCATCACCATCGCCAGGATCGAGGCGATGACCGAGGCCGAATGGGACAAGGTGATGGCGGTCAACACCAAGGGCGTGTTCCTGTGCTGCCAGGAGGCGATCGCGCGCATCCGCAAGCATGGCGACGGCGGCCGGCTGATCAACACCGCCTCCGGCCAGGCGCGGCAGGGTTTCATCTATACGCCGCATTATGCGGCGTCGAAATTCGGCGTGGTCGGGATCACCCAGAGCCTCGCCAAGGAAGTGGCCAAGGAGAAGATCACCGTCAACGCGATCTGTCCCGGCATCATCGACACGGACATGTGGGCCTACAACGACGCGGCTTGGGGCAAGCTGATGGGCGACTACAAGCCCGGCGAGCTGATGGCCGAATGGGTGAAGAACATCCCGATGGGCCGCGCCGGCAGCGGCGAGGATGTTTCCGGCCTGGTCAGCTTTCTGGCCAGCAACGACGCAGCCTATATCACCGGCCAGACGATCAATGTCGATGGCGGCCTGATCATGTCGTGAGGCGCCACCGCTTCTTTCCTTCTCCCCCTGGGGGAGAAGGTGGATTGGCGCGCAGCGCCAAGACGGTTGAGGGGTGCTGGCCGGAGCGCTGTTAGTGCCAAGCTGGAGCACCCCTCATCCGACCGAGCTTCGCTCGGCCACCTTCTCCCACAAGGGGAGAAGGAAGAGGCACGCGAGGCGCAACGCCGTCGATCCTCCTTCGGACCCCGCCTTACCCGCCTGCGAATAGCATTATGCATTGCGCAACATGAACGTTGGTATATATAATTTCATCCTATGAAAATGGCTTCGGTGATCGCCGACAGCCGACGTCATGGGACCTCGATGGCTCGCAAGCTTGAGGGCGCCGAAAGACCGGCGATCGATCCGCGGATCACTGCTTCGGCAGCACGGCAGCCATGACGCGACGCGTCCCGCACGACATCTTCATCGAATTGGGCATCATTCCGTCTGCGGCGGCAGCAATGTGGTGCCTACGGCCTTGCGCAACGACCAGCTTTTCCAACACAATCAAAAAAAGACGAGAAGAAGGGAACGAACGATAACTTCCACCAGAGCTTGACAGGAGAACAAGCATGTCACTGCGGAGTATGATTTCGAGACTATCAATGGGAGCACTAACACTTGCCGCGGCAAGTGCACTGACGCCTTCGGCCCAGGCTGCGGCGCCGGAATCCAACGACCCGATCAAGATCGCGCTGTTCGACTGGACCAGCGTCAACCTGAACGCAAAGATCCTCGGCGGCATTCTTGAAAAGCTCGGATACACGGTCGAGTACCCGACCGCCGACTACCTCTCCAGCCTGACCACCGGCCTTACCAATGGCGATCTCTCTGTCGCCATGGAATTCTGGGACACGACGGCCGGCGAAGCTATGAAGGCCTCGGATGCGACCGGCCAGACCGAACGCCTCGGCAAACTTGGGCCCAAGGCCAAGGAAGAATGGTGGTATCCCGAATATATGAAGGAGAAATGCCCCGGCTTGCCGAACTGGGAAGCGCTGAAGGACCCGAAATGCGCCGAGGCATTCTCGACGGCCGAAACGGCGCCGAACGGCCGCTATCTCGGTGGCCCCGTGACATGGGAGGGTTTTGACGACGAGCGTGCCGCGGCGCTGAAGCTGCCCTTCACCGTCATCCATGCCGGCACCGATGCGGCGATGTTCGCCGAATTGGAATCGGCCTACCAGCGCAAGGCGCCGATCATGCTGTGGGTCTATTCGCCACATTGGGCGCCAGCCAAATACAAGGGCGAATGGATCGAATTCCCCGACTATACGGCGGAGTGCTACGACGATCCGAAATGGGGCGTGAACCCCGAGGCAAAGTATGACTGCGGCAAGCCGCATGGCGAGATCTGGAAATATTCCTGGGCCGGCATGAAGGACAAATGGCCGGTCGCCTACAAGGTTGCGAAAAACTACACGGTCGACACCGACGAGCTCAACAAGATGAGCGGCCAGATCGATCTCGAAGGCAAGACGCCGGAAGACGTCGCCGCTGCCTGGATCGCCGCCCACGAAGCCGACTGGAAAGCCTGGGCCGAGTGATCGTTCCAACTGGAAAACTGCGAGACCCGGTCATTCATGGCCGGGTCTCTATCCCCTATTCCAGAAGGACGACTGCATGGCCGATACGACTGAACAGGTGCCGCACGCGGCAGGCATGCCAAACGATGCCCGCCCGGTAAAACTTGCCTGCCGCAACGTCTGGAAGCTGTTCGGCGCGAACGCGGCCAATTTCATCCGCCAACGCAACGGCAAGGCCAGCATGGCGGACGTCGCTGCGGCCGGGCTGGTCGGCGCCGTGCGCGCCGTCGACCTCGAAATCCGCCAAGGCGAGATTTTCATCATCATGGGCCTGTCCGGCTCCGGCAAGTCGACGCTGGTGCGCTGCATGTCGCGACTGGTCGAGCCGACGCATGGCAAGGTCGAGTTCGAGGGCAAGGATCTGCTGAAGATCTCCGATGCCGCGCTAATCGAGCTGCGGCGTCACCGCATGGGGATGGTGTTCCAGAATTTTGCCCTGCTGCCGCATCTGAACGTGCTGGAGAACATCGCCTTTCCCCTGGGCATCCAGGGGCAGGACCGGCCGACGCGCGAGAAGCGCGCGCGGGAAGTGATCGAGCTCGTCGGCCTGCGCGGGCGCGAGCATTTCTATCCGCGTGAGCTTTCCGGCGGCCAGCAGCAGCGGGTCGGCATCGCCCGCAGCCTCGCGACCAAGCCGGAAATCTGGTTTCTCGACGAGCCGTTCTCGGCGCTCGATCCGCTGATCCGCCGCGAGATGCAGGACGAGCTGATGCGGCTGCAGACCATGCTGCACAAGACCATCGTCTTCATCACCCATGATTTCGACGAGGCCATCCGGCTGGCCGACCGCATCGCTATCATGAAGGACGGCGAGGTCATCCAGATCGGCACGCCGGAGGAGCTGGTGGTCAATCCGGCGACCGACTATGTCGCCGAATTCACCCGGGACGTCGACCGCGCCAAGGTGATCTCGGCACGAAGCCTGATGCGCGCCTGCGACGGTACGGAACATGGCGGCGCGGTTGCGCCGGATGCCAAGATATCAAGTTTTTCGGCAAGCATCGTCTCCGCCGGCAAGCCGTTCGCGGTGGTCAACGGCACCGGCAAGCCGATCGGCGAGGTCACGCCGCAAGCGGTGATCGATCTTCTGGCAGGCATCGATCGTCATGGGGCCGGCGCATGACGGTGACGGCAAGCGCCAGCGCAGCGAGACCCCGGCCGGTTCAGACCTGGCTGGCGATCTGGGCCTGCGCCCTCGCCGCCGTGCTTGCCGTATTCCTGCTGCAGGACAGGCTGCCATGGGCCGTCAACTATCCGGCCAGCGCAATCGTTCCCGTCGCCGACTGGGTCAGCGCGCTGATGAACCTGACAAAGTCGAACTTTTCCTGGCTGACGCGGTCGATCACCGCGGCGCTCAGCGTGCCGCTCGATTTCGCGCTCAATCTGCTCGCCAAGAATTTCAAAATCGGCCGTGGCGCGGATATGATCGTCTTGCCGCGCCTGTCCTGGGTCGGCGTCTGCATCGCTGCATTCCTGGCCGGACGCGCCGCCGGTGGCTGGAAGCTCGGCGCGCTGGTCGGCGGCTGTTTTCTCTACATTGCGCTGTTCGGCCAATGGACCAGCGCCATGCTGACGCTGGGGCTGATCTCCATCGCCGTGCCGTTCTGCATCGTCACCGGATTGTTCGTCGGCATCTGGGCGTGGCGCAAGCCATGGGCGGAGAGGCTGTTGATCTCCCCTGCCCTTGATCTGATGCAGACCATCCCGACCTTCGCCTATCTGATCCCGATGCTGCTTTTGTTCGGCAACAGCCCGGTTTCGGCGATGATCGCGACGGCCATTTTCGCGACGCCGCCAATGGTGCGCGCGACGATGCTGGGGCTGTCGCGGGTGCCGTCCGAAATCGACGATTTCAGCGCGATGGCCGGCTGCACGGCGCGCCAGAAACTGTGGCGCGTGCTTTTGCCCTCGGCGCGTCCAACGCTGATGGTCGGCGTCAATCAGGTCATCATGCTGGCGCTCAATATGGTGATTATCGCTTCGATGATCGGCGCCGGTGGCCTCGGCTACGACGTGCTGCTGGCGCTCAGGGCGCTGAAGGTCGGCGAAGCGATGGAAGCCGGCCTCGCCATCGTGGCGCTGGCAATCGCGCTCGACCGGCTAAGCCAGGCGATCGCGCGCAATCACGCGCAAGGCCATGCCTATCAGGAGGTGAGCCCGAGCTTTTGGCGGCGCTACCCCAACCTGACGCTGGCTATCGCCGTCCTTGCGGCCACGACGCTGCTTGGCCTGTTCGTGCCGGCCTTCGCCGCGGTGCCGAAGGTGATCACCTTCACCACCGCACCCCTGTGGAAGACAGCGGTGAGCTGGATCACGATCAACTTCTTCGACACGATCGAAGCGTTCCGCGTGGCCCTCATTCTCAACGTGCTGAACCCGGTGCGCGCCTTCTGCGAAGGCTTTCCATGGCTGGGCGCGGTGTTCCTGCTTGGCCTTGCCGGCTACCAGCTCGGCGGCCTGCGCCTGGCCGCCCTGGTCGCCGCGCTGACCGTCTTCTGCGCGGTGACCGGTCTCTGGGAAAAAACCATGGCGACGGTCTACCTCTGCGGCATCTCGGCCTTCATCGCTTGCCTGATCGGCATCCCGATCGGGCTGATGGCATCGCGCAGCGACCGCGTCGAGAAGATCGTCACGCCGGTCATCGACACGCTGCAGGTGCTGCCGTCGTTCTGCTTCATCATTCCGGTGGTGATGCTGTTCCGCGTCGGCGACGTGACGGCGATGATCGCCACGGTCGCCTTCGCCGTGGTGCCGGCCATCCGCTACACCAATCACGGCCTCAGGCAGGTGCCGCCGGCACTGATCGAGGCGGCAAAGGTGTCGGGCTGCACCAAGCGCCAGACGTTCCTGCGCGTGCAGCTGCCACTAGCGTTGCCTGAGATCATGCTCGGCGTCAACCAGACGATCCTGATGGCGCTGGCAATGATCATCATCTGCGCCATGGTCGGCACACGCGATCTCGGCCAGGAGGTGTTCATCGCGCTGTCCAAGGCCGATTCCGGCCGCGGCATCGTCGCCGGGCTGGCCATCGCCTTCATCGGCATCGTCGCCGACCGGCTGTTCAACGCCTGGACGGCGAAGGCACGGGCAAGGCTGGGATAGGATCGCGCCCCACCTTCGTCTTGCCCAAAATGCATCCCAAGCTGGCTTCATGCTGAAGCGCCCCACAGTGATTCTAGCTTTCCTCCTCATCCTTTCCGTCGCTGCTCACGGTGCGGATGGCCTGGAGGAGCGGCTTGAAAAGCTCTTTGATGAGGCCGAGCGCCTGACGCCGCTGCGCACGGTTGCCATCGCGCATGAGGGCGCGGTGGTGGCGGAACGTGGCTATCGCGGCCACTCTCCGGCACGTCCGGCCAACATAAAATCCGCCTCCAAGTCGATCATCTCCGCACTCGTCGGCATCGCCATCGACAAGGGCATGCTCCAAGGCATTGACCAGAAGATCGCTCCGCTTCTTCAGGCCGACCTGCCCGCCGACGTGGATCCGCGGCTCCAGCAGGTTACGATCGGTCATCTGCTTTCCATGCAAGCAGGGCTGGGTCGGACCTCCGGCCCAAACTACGGGCGCTGGGTGGCAAGCGACAACTGGGTGCGGACAGCGCTCGCCATGCCCTTCGACGACGAACCGGGCGGTGCCATGCTCTATTCCACCGGCTCGACCCATCTCCTTTCGGCGATCCTGACGCGCCGGACCGGCCGCTCAACGCTGGAACTGGCACGCGAATGGCTGGGGCCGCAGGAGGGCTTTTCCGTCGCCGCCTGGGACCGGGACCCACAGGGCATCTATCTCGGCGGCAACCAGATGGCCATGAGCCCGCGCTCGCTGCTCGCCTTTGGGGATCTCTACCGCAGCGGCGGGATGAGCCGCGGCGGGCGGCAGCTCGTGCCGGCCGATTGGATCAAGCTCTCCTGGCAGCCACGCACCGCCTCCCGTTTCACCGGTGACGGTTATGGCTATGGTTGGTTCATCCGTCAGATCGCGGGCGAAGCGGTCTTCTACGGGTGGGGGTATGGCGGGCAGATGGTCTATGTTGTGCCCGGGCGCGCGCTGACCGTGGTCATGACATCCGATGAAGACGGCCCCGCAGGCCGCAGCGGCCACCGCGACGATCTCCATGCCTTGCTCGAGCGGATCATTGAGGCGACGAAAGACGTGCGCGAGGCCCGCAGCAAGTAATGCATGTCGCGCAAAAGTGCGCAGCGGGTTTGCGGTAACGACATGCATAAAAAGAACTTAAAGCGCGTCGCATAAATCCATCCAAACGCGAAGCGCCTTAACTAGACCCTCTGCATAGAGGATTTGACGGTTCGATGGGTTGCAAGCTGGCAGGCTGTCATGCAGTCCGGCCCCGCGAGGAAGTCGCTATTCCGCCGCCACCCCTTTCACCTCCAGATAGCTCTCCATCGAATCGTCCATCGCCTGCAGCCACGGCGTATGGTGCAGCGGCGCCATCGTGCCGGTCATCAGCGAGCGGTAGGCGTGGTCGCGGAAGCTCATAATGTCTTCCACCTTGTGGTGCTCCCACTCCATGAAGGTCTGGTTGACAGCCTCGACGTCGAAGCCGGGATAGTCGGTCTGCTCCATCAGCTCCTTGGTGTAGTCGCCCTGGAACCAGATCATCTGCTCGGCGTCTTCCAGCGTTTCCTCGCGCGCCCGCCACTTCCTGCCGTGTTCCGCCATCGCCTCGGCCGAAGGCAGCTTGATGCGGCCCATGATGACATCGCGGGCGAACCAGGCCTGCGCGTCGAACATGTTGAAGGTGTAGAACTGGTCCTGCATGCCGATATAGGACAGCCGCGGGTTCTTCTCCCAGACGACGCCCTCGTAGAGCCCGTCCGGCCACATGCGGTTGGCGGTCTTGAGCTTCAGATCCTCGGTGAGGAACGGGAAGGCGTGCAGGTAGCCGGTGCACAGGATGATGGCGTCGACATCCCTGGTGCTGCCGTCCTTGAAATGCGCGGTCTTGCCGATGACCTTCTGCAGCAGCGGCACTTCCTTCCAATTCTCCGGCCATTTGAAGCCCATCGGCTTCGAGCGGTAGCTGGAGGTGATCGATTTCGCGCCGTATTTGTAGCATTGCGAACCGATGTCCTCGGCCGAATAGGAGCGGCCGATGATCAATATGTCCTTGCCCTTGAATTCCATGGCGTCGCGGAAATCGTGGCTGTGCAGGATGCGGCCGTTGAAGGTCGAAAAGCCCTCGAAATAGGGGACGTTGGGCACGGAAAAATGCCCGGAGGCAACGACGACGTTGTCGAACTCCTCCGAATAGGTGACGTCGTTGGCGCGGTCATGCGCGGTGACGGTGAACTTTTTCGTCGCGTCGGAGAAGGTCACCATGCGCACCGGGCTGTTGAAGCGCACCCATTTGCGCACGCCGGATTTTTCGACGCGGCCCTTGATGTAGTCCCACAGCACGGCGCGCGGCGGATAGGAGCCGATCGGCCGGCCGAAATGCTCCTCGAACGTATAGTCGGCGAATTCGAGGCATTCCTTCGGTCCGTTCGACCAGAGGTAACGGTACATCGAGCCATGCACCGGGTCGCCATGCTCGTCGAGGCCGGTGCGCCAGGTGTAATTCCACAGGCCGCCCCAGTCGGACTGCTTTTCGAAGCAGACGATTTCCGGGATGTCCGCGCCCTTGTCGGCAGCCGACTTGAAGGCTCGAAGCTGTGCCATGCCGGAAGGTCCGGCTCCGATGACGGCAATACGACTTTTCATTGCGGGCCTCCCGGTCTCATTTCTCTAACGAAACAAATTTCACTGACAGGACAGTAATTGCCCCTTCGATGCTGTCAACAGGCCTTGTTGCGAAACCTTGTTTTCGCCAGACTGGATCTCAGCGGAACCTGATCGTCACGGGTATGGAAAACAAACAAATCGATCGTGGATCGCTTGTGTGGCGGTTGCGCTCCTGTATCGGCACCGAATATGTTCACCGTGAGTGAAATAAATCCGCAAAACCCCGGGGTGGCGACATGGCGAAGAAAGCTTCCAATTTCAGGAATGGGGCAGCCCCCGCCAAGACCAAGCCATCGCCGAAGGGCGTGGCAACGATCCGGACGCCACTGACCCAGGACCCGCACGCCGTTCGCGATATCCGCGAAAAAGTCCTGGAGGTGGCGATCGGCCGCGAGGTGCGGGCGTTTCGCAAAAAACTCGGCATCACCGTCGCCGATCTTGCGGCTGCCACCGACATTTCGCTTGGCATGCTGTCGAAGATCGAAAACGGCATCACCTCGCCGTCGCTGACGACATTGCAGGCGCTGTCACGAGCGCTCGGCGTTCCGGTCACCGCTTTCTTTCGCCGCTTCGAGGAAGAGCGCAGCGCCGTCTTCGTCAAGGCCGGCGAAGGGCTCGATGTCGAGCGCCGCGGCACGCGCGCCGGCCACCAGTACAATCTGCTCGGCCATATCGGCTCGAACACCAGCGGCGTTGTCGTCGAGCCCTATCTGATCACGCTGACCGAGGATTCCGATGTGTTTCCGACCTTCCAGCATGAAGGCATGGAGTTTCTCTACATGCTCGAGGGCGAGGTCGTTTACCGGCACGGCAGCAATCTCTACCCAATGAAGCCCGGCGACAGCCTGTTCTTCGACGCGGATGCGCCGCACGGACCGGAAGTGCTGACGCAACTGCCGATGCGCTATCTCTCGATCATCTGCTATCCGCAGAGCAGCGCGGGGTGAGAGTTCGATCTCCCCCCTCGTGGGGGAGATGTCCGGCAGGACAGAGGGGGGCGCCATAGAGCGCCAACCTCGCGCCTGTCCTACGACCAGCAGAGAACCAGGTTGAGGGCGCAATTACGATCGATTGAGAGGTTGGCGGGACAGCGCCCCCCTCTGCCCTGCCGGGCATCTCCCCCACGAGGGGGGAGATTGGCAGCTTCGGCGACGGCAGCAGTCAATCCGGCCCGAAGCCTGCTGACGTCGGGCTGCCATCATCCAGCTTCGACAGCCACTCGAGCAGCGTCGGCCGATAGCGCGTCAGGCCTTTGTAATTGACGAGTTCCTCGGGCAGGTCGCGGATGACGCGATGCAGGCGCCTTGCCCATTTCGGCTGCGTCACTAGCTCGTCCATCTTGATCAGATAACAGCGGATCGGGAAGACGATGCCGTTCGAGCGCGGCAGCCGCCAGAAGCTCTGCAATTCGACGCGCAGATGGACCTTGTCGCCGACGTTTTCGGGCGTCACCGTCGTCCGGTCCGGTCCCCATTTGTGATAATTTTCCGGACTGGTGTCGAGGCGCGGATTGATGGTCATCGTCCAGTTCAGGCGGCGCGCCGGCTTGCCTTGCTGGATGTTGGTAAGGAACTTCAGCGCTCGGACGAATATGCCCTTCTCATGCGCCAGCGGAACCGGCGCGTGCCACTCGAAGAAGTTCATGCCGATATCGAAATCCAGCGACCAGTCGGCCTGGGTGGTGACCATGCCGGCATCCATCCACAGATTGCCGTCGCGCTGGTCGAGGATGCAGAAATCGCCCTGGCTCTGGCGCGTGATGTATTCCATCGGCCCATAGGGCAGCGTCGAGACGTCGCCGAAGGTGAAGGTGTCGTCGATGCCGAGCGGCCGGTTGATCCAGCGCCATCTGTCACCGTCGCGCGTCAGCGTGAAATGCTCGGGATAGCCCAGCGCCTGCTGTTCCATCAGAAGTTCGAGCAGGTCCCAGCCGGCCAGTGTCATGTGCGGCAGCGACTGGCAGCGCAGCGGGTCCTCCGCCAGCACCAGCGCGCGGTCTTGCATCTCGGCGACATAGTGCTCGTCGACGTCGATCAGGTTTTCGAGCACGCTGCCCTTCGGCCCCAGAACATGAGGTTCGATGTTGACCGCATACATGTAGCTGTCTTCGTGGAACGGGAACGGAAACCGCCTGATGTGCTCCGGGCTGTTCTTGAAGGTGAAGTCGTCGCGGAACGTTTCCTTGCGAAAGGTGATGCCCAAGCTCGCCTCCTATCTTTCCAGCACCAGCGACCTGCCCTCGAAGCGCGACACGCAGGGCATGATCTTCTTGCCGCAACGATGCTCTTCCTCGCTCAGCCAGTGGTCGTTGTGAATGAATTTGCCGTCCGAAGAAATGACGTTGGTTTCGCACTGGCCGCAGACGCCGCCGCGGCAGAGATAGGGCGGATCGACGCCGGCGGCCTCGATCGCCTCGAGCAGGCTCTGCTGCTCGCCGACGCGGATCGTCTTGCCGCTGACAGCCAGCGTCACGTCGAATGGGGCGCCGGGCTGGGGGGCTGCGAAATGCTCGAAATGCACGGTTTCCGCCGGCCAGCCGAGCGCGGCGGCACGGTCGCGCACCCAGTCGATCATGCCGGACGGACCGCAGACATAGAGATGCGTGCCGAGCGGCTGCGACGACAGCAGCCGATCGAGCTCGATGCGCTCGTCGCGGTCGTCGTGGTAGAGCCTGACCCGGCGGTCGTAACGCTCTCTGAGCACATCGGCATAGGTGCCGAGCGAGGCGGTGCGGCAGGTGTAGTGCAGCTCGAAATTGCCGCCATCCGCCGCCAACTGCGCGGTCTGCGCCATGAACGGCGTGATGCCGATGCCTCCCGCCAGCATCAGATGCTTCCTGGCGCGCAAATCGAGCGAGAACAGATTGACCGGATAGCTGATCACCATCTCCATGCCGGGCCTGACATTCCTGTGCATGAACAGCGAGCCGCCGCGGCCGACATCGTCGCGGCGCACCGAGATCGTGTATTCGCGCGTATCGAGCGGCGAGCCCATCAGCGAATAGGGATTGAGCCTGGTCCGCTCGCCGTCGCGCATTTCGACGACGACATGGGCGCCGCCGGAGAACGTCGGCAGCAGCTGCCCGTCACGCCTGCGGAAATGGAAGCGCGTCACCAATTCGTTGACCGGAACGACATCGCTCACCACGACGTCAAGCTTGGTAGTGCCGGTGCTCATCGAAAGATCTCCTCCGCCGGAGGAATTTCGCTGCGGTCTTCCGCATTGATGCAGACGCCCTGGAATGCCGCGAGGCGCCTGGAATAGTGATCGCGTACCAGAAGAAGCAGGCCGCAATGCGAACAGGTTGCCGGCTGCGTCGTGACGTTCTCGGTGATGCCCTTGCAGTGAACGCACTGCATGCGGCGCGCCAGCGAGCCGCGGTGCTCGGTCTGGATCGAGGTATGGTCGATACCGGCTTCGAGCGCCGCCTGCATGGCTTGGCCGATCAGCCCCTCGGTGCCGGCGAGATAGAGGCGCAGGCCCATATGGGCGTTGGCAAGGGTCTGCTTCAGCCGCGGCAAGGCGCTGGCAAAGGAAGGTCCTTGGTAGAGTTGCGCCGGCTTCAGCGCCTCAAGGGCGGCGACATGCTTGCCCTCATCGCCGGGGATGAAGATGATGTGCGCATCGGCAAAGAAGCCGGCGGGCACCTTGGGTGACAGATCCGTTATCGCCAACGCGCCCTCTGCATCCGCCACGAAAAGATGGTGCTTGCCGGGCTGCGGAGACAGGGTTCCGTAGACCGGCCGGCTGATGATGCTTTTCGCTGCCATCCTCTCAGTATGCCTCAGCCTTTAGCCGTGCGCTTGGTCTTCTTCGGATCATCGAACGGAAGCGGCTCAGCCGTCGCGCTGATGGCGCCGCTTTGGTTGCGGATCTCGAGCCTGGTGCCTTGGACGGCACAGTCGACGTCGAGCCGGGCGATGCCCATCGATTTCTTGACCAGCGGCGAATACATGGCGCAGGTCACCACCCCGACCTTTTTGCCGTCGCGATATACCGGTGCGCCCTCGTCGGCCGGCTCCTCGCCTTCGAGCAGCACGCCGAAGATCTTGAAGCGTTCCTTGCCCTTGAGGCGGTAGTGCTCCTCGGCGCCGCGAAAGCCTGTCTTGCCGGGGCTGACGGTGAAGTCGAGGCCGAGCTCCCACAGCGTATCGCCGGGGCCTTCGTTCTCGAACGGATACTTCTGCGAATTGTCGTAGGGGTAGAACAAGAGATAGCTCTCGACGCGCAGCATATCGAGCGTGGTGAACCGGCACGGGATGATGCCGGCGCTCTTGCCCTCGTCGAGAATGGTGTCCCAGATCGTGCCGGCATCCTGGCCGCGGCAGAAGATCTCGTAGCCGCGTTCGCCGGTGTAGCCGGTGCGCGAGATCATCACCGGAAAACCGAACAGCCGGGTCTGCATGTGATGGAAATAGGCGAGGTCGCGAATGCCGGGGACATGCTTTGCCAGATAGTCGACGGCTGTCGGCCCCTGCAGCGAAAGGTCGTGCAGATTGTCGTCGAAGCGCAGCGAGACATCGCGGCCCATCGCGGCGCGTTGCAACTCCTCATGGCCGGTGCCCGAACCATGCACGACCATCCAGGCATTCGGACCGGTGCGGTAGAGGATGCAGTCGTCGGTGAATTTTCCCGCCTCGTTGAGCATGCAGGCATAGGCCGACTTGCCAGGATATATTTTCTCGACGTCGCGCGTCGTCGCCAGGTCGATCAGATGCGAGGCATGCGGCCCGGTGATGTGGACCTTCTTCAGGCCCGACACGTCCATCAGCCCGGCTTTGGTGCGGATGGCGATGTATTCCTCGTCGGCGTCCTTGTCGTAGGTCCAGGCGGTGCCCATCCCGCTCCAGTCTTCGAGCTTCGAACCGAGCGCGCGATGGCGATCCGCCAAGGTCGAAAATCTCCAGGATGCCGTCATGGACTTGCTTCTCCTCAACATGATTGCCGACGTTTCGCCACTGCAGGGCACTGAGGCCCATGCGGCGGTCCGCGCCATATTGACTCAAAACTCCAAAAGCGCGCAATACTAAGATGCAAAAAGTTTTACTGAGAGGCAAGGAACGCAACTAAACGGAGGGGACATGAAATGGAAGGGAATCTCAACGCTCTGACGACCATTTTCACGGAGTTCTATTACTGGGTGACCATCGTCATGATGTTCCTCATCCATGTCGGGTTCTGCATGTACGAGGTCGGCGTGTCGCGTCGGCGCAATCACCTGAAAACGCTCATGAAGAACGCGATGGCGATCCCGCTCGTCACGATCACCTTCTATTTTTTCGGCTGGTGGATCTATTTCGGCTTCCCCAACGGGCCGGGCATCGCGGGCGGACTTGTCACCGCACCATTTGCCGAACCATGGAATCCGCTGATGGGCACCCACCTCTCCGGTGTCAATCCAGGCGAGACGGGGGTCACGCCTACCGATGCTGCGCTGTGGCACCGCCTCAACGGCGTGTTCTGGGGCGCCTTCCTGCTGTTTTCCATCACGACGGCGTCAATCATCTCGGGTTCGATCATAGAGCGCGCGCGCTCGGGTGCGTTCTGGATCGTCGCGGTGCTGGTCGGTTCGGTCCTGTGGATCCTCGACGCGTCCTGGGGCTGGCATCCGCAGGGCTGGATGGTGAAGCTCTGGGGCTATCATGATGCCTATGCATCGGGGGTCGTGCACGCGATCGCAGGCGGAGCGGCGCTCGCCTTTCTCATCGTGCTCGGTCCGCGCATCGGCAAGTTCAGGCCCGACGGCACGGCGCGCGACATCCCACCCCATAATGTCTGGCTGGTCACGATCGGCCTGTTCCTGATCTTCACCGGCTTCTGGGGCTTCTATGCCGCGTGCAACATTCCGCTGATCAGCCCGGCCACGATTGCCGGCCAGATCACCGGCGAAACCTGGACGGCAACCAACATCTATCTTGCGCCGACCACGCTCTCGGCGATCACCTTCAACTTCCTGATGTCGCTATCGGGCGGTATGCTGGCCGGCTACATCGTCTCGAAAGGCGATCCCTTCTGGACATTCTCCATGGGGCTTTGCGGCGTCATCTCAACCTCGGCCGGCAACGACCTCTATCACCCGATCCAGGCACTGCTGATCGGCGCGATCATCCCGACCATCTGCTACAAGCTGCACTATTTCGTCGAGCGCCGCTTCAAGATCGACGATGCGGTGGGCGCTGTTGCCGTGCATGGCTATGGCGGATTCCTCGGGGTCGTGGTGGCGGGCTTCATGCTGTGGGGACAGCCATCCTCGCCCTACGAGGGCTTCGCGCATATCAACCCGCTCGGCAATTTCGCTGGTGCGGTGCTGATGTTCATGCTCGGTTTCGTCCCCACCTTTGTAGTCTGCAAGATCCTCAACAGCATGAACCTCCTGCGCGTGCCGGCGAAGGTGGAACTCGAGGGCGTCGACTTTGCCCTCAACCATGCTTTCGAGGCCTCGGTCCGCGAAGTGGGAACCGCCGAAAAGGCCATGATCAAATAGCCAACGGGCAAGGAGAACCGCAATGTCTACCAATGGAATGGAAAGCTGGGCCGTCGACCTCAAAGACGTCGGCGCGATTTACCCGTTTCAGGGCTCTGAAGTCGTGATGGTCATCATCGGCCTCGTCTTCTGGATCGGGTGGCACGTCGTCCAGACGCGCCACGAGAGCGCTGAAATCGAAGCCGATATGGCCGCGGATCGCAGCGGAGAGGAAACGAGAAAGGCGATCGACCGCCATTAAGTCGCCACCGGGTCGTCTGGCGCGTCATTGCGCCAGACGACTTGTCCAAGATGAAAAAAACTTTCATACGAGTTGAATTCAACTCATGAAGCTGGTAGCACCTAAATCATACCTTACCTCGGGAGCCTGACATGTGCGGAATCGTCGGACTGTTTTTGAAGGACAAGTCGCTCGAGCCTCAGCTCGGCTCGATGTTGTCGCAGATGCTGATCTCGCTCAGCGATCGCGGTCCCGACAGCGCCGGCATCGCCATCTACGGCGCGCCAGCCGGCAATGAGGCTAAGATCACCATCCAGTCGGCAAAGCCGGAGCGTGACTTCCGCGGTCTCGACGCCGAACTGGCCAAGGCCATCGGAGCCCCAGTCAGCATTGCGGTGAAGTCGACCCATGCAGTCGTCAGGACCACGCCCGTCAAGATCGATGAAGCGCGCGAGGCCATCCAGACGCTTCGCCCTGATATCCGCATCATGGGCGCCGGCGATGTTGTCGAGATCTACAAGGAAGTCGGCCTGCCCGAAGCGGTCGTCGATCGTTTCGACGTGCGCAGCATGACCGGCACGCACGGCATCGGCCATACCCGCATGGCGACGGAATCGGCTGTCACAACGATGGGCGCGCATCCGTTCTCGACCGGCGCCGACCAGTGCCTTGTGCACAATGGCTCGCTGTCCAATCACAACAATGTCCGCCGCGAGCTGATCCGCGAAGGCATGAAATTCGAGACCGAGAACGACACCGAAGTCGCGGCCGCCTATCTCTCGTCGCAGATGGCGCATGGCAAGAATCTCGGTGAAGCGCTGGAAGGCACGCTGAGCGACCTCGACGGCTTCTTCACCTTCGTCGTCGGCACCAAGAACGGCTTCGGCGTGGTGCGCGATCCGATCGCCTGCAAGCCCGCCGTCATGGCCGAGACCGACCAGTATGTCGCCTTCGGCTCGGAATATCGCGCGCTCACCAAACTGCCCGGCATAGACAATGCGAGGGTCTGGGAACCCGAGCCCGCAACCGTCTATTTCTGGGAGCACTGAGTCCATGCCGGCAATCAACGTCTCCAAAGCACTCGACCAGAGCCATGCGTCACGGGTCTTCGACCTCAGCGGAATGCCGCTGCGCGATCTCAATCAGGCGCTTCACGATTTGACCCCCGGTTCGAACGAGACCGCCTGGGAAGTGCTTCATCCGAAAGGCAGCCACTCGGTCGCCGTCGGGGTCGACCAGCCGATCACCATCGATGTCCGCGGCAGCGTCGGTTATTATTGCGGCGGCATGAACGACGGCAGCGCCATCACCGTGCATGGCTCGGCCGGGCCCGGCGTCGGCGAGAATATGATGTCGGGCTCGATAACGGTGAAAGGCGACGCCAGCCAGTATGCCGGTGCCACCGGCCGGGGCGGGTTGCTGGTCATCGAAGGCAATGCGTCGTCGCGCTGCGGCATTTCGATGAAAGGCATCGACATCGTCGTTCATGGCAATATCGGCCACATGTCGGCGTTCATGGCGCAGTCCGGCAATCTGGTGGTGCTGGGCGATGCCGGCGACGCACTCGGCGATTCCATCTACGAGGCGCGGCTCTTCGTGCGCGGCAAGGTCGAAAGCCTCGGCGCCGACTGCATCGCCAAGGAGATGCGGCCCGAGCATATGGAATTGCTGCAGGGCCTGCTCGAACGCGCCGGGGTGACCGGCGTCAAAGCGGCGGAATTCAAGCGTTACGGCTCGGCGCGCACGCTCTACAATTTCAACATCGACAACGCCGACGCGTATTGAGGCAGCATGACCTATCGCAACCCGCCGACGACGCCGCGCAAATCCGCGACCTTCGACGACTACACGCTCTCCGAGATCCGCCGCGCGGCGGCGACCGGCATCTATGACATCCGCGGCGCCGGCGCCAAGCGCAAGCTGCCGCATTTCGACGACCTGCTGTTCCTCGGCGCCTCGATCTCGCGTTATCCGCTCGAAGGCTATCGCGAGCGCTGCGACACCAGTGTCGTGCTGGGCTCGCGCCATGCCAAGAAGCCGATCGAGCTGAAAATCCCGATCACCATCGCCGGCATGAGTTTCGGGTCGCTGTCCGGCCCGGCAAAAGAGGCCTTGGGCCGCGGCGCGACGCTGTCCGGCACCTCGACGACCACCGGCGACGGCGGCATGACCGAGGAAGAGCGCGGCCACTCGCAGACGCTGGTCTATCAATATCTGCCTTCGCGCTACGGCATGAACCCGCGCGATTTGCGCCGGGCCGATGCGATCGAGATCGTCGTCGGCCAGGGCGCCAAGCCCGGCGGCGGCGGCATGCTGCTTGGCCAGAAGATCTCCGACCGGGTCGCCGAAATGCGCACGCTGCCGAAAGGTATCGACCAGCGCTCGGCCTCGCGTCATCCCGACTGGACCGGGCCGGATGATCTCGAGATCAAGATCCTGGAGCTGCGCGAAATTACCGACTGGGAAAAGCCTATCTACGTCAAGGTCGGCGGCGCGCGGCCCTATTACGATACAGCCCTTGCGGTGAAGTCAGGCGCGGACGTCGTCGTGATCGACGGCATGCAGGGCGGCACCGCCGCAACCCAGGAAGTGTTCATCGAGAATGTCGGCCAGCCGACACTTGCCTGCATCAGGCCGGCGGTGCAGGCGCTGCAGGATCTCGGCATGCACCGCAAGGTGCAGCTGATCGTCTCCGGCGGCATCCGCAACGGCGCCGATGTCGCCAAGGCGCTGGCGCTCGGCGTCGATGCTGTTTCGATCGGCACGGCGGCGCTTGTCGCGCTCGGCGACAACGACCCGCGCTGGGAGGCGGAATACAACGAACTCGGCACCACCGCCGGCGCCTATGACGACTGGCATGAGGGGCGCGATCCGGCCGGCATCACCACGCAGGATCCCGAGTTGATGAAGCGGGTCGATCCGATCGCTGCCGGACGGCGATTGGCGAATTACCTGAAGGTGATGACGCTGGAGGCGCAGACCATTGCCCGTGCGTGCGGCAAGAACAGCCTGCACAATCTCGAGCCCGAGGATCTCGTCGCGCTCACGATCGAAGCCGCCGCCATGGCCGGCGTGCCGCTGGCCGGCACCAACTGGATACCGGGGAAGAACGGCTTCTAAGACGTCACAACAAAATTCCATAAGCGAGGAACTATAATGGGGAACGATCTCGCCGCCTTTGCCAAAGAGAAGGGCGTCAAATATTTCATGATATCCTACACGGACCTGTTCGGCGGCCAGCGCGCCAAGCTGGTGCCGGCGCAAGCCATCGCCGACATGCAGAAGGACGGTGCCGGCTTTGCCGGCTTTGCCACCTGGCTCGACCTGACGCCGGCGCATCCCGACATGCTGGCGGTGCCGGATCCGGATTCGGTCATCCAGTTGCCGTGGAAGCCGGAGGTCGCCTGGGTCGCCGCCAACTGCATCATGGACGACAAATCGGTCGCCCAGGCGCCGCGCAACACGCTGAAGCGGCTGATTGCCGAGGCAGCCGGCGACGGCATGCATGTCAAGACCGGCGTCGAGGCCGAATTCTTCCTGATCTCGCCGGACGGCAAGACGATTTCCGACGAATACGACACGGCGTCGAAGCCCTGCTACGACCAGCAGGCGGTGATGCGCCGCTACGATGTCATCGCCGAGATCTGCGACCACATGCTGGCGCTCGGCTGGGGCGCCTACCAGAACGACCATGAGGACGCTAACGGCCAGTTCGAGATGAACTGGGCTTTCGACGATGCGCTGGCGACCGCCGACAAGCATTCCTTCTTCAAGTTCATGGTGAGGTCCGTTGCCGAAAAGCACGGCCTGCGCGCGACCTTCATGCCGAAGCCATTCCCCGGCCTGACCGGCAATGGTTGCCACGCGCACATTTCGGTGTGGGACAAGGACGGCAAGACCAATGTCTTTGCCGACAATGCCATGGAGCTCGGCCTGTCGGCGAAGGGCAAGAATTTCCTTGGCGGCATCATGAAGCATGCCTCGGCACTTGCCGCGATCACCAACCCGACGGTCAATTCCTACAAGCGCATCAACGCGCCGCGCACCGTTTCGGGCGCGACCTGGGCGCCCAACTCGGTGACCTGGACCGGCAACAACCGCACCCACATGGTGCGCGTGCCCGGCCCCGGCCGCTTCGAGCTGCGCCTGCCCGACGGCGCGGCAAACCCTTATCTGCTGCAGGCTGTCATCATCGCCGCCGGCCTCGACGGCATTCGCTCGCAGGCCGATCCCGGCAGGCGCTACGACATCGACATGTACCAGTTCGGACACACGGTGGAGGGCGCGCCGAAGCTGCCGCTCAACCTGCTCGATGCATTGCGCGAGTTCGACAACGACAAATCGCTCAAGGCGGCGCTGGGGGAGGAATTCTCGTCGGCTTACCTAAAGCTCAAGCACCAGGAATGGAATTCCTATGCTTCCCACTTCACCCAGTGGGAGCGTGACCACACGCTGGATATCTAGAGCATCGGACCGTGAAGCGGTTTTCGGATGAATCCGATGCGTCAAGAAAGCTCCTGCGTGGCGCGAGCGACCTCGGAATAGATTTATGAAATACTCGATCTTCTCCCTCGCCCGCGCCGCCTTTTCCGGCCACAAGACCTGGCAGCGCACCTGGCGCGATGCCAGCCCTAGGGATCATTACGACGTGGTGATCATCGGCGGCGGTGGCCACGGCCTGGCGACGGCGTGGTTCCTGGCCAGCGAGTACGGCATCAGGAATGTCGCCGTGCTGGAAAAGGGCTGGATCGGCTCCGGCAATGCCGGCCGCAACACCACCATCATCCGCTCCAATTACGGGCTGCCCGGCAATACCGGCTTCTATGAGCTGTCGATGAAGCTGTGGGAGCGCATGGAGCAAGACCTCAACTACAACACGATGGTCAGCCAGCGCGGCGTCATCAACCTCTATCATTCCGACGCGCAGCGCGACGCCTATGCGCGTCGGGGCAACACCATGCGCATCAACGGCATCGATGCCGAGCTGCTCGACTTGGCCGCGGTCAAGAAGATGATGCCATTCCTGAACTTCGACAATGCGCGCTTTCCCGTGCAAGGCGGGCTGTTGCAGCGGCGCGGCGGCACGGCGCGGCATGACGCCGTCGTCTGGGGCTATGCCCATGCGGCGAGTGCGCTCGGCGTCGACATCATCCAGAATTGCGAAGTGTCCGGCTTTGTGCGTGACGCCAACGGCAAGGTGACCGGCGTCGAGACGACGCGCGGCAAGATCGGCGCCGGCAAGGTCGGCATGGCCGTTGCCGGCAGTTCGTCGCGCGTCGCTTCGATGGCTGGACTGCGGCTGCCGATCGAAAGCCATGTGCTGCAGGCCTTCGTCTCCGAGGCGATCAAGCCGCTGATCCCCAACGTCATGACCTTCGGCGCCGGCCATTTCTACGTCAGCCAGTCCGACAAGGGCGGGCTGGTCTTCGGCGGCGACATCGACGGCTACAATTCCTATGCCCAGCGCGGCAACATGCCAGTCATGGAAGACGTGTGCGAGGGCGGCATGGCGCTCATGCCGATGATCGGTCGCGTGCGCCTGTTGCGGCAATGGGGTGGCATCATGGACATGTCGATGGACGGCTCGCCGATCATCGACAAGACGCCGGTGGACGGACTCTATCTCAACGCCGGCTGGTGCTATGGCGGCTTCAAGGCGACGCCCGGCTCCGGTCTTGTCTTTGCCCATCTTCTGGCCCGCGACGAACCGCACAAGGAGGCGGCGCGATTCCGCCTCGACCGGTTCCGGCGCGGCGCGATGATCGATGAAAAGGGCGTCGGCGCCCAACCGAACCTGCACTGAGGACGGTCCAGAAAACATGCGTATTGTCTGTCCCTTCTGCGGCGAACGCGAACTCGGCGAGTTCACCTATCTCGGCGACGCCAAGCCGGTGCGTCCGGCGGCCGGCGCCTCGGAGGACGACGTCTTCGACTACGTCTATCTGCGCGACAACATTGCCGGCGAGACGACCGAGCATTGGTATCATGGCGGCGGCTGCCGGGCCTGGCTGAAGATCACCCGCAACACGCTGACACACGAGATTTCGTCGGTCGAGCCGGCGGCAGGCGCCGGCGCCGCCAAGGTTGGGGCCTGATGGTCAGTCGCGCACAGACACACCGGCTGGAGAGCGGCGGCCTTATCGATCGTTCGGCACCGTTGAATTTTCGCTTCGACGGCAAAACCCTTGCCGGCTTCGAGGGTGACACGCTTGCCTCGGCGCTGATTGCCAATGGCGTCAAGCTGGTCGGCCGCTCGTTCAAATACCACCGGCCGCGCGGCATCCTGACCGCTGGCTCGGAAGAGCCCAACGCCTTGGTCGAGCTGCGAACGGGGGCGCGCCGCGAGCCAAACACCAAAGCGACCACGGCCGAGCTTTACGATGGTCTCGAAGCCGCCAGCCAGAACCGCTGGCCGTCGCTGCGCCACGATCTGATGGCGGTGAACCAGCTGTTCGCGCCGATCTTCATTGCCGGCTTTTACTACAAGACCTTCATGTGGCCGGCAAAATTCTGGGAAGCGATCTACGAGCCGGCAATCCGCCGCGCCGCCGGTCTTGGCCGCGCAGCTGGCGTCGCCGATCCCGACCATTACGACAAGGCCTGGGCGTATTGCGACGTTCTGATCGCCGGTTCCGGCCCGGCCGGGCTGGCGGCAGCGCTTGCCGCCGGGCGCAGCGGCGCCCGCGTCATCCTGTGCGAGGAAGATTTTGCGCTTGGCGGCCGCCTGCTTGCCGATGGCGGCACGATCGACGGCATGACGGCGGCCGAATGGATTTCGCGCACGCTGGCCGAGCTCACGACGCTGCCCGATGTCTGCATAATGAGCCGCACGACGCTGTTCGGCGTCTATGATGGCGGCACCTATGGCGCGATCGAGCGGGTCAACGACCACCTGCCCTCCCCGCCCGAACACCAGGTGCGCCAGCGGCTGTGGCGGATCGTGGCAAAGCGCTCGATTGTTGCCGCCGGTGCCATCGAACGGCCGATCGTCTTTGCTGGCAACGACACGCCCGGCGTGATGATGGCTTCGGCAATGCGGACCTATGTCGAGCGCTATGCGGCAACCCCTGCGAAGAGGATCGCGCTGTTCACCAACAATGAGGATGGCTGGCGCACGGTCGAGGCGGCACTTGGCGCCGGATTGCAGATCGCGGCGGTCGTCGATGCGCGGCCGGACGTGTCCGACGCGCATCGCGCTCTCGCCGCCAAAGCCGGCTTTCCGGTGCTCAGTGGATCCGTCAACGGCGTCGATGGCGGGAAGGACGGTGTCCGAAAAATCTCGGTATCGCTCACCGGCGGCGCACGCGCCGAGGTCGAAGCCGACGGGCTTGCCGTTTCCGGCGGCTGGAACCCGGCGGTCGGGTTGACCTCCTATCATCGCGGCCGGCCGAAATGGCAGGACGATATATCGGCCTTCGTGCCGGACAGCGCCCCTCCGGGCATGGTGGCTGCCGGTGCTGCCAACGGCGCCTTCGGTCTCGGTGCCTGCCTGCGCCAGGGGTTTGCCGCCGGTGCGGCTGCGGCAGCTGGCGCCGGGCGTAGCGGCAATGCCGGCACGCCACCAGTCGCCGACGACGAGGCTTTTTCGCTGACGCCGCTCTGGCATGTTGCCGGAAAAGGCAAAGCCTTTGTCGACTACCAGCATGATGTTACCGCTTCGGACATCGAACTGGCGCAGCGCGAGGGCTTTGAATCGGTCGAGCATCTGAAGCGCTACACGACGCTCGGCATGGCTACCGACCAGGGCAAGACCTCGAATGTCGCCGGCCTCGCCATCATGGCGGCGGTATCAGGCAAATCCATTCTCGAGACCGGCACGACGATCTACCGTCCGCCCTATGTGCCGGTCGCCATCGGCGCCTTCGCCGGCCATCATCGCGACGAGAACTTCCATGCGACAAGGCTGACGCCGTCGCATCACTGGGCAGCCGAACAGGGTGCGGTTTTCGTCGACACCGGCCTGTGGAAGCGCGCGCAGTGGTATCCGCGCGCCGGCGAAAAGGACTGGCTGGAGTCGGTCACCCGCGAGGTCAAGGCGGTGCGCGGCGGCGTCGGCTTCTGCGACGTCTCGACGCTCGGCAAGATCGACGTGCACGGCGCGGATGCCGGCGCCTTCCTCGACCGCGTTTACATCAACACCTTCTCCAGTCTGGCTGTGGGAAAAGCGCGCTACGGGCTGATGCTGCGCGAGGACGGCATGGTCTATGACGACGGCACCACGTCGCGGTTGGCCGAGGATCATTATTTCCTGACCACCACGACTGCCAAGGCCGGGCCGGTGATGCAGCATCTCGAATTCTGCCGGCAGGTGCTGTTTCCGGAGCTCGACGTGCAGCTGACCTCTGTCTCCGACCAGTGGGCGCAATTCTCGATCGCCGGGCCGAAAACCCGGGACCTGCTTCGGGAAATCGTCGATCCCGCCGAGGATCTGTCGAACGAGGGCTTTCCGTTCATGGGAGCGCGGGAAGTGGCGCTGCGCGGCGGCATCAAGGCGCGGCTGTTCCGCATCTCGTTCTCCGGTGAGATGGCGTTCGAGATCTCCGTTCCGGCCCGCTACGGCGATGCGCTTGTGCGCAATCTGACGCTAGCCGGCAAACAATTCGGCGTGACGCCCTATGGCACCGAGGCGCTCGGCGTCATGCGCATCGAAAAGGGCCATGTCGCCGGGCCGGAACTGAACGGCACCACGACCGCCGCCGACCTCGGCCTCGGCAAGATGATGTCGACCAAGAAGGATTTCATCGGCCGCGTCATGGCCGGACGCGAAGCGCTGGTCGCGCCGGACCGACAGGTGGTGGTCGGCATCAAGCCGACGAACAGAGCGCGCCGCCTGCGCTCCGGCGCGCATATCATTCCGAAGGGCGAGATACCGGGTTCCGCCAACGACCAGGGCTATGTCACCTCGGTCTGCTTCTCGCCATCGCTCGACCAGTGGATCGGGCTGGCGCTTGTCGAGCGCGGCCGCGAGCGGATCGGCGAGATCGTCCATGCGCATGACCCGCTGCGCGGCGAAGACTATGACGTCGAACTGTGCAATCCCGTCTTCTACGATCCGGATGGAGGGCGTCAGCGTGGCTGAATTTTCTTGGGCTGCTCGCAGTCCGCTGGAGCACGCGCTTGTTGCGGGCGCCTATGGTGCACGCGGTGATGCCGGTGTCTCGCTGACCGAGATCCGCAATTTCGACCTCGTCCAGGTGATGACGCGGCGTGGCAAAGGGGCGGAACTGGCAAGCACCGCCAAAGCCCGTTTCGGGGTTGCCGCGCCTGATACACCGAAGGTGATCAAGGCTTCGGACGCCGTGCTCGTGTGGTCGGGACCGGATCAGTTCTTCGTTCTGTCGAAGGGCGGAAGACATACGCTGGAGGCACTGAGCCAGGCGTTTTCGCAATCGGCTTCGCTGTCGAACCAGTCGCATGCGCGCGCCCTGATCAGCGTTTCGGGTGCCAAGGCGCGCGCCATGCTGGCGAAGCTCTCGTCGATCGATCTGCACCCGGCGGCGTTCCCAGTCGGTGCTGGCGCTGCGACTTCGATCGACCACACCAGCGTCAATCTGTGGCGCGGCAATGACCGGCCGGATGGCCAGGCGGTGTTCAACCTTCTGGTGTTTGCCACCTTCGCCGAAAGCCTGTGGCACACGATGCTCGACGCTGCCGCCGAGTATGGTATCGACGTCGGGCATTCCGAGGAATTAGGGTAGCGCCTGCCTCTTCCCTTCTCCCCTTGTGGGAGAAGGTGGATTGGCGTGTAGCGCCAAGACGGATGAGGGGTGTTGGACGGAGTGCCGTCGATGCCAAGCTGGAGCACCCCTCATCCGACCGAGCTTCGCTCGGCCACCTTCTCCCACAAGGGGAGAAGGAAGAGTAGGAACGCCACCTTCGCCTTGCCAAATCCAGCCTTCCAAGCCTATTCTTGCCGCTAAAATAATTTCACGTACAGGCAAACTTATTTCCTAGAACACAGGGTCGAGATGAGCCAGTCGCCCTACCCCGCCATCGCAGCCGGACCGCCCCGGCCGAGCCTCGTCCTGCGGCCCGGCCAGATCGTGCTGCCGGCCGGCATGGAACGCTATTTCGTTCAAGGCAATGGCGCGGTGCTCATCGAGATCGAGGCCGGTGACACCATCACCGTGCGCAATGTCGAAGGCGGGCAGGCCTGCGAACTGCTGGCATGGGACAAGACCGGCGCGACCGATCCCGGCATTCTCAGTGAGAAATCGAACAGCAATCCCGCCGGCATCAAGGCGCTGCTGGCCGATGGCGACGACAGCCTCGCGTCGTTGCGCCGGGGGCTCGAGCGACGCCAGGTGCAGCTTGATCAGGCAAAAGCGGTTCGCGTCTTCGGCGGCGCGACTCCTGCCGGCACCGAACAGGGTTTTACCGTCGCCCGCGACGGCGCGATGCTGATCGCCGCGCCGGGCGGGCCAATGCTGGTCGATGGCCACGACACGGCGACACCGCTCAGCGTCATCGTGCGGCGCGCCACCATTCGCCCGGCGGCGAAGTCGCGGCTTGGCGACCCGCTGGCCGATCCGGTGCTCGATTTGCGCGTCCATTCGGCGACCGCGGAATCCTATTTCGTCAAGGCGGGCGACTATCTGCAGATCATCGACGTCGACGGGCGCCAATGCACCGACTTCCAGTGTTTTTCGGCACGCAAGCTCGACAAGGGGCGCGACCATCCGCTCGACGTGACCACGACCCGCACGCTGATGGGTTCGAGCTATCCAATGCCCGGCCTGCATTCGAAATACTACGATCAGGACATGGAGCCGCTGGTCGAGGTGGTGCAGGACACGTGCGGCCGGCATGATGCATTCGCGCTCGCTTGCGCGGCCAAATATTACGACGACATCGGCTATCCCGGTCACCCCAACTGTTCGGAGAACTTCAACCGCGCGCTCTCGGACAAGGGCGTAAATCCCCGCGCGGGCTGGATGGCGATCAATTTCTTCTTCAACACGGCGATCGACGCGCATGGCGTCATGGTTTCCGACGAGCCATGGTCGCGGCCGGGCGACTATGTGCTGCTGCGGGCGCTTACCGACATCGTTTGCGTCTCGTCCGCCTGCCCCGACGACACGACGCCGGCCAATGGCTGGAACCTGACCGACATCCATGTGCGCACCTATTCCGGCCAGCACAAATTCTCGCGAGCGATCGCCAGACGCATGACGCCCGATTCGGAACCGAAAATGACCCGCGAGACATCATTTCATTCGAGCTTTGCCAAGCACACCCGCAACTTCGTCGAGTACAAGGGCTATTGGCTGCCCAATTCCTTCGCCAAAGAAGGGGCTATCGCCGAATACTGGGCCTGCCGGCAGGATGCGGTGATCATGGACCTGTCGCCGCTGCGCAAATTCGAGGTCACCGGCCCGGATTCGGAAGCGCTCCTGCAATACACGCTGACCCGCGACGTCAAGAAACTCGGTGTCGGCCAGGTCGTCTATTCCGCCATGTGCTACGAGCATGGTGGCATGATCGACGACGGCACGCTGCTGAGGCTCGGCGGGGACAATTTCCGCTGGGTCGGCGGCGACGATCTTTCCGGCGAATGGCTACGCGAGACGGCAATGAGCCTCGGCCTCAACGTGCTGGTGCGCTCGTCCACCGACCAGATGCACAATGTCGCGGTGCAAGGGCCGAAGAGCCGCGACATCCTCAAGGAGATCATCTGGACCTCGCCGTTGCAGCCATCGATAGAGGAGCTCGAATGGTTCCGTTTCGCCGTCGCGCGGATCGGCGGTGGCAACGGCATTCCGGTCGTCGTCTCGCGCACCGGCTACACCGGCGAGCTCGGCTACGAGATCTGGTGCCATCCGCGCGATGCCGAAAAGGTGTTCGACGCCATTTGGGAGGCCGGCCGGCCGCACGGCCTGAAGCCGATGGGACTGCAGGCGCTCGACATGGTGCGCATCGAGGCCGGGTTGATCTTTGCCGGCTATGAATTTTCCGACCAGACCGATCCGTTCGAGGCGGGCATCGGCTTCACCGTGCCGCTGAAGACCAAGGCCGACGACTTCATCGGCCGCGAGGCGCTGATCCGGCGCAAGGAAAACCCGCAGAAGAAGCTGGTCGGCCTCGACATCGACGCCAATGTCGCGGTCGGCCATGGCGATTGCGTCCATGTCGGCCGCGCCCGGATCGGCGAGGTCACCTCGAGCACGCGTTCGCCGGTGCTGAACAAGAACATCGCGCTGGCCAGGCTCGATGTCACCCATGCCGCCATCGGCACCAGGGTCGAGATCGGCAAGCTCGACGGCCACAGCAAGCGGCTGCCGGCGCGGGTCGTCGCCTTCGCCCATTACGACCCACAAAAGATCAGACCGCGTTCCTGACGGCAGCATCCCTTGCCTTCTCCCCCTGTGGGAGAAGGTGGATCGGCGCGCAGCGCCGAGACGGAAGAGGGGTGTTGGACGAAGTGCTGTCGGTGCCAAGCTGGATCACCCCTCATCCGACCTCGCTTCGCGAGGCCACCTTCTCCCGCAAGGGGAGAAGATAAGAGCGTGTTCCACATCTGCGATGTGCACAGCTTCACAAAATGCTTGACGTGAAAGCGTGACGGATCAATCTTCACTGCTAAGAAAAAAATACTACTGAGCGGAAAACGCCTGAGGTCGTTCAACGCGTGCGTCGGTGACGCATCGCGAGGTGTCGGCCGTCGCCGATGGGGAACATCAAAAATGGGGAATTCACGTAAATGAGCACGATAGTCTCTGCCTTGGTGCCGGCTGCCGAAGGGAAGTTGCACCGGAACATCGATTGGCGCGGTGCCTTCTGGGTGGCAAGCGGCGTTCCCGCCCTTGTGCTGTTTTCGATCGGCGGCATTGCCGGCACGACCGGGAAGCTGGCCTTCCTAATCTGGACAGTGTCCATGATCATGGGCTTCCTGCAATCGTTCACCTATGCGGAAATCGCCGGCCTGTTTCCGAACAAGTCCGGCGGCGCCTCGATCTATGGCGCCACCGCCTGGCTGCGTTATTCCAAATTCATCGCGCCGCTTTCGGTGTGGTGCAACTGGTTCGCCTGGTCGCCGGTGCTGTCGCTCGGCTGCTCGATCGCCGCCGCCTACATCCTCAACGCGCTGGCGCCGGTGCCGCTGTTTACCGGCACCTCGCCGGAAGTCGCCGCCTATATCGCGGCTAATGCCGGAACGAGTGCCGCCGACGCCATCACGGCGGTGAGCGCGGCGGCCACACCGGCGATCCGCAACTGGACGCTCTACGGTCACACGCTGGGTCCGGTCTCCTTCACCTTCAACGCCACATTCTTCATCGGCGCGGTGCTGATGCTGATCATCTTCTCTATCCAGCATCGCGGCATCCTGGGCACGGCCAACGTGCAGAAATATATCGGCCTGTTCGTGATCATTCCGATGCTGATCGTCGGCGTCGTGCCGATCGTCACCGGCCAGATCGACTGGGCGAATTTTTCGCCACTGGTGCCGCTGGCGGCCGCCTACGCGCCGGAGCCCGGGGCGTGGAACATCGCTGGCTGGACCCTCGTTCTCGGCGGCATGTTCATCGCCGCCTGGTCGACCTACGGTTTCGAGACAGCCGTCTGCTATACGTCGGAGTTCAAGAATCCCGGCACCGACACCTTCAAGGCGATCTTCTATTCCGGCCTGCTGTGCATGCTGCTGTTCATCCTGGTGCCGTTCACCTTCCAGGGCGTGCTCGGCTTGAACGGCATGCTGGCGACCCCGATCGTCGATGGCTCCGGTGTTGCCGATGCCTTGGCCGGCATGGTCGGCGGCGGACAGCTGATCCATAGCCTTCTGGTGATGCTGATGATCCTGGCACTGGTGCTGTGCATCATGACGGCGATGGCGGGGTCCTCGCGCACGCTCTATCAGGGCTCGGTCGATGGCTGGCTGCCGCGCTATCTCAGCCACGTCAACGAGCATGGCGCCCCGACGCGGGCGATGTGGACCGACCTCATCTTCAATCTGTTCGTGCTGGCCATCGCTTCGGCCGATGCGACCAGCTTCTTCTTCATCCTCGCCGTGTCGAATTGCGGATACATCATCTTCAACTTCCTCAACCTCAACGCCGGATGGATCCACCGCATCGACAACGGCCATATCGCGCGGCCTTGGAAGGCACCGAGCTGGCTGCTTGGCCTCGGTGCCGTTCTTGCCTATGTCAACATGATCTTCATGGGCGCCGGTGCAAAGATCTGGAACCCGATGGCGCTGTGGGCAGGGCTGATCACGGCTGCCCTCATCATCCCAGTGTTCTGCTTCCGGCATTACATCCAGGACAAGGGCAAATTCCCCGACCACATGCTGGCTGATCTCGGCATGACGTCGTCCGATCTCGCCGTCAGAAAGGCGGGCATCCTGCCCTATTTGACGCTGATCGCGGGCGTGGTGGTGATGCTCCTCGCCAACTGGTTGTTCGTCATCTGACCCCGCCTGAAGGGATCAAGCGCGCGATGCGCTCGATCCCTTGCATACTTTGTTCTTGCTTTGTGCCGGCAGTTATGCTAATGATTTCGCTGTAGTGCCGATTGGCACCGATGACCCGCCGCCCGAGGCGGGTTTTTCGTTTCAGGGCCTATTCGGCGGACTGTTCAGTCGATCTTGATGAACACGCCCTTGGTGTTGAGATACTCGTCGAGGTGCTCGGCGCCGCCCTCACGGCCGTAACCGCTCATCTTGTAGCCGCCGAACGGCACGGCCGGATCGATGGCGTGGTAGGTGTTCACCCAGACCGAGCCGGCGCGAATTTTCCGCGCAAGCTGGTGCGCTGTGGCAACGTTCTGGGTGAAGACCCCGGCCGCGAGACCATAAGGCGTGTTGTTGGCCCGCTCGATCGCCTCATCGAGCGTATCGAACGGCAGCGCCGAAATGACCGGTCCGAAGATTTCTTCGCGCGCGATCCTCATGTCGTCCGAGACACCGGCAAAGACCGTCGGCGCGACGAAATTGCCGGCGGCAAGCGCGCCTTCCACGAGGCGCGTGCCGCCGGTGACGAGGGTCGCCCCTTCCGCAGTGCCGGCCTCGAGGTAATCGGTGACCCGTAGCAGCTGCTTTTCGGAGACGAGCGGGCCGATCTCGGTCGCCGGGTCGATGCCGTCGCCGATCTTGAGACCCTTGGCATAGGCCGCCAGCCGTTCGACGAACTCGTCATGGATGGAGCGTTCGACGAACAGGCGCGACCCGGCGATGCAGATCTGGCCGGAATTGGCGAACACCGACATCGCCGCCACGGGCACCGCTCTGTCGAGATCGGCGTCGGCGCAGACGATGACCGGCGACTTGCCGCCAAGCTCCAGCGAGACCCGCTTGAGGTTGCCGGCCGACGCCCGGACGATCGACTGGCCGGTCGCCGTCGAGCCGGTGAAGACGATCTTGTCGACGCCCATATGCTCGGCGAGTGCGGCCCCTGCCTCGGCGCCGGTGCCGGTCACGATGTTGACGACGCCTGGCGGAACGCCGGCCTCGTTCATGATGTCGGCGATCAGCAGCGGCGTCAGCGGCGCTTCCTCGGAAGGTTTCAGCACCACCGTGCAGCCGGTGGCCAGCGCCGGCCCGATCTTCCAGATTGATGCGGCCGTCGGCGCGTTCCAGGGGATGATGGCGCCGACGACGCCGACCGGCTCCTTGCGGGTGAAGGAGACGATCTCGCCCGGCAGCGAGTTCTCGATCGTCTCGCCATGCAGGGACGTCGCCATGCCGGCGTAATAGCGCAGCATGCCGATGACACGGTTGCGGTTGGCGCGGGTGCGCACGATCGGCATGCCCATGTCGGTCGTGTCCGAGCGGCTGATCTCCTCCCAATGTTTTTCGAAGAGGTCGGCGATCTTGAGGAGCAGCACCTGCCGCTCATAGGGCTTGAACCGGCTCCACGGCCCGTCGAAGGCCTTGCGCGCCGCGGCCACCGCCAGCTCGATATCCTGGCGATCGCTGCGCGGCACCGTGGCAATGACCGCGCCGGTCGCAGGATTGCGGGTTTCCATGGTGCGGCCCGTGCGGGCGTCGACCCAGGCGCCATCGACGAACATCTGGCGATGGCGTCCGTCGATCGGCCGGCGCAGTGACACCGGTGTCTGAGCTATGGTCATGACGTCCTCCTCCAGCGCTCCTGCCGGTGGGCGGATTTAACCCCTGGATATCACATCTGCCAACAGCTCTATTCGGCCGCCACTCTATTCGGCGGCCAGAGGCAGTCGCGGCCTGTCGTCGTTGTCTGCCAGCTCCGGCTCGGCCGCCTGCTCCACGTCCTTGGCCTTCTTGCTCTCCCTGCCGAAGAACAAGGCATAGGCTGCCGGAAGCACGAGGATGGTAAGCACCGTGGCGACGAGAATGCCGCCCATCATGGCGTAGGCGAGCGGACCCCAGAACACGCCGCGCGAAATCGGGATCAGCGCCAGGACCGCGGTCAACGCCGTCAGCATGATCGGCCGGAAGCGGCGGACCGCCGAGCCGATGATCGCCTCCGAGCGTTCCATGCCGGCCGCTATATCCTGATCGATCTGGTCGACCAGGATGATCGAGTTGCGCATGATGATGCCAAGCAGCGCAATCACGCCAAGGATGGCAACGAAGCCGAAAGGCGCGCCACTGATCAAAAGTGCTGCCGCTGCACCGATGATGCCGAGCGGACCGGTCGCCAGCACCAGCATCGCCTTGCCGAAATGCTGCAGCTGGATCATCAGCAGCACGACGATGACGGCCAGCATGATTGGAGCTTTCGCAGCAATCGAGGCCTGGCTTTCGGCCGAATCTTCGGCGCCGCCCTGGATCTCGATGTTGTAGCCGGGTGCGAGGCCGTCGCGCAGGCCTTGCATCTCGCTGTACATCTTCATCACGACATCGTTCGACTGCACGCCATCCGGCAGCGTGGCACGCACGCTGATGGTCGGCAGGCGGTCGCGCCGCCATTCGACGCCTTGCTCCAGCCCCGGCACGACCTTGGCGACCTGCGACAGCGGCACGAAGCCACCGAAATCCGTCGGGATAGAAACGGAGTCGACCGCCGACAGCAGGTGACGGCTCGCCTCCGGTTCGCGGGCGACGATCGAAACGGTCTCCTCGCCGTCCCGGAAATCATCGAGCGGCGCTCCCGACATGGTTGCCTGCAGCATCTGGCGGATGCGTTGCGAGGAGACGCCGAGCGCACGCGCGCGATCCTGGTCGATCACCAGCTTCATCTCCGGCACCGGCTCCAGCCAGTCGTCGTGGACGGCGCCGAGCAGCGGATTTGCCTGGAACTTCGCCTTCACCTCGTCGGCGATGCGGCGCACCTCCTGGCGATCCGGGCCCATGACGCGCATCTGCACCGGCCAGCCCGTGGGCGGCCCGAGGAACAGGCGGTCGACCTTGGCGCGGATCGACGGGAAATCCTCGGCCAGAATGGTGCGCAGCTTGACGATCAGCCGTTCGCGGGCCGGTTCGTCATTGGCCATCACCAGAAGCTGGGCAAAATTCGGATTGCGAAGCTGCTGGTCGAGCGGCAGGAAGAAGCGCGGCGCGCCCTCACCGATATAGGTGGCGATGAAGCGCTTGTCCTTGTCGTCCATCATCCTGGTTTCGAGCGCCTTGGCCTGCGTCTCGACTTCCTTGATGCTGGTGCCTTCCGGCAGCCAGAGGTCGACAAGGATTTCCGGACGCGACGACTGTGGGAAGAAATTCTGCGGGATGAACTGGAATGCCCAAAGACTGGTTGCGAAGGTCACCAGTGTCATAACCAGCACGATGATGCGGTGGCGCACGGACCAGCTGACGGTGGCGCGAAGCCGGCGATAGAAGCGCGTGTCGAAGACATCGTGATGGTTGCCGGCGTGCTTTCGCTGCTTGAGGATCATGTTGCCGAGCCACGGCGTGAAATAGACCGCCACGAACCAGGACACGACCAGCGCGATGCCGACGACATAAAACAGCGTGCGCACATACTCACCGGCCGTCGAGGCGGCGAAGCCGACCGGGATGAAGCCGGCGGTGGTGATCAGCGTTCCGGTCAGCATCGGGAAGGCCGTCGAGGTATAGGCGAAGCTCGCCGCCTCGACCTTGACCAGTCCTTCCTCGAGCTTGCGTTCCATCATTTCGACGACGATCATCGCGTCGTCGACGAGCAGGCCGAGCGCTATGATCAGCGCGCCGAGCGAAATGCGCTGCAGGTCGATGCCGATCTCGTACATGATGGCGAAGGTCGCGGCCAGGACGAGCGGAATGGTGATCGCGATCACCAGGCCCGAGCGCCAGCCGATCGTCAGGAACGAGACGACAAGCACGATCAGCAGCGCCTCGCCAAGCGCCTTCATGAACTCACCTACCGCTTCCCGCACGACTTCCGGCTGGTCGGCGATCTGATCGACCGAAACGCCGTAAGGCAGCGCCTCTTCGAAGCGGTGGTAGGTCGCTTCGACGTCCTTGCCGACATCGGTGACATTGAAGCCTTTGGCCATGACCACACCGACCTGGACGCTGTCGTGGCCGTTGTAGCGGTATTTGCGCTGATAGGGATCCTCGAGGCCGGAGGTCACGGTGGCGATGTCGCCCAGGCGGGTCACCTGGTTGCCGGCGCGCAGGCGAAGTTCGCGGATATCGGCCGCCTTGGTCACGTCGCCCTCGACCGAAATGCGCACTGAGTTCGTGCCGGTATCGACCGAGCCCGCCGGATCGACATTGTTCTGGCCCTTGATCGCGTTCTGCAGGTCGGTGAGCGTCAGGCCGCGCTCGGCAAGCGCCTTGGACGAAACGTCGATATAGAGTTTTTCCGGCTGGTCGCCGATGATCACGGCCTTCTCGACGCCGGGCGTCGTCAGCAGCATGTCACGCGCCTGAATGGCTAATTTCTTCAGCTCGGGATAGCTGTAGCCGTCGCCGCTGATCGAATGCAAAGTGATGAAAGTGTCGCCGAACTCATCGTTGAAGTAGGGCCCGAGCAGCCCCTGAGGCAGCTCGTTGGCGATGTCGCCGACCTTCTTGCGCACCTGGTAGAAGGCATCCGCGACCTGCGCGGGGTTGGTGTCGCCTTCCACCTGCAAGGTGATTATGGCGCTGCCGGCGCGTGTGTAGGAACGGACAAAATCGAGATGCGGCGTTTCCTGCAGCTTGCGCTCGATCTTGTTGACGACCTGGTCCTCCATGTCCTGGATCGAGGCACCCGGCCAGACAGCCTGGACGACCATGACGCGGAAGGTGAAATCCGGGTCTTCCTTCTGGCCCATGCGCATCAGGCCGAGCGCGCCGGCAACGATGATCAGGCCGAACAGGAACCGCGCAATGCTCGGATGCCCGATTGCCCAGCGCGAAAGGTTGAAGGGCCGCTTTTCATTGGTGTCGGTGGTCATAGCGCCAGTCCATTTGTCTGATCGTCAGCGCACGCACGTGGCATGCCCACGGAACTTCTAATGCTGGCTTCCGGGCGGCGAGGCTTTCCGAGCGGAGAGACACTCATCGCGGTGGGACGCGAGGATCGATGTGGGGGTTACATCGACCCGACGTCTCGACAATCGGGCACCTGCCGCCCGGAAACCATGAACCGCTTGACCTCGCGGCTTGCGCCGATGCGAGGAAAAGCCGTTTTATTCTTGGCCGTCAGCGCACGCGCTTGGCGGCGTCGCCATCATCGTCCGCAGATGCGGACTGTTGCACCGCATCGCCGGTCAGCTTGACCTTCAGATTCTCGGTCATGAATTGTGTGCCCGCCGCAACGACGACGTCGCCGGGTTTCAATCCTTCGGCAACATGCACGCCGTCGGCGGTGAACTCGGCGACCTTGACCGGACGCGCGTGGACGGTCTCGCGGTTGCGATCCACGGTCCAGACGATCTGCTGGCCATCCTTCTGCGCCAGCGCGCTCAACGGGACCGATACGCTTTGTGGGCGGTTGTTGGCCGCCGAAGCTTCGATGTTCGCGGTCATGCCGAGAAGCACGCGCGGATCGTTGGGCAGGCTGACGCGGACGGCAAAGGTACGCGACTGCTGATCGGCGCTGCCGGCGACTTCGCGGACCTTGCCGTCGAGCGTCAGCGCATCATCCGACCAGAAGCCTGCCTTGACGTCCTTGCCCGGCTTGAACTGGGCGATATCCATTTCCGGAACGGCGATCAGCACTTCCTTTTCGCCATCGACGGCAACGGTCACAACCGGTGTGCCGGAGCCGACCACCTGACCGACATCGGCGGCGACTGATGTGACGATGCCGTTCCTGTCCGCCTTGAGGTCGGTGTAGAGGACCTGGTTTTTCGCCTGGTCAAGCGTTGAGCGGGCGGAATTCCGGGTGGCGACCGCCTGGTCATAGCTGAGCGTTGCCTGTTCGAGCTGCGATTTCGACGCGAAGTTCTTGGCAAACAACTGTTCGGCACGACGACGGGCAAGGCCTGTTGTCTCGACCTGCCGCTCGGCGGCCTCGAGGCTGGCCTCGGCGCTGTTGACCGAAAGGTCATAGTCGGCGGGATCGATGCGGGCCAGAACGTCGCCCGGCTTCACGCGCTGGCCGATGTCGACCAGGCGCTCGGTGATCTTGCCGTTGATGCGGAACCCGAGATTCATCTCGGTGCGGGCGCGCACCGATCCGGAGTAGGAAAGCTCACGGGTATCGTTGGCCTTGGCGATCTCGACGACCTTGACCGGCCGAATGATGTCCTTGACTTCCACTTTTTCTTGCGAGCAGCCGGCGAGCCCGAACGCCGCGACGACGACCAGAGCCGGACCGACGGCCGACAGCCTGTTCATGATGGATTTGGACAAAGGCACTTGCGTACTCCCGAACTGGAGATGAATTGTCGAGGACCGACGGACGCCGCCGGTCATTTCTTCAAGGCCCTGATCGCAAACTCGATAAGATCGTCCGGCATTGCCCGGTTCTCTTTGGCAAGGCACTGGGCGACCATCTGCGGGTGACAGAGGGTGATGATAGCTGCGCCGAAGCACCGCGAAGCGACTTCCGGATCCTGGTCGGCAAACTCGCCGGCTGCGATCCCGTCGCTGATCACCTCCGCCACCAGGCTGCGGATCCGGTCGATGTGCTTCTCGATGACATGCCAATCGCGTTCGATGGCAACGACGACCATCTCGTGCACCTTCTCCTGGTCGAGCATGGTGTCACGGGTCCACTGATAGTGGGTTTGCGCGTAGCGGCGAAGCTTTTCGCTGGCGGTTCCGGGACTATGGCAGGCGTCGTAGGTCAGTTGGTAGCAGGTAGCGAGCATGCGGCCGCAAACGGCCTGGTGGATCTCGACCTTGGAGGCGAAGAAACGGTAGATATTGGCCGTCGACATGCCGAGTTCGCGCGCTATGTCGGCGACATTGGTCTTGCCGTAGCCGTAGTGGCGGAACAGTCGCTCCGCGCAATCCAGGATGCGCGCGACATTCTCCTGCCGGACTAGGTCGGCCGTCGTATCGAGAGTATCATACATCTTGTTTCATCAGCTCATTACGAATGACGAATTTTGAATTTCGTCACTCGTAATTCGAAATCGACGGAATGTCAACACGTGACATTATCGGTCTTGGGCGACTGGTGACATCTGTTGACACCACTCGGCGTGAACAGCGTTAATGAAGCCTGCTGCGGGCAGTGCACGGGCCCCTCGCCATCTATGCTGAGCCCGCGGAACTATGCATTGTCATCCGATGCCGCGGAAAGGAGATCATGGGATGACCGTGCTGCGCATCGTCACGAATATCGCAACAGACAGCATTCCGGATGTTCGGAAGTTCTATTCCGACCTGTTCGGGCTCGACGCCGTCATGGATCACGGGTGGCTGGTCACGCTGGCGTCCCGCGAAACAACCATCCCTCAGATCAGCATCGCCAGCGAGGGCGGCTCAGGCACCCCCGTGCCCGATCTGTCGATCGAGGTCGACAATGTGGACGAGGTGTATCTTCGCGCAAAAGAGATCGGTTGCAGAGTGGTCTACGATTTGACCGACGAACCGTGGGGCGTGAGACGTTTCTTCATTGCCGACCCGACCGGAAAGCTGCTCAACGTGCTCACGCATCTTCGCTAGCCCAATTGCGGTCATCGGAGGAAACATGAGCAGAACAATCCCATTTCATTTCGTCGATGTCTTCGCGGTAGAGCCGCTGACGGGCAATTCACTGGCGGTGGTTGACGGCGGCGCCGAGTTGGCGCTTGAGCTCATGCAGAACATTGCACGTGAGTTCAACCAGTCCGAGACCACCTTTGTCTTACCGGCGACCCGGGCGAACGCCGACTGGAGGTTGCGCTCTTTCACGCCGAAGGGCGTAGAGGTTTTCGGTGCAGGCGGCCACAACACGTTAGGGGCTTGGTGGTGGCTCGCTGCAGCAGGGCGGCTCGATCTGGGCGATGGCCCAACATGGTTCCACCAACAGATCGGCGACTTGGTATATCCGTTGGCGATCTGGCAGAGCCAAGGACGGCTCGAAAAGATCATTATGCAGCAAGAGGCCCCACTGGCCGGCCGGCAGCTCTCAAACCTTGGCGCTCTTGCCACCGCACTCGGCCTTCGTACCGAAGAAATAGTGGCTGATATCGTGCCTTGCCAAGTGATCTCGACTGGAGCCGCCCATCTCCTGGTGCCAATCCGCGATCGCGAAGCCGTCGACCGGATTTTGCCTGATGCTAAACAGCTTTTCGACCTGCTCGACGAGGTCGGCGGGGAAGGCTGCTACGTCTTCTCGCTCGATCCGCTACAACCCGGAACCACGGCGTATGCACGCTTTTTCAACCCGACCGTCGGCATTTCTGAGGATCCGGCAACCGGTACGGCGGCTGGTCCGCTCGCCGCACATCTCGTTGCACACGGTCTTGCACAGCCCGGTGTAATCAAGATCGAGCAAGGCACGGCTCTCGGACGTACCAGCATCATTGAGGTCGATGTAGATGCCGGCTCAGTGAGCATTTCTGGGCGCGGCATTGTAGTGGCGAGCGGGGCATTTTCGATCTAGTCGAAGCCACTCGTCTTCGACTGGATTCGCTTAGGTAGCCGATCTGTTTAATCTGTTCAGGCCTTCGCCCAGTATGACAAGCGCGATGCCGAGCAGCGCAATGTCCTTGATCAGGAACTGACCGGCGGGACCGAGCGCGGGAAAGCCCAGCGTAGGCTCCCAGATCGGCAGGGCAACCATGATCGAACAGGTGACCAGGAAAATCAGGGCGGCCAATGCCCCGCCGGCCACACCGGCGCGCACCGACCAGGGGGACGCAATCAGCAGAAGCGCGGTCGCAATCTCGACGACGCCAAGCACGTAAGAAGCACCGGCTTCACCAAATACCGGATACATCCAGGCGAGCCAAGGCGTGCCGCCGATTAGCGGCCTCAACGCCTCGATCTCAACAGCCGTGAACTTCATCCCGCCGATCATGAGAAGCGGCAGTATGACCCCGGTCAGGGCGACGATCCGCCCGGCTGTCCTGACCGCGGCGGCTTTTCGCGCCCATGGCCGAGAAAGGGTCCCGTCTTGACCTTCAGGCTCTGATGTTCTGAGAACCGGCATGAGTTTCCTCCTCCAACTGCCAATTGCACCGCCCGCGCCGTAAATTTATCCCTTGCCCCTAGCGGCTGGCCAATCGCCGCCGCTGTCACGGTCGCTCGATTACCCGATGCGCTGTCAGTCCGGCTTATAAGGGTATGAGTGATGCTCGTGAGCGATGATCCAAAGGTCACCTTCCTTCCGCAGTCCGACGGTAAGCCGGAGGCGGGTTGCCGGGTCCCTTTCAAGCTCTTCCCTGGTGCCGCACCGCAGCAATGCGGTCGCAAAAGCGACCCGGTCTCCCGCCGTGACATCCAGCCGCTCGATCGCGAAAACGCCGCCTTGCTTGAAGTGCTCGAAGAACGGACCCCAACTATCCCGGTAGGCCTCAATTCCACTGAGTTCGTTCGGGGGTGGGACATCGAACATCAGAAGGTCCGTCGCGTGGTCTGCAATGATTGTCTCAAGGTCTTGCTGCTGCACGGCGTTCGCCCAACGCTCGATCAGCGCCCGGATATATGCCTCGGCGTCACGCTCCATGTTCTCCATTAGAATTCTCCTCCTGCCAGATCCTCTTCTGTCGAGTTGGTTCTGTATCGAGGACGATCGGGAGGCACTCGATCCGACACTGAGTGATGTTTTTGCTCTTCGCGTGGCTAGGCTCCCTTGGCCATCTCCCTCAGCCGGAACTTCTGGATCTTGCCGGTCGAGGTCTTCGGGATTTCGGCGAAGATCACCGCTTTCGGCACCTTGAAGCGGGCGAGCAGCGCGCGGCAGTGATCGATGATCTCGGCCCCGGTCGCCATCTTGCCCGGCTTCAGCTCGACATAGGCGACCGGCACCTCGCCCCATTTGTCGTCGGGCCTGGCAACGACGCCGCAGGAGGCGACGGCAGGGTGCTTGTAGAGCGCCTCCTCGACCTCGATCGAGGAGATGTTCTCGCCGCCGGAAATGATGATGTCCTTGGAGCGGTCCTTGAGCTGGATGTAGCCGTCGGGATGCATGACACCGAGGTCGCCCGAGTGGAACCAACCGCCGGCGAAGGCCTCGTCGCTCGCCTTGCGGTTCTTGAGATAGCCCTTCATGACGATGTTGCCGCGGAACATGACCTCGCCGATCGTCTCGCCGTCGGCCGGCGTCTCCTCCATCGTCTCGGGGTCCATCACCGTCAGGCCTTCGAGCGCGGCATAGCGCACGCCTTGCCTGGCCTTCCTCGCCGCCCTGAGACCCTTTTCGAGCCCGTCCCACTCGCCATGCCATTCGTTGACGACGGCCGGGCCATAGGTCTCGGTCAGGCCATATAGGTGGACGACCGCAAAGCCCGCATCAGCCATGCCCGACAGCACCGCTTCCGGCGGCGGTGCCGCGGCCGTGTTGAAGGTGACCGTCTGCGGAAATTGCCGCTTGTCCTCCTCCCCAGCATTGATCAGCACCGACATGACGACCGGCGCGCCGCACAGATGAGTGACGCCGTGATCGGCGATGGCGTCGTAGATCGGCTTTGGCCGCACCCATCGCAGGCAGACATGGGTGCCGGCCTGCAAGGCCAGCGTCCATGGAAAGCACCAGCCATTGCAGTGGAACATCGGCAGCGTCCACAGATACACCGCATGCTTGCCCATGCCGGCATGGATGGTGTTGGCGTAGGCCATCAGCGCTGCACCGCGATGGTGATAGACCACGCCCTTCGGATTGCCTGTCGTGCCGGACGTGTAGTTGAGCGCAATAGCATCCCATTCGTCGTCTGGCATCGACCAGGCGAAATCCTCGTCGCCACCCGCGACAAAGTCCTCGTAGTCGAGCGTGCCGATCCGCTCGCCCTTGGGATAGGGGGCGTCAGTGGCGTATTCGGGATCGTCATAGTCGACGACCAGCGGTTTTACCTTGGCCAGCGCCAGCGCCTCGCTGACGACATTTGCGAATTCGCGGTCGACGATCAGCACCTTGGTTTCGGCATGGTCGAGCTGGAAGGCAATGACCGCGGCGTCGAGGCGGGTGTTGAGCGAATGCAGCACCGCCTTGGTCATCGGCACGCCGAAATGCGCTTCCAGCATCGCCGGCGTGTTGGACAGCATGACGGTGACGGTGTCGCCCTTGCCGATGCCGCGCTTGGAGAGCGCCGAGGCAAGCTTCAGCGACCGCCGCCAGAAATCGCGATAGGTCGTGCGCTGGCGGCCATGGATGATGGCGACATGGTCGGGAAAGGTCTTTGCCGCCCGCTCCAGATAGCTGAGCGGCGTCAGCGGCTGGTGGTTGGCCGGATTCTTGTCGAGATCCTGTTCGTAGGGATTGCCCATCCCGTCCTCCCGTAACGTCGTCATCGAGATCTTCTATCCATAGGCTTTCCGCCCGTCACCACCAACGATGCCATGATAGAGCGCATTTGGCACAAGGATGATCTAGATAAAGCAAACGAAAGAGCATCGTTTGCCCTCGCTCAATTTGACTTTTGTCGAGAGCCGTGAATAATGTCAGCAAGGAGATGGCATGGCGATCCGACCGGCAGAACAGCTTATTCACAAGGCCGCGTGGCTCTATTATGCCCACGGCCTGCGTCAGGACCAGGTGGCCAGCCAGCTCAAGATTTCCCGGGCCTCGGTCGCCATGTATCTGCGCAAGGCGCGCGAGACCGGCATCGTCAATATCTCGACCTCGACCCAGCTTTTCACCGACGATGTCCTGGCACGCAAGCTTGAAGACGCGTTGAAGCTCGATGCCGTCTGGATTGCGCCGGAAAACGGCCATGTCGCCGATCCGTCGACCGACATTGCTGTGCTGGCAGCGAGCGTCTTTCTCGAACTGGTCAAGAAGGGTGACCGGATCGGCGTCGCCTGGGGGCGGACCGTCTATACGATCGCCGACATCATGTCATATGCCGATCTGCAGGATGTCACGGTGGTGCAGCTCTGCGGCAATCTTGGCGCCCCCTATTCCTACCGGCCCGACCAATGCACCATGGAAATCGCGCGCCGGCTCAACGCCCAGGGGCTCAACTTCTATGCGCCGCTGGTGCTGACCACGGAAGAACTGGCACGCGGCCTGCGCGCCGAGCCGGTGATCCGCGAGCAATTGTCGGGCATCAGTGAATGCGACCTGGCGCTGTACTCGGTCGGCACCGTCGACGCCGACAGCCATGTCGTCAAATGCGGCGCGCTGACTACCAGCGAAATGGATGTTCTGCGCCGTGCCGGCGCTGCCGGCGTCATCGCCGGCCAGATCATTGATGCGCAAGGCAAGGCGCTCGACTGCAGCTACAACCGGCGGGTCATTTCGGCAGAGCTGTCATCGCTGCGCAAGATTGAAAAGCGCCTCGTGGTGGTGCAGGAGGACAGCAAGTTCGGACCGCTGATGGCGGCGATAGCGGGTGGGCTGTGCACGCATCTGGTGGTCGGCGCACGGATGGCGCGACGGCTGCTCGACCATGCCGGATCGGCAGCGGAAAAGGTCGCCTAGATACGCAAAACTCCGCCGCGGGCGCATTGTCATCAAAGCGTCGCGGCGTTCCTGTTCACAACAAAAAGAGAAATCGGACGAAGCGAACATGAAGAACCTATGGAATGACGGCGACGCGGAGAAGCTGGTTGCCGACTATGCAAAGAAGGGTGTGGCCCGCGACCTGGCGCTGCGCGTCTACACGACGCGGCTTCTGGGCGGCGAACCGCGGCTTGTCCTGCATGGCGGCGGCAACACCTCCTGCAAGACAAAGGCCACCGACCTCGTCGGCGACGAATGGGACGTGCTCTGCGTCAAGGGCAGCGGCTGGGACATGGGCGTGATCGAGCCGCAAGGCCTGCCGGCGGTCAAGCTCGGCGCCCTGCTCAAGGCACGGTCGCTCAGAAAGCTCTCCGACGAAGATATGGTCGCGCTGCAGCGGGCGAACCTCATCGATCCGTCTTCGCCGAACCCTTCGGTCGAGACGCTGCTGCATGCCTTCCTGCCGCACAAATTCGTCGACCACACGCACTCGACCGCCATTCTGGCTATCGTCGACCAGGACGACAGCAAGGCGTTGAGCAAGAAGGTCTTCGGCAGCAAGATGGGTTACGTGCCCTACATCATGCCGGGCTTCGATCTGGCGAAGGCGGCTGCCGATGTCTTCGACGCCGATCCGACGGTCGAAGGCCTCATCCTCGACAAGCATGGCATTTTCACCTTCGGCGACGATGCCAAACAGGCCTACGACCGGATGATCCATTATGTGAACGTCGCCGAGGATTTCATCGCCAGGAATGGCAAGCCGCCTGCCGAAAAATCGACCTTGCCAGCCAGGCTGGCCAAGCCCGCGGACATTGCGCCGATGCTGCGCGGCGCGGTGGCCGTAGCGCGCGGCGATGGCCGCTTCGATCGCATGATCAGCGACTTCCGCACCTCGGACGCGATCGTCGATTTCATCAATTCGGCCAGGATTGCCGACTATGCCGGGCGCGGCGTATCGACACCCGACCTGTCGATCCGCATCAAGACCGGACCGATGGCGCTGCCGGCGCCCGACGCGGACAAGATCGGCGACTACAAATCCGCCATCCGCCAGCATGTCGAGGAATTCGCCGAGGACTATCGCGCCTACTTCGAAACCAACGACGCGCTCGATGACCTGAAGCGCACGATGCTCGACCAGATGCCGCGGCTGACGCTGGTGCCGGGCCTCGGCATGTTCGGCCATGGCCGCACGCTGAAGGATGCGAAGATCGCCTCCGACGTCGGTGAGATGTGGATCGAGGCGGTACGCGGAGCCGAAGCGGTCGGCGATTTCCGTCCACTGTCCAAAGCCGACCTGTTCCCGCTCGAATACTGGTCGCTGGAACAGGCCAAGCTCGCTTCCAACAAGCCGAAGCCGCTAACCGGCCAGGTAGTGCTGGTCACCGGCGGCGCCGGCGCAATTGGCGCCGCCACCGCAAGGCTGTTCGCCGATAATGGCGCCCATGCCGTCGTTGTCGATCTCGACGCGTCAAGGGCTGCCGAGGCAGCAAAAAAGGCTGGCAACAGTTCGATCGGCATCGGCGCCGACATCACCGATCCGGCACAGATGCGCGCTGCGTTCGACAAGGCGGTCGCCGTCTTCGGCGGCCTCGACATCCTGGTTTCCAACGCGGGTGCTGCTTGGGAAGGCAGGATCGGCGAGCTCGACGACGCCACTTTGCGCAAGAGCTTCGAGCTCAATTTCTTCGCCCATCAGTCGGCGGCCCAGAACGCAGTGCGCATCATGCTCGAACAGGGCACCGGCGGCGTGCTCCTGTTCAACACCTCCAAGCAGGCGATCAATCCGGGTCCGAAGTTCGGCGCCTATGGCATCCCCAAGGCGGCGACGCTTTTCCTCTCCAGGCAATATGCGCTCGACTACGGCGCGCATGGCATCCGCTCCAATGCCGTCAATGCCGATCGTATTCGTTCGGGGTTGCTGACCGACGCCATGATCGCCAGCCGCTCGGGCGCGCGCGGCGTATCGGAGAAGGAGTACATGGCGGGCAACCTGCTTGGGCAGGAAGTGACGGCCGAAGACGTGGCCCAAGCGTTCCTGCATCATGCGTTGGCCGAGCGAACCACCGCCGATGTGACGACGGTGGATGGCGGCAACATCGCGGCGGCGTTGAGGTAGGCTCAAGAACAGTCCAGACGCAAAAAGAGCGGCCCGAAAGCCGCTCTTTTCTTCTGCCTGAGATCGAAACCTACTTGGCGTTCGGGTTCGGCATCCAGGCCGGCATAGCGACATCGGCATGGGCGAACTGCGGCAGCTTGGCCGAAAGGTCTTCCATGTTCTTGATGTCCTTGTCGATCAGCTCCTTTTGGGTGATCAGTGTCGGCGGCACGATGACATTATGGCCGGGGTCTTCGCCGGCCAAAAGCTGCGCCAGCGCGCGCACCGAGACCTGGCCGACGACGGCCGGATTGGTGGCGGCGGTTGCCGCCCAGGCGCTGTCGGGCTCGCGCATCGCGGCGATGTCGGAGGTCGAGATGTCGGCCGAATAGATCTTGATGTCCTGGGACAGACCGGCCTCGTCGACGGCGATCTTCACGCCCTTGGCGAATTCATCATAGGGCGCAAACATCACCTTGATGTCGGGGTTGGCCGACAGCACCGAGCGAGCCTGGTTGGCGACGGAATTGGCGATCGGATTGTCGAGCGTGCCGAACATCGCCGCCTCGTTGATGCCCGCATATTTCTTCTTGAAGTCGACCCAGGTCTCGTTGCGGCGGTCGAGCGGCGCGATGCCGGCGACATAGACATAGCCGGCTTTCCAGCTCTCGCCATTGTCCTTGATCGCCTGTTCGAGCGCGAGGCGCGCCAGATCGCGGTCGGACTGCTCGATCTGCGGGATTTTGGGGTTTTCGACATTGACGTCGAAAGCGACGACCTTGATGCCGGCGTCGACCGCGCGCTGGGCGGCTTCCTTCATCGATTCCGTCAGGCCGTGCTGGATGATGATGCCCTGGACGCCAAGCGCAATGGCCTGGTCGACCATGTCTGCCTGAAGGGCGGCATCCTGACGGCTGTCGAGGACGCGCAGATCGACGCCAAGCGCCTTGGCCTGCGCTTCGACACCGGACAGATAGGCCTGGAAGAAGTCACCAGTCGAGAGATAGCGGACCAGCGCGATCTTGACGGCGCCGGGCTTGTCGAACGGCGCCGGCTTATCCTGCGCCATCGCCGGCACCTGCATAAGCAGCGCGGCGCCGGCAAGCCCAAGCGCTGCCGCCCCCAATAGTCTTCTTGTGATCTTCATGTTTCTTCCTCCACTTGTTGAACTCAAATTTCAGCCGGTCGAAATCCTATCTGTCGAAATCCTACCTCTTGCCCCTGCCGGAAAGGGCGAAGGTGAAGACAAGGGCAACCACGAGAACCACGCCCTTGATGAAATCCTGCGTGTAGTAGGGCGCGTTCATCATCGTCAGGCCCTGCAGCAGCACGCCGACAAACACCGCACCGACGGCCGTGCCGAAGGCGTTCGGCTTGGCGGCCCCGAGGACCGCGTAGCCGATGAGCGCCGCGGCGACAGCGTCGAGCAGGAGATTATTACCCGAGGCGATGTCACCGCGTCCAAGCCGGGCAGCGAGCAAAATGCCGCCGATCGAAGCAAAAACTCCTGAAATAACGTAGGCCCAGATTTTGTATGCCTTGACAGGCGCGCCAGCGAGCTCGGCAGCCCGCTCGTTGCTGCCGACCGCGTACATCATGCGGCCGAAACGGGTGTATTCGAGAAAGAACCAGATCAGCACTGCAAGCACGAGCAGGACGACGACCGAAACGGGAATGAGGTTGGGGATGAAGAAATCGAAGCGGTGGCGGCCAAGCGCCAGGAAGGCGGCGCTGAATGTGCCGTTGGCCACCGAGCCATCGGGCATCGTCATGCCGGTGGCGATCGAGCGGCCTTCGGTCGGGATGCGCTGCAAGCCGACGAGCAGGAACATCATGCCTAGTGTCGCCAGAAGGTCCGGCACGCGCATATAGACGATCAGCCAGCCATTGATGAGGCCGACGATGACACCGATCGCGAGACAGGCGATAACCGCGACGACGGCGTTCTGCTCCAGCACCACCATGACATAGGCTGCCGCCATCATGGCGCTGGTGGCGACCGAGCCTATCGACAGGTCGAAGCCGCCGACGACCAGAGTGGCGGTGACGCCAAGCGCCAGCACGCCGGTGATGGCGACCGACTGGAAGATGAAGACGGCACTTTGCGGCGAGACGAAGCCGCCGGCGGCGATCGCGAAATAGGCGATCAACCCAAACAGCAAAACGATGAACCCGTAGCGGATGGCAAGGTCGCGCGCGGCTGCCATCTCAATCCAACCCGAACTCATGCCCTCTCCATTCCAATTCTCACCATCTGCCCGCTCTCAGGCCGCGCTCTGCGACGGCCCGCCCGCCACTTCGGCCAGCAGACGCTCAAGGTCGATGTCGGCGTTGCGATGCTCGCCAACGATCGTCTGCTCCGACATCACCAGGATGCGGTCGGCGGTCTCCAGCGCCTCGTCGAGCTCAGTAACGAACAGCAGCGTCGCACGGCCGTTCGCGCTCGCCCGCAGCTTGGCCGCGATATCGCGCCTGGCCGAAATGTCGACGCCCTGGAACGGCTCGTCCAGAATGAACAGTCTTGCTGCCTGCGACATCCAGCGGGCGACCATCACCTTCTGCTGGTTGCCGCCGGACAGGGCGGACATCTCGTCCTTCTCCGAGCGGCAGACGATGCCCAACTCCTGGATTTGCTGGCGGGCGGTGGCGCGCTCGATGCGGCGCTTGAGCACGCCGAGACGCGACATCCGCTTGTGGAACGGGAGACTAATATTTTCCTGGATGTTGAAGTCGCCGACGATGCCGTTTTCGCCCCGGTCCTTGGCGACAAGAAACACGCCGGCGGCGATCGCCTCGCCCGTCGAACCCGGTGCGTAAGGTTTCCCGTTCAGCACCATGGTCCCGGACAGCGGCTTGCGCACGCCAAACAGCGTCTCAGCGAGCGCCGTCTTGCCGACGCCGACGAGGCCGGTGATGGCAACGACCTCACCGTCGCCGAGCGTCAGCGAGATCGGCCTGGAACCGTCTACAATGCGCAATCTGTCGATCGTCAGGACAGGCTTGGCCGAGTTCCTGGCGACGATCCGGTCGAGGTGGATCTTGCGGCCGAGCATGGCGTTGACCGCGCCCTCATAGTCGAGTGGCTTGCGGTCGAAAACACCTGAGATGACGCCGTCGCGCATCGAGACGATCCGGTCGGCAAGCCGCCTGATGTCGGACATGCGGTGCGAGATGTAGAGGATCGCGACACCGTGCTCGCGAAGCCTGTCGAGCAGCGCGAAAAGCCGGTCGGCCTCGGCGCTGGACAAAGAGGAGGTCGGCTCGTCGAGGATCAGCACTTTCGGCTGGTGCGCCATGGCGCGGGCAATCGCCACCATCTGGCGGTCGGCCAGCGAGAGATCGCTGATCCTGGCTTTCAGGTCGATCGTCAGTCCCATGCGGTCGGCGACCGCTTTTGCCTCGCGGCGCACCCGGCCCGGATTGAACAGGGTCGGCGCGCCGCTGCCGCTCAGCCTGTCCAGCGTCAAATTGGTGGCGACGTCGAGGTCGGCGACGACCCCGTCATTGATGTTCTGGTGAACGGTGACGACGCCGGCGCGGATCGCCTCCGCCGGCGTTTTTGGCGCGAAGTCTTGGAGCGCGAAGTCCTGGCCGGCGAGGCTCATCGTGCCGCCACCGCGCTCGTAGACGCCGCTGATGATCTTGACCAGGGTGGATTTTCCGGCGCCGTTGGCGCCCATCAGCACGGTTACTTCGCCGGCATGCAAATCGAGCGAGACGCCGCCAAGCACCTCGATATGGCCGAAGGACTTCCTCAGGCCGTCCACGCGGAACACGGCATCATTGCCCATTCGTTCCTCCCTGACCGTGACGCTAGGGGCTGTCCCGGCAATTGTCAACACGATTGACAATTGCCAGAGAGCTTCCTAGCTTGGACCAACCGCCATGGCTTCACTATGATGGGAGTCACCTAAGCGGGAGGGTGAGGATGACTGCGAAATTGCCATTCGAAGCACTGTCGGTCGAGACATTGGCGGCACGCCTCGGCGCCAACGAGGCCCTGTGTTCGCATATCGGCAAGGATACGGCCCGTTGGAAGGTCCGCGAGGTCGGCGACGGCAATCTGAACCTGGTCTTTATCGTCGAGGGCGCCACGGGTGCTGCCGTCGTCAAGCAGGCCCTGCCCTATGTCCGCTTGGTCGGTGACAGCTGGCCGCTGCCGTTGAAGCGCTCCTTCTTCGAATATCATGCGCTGACACGACAACAGGCGAGAGCGCCCGGTTCGGTGCCGGCGATCCATCACTTCGACGAAGGCCAGGCGCTAATCATCATGGAATATCTGTCGCCGCACATCATCCTGCGGCGCGCGCTGATCGAAGGCCGGCAATTGCCCAACATCGCCAGAGACATCGGCCTGTTCATGGCCCACACCCTGTTTCGCGGCTCCGACCTGCATATGGCGGCCAAGGACCGCAAAGCCGATCTGGCGCTGTTCGCCGACAATGTCGAGCTTTGCGACATCACCGAGAACCTGGTTTTCTCGGACCCCTATTTCGATGCCAAGATGAACCGGCATACGAGCCCACAGCTCGACCGCATCGTCGCCGAGCTGCGCGCCGACCGCGACCTCAAGGTCGAGGCGCAGCGGCTGAAGCACATCTTCGCGGCCAATGCAGAGACGCTGCTGCATGGCGACCTGCATTCCGGGTCGATCATGGTCACTGACACCGAAACGCGGATGATCGATCCCGAATTCGCCTTTTACGGCCCGATCGCGTTCGATGTCGGCATGCTGCTTGCCAATTTCTGGATGGCGTTCTTCTCGCAGCGCGGCCACGAGCAAAATGGAAAGCGCGACACCATGCGCGCCTATCTGCTCGACGTCACGGTCGAGACATGGTCGGTGTTCCGCACCGAGTTCTCGCATCTGTGGCGGACCGAGCGCACGGGCATGCTCTACCAGAAGAGCCTGTTCGAGGATCAGGGCGACAGGCTTGGTGCCGAACAGGCGCTCGACCACATGCTGCATCAGGTCTGGACAGACATGCTGGGCTTTGCCGGCGTCGAGGTGCACCGGCGCATCCTGGGCCTCGCGCACAACGCCGATTTCGAGACCATTGCCGACGAGGATCTGCGCGCCACATGTGAGGCGAAGGCGCTGAAGTTCGGCCGTCACATCGCCGTCAACCGGCGCCAGATTCACAGCATCGACGAGGTCAACAAATTGGCCGCGCTGATCGAACGGGAGAACAGGATTTGAACGTCGGCGACCGCCACTACCGGACCATCTGGCTGAGCGACGACGCGCGTTCGGTGGAGATCATCGACCAGCGCTGGCTGCCGCATGATTTCCGCGTGGAAAAGGTCGGCACGGTCTCCGGCATCGCGACGGCGATCCGCGACATGTGGGTGCGCGGCGCACCGCTGATCGGCGTCACATCAGCCTATGGCGTCGCCATTCAGATGGCCGACGACCCTTCGGATGCCGCACTCGACGGCGTTTGGGAGGTCTTGCACGAAACACGCCCGACGGCGATCAATCTGCGCTGGGCGCTCGACGAGATGCGCAATTTCCTGCGGCCGCTTCCATCTGGACAACGCGCCGAGGCTGCTTACCGGCGCGCAGGCGAAATCGCCGACGAGGATGTCAGCCTCAACCGCGCCATCGGCGCCAATGGGCTTGAAATAATCAAGGAAATCGTGGCGCGCAAGCAGCCGGGCGAGCCGGTCAACATCCTGACCCACTGCAATGCCGGCTGGCTGGCCACCGTCGACTACGGCACCGCCACGGCGCCGATTTATTTGGCAACGGAAGCGGGCATTCCCGTTCACGTCTATGTCGACGAAACGCGCCCACGCAACCAAGGTGCCCAGCTGACAGCATGGGAAATGGCCGGCCACGGCGTGCCGCACACGCTGATCGTCGACAATGCCGGCGGCCATCTGATGCAGCGCGGCGAGATCGACATGGTCATCGTCGGCACCGACCGCACCACCGCCGACGGCGATGTCTGCAACAAGATCGGCACCTATTTGAAGGCGCTGGCCGCGGCGGATAACGACGTGCCGTTCTATGTCGCGCTGCCCTCGCCGACCATTGACTGGACGGTGGGCGACGGGCTGGCCGAAATTCCGATCGAGCAGCGCTCCAGCGACGAGGTCTCGCTGGTCTGGGGCAAGACCGCGAGTGGCGAGATTGCGCAGGTCCGCATCTCGCCGGAGACGACGCCCGCGGCAAACCCGGCCTTCGACGTGACGCCGGCGCGACTGGTCACCGGATTGATCACGGAACGCGGTGTCGCCAAGGCCTCGCGCGAAGGCTTGAAGGCAATGTTTCCCGGACGCTGATTCGGCTTCATTGACTTTCGAAAGCGGCATCAGCGGATAAGCGAGGCCAGCTGCCCATATCCGTGGCAGGGGCGCTGCTTGGGTGCATCCAGAGTAGCTCATTTTCTGACAGCCGGCATTTTGACGGCGGACGATTCTGCCTGACATCCTGATACTCGCCTCGCCGGCAGCCGGCTAAGGCGAGGCGATCGTCCATCGATGCGATAACAACCAAAGGCACTGGAAGGGGCCGGCCGAAACTGGCCGCATCCGATTCCTATCCGGTTGCCAAAATATGGTAGGGTGATTATACCAGCTACTAAGATGACGATCGGCAGGGCCATCGTTGGAGATCAGGAGTACGGCTAGATGACAACGATTGCGCTGTTTGGCGCCGGCGGCAAAATGGGTTACCGCCTGTCGACCAATTTTCGCGGCTCTCCCTATACGATACGCCATGTAGAGGTCAGCGATGCCGGCTGCGAGCGACTAAAGACGGGGCTGGGCATCGACGCGGTCAGCGCCGATGAAGCCCTGAATGGCGCCGAAGTGGTGATCCTGGCGGTTCCCGACACCCATATCGGCAAGGTCGCGGCCAGCATCGAGAGCAAGCTTGCTGCCGGCACGATGGTGGTCGTGCTCGACGCCGCAGCACCTTTCGCCGGCCATTTGCCGAAGCGGCCGGACCTGACCTATTTCGTCACCCATCCCTGCCATCCGCCGATCTTCAACGACGAGACCGATATGGCGGCCAAGAAGGACTATTTCGGCGGCGTCAAGGCTAAGCAGCATATGGTCAGCGCACTGATGCAGGGGCCGGAGGAAGATTTCGCCAAGGGCGAAGCGATCGCCAAGATCATATGGGCTCCGGTCATGCGGTCGCATCGCGTCACGGTCGACCAGATGGCGCTGCTCGAGCCGGGCCTTTCGGAGACTGTCTGCGCCTCGCTGCTCGTCGTCATGAAGGAAGCGGTCGACGAGGTCGTCGCGCGCGGGGTTGACCAGCAGGCGGCGCTCGACTTCCTGCTTGGCCACATGAACGTGCTCGGCGCCGTCATCTTCGGTGAAACCAAGGGCGTGTTCTCCGACGCCTGCAACAAGGCCATCGAGTTCGGCAAGCCGGTCTTGATGCGCGACGACTGGAAGCGGGTCTTCGAGCCGGAAGAGATTGCGGCAAGCATTCAGCGGATTACCTGAGATGACCTTTTCCTTCTCCCCGAGGGGCGAAGGAAAGTCGCGGGCGTGCCGACACATGTCATCTGAATTAGTGATTGACTCATTATACCAGTTGGCTTAGCTGTACGGTGGCTAGGGCCATCAGGCTTCGAAGCAAATTCGGGCCTGGGGTGGAGGATGGCTGGGGAGCGACGTTCCGTTGAGATGAACCGGCAAACGGCTTTGAACCCAGCTATCCGCGCCCGAGCCATCTAAATGAATTGCATGCAGACAGCAGCCTTGGGTTGATCAAGGCATAGTTTTCAAAACGGGAGGAAATCATGAAACTCACTCGCAGAATGACGCTTGCGGCTTTTGCCGGCATGCTGGCACTCGGCACGGCCGCACCCGCTTATGCGGCGGATCTCATTGCCATCATCACGCCTTCGCACGACAATCCGTTCTTCAAGGCCGAAGCCGTCGGCGCTGAAGCCAAGGCCAAGGAACTCGGTTACGAAGCGCTGGTGCTCGTCCATGACGACGACGCCAACAAGCAGTCCGAGCTGATCGACACGGCGATCGGCCGCGGCGCCAAGGCAATCATCCTCGACAATGCCGGCGCCGACGCCACCGTCGCCGCCGTGCAGAAAGCCAAGGACGCCGGCGTTCCGTCCTTCCTGATCGACCGCGAGATCAACGCCACCGGCGTCGCCGTCGCGCAGATCGTCTCGAACAACTACCAGGGCGCCCAGCTCGGCGCGCAGGAGTTCGTCAAGCTGATGGGCGAGAAGGGCAATTTCGTCGAGCTGGTCGGCAAGGAATCCGACACCAATGCCGGCATCCGCTCCAAGGGCTACCACGATGTCATCGACGACTATCCGGACCTGAAGATGGTGGCGCAGCAGTCGGCCAACTGGAGCCAGACCGAGGCCTATTCCAAGATGGAATCGATCCTCCAGGCCAATCCTGACATCAAAGGCGTGATCTCCGGCAACGACACGATGGCGATGGGCGCCTATGCCGCGCTCGCTGCCGCCGGACGCAAAGACGTCATCGTCGTCGGCTTCGACGGATCGAACGACGTTCGCGACTCGATCGCCTCAGGCGGCATCAAGGCCACAGTCCTGCAGCCGGCCTATGCGCAGGCGCAGATGGCAGTCGAGCAGGCCAACGACTTCATCAAGAACAAGAAGTCTCCGGCCGAGGAAAAGCAGTTGATGGACTGCGTCCTGATCAACGGCGACAATGCCGCCAAACTGGAAACTTTTGCGCTCACCAACTGAGCCGGCGTAACATCAATCGCAAGGGACGAGCTTCCGGCTCGTCCCTTGCTTCCATTTCCTGGGTGCCCTGACCGCCATGCCGAACAAGCCGACATGCTCGATCCTCGCCGCGCCGATCCTTGTCGCGATGGTCGGCATCAGCCTGACCGCCTGCAAGATCCTGCCGACACCGTCCGGGGAAAACGGCGGCAATGCGCCAGCCTTCAATGCGGACAAGATGGTCGGTGATATCTGGGCTGCCAAGGTCGTGCCCTATCTCCAGCAGAAGGCCGGATCGTTTCCCGAGGTTCACGCCCTGGCGAAAGCCGATCCAGCGGCTGCCGGCGCCAAATACGGCAATCCAAAGAAGCAGGCGAATTCGCCGTGGACCTTCGCGGTTCGTCTTGAAGGCAAGGTGGTCGCCGCAAACACGCAATCGCGCGCGGCGACCATGGACGTTGATGCCGACGGCGACGGCAAGGCCGATGCACGGGTGCAGATCGGACCCGCGATGCGTGGCACCGCGCTGCGCGACAGTCTCGATTTCATCCAGTTCAACGATTTCACCAACCAGATCGACTTCGCCCAGTTCGGCAAGGCGTTTAACATCCATGCCGACAAGACAGTGCTTTCCAAGCTGCCGCGCGAAGCGCTGGAAGGCCGGAGCGTTAGGATTGTCGGCGCCTATGTCATGGGCAGCGGCCAGGACCTGCCGCTGGTGACGCCGGCGGAGGCAGAGATCGGGCCGAAGCCATGAATGCCGCCATCGATCATGATGTCATCCTGAAGCTGGAAGACGTCTCGAAGGTCTATTCGGGCACCGTCGCGGTCAAGCGCGCGAATTTCGAGGTGCGCAAGGGCGCGGTCAACGTGCTGGTCGGCGAGAACGGCGCCGGCAAATCGACGCTGATGAAGATCATCGCCGGCGTCGAACAGCCGACGCTCGGCCGCATACTCCTGGAGGGCGAGGAGGTTTTCTTCTCGTCATCCGGCGACGCGGTGAACCGCGGCATCGGCATGGTGTTCCAGGAGCTTAACCTGTTCGGCAACCTGACGGTCGCCGAAAACATTTTCGCCACCCGCGAGATCACCAACCGGTTCCGCAAGATCGACAGCAGAGAACAGGAGCGCCGCGCGGCGGAATTCCTCGAGCGCCTGGAAGCCGGCATCCGGCCCGACATGCTGGTCGAGGACCTGCGCATCGGCCAGCAGCAGCTGGTCGAGATCGCCAAGGCGGTTTCGCTTGATGCGCGCATCCTGATCATGGACGAACCGACCTCGGCACTGAGTGCGGCGGAAGTCGAAATCCTGTTCAAGGTGATTGCCGACCTCAAGGCGCGCGGCGTGGCGATCGTCTACATCTCGCACCGGCTCGAGGAACTGATCCGCATCGGCGACTACATCACCGTGCTGCGCGATGGACGGATCACCGGCCAAGAGAAGATGAAAAATGTCGACACGCGATGGATCGTGCGGCAGATGATCGGCTCGGACGCCAAGGACTTCGCCAAGGCCGACGGCCATGTTCCGGGCGAAGAGATCTTCCGCGCCGAGGACATCTGCCTGCCACGCGTGACCGGCGGGCTTGCGGTCGATCACGTCTCGCTGTCGCTGCGCACCGGCGAGATCCTCGGCATCTATGGCCTGATGGGCGCCGGGCGCAGCGAGCTGTTCGACTGCATCATGGGTCGCCACGGCCATGCCACCGGGGCGATCTTCATTGCCGGCAAGAAAGTGAAAGAACGTGATACGACGCGCCGCATCCGGCGCGGACTGGCGCTGATCCCCGAGGACCGCCAGCGCGAAGGGCTGGTGTCGATACTCTCCGTCGCCAGCAACCTGACGCTGGCCAGCCTGTCGCGGTTTGTGCGCCTGTTCCATATCAGCGGCGCCAAGGAAAACCAGGCGGTGACGCAGATGGTGCGGGAGCTGGCGATCAAGGTCGCCAATCCGGCGCAAGAGGTCTCGTCGCTGTCGGGCGGCAATCAGCAGAAGGTGGTGATCGGCAAGGCGCTGCTCACCGGACCGAAGGTGCTGCTGATGGACGAGCCGAGCCGCGGCATCGACGTTGGCGCCAAGGCCGACGTCTTTCGCACCATGCGCAAACTGTCCCGCGACGGACTGGGCATACTGTTCGCCACCTCCGATCTCGACGAGGTGATGGCGCTGTCCGACCGCATCGCGGTGATGAGCAATGGAAAACTGACCGGCATGTTCGATCGCGCCGAGGCGACGGAGGCGGCACTCGTCGCCGCATCGGCGCTTGGCCACGGACCGGTCCCGCACACGGAGAACACCGCCCATGACTGACATCCCGGCCAAGGCGGCTGTTGCCTCCGCCTCGAACGGCTCCGTCCTGCTGACGCTGATGAAGGCGAGGACGTTCATCGCGCTGATCGCCGTCCTGATCTTCTTCTCGATCGCGGCACCGAATTTCCTGTCGGCCGCCAACCTGATCCTGATGTCGAAACACGTGGCGCTGAACGCGTTCCTGGCCATGGGCATGACCTTCGTCATCATCACCGGAGGCATCGACCTGTCGGTCGGCTCGATCGTCGGTCTTTGCGGCATGGTCGCCGGCTATCTCGTGCTCAACGGCATCGACCTGCAGGTCGGCTACACGATCTATTTCAACGTCTTCGAGATCGCGCTGATCACGCTGGCGGTCGGCATATTGATCGGCGCCGTCAATGGATTGCTGATCACCAGGCTGAACGTCGCGCCGTTCATCGCCACGCTCGGCGTGCTCTATGTCGCGCGCGGCCTGGCGCTGCTGTCGTCCGACGGCCGCACCTTCCCGAACCTTGTCGGCAAGCCCGATCTGGGCACGACGGGCTTCGGCTTCCTCGGCGCCGGCCGGCTGCTCGGCCTGCCGGTCTCGATATGGATTCTTGTCGTCGTAGCACTTGGGGCGGCCTATCTCGCCAAATACACCCCGCTCGGCCGCCACATCTTCGCCGTCGGCGGCAACGAGCGGGCGGCGCGGATTTCGGGCGTCCGGGTCAACATGGTGAAGATGTTCGTCTACATGTTCTCCGGTTTCTGCGCGGCGATCGTCGGCCTGATCATCTCGTCCGAACTGATGGCCTCGCACCCGGCGACCGGCGAAAGTTTCGAGCTCAACGCCATCGCAGCGGCGGTGCTCGGCGGCACCTCGATGTCGGGTGGCCGCGGCACGATCGGCGGCACCATCGTCGGCGCCTTCGTCATCGGCATCCTCTCCGACGGACTGGTCATGATGGGCGTAAGCTCGTTCTGGCAGATGGTCATCAAGGGTCTCGTCATCATCGTCGCCGTCGTCGTCGACCAGGCGCAGCGCCGGCTGCAACAGCGCGTTACACTGATGCAGATGGCAAAGGCGGGCTGAGCATGGCGGAGCTGCGGGGAGCGCTGATCGGCTGCGGCTTCTTCGCCGTCAACCAGATGCACGCCTGGCGCGACATCGCCGGCGCCTCGATCGTCGCTATTTGCGATCGCGACCCGGAACGGCTCAAGGTCGTCGGCGACCAGTTCGGCATCACGCGGCGCTACACCGACGCGGCAGCACTTTTTGCCGGCGAAAGCCTGGATTTCGTCGATATCGCCACCACCGCGCCGAGCCATCGTCCGCTCGTCGAGATGGCAGCACGGCACCGCGTTCCGGCAATCTGCCAAAAACCGTTCGCGCCGACGCTTGCCGACGCCAAGGCCATGGTGAAGGCCTGCATTGACGCAGGCGTGCCGCTGATGGTGCACGAGAACTTTCGCTGGCAGTCACCCATCCAGGCGGTGCGTGCCGTGCTCGACAGCGGCGAAATCGGCACACCCTTCTTCGGACGGATCTCGTTCCGCTCGGCCTATGACGTGTTTTCCGGCCAGCCATATCTGGCAACGGGAAAGCGCTTCATCATCGAGGATCTTGGCATCCACATCCTCGACATTGCCCGCTTTCTGCTGGGCGACGTTTCGACGATCACGACACGCACCGCTCACATTAATCCTGAGATCGCCGGCGAGGACGTCGCCACCATGCTGATGGACCACAAGAGCGGCGCAACGTCTGTGGTCGATTGCAGCTATGCGACCAAGCTCGCGACCGAGCCGTTTCCGCAGACGCTGGTCGAGATCGACGGCAGCGACGGCACGATCCGGCTTGCACAGGATTACCAGCTTACCATCACCGGCAGGAACGGAACGGTGGTAAGCGACGTCTCGCCGCCGCTGCTGCCCTGGGCATCGCGGCCGTGGCACAACATCCAGGAAAGTGTCGTCGCCATTCAAAAGCACTGGGTCGATTGTCTCGCGAAGGGAACCGACCCGGCAACCTCGGGTGCGGACAATCTTAGGACTTTGGCACTGGTCGAAGCCGCCTATGCCGGTGCTGCAAGCCGTGAACCGGTGCAGCTCGACGCTTTGCTGAGATGACCGCCGACGCCTTCCTCCTCTATGGCACGCGCGCGGTCGAGGCCGACCCTGTCAGGCTGCGCGCCGGCGCGCTCACCGCCGACTTCGCCAACGGCAATCTACGGACCATCCGCCATGGCGGCATCGAAGTGCTGCGTGCCATCGCCTATATCGTCAGGGATCGCGACTGGGGCACCTACGAGCCGGCGCTCACGGATTTAGTCATCGACCAGGGCTCCGATACTTTCACTGTCAGCTATTCGGCAAGTTATGTCGGACCGGAGGGAAGCCGGCTCGACTTTCGCGCGACGATCGAAGGTTCCGCCGACGGCCAGCTGGTTTTCGACGTGAGCGCGCTTCCCGAAAGCGATTTCGAGACCAATCGCTGCGGCTTCTGCATCCTGCATCCGATCGCCGGCCTGGCCGGCAGCCAGGTCACGGTCGAGCACACCGACGGCAGCATGGTGGAAACAAAGCTTCCCGACCTGATCGACCCTTGGCAGCCTTTCAAGGATTTGCGGGCGATCACCCATGAGGTCCGGCCCGGCGTCACCGCCGAATGCCGGATGGAAGGCGACGCGTTCGAGATGGAGGACCAGCGCAACTGGTCGGATGCGTCCTACAAGACCTACGTCCGGCCGCTCGCGCTGCCATGGCCCTACATGCTGCCTGCCGGCGAGATGCTGCGCCAGACGATCAGCCTGCGTGTGTCCGGTGACGGGAAAGTGCCGGCTGCCGCCGCAACCGCCGAGCCAATCCGCGTCGAGCTCGGCGAAGCCGGACCGGCGCTGCCGGATATCGGCGTGATCATCTACCCGGACGAGGTCGAGACGGCGCTTGCAAACCTGCCGACACTGTCCGCGCTCGGCCCGCAACAGTTGATGTTCCATTATGATCCGACGCGCGGCCACGGCCTCGACGCCTTGCAGTCCTATGCCCGGCTCGCCGCCGCCTATCCGGCCAAGACGACGCTCGAATGCGTCGTTTCCTGCGTCGGCGATCTCGACGCCGAGCTTTCAGGCGTCGCCGGCATGGTCCGCCAGGCCGGGATGAAGCTTTCGGCCATAGCCGTTTCGCCTTCGGTCGACCGGCAGTCGACGCCGCCGGGCAGCGCATGGCCTGAATGCCCGCCGCTCGAAGATGTCTATGCCGCGGCGCGCCGCGCCTTTCCCGATATCCGCCTCGGCGGCGGCGTGTTCAGTTATTTCACCGAACTCAACCGCAAGCGCGTTCCCGCCGACTTGCTCGATTTCGTCACCCACTGCACCTGCCCGATCGTGCATGCCGCCGACGATCTCAGTGTCATGCAATCGCTGGAAGCGCTGCCTTTCATCGCCGCATCGGTGCGGGCGATCTTCGGTGCAAAGCCGTACCGGATCGGTCCTTCGACCATCGCCATGCGTCAAAATCCCTATGGCGGCGCGACCAAGGACAACCCTGGTGGCCAGCGCATCGCCATGGCCGACCGCGATCCACGCCACGCAGGCCAGTTCGCGGCGGCATGGACGATCGGCTACGCTGCGCGCGTCGCGCCGGCCGGACTGGAGATGCTCACGCTTTCCAGCTTCACCGGACCGTTCGGCGTGCTGGCGGCATCCGGGGAACCCGTCGGCGAAGGTGAACCCCGGCCGATCTTCGGGGCGATCAAGGGGCTGTGTGAACTGGCCGGCTTCAGACATGTGGCGGCGAGGACGAGCGATGAGACGCGGGTGCTCACGCTGGCAGCCCGTTCTGCCTCGGGCAAGACCGTCATATGGCTGGCGAACCTGACGGCGAGCGAAGTATCGGTTGATATTTCCGGGTTCGAACGACGCCACCTTGCGATGACGCCTTACGCGATCACCCGGATCGGGTGAAATCAGTTGCCGGAATTCATCACATAGAGCGCGCGCGAGCGTTCGAGGTGCTTGATCATCGCCTTCTCGGCGCCGTCCGCATCCTTCTGCTCGATGCGCCCGATGATCTCTTCATGCTCGGTCAGCGTGAACTTTTCCTTGCCGGTCCAGATCAGCATTTCGGTATGATATTCCTTCAGCCAGCCCAGCATCGCTTCGCTGACCGCAACATAGATCGGGTTGCCGGATATTGCCGCGATCTGGGTATGAAACTTCATGTCGGCCGATATGAAGGCCTCGGAATCGCCGCGAAAGCTCCGCTGTTCGGCAACGGTTGCCCGCAACCGCTGAACGTCCTCGGCAGTGGCTTTTTCTGCGGCTTCCCTGACCATGCCGCGCTCGAAGAAGATGCGCGCGTTCTTGAGGTGCTCCAGCGTGTCCTTCGACGACGACAGGATGATCTTGGCCGCGCCGTCGACCTGTTTGATGATCGACTTGGCGGTCAGCTGAAGCACTTTCGCCCGCTCGCCATGCGAGATCGCCACGAGACCCATATTGCTCAACGCCTGCATCGCTTCGCGGATCGCCGGCCTGCCGACCTCGAAGCGCTCCATCAGCTCACGCTCCGACGGCATGTCATCGCCCGGCAGCAATTCGCCGCTGGTGATCAAGCGCTTCAGTCTCAAAAATACTTCGTCGGAAAGCTTGCGCCGGACGATCGGCTCCGAACGGTTCATCGTCGCGAATCACTCCTTTGACCGGTGTCTGTTTAGCATTGTCGCCGCGATTCCCGGAATGTCTGCCCAAGCGGATATCGCTTGCAATACTTATGTACTCATTATACCAGATTTCGAAGATCAGGGAACTTTTTTCGAACTATGATCACCCTCACCTATCGCATCGAGACCTCGGCTAGCATCGAGGCGCTGGCGGCCAAGATCGCCAGCGACCAGTCGACCGGAACCTTCGTCGCGCTGGCCGGCGAGACCGAAGAGCTCAAGGCGCGGGTAGCGGCGCGCGTCCTGGCGATACGGCCTCTGCCGGACGGCGATCGCCCGTCCCTTCCCGAGGCCAGCGACGGACCCTTCAAGCGCGCCGATGTCGACATCGCGTTTCCGCTCGATGCCATCGGCACCGACCTTTCGGCGCTGATGACCATCGCCATCGGCGGCGCCTTTTCGATCAAGGGCCTGTCCGGCATTCGCGTCGTCGACATGAAGCTGCCGGAGGAATACCGGGCAGCGCATCCAGGTCCGCAGTTCGGCGTCGCCGGCAGCCGCCAACTGACCGGCGTTGAGCACCGCCCGATCATCGGGACGATCGTCAAGCCTGCGCTGGGGCTTCGGCCGCACGAGACGGCGGAGATGGTCGGTGAGCTGATCGCCGCCGGCGTCGACTTCATCAAGGACGACGAGAAGCTGATGAGCCCGGCCTATTCGCCTTTGTCGGAACGGGTCAAGGCAATCATGCCGCTCGTCCTCGACCACGAGCAGAAGACCGGCAAGAAGGTCATGTATGCTTTCGGCATCTCGCATGCCGACCCTGACGAGATGATGCGAAACCACGATCTGGTGGCGAAGGCCGGCGGCAATTGCGCGGTGGTCAACATCAATTCCGTCGGCTTCGGCGGCATGGCCTTCCTCAGAAAGCGCTCCAGCCTGGTGCTGCACGCTCACCGCAACGGCTGGGACATCCTCACCCGGCACCCCGGCCTCGGCATGGACTTCAAGGTCTGGCAGCAATTCTGGCGGCTGCTCGGCGTCGATCAGTTCCAGATCAACGGCATCGCCTCGAAATACTGGGAGCCGGACTGGTCCTTCGTCGAGTCCTTCAGGGCGGTGACCACCCCGATCTTTTCGCCTGATGATTGCGCGCTACCGGTGGCCGGCTCCGGCCAGTGGGGCGGACAGGCCCCCGAAACCTTCGAGCGAACCGGCCGAACGGTCGATCTCCTTTACCTCTGCGGCGGCGGCATCGTCAGCCATCCGGACGGGCCGGGTGCCGGCGTCCGCGCCGTGCGGCAAGCCTGGCAGGCGGCGGTCGAGGGCATCCCGCTGGAGGAGTTCGCCCTGACCCATCCCGAACTGGCGCGGTCGATCGAAAAGTTCGGCGACGGCAAAGCGGCCTGAGCAAAGCGACGCCATGCAAAACCTGCTTCTCAGTTACTATGGCGACGACCTCACCGGCTCCACCGACGTCATGGAGGCGCTCGAGCTTGGCGGTGTGCCGACCGTGCTGTTCATGCACCAGCCGGACGAGGCCCTGCTTTCGCAGTTCAGGCATTGCCGTGCCATCGGCCTCGCCGGCACCAGCCGAAGCGAGACGCCGCAGTGGATGGACACGCATCTGCGGGGCGCCTTCGCCTGGCTGAAGACCCTGAACGCCGATATCTGCCACTACAAGGTCTGCTCGACCTTCGATTCCAGCCCGGCGATCGGCAGCATCGGCCGGGCCATCGAGATCGGCCGCTCGGTTTTCAGCCAAGCCAGCGTGCCGCTGGTGGTCGGCGCGCCGCAGCTCAAGCGCTACACCGCCTTCGGCCATCTGTTTGCGGCCTACCGCGAAAAATATTTCCGTATCGATCGCCATCCCGTGATGAGCCGGCACCCGACCACGCCGATGGATGAGTCGGACCTGCTGATCCATCTGTCGCGCCAGACGGATCTCAGCTCGGGCCTGGTCGACCTAGCGACGCTGCAGTCGGCGTTCCGCTCGGAAGCGTTCGATCGCCTGATCGAGAATGGCAGCGATATCGTGCTCTTGGATGTCGACAGCCGCGAGACTCAGGCGCTTGCGGGCAAGGAGATATGGCGCGTTCGCAGGCCTGGCGGCACTTTCGTCGTCGGCTCTTCGGGCATCGAATATGCGCTGCTGGCTGAATGGGCGTCTGACGGGATTGTCCGTGCCGAGCCCGGCTTTTCGCCCCCGGGTGCGGCCGACCGGATCGCGGTGGTCTCGGGCAGTTGCTCGCCGACAACGGAGCGGCAGATACGGCATGCTTTGACGGACGGTTTCGACGGGATCGAGGTGGATCCTATCGAACTGGTTTCCGAAGCCTCCAGCGACGCGATTGCGCGCGCGGTCTTCACCGGACGCGCCAGCCTGGAAGCCGGGCGCAGCGTCGTCCTCTATACGGCGCTTGGACCAACAGCCGACCGTGGCGCCGAAATCGACCGGCAGGAAGGCGCCCGCCACAAGCTTGGCCGCGGCCTCGGCGAACTTCTTCGCGAGCTGACGATCGAGCAGAAATTGCAGCGCGTGGTCATCGCCGGCGGCGATACGTCGAGCCACGCACTCGGCCAGATGGGCGTCGATGCGCTGACGGTGCGGATGCCGCTGCCCGCCTCGCCGGGCTCGCCGCTTTGCGTCGCCCACTCGCGCGTCAAGGCGATCGATGGACTGGAGGTTGCCCTGAAGGGCGGGCAGGTCGGAACCGATCGCTATTTCTGCGCCATCCGCGATGGGCTCGGCGGTTGACAGAAGGCGCGCTGGATTTGACCGATCTCACGACTTCTTGAACACTGCGCGGTTACCAACGCGCGATGCCTGTCCCACATAAACCGCCATATGCGTAGCGGCGGGGCGGCGCACAACGCTCAAGCCGGGGCTGGCCACGGCTCCGCGAGTGAACCAGCGGGATACCGCGATGTCATTCAGACCGTTGCTTGGTGACGGACGGGTTCGGAGCCAGGAGGAGAAGTCGGAGCCTCTGCAAACCGCGTCATGGGTCAGCTCCTCGATCGTTTTCGACAATCGGCGGTGGGCGTGCCGGGAGGCGGAACTCCGCTGGACAGCCCCTCATCATCTGATCGTGCTGACCGAAGAGGGCGGAACGTCCCACACATCCATCCGGCACGAGGCAAGATCCCTCTACGACGGGATGGACCGGCCCGGAGTCCTCACCTTCGTCCCCGCAGGCGCGGAGCGGCTCGGCTTTTATCGCGACGTAAACCTCTCCTATTCAGCCTTGTGGATCGATCCCGATATCGGGCTTCCCGGATGCGAACGCCTGAGAGACCTGCCGATCCTGGTGAACAAGAAAGACATAGTCGTCGCCACGCTCCTGAGTTCGCTTCGCGACGAGATGGCACTCGGCCACAAGCCGGACACTGCCTATGTCGAGCATCTGGTCGCCCTCGTCAGCCTCCGCGTGGCCAACCTGAACCGGGAGCAACACCCGTCCATACGTCACGGCTGTCTCAGCCGTCGGGCGCTTGGTCGAGTTCGGGCTTACATCGATGCACATATGAATTCCGACATTTCGTTAAGCGAGCTGGCAGCCGTCGCGGGAATGGCCGTCGACAGTTTTGCGCGCCGATTCAAGGCGACGACCGGCCTTGCGCCCTATGCCTATGTGATCGAGGAACGGGTGCGGCGGGCGGAAATGCTGCTGCGCGAAACGGGTTTGTCGATCGGTACCATTGCCTTTCGCCTCGGCTTTTCAAGCCAGAGCCACTTCACCACGACCTTCCGGCGCCTCAGGGGCATGACGCCTCGGGTCTATCGGGTGAATTCTTCTCCGGAATTCTGACATTGCCGCCGGTTTCTTGAAAGAAAGCCGCCGCGCGCATCCCCAGCTCCAGTGTCGACGAGTGACAGAAACTGCGACTGGGAGATCATGCATGGCCGAAACAGACAACAGGAACGGGCCGACGCGTCGAACGGTTCTGGAGGGCGGGGTGGCGACCGGCGTGCTCCTGGCTACCGGTATACCGGTTGGCGCCGAGCCGGCCGATACCGTCACGGCGGCCGCATCGCCGACGCCGGCACCGACGATGCCGATGTCCTTGCGGATCAACGCGAAGGATCTTGCCGTCGAGCTCGACCCGCGGACAACGCTGCTCGACGCTCTGCACAACCATCTCGGCCTCACCGGCTCGAAGAAAGGCTGCGACCACGGCCAGTGCGGCGCATGCACGGTGCTCGTCGACGGGCGTCGGATCAATTCCTGCCTGACGCTTGCCGCAATGCATGAAGGCGACGAGATCACCACGGTCGAGGGCCTTGCCGAGGGTGACCGGCTGCATCCGGTGCAGGCCGCCTTCGTCGCCCGCGATGGGTTCCAGTGTGGCTACTGCACGCCGGGCCAGATCTGCTCCGCGGTCGGTATGCTGGGCGAGGCTAGGGCCGGCTGGCCGAGCCATGCGAGCGCCGACGTAGCGGCGGCTTCCGTCGCTCTCACCGATGCCGAGATCCGCGAGCGGATGAGCGGCAACATCTGCCGTTGTGCCGCTTATCCGAACATTGTCGCTGCAATCCGCGACGCGGCAGAGGAGGCGTGAGCAATGCAATCCTTCACTTATGAACGTGCGGCAAGTGTCGAGCAGGCAGCCGCCGCGGTTGCGGCCCGGCCGGACGCCAAGTTCATCAGCGGCGGCACCAACCTGCTCGACCTGATGAAGCTCGAGATCGAGCGCCCAGCGCATCTCGTCGACATCAGCCGGCTGCCGCTCGATCGGATCGAGGAGACGGCGGAAGGTGGGCTTCGGGTCGGCGCCCAGGTCCGCAACAGCGATCTCGCCGCCGATCCGCGGGTGAGGTCGCGCTACCCGATGCTCACGCAAGCGCTGCTGGCGGGAGCGTCCGGCCAGATACGCAACAAGGCCTCGACCAGCGGCAATCTCCTGCAGCGTACGCGCTGCCCCTATTTCTACGACCGCAACATGCCTTGCAACAAGCGCGAGCAGGGTTCGGGCTGCGCGGCGCTTCAGGGCTTCAACCGTATGCACGCCGTACTCGGCGCGAGCAAAGCCTGCATCGCGGTGCATCCCTCCGATATGGCGGTCGCCATGTCCGGACTCGACGCCAAGATCGAGACCATATCGCCCGGCGGCGAGACCCGCACGATCCCGATCGGTGATTTCCATCGATTGCCCGAGGCGACGCCCCATGTCGAGACCGTGCTCGGCCATGCCGAGATGATCGCCGCGGTCACCCTGCCGCCCCCGCCACCTGGCCGGCAGGTTTACCGCAAGGTACGCGACCGTGCCTCCTACGCCTTCGCGCTAGTGTCGGTGGCAGCAATCGTCGAGAAGAGCGGCGATCGTATCCGGAGCGCTCGGATCGCCATGGGTGGCGTTGCAGCGAAGCCCTGGCGCGCGACGGAGGCGGAGCGCACGCTCGCAGGAGCGACGGCGTCCGACGGCGCTTTTACCGACGCGGCCGAAGCTGCGCTCGCCGGAGCAGTCGGGCATGGCGGCAACGATTTCAAGATCCCGCTGGCGAAGCGGACGATGCGGCACACGCTCGCTGCTGCCGTCGAGAGTGCGTGAGGTGACACGATGACAGAGACGAAGACCAGCGAGAGCCGTACGTCCGAACCACGCAATGGCGTCATCGGGCGGCCGATCGACCGTATCGACGGTCCGCTCAAAGTGACAGGCGGCGCCACCTACGCTTACGAAAATGCGCTGGATGGTGCAGCCTATGGCTATATTCTCGGCGCCGCCGTCGCCAAGGGGCGCATCGCCGAGATCGACACGGCCGAAGCCGAACGGGCGCCGGCAGTGCTGCTCGTCATGACGCACCGGAATGCGCCAGCCCAGCCGGATTTCGGCCCAGCGGTCACGCCGACCGTGCCGGAGGTCTTCACGCGCGCCCGGCCCGCGCTCAACAGCGAGCGGGTGCGGTATTACGACGAGCCCGTCGCGCTCGTCGTCGCGGAGACGTTCGAGGCGGCACGCGCTGCCGCGGGCCTCATCAAAGTGCGCTACGACGAGGAGCCGGGCGTCTACGATTTGCCGGGACATAAGGCCGACGCCTACGCACCAAAACGAACCAATGCCGGCTTCGAGACCGACAGTGTGATCGGCGACTTCGAGAGCGCCTTTGCTGCGGCTCCGGTCACGATCGATGCTACTTACCGGACCCCCTTCGAACATCACAATCCGATGGAGCCCCATGCGACGCTCGCCGCCTGGTCAGGCAACGAGCTGACGATCCACACATCGGCGCAGACCCTCGCGAATTTCCGGGCTGGAGTCGCCAGCACGCTTCGCATCCCGCCAGAGCGTGTGCGCATCATCAGCCCCTTCATCGGCGGCGGCTTCGGCTCCAAGCTGATTGCCCATTCCGATACGATCCTGGCCGCGCTTGCAGCGCAGGTCCTGCAGCGTCCCGTGAAGATCGCGCTGACGCGACAACAGATGTTCGCCAATGCCGGTCACCGCGCAGAGATGATCCAACAGGTACGTTTTGGCGCGGACACCGATGGGCGGCTCACCGGGATCGCGCACGACGTCTGGTCCGCAACGTCCAGCTTCGAGGAGTACTGCGAGCAAACGGCAGTTTTTGCCCGCTCGCTCTATACGGCGCCGAACCGTGTCACCCGTCATCGCCTGGTTCCGCTGGATATCAACCGCGGCGAATGGATGCGCTCGCCCGGCGAAGCGCCCGGCATGCTGGCTTTCGAATGCGCCATGGATGAGCTCGCCGAGCGGCTCGGCCTGGACCCGATCGAACTCAGGATCCGCAACGAACCGGCACAGGATCCCGAGCGCGGCGTGCCGTTCTCCACCCGCAATCTCGTCGCCTGCATGGAGGAAGGCGCCCGCCGTTTCGGTTGGGAGCGGAGAAACCCGACACCGGGCCGCACCCGAGAGGGCCGGAAGCTCATCGGCTACGGCATGGCGGCGGCGATCCGTCCGAACTATATCGGCGCGGCGACGGCGCGGGTTGCGATCGACCGGGACGGTCGGGTGACGGCGCGGCTCGACATGACCGATATTGGGACCGGCAGCTATACGATCCTGACCCAGATCACTGCGGAGAGCCTCGGCCTACCGATCTCGTCCGTCAAAGTGGAGCTCGGCGACAGCCGCTTCCCGCGTACCGCCGGCTCCGGCGGGTCCTGGGGCGCGGCGAGCGCGGGTTCGGCGCTGCACAACGCGTGCAATGCCCTCAAGCAACGGATCCTGGAGGCGGCGCAGTCGAGCGAAGCCTCACCGTTGCGCGGCGCGAACGCCACCGAGGCAAGCTTTGCCGACAGCGAGGTCAGGGTCGGCCAGCGGTCGGCAAGTCTGGCCGATCTCATCCGAAGGATCGCTCCCGACGGGTTCGAGGCAGAAGGCTCCGTGGCCGCGGGCGCTGTCACCGAGTCGTACAAGGCCTACTCACAGCATTCCTATGGAGCGCATTTCGCCGAGGTCGCTGTCGATTGCGATACCGGTGAGATCCGCATGCGCCGGATGCTGGCTGTGATGGGCGCGGGCCGTATCCTCAACGCCAAGACTGCGCGCTCGCAAATCATCGGCGGCATGACCTGGGGGATCGGTGCGGCGCTGATGGAGCAGACGGTGCTCGATCCGCGCTACGGCCACTTCGTCAATCACGACCTTGCCGAGTATCACGTCCCGATCAACGGCGACGTCCCCGAGATGGAGGTCGTCTTCCTCGAGGAACATGACGACAAGGCCAATCCACTCGGCGCAAAGGGTCTCGGCGAACTCGGCGTCTGCGGTGCGGGGGCTGCTGTCGCCAACGCCATTTACAACGCGGCCGGCGTGCGAGTGCGTGAATTTCCCATCACCTTGGACAAGGTGCTGCCTGCCTTGCCCTTGATCGCCATTTGATGCTGTAAGTTGCCCGCGCCTCTCTTGCCCTCAAGGGTGACAAGGTCCGGAACGGATCGCTATTTCTGCGCCATCGGCGACGACGTCTGTGGTTGACAGCGCTGTCCGCCCCTTCCATACAAACATCGTCAATGTTCTCAGGGCGGGGTGAAAGTCCCCACCGGCGGTAAGGGTTTCGGCCCAAGCCCGCGAGCGCTTTCCGGTTAGCCGGAGGGGTCAGCAGATCCGGTGTGATACCGGAGCCGACGGTCACAGTCCGGATGGAAGAGAACGAACGGAAGACGGTCCGCTTTCGCGGTTCGGATTCCGTATCGTGCGTCCTGATTCTGGTTCGAAACGGAAGGATGGACCCATGAATCAGCATTCCAAGAAAGACTATGAAACAATCCGCGTTGCCGTCATTCGCGCGCGCTGGCACGCCGACATCGTCGACCAGTGCGTCGAGGCGTTCCAGGCCGAACTTGCGGTTCTTGGAGAGAAACGCTTTGCCGTCGATGTCTTCGATGTGCCGGGCGCCTATGAGATTCCTCTGCATGCAAAGACGCTTGCCGAGACCGGTCGCTATGCAGCGATCCTCGGTGCGGCCTTTGTCGTCAATGGCGGCATCTACCGGCATGAATTCGTGGCGAGCGCTGTCATCGACGGCATGATGAACGTGCAATTGTCGACCGGCGTGCCGGTGCTTTCGGCGGTGCTCACCCCGCACAACTACCATGACAGCGCGGACCACCACCGCTTCTTCTTCGAGCACTTCCAGGTCAAGGGCAAAGAGGCCGCCAATGCCTGCGTGCAGATCCTGGCCGCGCGCGAACGCATCGCCGCGTGAAATGTCCGTTCCCGGGTGGAAATCCCGGTAACACGCTGTACTATCTGCGAAAATACCGAAATCGGGAGGATGCAGGTGCAGACCAAGAAGATCATCAATGACGGCAACCGCACCGTCGACGAGATGCTGGAAGGTATCCTGGCCGCGCATCCCCGCCATCTCAAAAGCGCTGAGGGAAGTCCGCGCTCCATCATCGCCCGCGATGGACCTCGCCAAGACAAGGTCGGCCTCGTCATCGGCGGCGGCTCGGGCCACGAGCCGACCTTCCTCGGTTTCGTCGGCAAGGGGCTGGCCGATGCGGCGGCGATCGGCAATGTCTTCGCCTCGCCACCGCCGGACCCGATCCTCGAATGCGCCAAGGCGGCCAGCGGCGGTGCCGGCGTGCTGTTCATGTATGGCAACTATGGCGGCGACGTGATGAATTTCGACATGGCCGCAGAGATGGCGGCGATGGATGACATCGAGGTGCGCACCGTGCTGACCACTGACGACGTGGCATCGGCGCCACGTGACCAGCGGCAAAAGCGGCGCGGTGTCGCCGGCAATTTCTTTATCTTCAAGGCTACCGGTGCCGCCTGCGACCGGATGCTGTCATTCGATGAATGCGAGCGCATCGCCCGGAAAGCCAACGACCACACTTTCACCATGGGGGTGGCGCTGTCGCCCTGTTCGCTGCCGCAGACCCGCCGGCCGAATTTCGAGATCGGGCCGGACGAGATGGAGATCGGCATGGGCATCCATGGCGAGCCGGGCATTGCGCGCGGAAAACTGAAAACAGCCGACGAGATCACCGACGAGATGCTGGACAAGATCTTCGACGAGATGGCGCCGGCACGTGGCGACAAGGTCGCCGTGCTCGTCAATTCGCTCGGCTCGACGCCGCTGATGGAACTCTACATCATGAACCGGCGCGCGAAGCGTCGGCTGGATGACATCGGCGTGTCAGTTCACGCGACCTGGGTCGGCAATTATTGCACTTCGCTCGAAATGGCCGGCGCCTCGGTGACGCTGATGCATCTCGACGATGAATTGCAGACGATGCTCGACCATCCTTGCGACTGCGCCATGTTCCGCGCCGGCTGAAAGCAGCATCTATGACATCCATCGACACCACCGATCTGAAAACAATGTTCGATGCGATCGCGGTGGCGATCGAAGCCGACAAGGACAGGCTCTGCCAGTTAGACGGCGTCATCGGCGACGCCGATCATGGCATCGCCATGGCGCTCGGCTTTGGCGCGGTGCGCGATGCGCTGGCTTCGCTGGACCTCGCGGCGACCGAGCCGACAGCTCTCCTCAACACCGCCGCGAAATCGTTCCTCAACGCCGTCGGCGCTTCGTCAGGTCCGCTCTATGCGACGGCCTTCATGCGTGGTGCGGCCGCCGTCAAGGGCAAGGCGACCTTGGCGGGTGCCGATTTCATCGCCCTGTTCCGGGCGATGGCGCAAGGCATCCAGGATCGCGGCAAGGCCGAGATCGGCGAGAAGACGATGGTCGACGCCTGGCTGCCGGCGGCGCAAGCAGCGGCCGCTGCGGATGCCGCCGGCAAGACCCTGTCCGAAAGCCTCGCAGCTGCCCTTGAAGCAGCCGAACGGGGCGCCAAGGCGACCAAGGACATGATCGCCGCGAAGGGCCGCTCGTCGCGGCTCGGCGAGCGGTCGCTCGGGCATATGGACCCTGGCGCCGCGTCGGCTGTCACCGTGATTGGCGCGATGCGGAAAAGCCTGGGTTAGAGCAATTCCAGGAAAAGTGTGAAACGGTTTTCCGTCCGGAATTGCGCAAAAACAAAGAGATAGAGCGGTTCGGCGTTTCCGTGAAACGATGAAGCGCTCTAGCCCAGCTTCGCTGCGTCGAGCCTGTCGATCGCCTGGACATTGCCGGCCGATGGTCCCTTTTCGTCGAACTCCGATGCGAGCCAGGCGTCGACGATCGACTTGGCCAGTTCCGGGCCGATGACGCGGGCGCCCATGGTGATGATCTGGGCATTGTTGGATTTCGCAGCGCGCTCCGCCGAATAGGTGTCGTGGGTGAGTGCTGCGCGAATGCCGGGCACCTTGTTGGCCGAGATCGAAACGCCGATACCGGTGCCGCAAAACAGGATGCCGCGATCGTTCTCGCCGTCGAGAATGGTCTGGGCGAGCTTCTGCGACAGGTCGGCATAGTAGCCGGCCTGGCTGAGGTCGCTGACGGCGAGGCCGGGTTTGGTGGCGAGATGCGCGGCGATGACGTCGAGCAGCGGCTTGCCGGCGCTGTCGGCTCCAATGGCTATTTTCATGGTCGTGTCCTTTCCTGACTGAATGCTTTTTAGATTGGTTCAGATCGCCGCCGAGGCGCGCCCGAGGATGTCGATATAGCCTTCCGCCTGCCAGGCCGAGCGGCCAATGAACAGCCCGTCGATATGCGGCTGGCCGATCAACTCGGCGGCATTTTGCGGATTGACGCTGCCGCCATAAAGCACCAGCGGCATGGCCGGCAGGAGATCGCCGGCGATCTTCTTGATCAGCGCCTGCTGCCTATCGGCATAGTCCGCACTTGCCGGAATGCCCTTGTCGCCGATCGCCCAGACCGGCTCGTAAGCAAACAGGATCGTCGCCGCCTTTGCCTGGCCTTCGAGGTATTGCAGCGCGCCATGCACCTGCAAGGCCAGCACCGCATCGGCCTGGCCGCTGTTGCGTTGCGCCAATGTCTCACCAACGCAGATGAGCGGCACCAACCCGTGCTTCACCGCCGCCGCGGTCTTGAGGCCGACCGCCTTGTCGGTCTCGCCGAAATGCTCGCGCCGTTCGCTATGGCCGAGCTCGACGAGGTCGAGCCCGCAATCCGTCAGCATCACCGGCGAGACCTCGCCGGTCCAGGCTCCGGCGTCGGCCCAATGCATGTTCTGGGCGCCGACCTTGACCCGCGTCGAGGCCAACGCCTTCTTGACCTCGCGGACCGCCGTGAAGGGCGGGATGACGAAGGGTTGGATGCGGTCATCGAAACCGGGGACGAACCCCGCCAGCGCCTTGGCGAATTCAGTCGCCTCTGCAAGCGTCTTGTTCATTTTCCAGCTTGTGCCGACCCAGTAAACCATGCGTCCTCCTTCTAGAGCCTGTTCCATCCCGCGTAGCGGATGGGGCTCTATCTTCTTCTTTGACCATGATCTTTTCCGAAAACCGGTTCCCACTTTTCGGGATCATGGTCTAGTCCTTCTCGACCAGTGTTAGCGAAACGCCGGCGCCATCCAACACCTCGCGCATCTGGGGTTCCAGTTCGCGACCTGTGAAGACGGCGTCGAACGCCTTGAGATCGGTCAGGAAATGCAGCGCCGTGCGGCCGAACTTACCGTGATCGACCAGCAGATATTTACGCGCGGCGGCGGCCATCATCAGCCGCTTGGTATGGACCACTTCCTGGTCCTGGTGGAAGGCGGAAGCGCCGTGGATAGCCGACGACGACAGGAAGGCCACATCGGCGCGCAACGATCTCAACGTGTCCTCGGCAAGCAGGCCGAAGAAACCGTGAAACTTCTTGCTGTACTGGCCACCGAGCGCGATCAGGGTGATCCCGCCAACGCCTGCCAGATCCTGTATGACGGCCAGATTGTTTGAGATCACCGTCAGCGGGCGGAGATCCGCAAGGTGGCGCGCAATGCCGCCGGCGGTCGAGCCGTCGTCGATGATCACCGTCTGGCCCGGCTCGATCATCGCCACCGCGGCAGCCGCCAGGCGCTGCTTCTCCTCACCGGCCTGCTTCTGACGGTAGCGGAAATCGCTTTCGAACAGCCCGCTCGGCTGGATCGAGGCACCGCCGCGCACCTTGCGCAGGAAGCCGCTTTCCTCGAGTTCGTCGAGGTCGCGATGGACGGTCATCTTCGATACACCGAAGCGCGTGGCAAGGTCATCGACGCTGGCCGTGCCAGTATCCATCAGAAAATCCATGATGCCTTGCCGCCGGCCGTCGCTCTTCATTGTCCAGCCTGTTCCCTGAATCCGGCTCGTTGCGAGTCCACCGTGGCGGAAACGCCGAGCCACAGCCATTATAACAGAGTAAATCGCATATGCGTCATATTTTTTGTGATGATGTTACATTTCTTTGGGATATTATTCGCTTTGATTGCTGTCTTGTAACAAGAATTGCTCCCGGCGGCATGGCCAAAGGTTGCGGTTCTCTGGAAATCCGGCCAGAAGCATCAGTGGGCTGAACGACGACCGGACGGCTCGCAACCATAGGCTTGAAACCAAATACGGGAGACTATTGGGTGGCTCGCATCACATTGAGACAATTGCTCGACCATGCCGCCGAACACGGCTATGGCGTGCCTGCGTTCAACATGAACAATATGGAACAGGGCCTCGCCATCATGGAGGCCGCCGAGGAGACCAAATCGCCTGTCATTCTGCAGGCGAGCCGCGGGGCCCGTGCCTATGCCAACGACGTTGTGCTGGCCAAGCTGATCGATGCGCTGGTCGAGATCCATCCCGACATCCCGGTCTGCATGCATCTCGACCACGGCAACAACGAAGCGACCTGCGTGACCGCGATCCAGTATGGCTTCACCTCGGTGATGATGGACGGGTCGCTGAAGGAAGACGGCAAGACGCCGGCAGACTACGACTATAATTCGGGCATCACGCGCCGCGTGGTCGACATGGCGCACTGGGGCGGCGTGTCTGTGGAAGGCGAGATCGGCGTTCTCGGCTCCCTGGAGATGGGCGGCGGCGAACAGGAAGACGGCCACGGCGTCGAGGGCGCCGTCAGCCATGACCAGTTGCTGACCGATCCGGAGCAGGCGGTGCAGTTCGTCAAGGACACGCATGTCGATGCGCTGGCCGTCGCCATGGGCACCAGCCACGGCGCCTACAAGTTCTCGCGCAAGCCGGACGGCGCGGTTCTGGCCATGAACGTGATCGAGGAGATCCATCGCCGGCTGCCGAACATGCACTTGGTCATGCACGGCTCGTCCTCGGTGCCGGAAGAGCTGCAGGAGATCATCAACAAATATGGCGGCCAGATGAAGCCGACCTGGGGCGTGCCGGTCGAGGAGATCCAGCGCGGCATCAAGCACGGCGTGCGCAAGATCAACATCGACACCGACAACCGCATGGCGTTGACCGGCGCGATCCGCAAGGTGCTGACCGAGAACCCGAGCGAATTCGATCCGCGCAAATATCTGACGCCGGCAATGGCCGCGATGAGGAAGCTGTGCAAGGAGCGCTTCGAGCAATTCGGCACCGCCGGCAACGCGCCGAAGATCAAGCCGCTGCCAGTCTCGGAAATGGCCAAGCGCTACAAGTCGGGCAGCCTCGATCCGAAATTCGGCTGACGTATTCTGGTTCTGAACAGGAGCCGCATCGGCTCCTGTTCATCTATCCCGCTTTCGGCAGGAGAGCGGCTCTGCCGGTCTCGATAAACGGCGCCCAGTAGTCGACCGACTCGCGTATCATGGCGACGACCTGATGGTCGACCGGCTCGCGTTCGCGAAACGACAATTCCAGGCAGATCTCGTTGTCGACGCCGCCGCCGCGGCGAACCGTCTCCAGGAATTTTTCCGGTGTGATGCGGCCGTCCTTGTTGTAGGCGGCAATGAACGGCCAATGACCGCCCTTATTCATCGAAGACTGCTTGATGTGGATGATCGGCGATACTTTGGGAAACGCTTCGGCCCAGGCATAGGGATCGATGTCGTCCGGATTGCTCGACGTGACGTCGCCATGGTCGATATCGACCATCATCTCCATCGGGATGGCCATGCCGGCTGCTTCGATCTCGTTTTGCAGGGCCCGGCAGCTCTCGATCGTGTGGCCGAATTCACGGCCGACCGACATCGGCTCCCAGAAGAGGTAGCTCAAACCGGCCGCCTTGGCATGCTCGGCGACCTCGCGCCAGCATTCCAGCGCGATGTCGAAAAGCGGCGCGCGACGCTCCGGATTGTCGAAATCCCTGTGCGTGAAGATCGCAAACTGCGTGCCCATGCCGCTGGCGCCGAGCTCGGCGGAAATATCGGCAAAGGTCTTGAACCAATCGACATAGTAGCGGCGCACATCGGCGTCAGGGTGGCCGAAATGATTGAGCCTGCCGTAGGGGCCGGTCATCCCCGACGTCACGCGCACGCCGGTGCGGTCGAGCGCGGCGCGGAACAGGCGGAGGAATTTCGAGATCGTCGCCGCCGGCCAGCCGGGATTGACGAATTCATGCGTCAGCTGCACGTCCCTGATGCCGATGTCGTAAGCGATCGCATCGATCAGATCGTCCGGTTCGGCAAAGCGATTGACCAGCGGATTGGTGTTGAGGGAAAGCGTAAAGGCCATCAGCTTGCTTTCACCAGCCGGCTCGCGCACCAGTCCTCGAAAGTGGCTCTTTCTGCGGCGGACAGATGCAGCGCATGCTTGGTGCGCCGTTCGAGAATATCGGCTGATGTCAGCGCCCATTCGTGCTCGAACAAATAATTGGCTTCGCGTTCGAAGAAATCCTTACCGAAGCACCGCCCCAGGTCGGTGAGCGACTGGGCCGCACCGACCAGAATCCGCGTCCTGGTGCCGTAGAGCCGGCCATAGTGCTTGACCAGCGACGCCGGCATCCAGGGATATTCGCGGCCGAGATCGCCGAGAAACTGCTCGAAGTCGGCGTTGGCGATATCGCCACCCGGCAGATAGCTTTTCGACGTCCATGGCTTGCCCATTTTCGGAAAGAACGGGGCGATCTTGTCCAGCGCGTGCTCGGCCAATTTGCGGAAGGTGGTGATCTTGCCGCCGAAGACGGAGAGCAGCGGCGCCTGTCCGGCCGAGGCGTCGAGCTCGAAAATATAGTCGCGCGTCACCGCGCTCGGATTGTCGGCGTTGTCGTCATAGAGCGGCCTGACGCCCGAAAACGAGTAAATGACATCGCTGCGGGCAAGCCCGCGTTTGAAGTAGCGGTTGACCACCTTGATCAGGTAGTCGACCTCGCTGGCATCCGCCGCTACGTCTTCCGGCCGCCCATCATAGGGAATGTCGGTGGTGCCGATCAGCGCCAGATCGTTCTGGTAAGGATTGATGAAGATAACGCGCTTGTCGCTGTTCTGGACGAGATAGGCCTGCCGCCCTTCCCAGAATTTCGGCACGACGATGTGGCTGCCCTTGACCAGGCGCACGTTCCGCTTGGAATTCTGGCCGGCCACGCGGTTGATGATATCGTTGACCCACGGCCCGGCGGCGTTGATCAGCGCCCGCGCCCGAACCGTGGTCCTGACGCCGGTTCGGCTGTCGCGCATCTCGACCGACCACAGGTCGTTTTCACGGCGGGCGGCGGTGCAGGCGGTTCGCGTAAAGACCTTGGCTCCGCGCTCCGCCGCATCGAGCGCATTGATGATGACGAGACGGGCGTCGTCGACCCAGCAGTCGGAATATTCGAAACCGCGCTTGAACGTGTCCTTGATCGGCGCGCCTTCGGGCGCGGTGCGCAGGTTGAGCGTTCGGGTGCCCGGCAGCCGCTTGCGGCCGCCGAGATGATCGTAGAGGAACAGGCCGAGCCGGACCAGCCAGGCTGGCCGGTCGTCAGGGCTGTGCGGCAGCACGAAGCGCATCGGCCAGATGATGTGGGGAGCGGATTCGAGCAGCACTTCGCGCTCGATCAACGCCTCGCGCACCAGCCGGAACTCGTAATATTCGAGATAGCGCAGGCCGCCATGGACGAGCTTTCCGGATCGCGAACTGGTGCCTTCGGCAAGATCGTCTTTTTCGCACAGAATGACAGAAAGGCCGCGGCCGGCTGCGTCGCGCGCGATGCCGGCGCCGTTGACACCGCCGCCGATGACGAAGAGGTCGACGATTTCAGTGGCGCCGCTCATCTCGCCGGATCCTCTATGCGTAACAGGTACTTCATGGCCGCTGCGCTTTCAGCATGGATTGATAGGCGGAAGACCGGCGATAAAGCGACGCACCTCTTCGGCGGCCTGCTCGGCGGCATAGGTCACCGTGCGCACCGAGGCACCGGCGATATGCGGCGTCAACGTGACGTTCGGAAGCTGCAGCAGCGGCCAGTCGGCAGGCACCGGCTCGACCGCGAACGTCTCCAGCATGGCGCTGCCGATGTGTCCCGAGACGAGAGCATCGTAAAGCGCGTCGTAGTCGACCAGCGGCCCACGCGCGGTGTTGATGAAGATCACCCCGGGTTTCATCCGCGCGATGGTGTCCTTGTTGATCAGCCCGCGGGTCTCCTCGGTTACTCGGGAATGAAGCGTGACCACATCGGAGCGGGACAGGAGATCGTCGAGCGCGACCAGTTCAACGCCGGCATTGCGGTCTTCGGCGCTCAGTTGCACATAGGGATCGGACACCAGGATGCGGCAACCGAAGGCGCGCAAAAGGCGGACCAGTCGGGTGCCGATGTTCCCGTAGCCGATGACGCCGACGGTCATTTCGTTGAGCTCACGGCCGGTACGGTCGGCCCGGTAGAGATCGCCGCGCCATTCCCCCTTGCGCAAGGCTTCGTGCCCGACCCGGATCAGCCGCGTCTCGGCAAGGATGGCGCCGATGGTGAACTCGGCCACAGCACTTGCATTGCGGCCGGGCACATTGACGACGGTGATGCCGTGGGCCTTGGCGGCAGCCATGTCGATGTTGATCGGGCCACCGCGCGATACCGCAACCAGCTTCAGCGTGGGCAGGCGTTGCATCATGGTCTCGGAGAGCGGCGCAAGCTGGGTGACGAATATCTCGGCATCCCCGATGAAATCGACAACCTCGTCCGGATCGCCAAAATATTCCTTGACCTTGTCGAGGCCGAGCGCCGCATTGCCGAATTCCATCGGCTCGTCGGGCCATGCCGCCTCAAGTGTACGGATGTCGAGATTGTCGCCGCAGGCCTTCTCGATTTTCTCGCGAAACACTTCGGGAAGCATGAAGCGGTCGCCAATGATTGCAATCTTCTTACGCATGCTCGACTTCTCAGTTTGCCCTGGATGCGGCCATCGACCGCCAGACCGGCCGCAGCGCCTCATGCGCCAATGTGTAGGACGGAACCGCCCGCTCGTAGATCGCGGCAAGTTCTCGGTCGCTCGGCTCCGCCGCGCCAAGCAGCGGCGTGACCCATTCGCCGACGCATTCATCCATCGACTTGTATTGGCCGACGCAGACCGCAGCGATCATCGCGGCGCCCGCAGCACCGGCTTCCTCGCGTTGGCTGGTTCGAATGGCGGCGCCGACGACCGCACCCAGGATCTTGCGCAGAGCCGGACTTCTGGCTGCACCTCCGGTCAGCCGGATTTCGCTCGGCAGCGGCCCCATGGCGGCATAGCAATCGCGCGACGCGAAGGCCAGTCCCTCGAAAACCGCGCGGACCATGTCGGCGTAGCCGTGCCGCGACGAAATGCCGACGAAGCCGGCCCTGGCGTTGGCGTCGACGAACGGCCCCCGCTCGCCGGCCTCCGACACATAGGGCTGATAGAGCAGCGACGCCGGCTCCGATGACGATATCCATTCATCGACCAGCGCGATCATCTCGCCATTGGTGCGCGTTATGCCTTGCGAGGCGAGTATGCCGGAGGCCAGACCCAGAACCCAATCGATGTTGAGCGTCGCCGCCATGTTCGACTGCATCTGCGCAAAGACGCCGGGCACCGGCATCGTCATCGTGTAGCCGGTCGCCGCCTCGTTGAGCAGCACTTCGTCCGGCGTCTGCGCAAGGCGCATATGCATGCCGGTGGAACCGATGATGGAGCAGCCGGGCTTGCGTTCGCGATCGAGCAGGCCGGCGCCGAGCGCGGTGCAGGCCACGTCGACATAGGCCAGCACCACCGGCGTGCCGGAAAGCAGCCCGGTCGCTTCGGCAGCCGCCGCCGACAGGCCGGCGCTGTGCCTGGTGCCGTCGACGATCGGCGGCAGCAGATGCCTGAGATCAGTGACGCCGAGCACCTCAAGCACATCGTCGCTGTAACCGCGCGTGCGGAAGTCACCGAAGGTGAAGGTCCCTTCCGACGGGTCGGTGGCGCGCTCGCCGGTCAGCTTGTAATAGAGCCAATCCTTGCAGTGGAACGCCGTCGCCGCCCTGCCAAGCATTTCGGGCATGTTGCGCTTCATGAAGGCGAACTGCGGTCCCTGCTGGCAGGCGGCCAGACCGCTGCCGGTCTTTTCGAAGCGCAGCCGATCCTCCGGTCGCGCCCGGATCTCCTCTACGACCCCTGCAGCGCGCGCGTCGAGCCACAGCCAGCCCTTCGAGACCGGCTCACCGTCCTTGTCGATCAGCCAGGTGCCATCACCCTGTCCGGTCACGGCGATCGCGATGGTGCGGCTGGCGAGGTCCGGCACCTTGTCGGCAAGCTGGCGCAAGGTGGTCGCGGTATCGGTCCAGGTGCGCGCCAGATCCTGCTCGGCGCCGCCGCCCGGCAACGTCTCATACCGGTTTGGCACCGCCGCGGCCGCGAGCTGCCGGCCCGCCGTGTCGAAGGCGACCGATTTGATGACAGACGTGCCGGCGTCGATGCCGATCAGCACATCCCGCATCAGGCAAGCTCCATGCCGTGCGAAATGGCCATGCCGCTGGACTGATCGAAGACGTGCAGGTTTTTCGGATCGATGCTGATATTGATCGGCGCGCCAAGCTCCAGCCGGGTCCGGTCATGCTCGACCAGGACGAGCGAGCCGCCGGCGAAATCCGCCGCTATATGCGTCTGGTCGCCGAGCCACTGGTTGGCCGAAACCGTGGCCGGCACGCCGTCCTTCGAGCGGCGAACCGCGTAGGGCCTGATGCCGATGACGACCCGCTCCCGCTTGAGCAATTCGTCGCGAACCGAGCCGCTGAACGCGTCCTTGTCATAGTCGAGCGAAAGTCCGTCGGGCAGCCGCAGATTGATCTTGTCGGCAGCCGTGCCGACATAGGCCTCGAAGACATTCATCGGCGGCTCACCGACGAAGGTGCCGGTGAACAGGTTGGCCGGCCGCTGCTTGAGCATGTCGGGCGTGTCGAACTGCTGCAGCACGCCGCCTTCCATCACCGCGATCCGGTCAGCAAGCGCGTTGGCCTCGGTCTGGTCGTGGGTGACCAGGATCGCGGTCAAACCGCGCTCCTTGATGAAGTGCTTGATGCGGCCGCGCAGCACGGCGCGAAGCTGCGGCTCGAGCTGGCCCATCGGTTCGTCCAGCAAATGCAGATCGGCCTGCCGGATCAGCGCCCGGCCGAGGCTGGCGCGCTGCTGCTGGCCGCCGGAGATGGAACTCGGATAGCGCTCAAGAATATCCTCGATCTCAAGCAGCTTGGCGATGCTGGCAACCTTCGCGTCAACCTCGCTTTTCGGCAGCTTGGCCGCCTTCAGCGCAAACGCCATGTTCTCGCGCACGGTCAGCGGCGGATAGAGCGAATAGCCCTCGAACGCCATCGCCACATTGCGCTTGACCGGCGCCAGCGTGTGCACCTTGCGGCCGGCAACCGAGATGGTGCCGCGCGAGACCTCCTCGAAGCCGGCGATCATGCGCAAAGTCGAGGTCTTGCCGCAACCGGACGAGCCGAGCAGTGCGACGATCTCGCCCTTGTCGATTTCGATCGTCAGATTCTGGACGGCATGCACGCCCCTGTCGATCGGACCGTAGAACTTGTCGACGCCTGAAATGGCGAGTGCGCTCTGGCTCATGCCGCTTCTCCGCTGCGCAAATTGACGACGTTTTTCGAGCCGATGCGGTCGCCGCTCGCACGATCGAACAGCAAGGCGCTTTTGCCGTCGACGGCGATATGGGCCCTGCCTTCGCTTTGCCCCGGTGTTCCGGCTGGACGCGAGACCAGGATTTCGCGGCCGCGCACGGTGCGCACGAGCGTGACGATCTTTTCGTTGAGCGGCGTCTCGGCCTCGACCGTCACCGGTATGGCGCTCGGCGTGCTTTCATCGACGAAGCTCAGCGCTTCCGGCCGCAAGCCGATCACGCAATCGCGGCCGACCGTCGCGTCATAGGCGCCCGTCAGATGGACCTGGACGTTCGACAGGCCGACATAGATGCCCTTGGCATCGCGCGACGGCTTGACATCGAGCAGGTTGATGGTCGGGTCGCCAAACAGCCGCGCGATCTCGATGTTCGCCGGCTCACGATAGATCTGCTCGGGCGTGCCGAGCTGCTTGATGACACCTTGCGACATCACCGCGATGCGATCGCCGAGCGCCATCGCCTCCTTATAGTCCTGGGTGACATAGACGACGGTCGCGCCACGGTCGGCCAGCACCCTCGGCAGTTCGAGCCGCATTTCGAAGCGCAGCTTGGCGTCGACGTTGCGCAGGGGATCGTCGAGCAGGAGCACCGGTGGCGAGCCGACCAGAGCGCGGGCGAGCGCGGTGCGCTGCTTCTGCCCGTTGGACAGCGCCCGTGGCTTATGGCTGAGCACATGGCCGATCTTGAGCAGCTTGGCGACGTTCTGGACGCCTGCTTTGATCGCACTTTGCGACGAGCGGCTGGCTTCCAGCGGTGTCGCAATGTTGTCGAAGGCGGTCATGTGCGGAAACAGCGCGAAGTTCTGGAACGCCATGCCGACCCCGCGGAACTCGGCGTCGAGGTCGGTCATGTCCTCGCCGCCGATGAAGATCTTTCCCTCATCGGGGTCGATGACGCCGGCGACGAGGCGCAGCAGCACCGTCTTGCCGGCGCCGGACGGTCCGAACAGGACCAGGGTTTCGCCGTCGGCGACGGTCAGCGACAGATTGTCGAGAACAGTCTGGCTCTTGTAGCGCTTGACGACATTTCGCAGTTCGAGGCTGGCCATCGGAGCTATCCTTTCACGGCGCCAAGCGACAGGCCTTCGACGAGATAGCGCTGCGCATAGAGGGCAAGTGCCAGCGTCGGCGTGATCGACAGCACGATCGCCGCCGAGATCTGGCCATACTGGATGCCGGAGGAGGTGATGAAAGCCAGCGCGCCGACCGTCACCGGCTGCTTGTCGGCCGAGGCGAGCACCAGCGCGAAGACGAAATTGTTCCAGGCGAAGATGAAAGCGAGCAGGCCGGCGGCCGCAATGCCCGGGCCGGCGAGCGGCAGCGCGATCTTACGGAAGGTGGCGAACCAGGAATGACCGGCAATGCGATAGGCGTATTCGATATCGGCCGGGATGTCCTCGAAATAGCCGCGCACGATCCACAGGATCAACGGCAGGCAGATCAGCTGATAGACCCAGATCAGCCCGATATAGGTGTTGGCCAGTCCAAGCTTCTGGAAATAGAGGGTCAGCGGCAGGAGCACCAGCAGCGCCGGCGCAAACCGGAACGACAGCAGCGTGAAGGCGATGTCTTCCGAGCCGCGAAACTTATGCCGCGCAAAGGCATAGGCCGCGGGAACGCCTAGCAGCAGCGCGACAGCGACCGAGGTGACCGACAGGAACACCGAATTCCAGAGGTTGCGCATGAAGGCGATGTCGAGCGTGCCGGCCGCCGTCGTCAGCTTTCCGGTGATCAGCGCAGTGTAGTTAGCCAGCGTCGGCTTGAAGACAAGCTGCGGCGGAATCCGCAGGATGGTCTCGTTCGTCTGGAACGACATCATGAAGATCCAGACGATCGGGAACATGAAGAAGATCACGACCAGCGTCAGTGCTATGCCGCGCAGGATGCGTTCGAGAAGCGAGGTGTGTTCCATCTCAGCCTCCTATGCCTGGCCGCGGGCGCGTTCGCGCAGGCGCAGCCAGTTCTTGATGAAAATATTCGACAGGAAATAGGTGATCGCCCACAGAATGATCATCAGCGCCGCCGAGCGGCCGACATTGGTCGATTGGAAGAAGTTGAGATACGCCTCGACCTGGAAGACGGTCAGCGTGTCGCCCGGACCGCCCTGCGTCATGGCATAGATGATGTCGAACTGCTGGATGGAATCCAGCAGGCGGAACAGCGTCGCCGTCAGGATGTAGGGCGTCAGCATCGGCAAGGTGATGCGGAAGAACACGAAACTCCTCGGCACGCCGTCAAGTGCTGCCGCCTCGAAGGGCTGCGTCGGCAGGCTGCGCAGGCCGGCAAGCAGCAGGATCATGATGAAGGGCGTGTAGACCCAGATGTCGACGAGGACCACTGTGAAAAGGGCGGTCGACGGCGACGAGGCCCAGCGGAAATCCTGCAGTCCGATCAGGCTGGCGAGATAGCTCAGCACGCCGAAGCCGGGATTGGTCATCAGCTTCCACATCAGCGCGGCAAGCGCCGGCGCCGTCATCAGCGGCATCAACAGCATGATCGAGATGAAGTTGTTCAGCGTCGAGCGCTTCTGCAGCAGCAGGGCGATGCCGAGACCGAGGAGCAGTTCGAGCAGGACGGTGATACCGGCATAGAGCAGCGATATCTCCAGCGTGTTCCAGAACCTCGGGTCAGTGAAAAAGGAGATATAATTGTCGCCCCAGTTGAACTGCCGCGCCCAGGGCTGGCTCAGCCGGTAGCGCTGGAACGAATAGACGACCGATGTGAAGAACGGGATCAGGATACCGATGCAGACGAGCAAAGCTGGCAGGCTGAGCACATAGGGCAGCACCCTCTTGCTGATCCTGAAGCCGGAAGGTCTGTTTCTTTGCATTGTCGCCGCAGTCATCGTGGCTCACCCGTCATCTCTGTTGCTTCGCCCTGCCGGCCGCCCAGGGAGCTAGGCGGCCGGTTGGGCGAGTGGCGGCACCGTCAGTGGTTGAGCATCGGATTTTCCCAAAACCGGTTTCCACTTTTGGGTCCGATGCTCCAGGCGTCGCTTCGCAGTGGAATGCTGACCCGCAAAGCGGGCCAGCCGTTCGCCAGGACTCAGCCGAGCCCGGCTTCCTTGAGCTGGCCGTCGACGCTGGTGGCAAGCATGTCGAGGCCTTCGTCGACCGGCACTTCCTTGGCCACCATCTTCTGCAGCGTCGCCGCCCATTCGGTGGTCAGATCGAAGAACAGCGGCTGCGGGGTGAACTTGATGCTGGCGCCCGGCGCCGAGACGTCGAACATCTCGACATAGCCCGGATAGCTTTTGTTGAGCTTCTCGCGGAACATCTCGTCCTTCCAGACCGACTGACGGACCGGATTGACGAAATCCATCTTGGTCGCGCCGAACAGCGCATGCTCGGGCCCTGATGCCCATTGCATGAAGTACCAGGTGGCGTCCTTGTCCTTCGAGAAATTGGACATCGACAGCGACCAGATCCAGATGTTGGGCGTCGGCGCCTTGGCGGCGGGATTGGCCTTGAAGGCGGAAAAGGCGAGCTTGCCGGCCATCTTGTTGTCGCCGCCGTTCATGAAGTAGCCGAGGATGTCGGCGTCGAAGATCATTGCCGAGGCGCCCGCACCGAGATCGGTGCCGACCTGATACCAGGTGTAGGTCGACCAGTCCTTGGGGCCGCTCTCCTGGATCATCTGGACCCACTGCTTGTGGAAAGCCTTGGATTCGGCGGTGTTCATCGCGGCCGACAATTTGCCGTCGGCCGAGACATTCAGGTCCTTCTGGTCAAAATTGGCGTAAGCCGACAGGAAGCCGGGATGGATCGTCGCCCAGGAGCGCGAGCCGCGCACGCCGATGCCGTAGACGCCGCCACCAACATCCTTGGTGAGCTTCGCCGCCGTAGCGACCATCTCGTCCATATTGCCGGGAACGCTGACGCCGACCTTGTCAAACATACCCTTGTTATAGGTGATGTTGTTCTGTTCGAAGCCCCACGGAATGCACCACTGCTTGGCGTCGTCGGAGCCGAGCACGCCGCCAGGCTGGCCGTTCCAGGCGCAGGACTTCCTGACACCGGGCAGAAAGTCGTCCCAGGCATAGTTCACGTTGGTCTTGGTCGGATCCTTGATCCACTCGTTGAGGTCGGTGATCCAGCCGGCCGGGCCGTAGGTCCAGGTCATGTAGGCGCCGGTCATGAAGGCATCGTATTCGGGCGAGCTGGCCGACAGCGCAGCGGTGACCTTGTCGAAATAGACGTCTTCTGGAAACACGTCATAGACGACTTCCATGCCGGTCAACTTCTTGAAGTTTTCGAGGTTGGCGATCATCGCATCCGCATAAGGATGCTTGTTGAGCAAGAGCTTGATGGTCTTGCCCTTGTGCGCCTGCCAGTCGAAATCCGCGGCGAGCGCGCGGGTCTGCCCCATATTGAGCAGCGTGCCGGCCGTGCCGGCGGCAAGGCCCATTGCGCCAAGGCCCTTGATCAGCCCACGACGATCGACTTGTCCGCGCAGGAACGCATCGATCAGGTCTTTTTCTTTCTCATGCATTTGTCTTCTCCTCCACAGGGTAGTTTCAATCGAATGGTTGCCGGCTACCCGACCGGCGTCTGCTCCACGAGTGATCGCGCCGTCCGCTCATCGGTGACCAAGCCCTTGAGATAGCGGCCCTCCAACACCGATTTGATGGCACGAACCTTCACCTTGCCGCCGGCAACGGCGACAATCCTGCGATTGCTGATGTCTTCGCGCGCCAGCGCCAGCGCCCGGTCGGAAAGCGTCGTCTCGACCGCTTTTCCAGCATCGTCGAAGAAATGGCCGAGCAATTCGCCGACGCCCCCCTTGCGGCGGATCTCCTCCATTTCGCCCTTCTCGATCATGCCGGTAGCGACCAGCGACGCCTCACGCTCGGCAGTGCCGATACCGGCAATGAGCAGGTCGGCGGCCTTGCCGAGATCGAAGACCTCGCTGATGCCCTTCTGCCCGAGCAGCACGGTTCGATCCTCGACCGTGTTGGCGAACATCGGCACCGGCATCACATAGGCTTCCGCGCCGGTCCGTTCGGCCAGACGGTGTATGACATCGTGCGGATTGGCCGAGAACTTGCGCGTCAGGCCGCCAAGCAGCGAGACGAAGCGGGTCTTTTCGGCCGATATCCGCGGCAGATACTCCACGCAAGCGGCGAGCGTGCGGCCATGACCGACGCCGATCAGCGTGTCCTCGCCGCGTTCGATCTCGCGCTTGAGAAACTGCGCGCCGGCGATACCGAGCGCCTTGAGGGGCAAGTCTTCGCCATCGAAGTCGGGAACGACCTCGCAGTAATCGAGGCCGTAGCGGCTGGACAACTCGTCTTCGAGCGCCACGCATTCCGACACTTCGCCGTCGATATAGACTTTGACCAACCCTTCCTGATTGGCCTTGGTGATGAGGCGATGCGCCTTGAGGCTGGTCAGGCCCAACCGCTTGGCGACCTCCGACTGGGTCAGGCCGCCAGCATAATGAAGCCAGGCGGCACGCGTCGCCATACTGGTTTCATCGTCGCGCAGGAGGCCGTTTCCAAAACCAACCATTTCCGCCCTAAGATATTTTTATCAGTTGGTGCAAAATTTTTCACAAGGCGTCGCCGGAGTCAAGCACTACGTGGTTGAAATCACGCTAAGCGGGCCAAAAAACCAGCCTTGGTCGCTGTAGAGCATCGGCAGCTCATTCACTCGAGCCCGGATTTAAAACGTTTGCAATCCAGCTGAAAACCATTACAAATGCTTCAAACACTCGATCCGGAGGAACGGTGCCGACCCGCGTCACCACGCTCAAGGAACTTGCAGCGCAACTCGACCTGTCGATCACCACGGTATCGCGGGCGCTTGCCGGCCATCAGCAGATCGCCTTGAAGACGCGCGAGCGCGTCACTGAAGCCGCGCGTCAGGCCGGCTACGTGCCCAACACGGCAGCCCGCACGCTGGTCTCAGGCCGCAGCGGCTTTGTCGGCATGGTGCTGCCGATCCGCGGCGCCAATCTGGTCGATTCCTTCCTCGGCGAATTCGTCACCGGGCTTGGAGAAGGGCTGGTTTCGCATGGCACCGACCTGATCCTCGCTGCTGTGGCGCAAGGCCAGTCGGAACTTTCCGTGCTTCGCCATGTTGTCGAATCCGGACGTGCCGATGGCGTCGTCGTCACCCGCATCGCGGAGGTCGACGAACGGCTCGCCTATCTGCGCCAACGCAATTTCCCGTTCGTCGCCCATGGCCGGCTGCTCGACACCGATTTTGCCTATAACTGGCTCGACACCGACGGCGCGCACGCCTTCGGCGAAGCCTTCGACATGCTCTACGATCTCGGGCACCGCCATTTCGGCCTGGTGACGATCGCCGAGCCGATGACGTTTCGCCATCTGCGGCAGGACGGGCTCGCCTCAGCGATCGCGCGCCGAGGCGATCCGTCGGTCAGGCTCGATGTGGCGACAGCGCCGCGCTTCGATCGCGGCGCCCGCATCCAGGCCATCAACCGGCTGTTGCATGCTGACGAGCGGCCGACGGCCATCGTCGCGCTGTTCGACGAACTGGCGCTCAGCGTCATGGAAGAGGCCACCCGCGCCGGCCTGACCGTCCCTCGCGACCTTTCCGTCATCGGCTTCGACAACATCGCCGCCTCGGCCTATGCGCCGCCAGGCCTCACCACATTCGATGCCTCGATCCGCCAGTGCGCGCGCGAGATCGGCGAGATGCTGTTGGCCGTCATCGGCGACGGGTCCGCCGCACCGCTGACGCGGCTGATCCGGCCGACCTTGGTTTCGCGGGCAAGCCATGGCCCAGCCCCACAGGACCGGCACCCATAGGAAAAAACTGACGCCGGGGCGGCGCACAACCAGTGAGGAAGACCACGATGAATGCGTTGAAGACATTGGCCGGCGCCGCACTCGCGCTGTCGATCGCGATCGGCGGCGCGCAGGCCCAGGTGCTGTTCTGGTCGACGCAGGCGCGGCCTGTGGAGGAGACACAGAAAATGCGCAGCGAAGTGCTGAAGGCATTTGACGGACAGGTCGACTACCAAGTCGCCGAGGACGGGCCCTGGCTCACCCGCCTCCAGGCCGAGCTGCAGGCCGGCTCCGGAACCATCGGCGTGCTCGGCGGGCTGCACGGAGACTTCTCCACAGTCGGCGCGGACCTTGTCGATCTGTCCGGCGTCGATGTCGGCGGTGTCAAGCTCAATGAAGACTACAAGAAGCTCGGCATGCTCGGCACAGGTGAACAGAAATATATGCCGTGGATGCAGGCCACCTTCCTGATGGCGGCCAACAAGCAGGCGCTGCAATATCTGCCGGCAGGAACCGATCTCAACACCATCACCTATGACCAGTTGATCGAATGGGCGAAGAACATAGCCGAGAAGACCGGCTCGCCGAAATTCGGCTTCCCGGCCGGACCGAAGGGGCTAAAGCACCGTTTCTTCGAGGGCTTCCTTTATCCGTCCTACACCGGCTCGATGGTGACCAAGTTCCGCTCGGCGGAGGCCGAGACCGCGTGGAACAAGTTCAAGGAATTGTGGCAGTACACCAACCCGAATTCAACCAACTATGCCTTCATGCAGGAGCCACTGCTGACCGGTGAAGTGTGGGTGGCGTTCGACCACGTGGCGCGGCTTGCTGATGCCTTCAACCAGAGACCCGACGAGTTCGTCGCCTTCCCGGCGCCGGCCGGCCCTGCGGGTCGCGGATACATGCCGGTGGTCGCCGGCGTCGCCATTCCGAAGACCTCGCCGGACGTGGACAAGGCCAACGCACTGGTCGCCTACATGCTGAAGCCTGAAACACAGATCGCGACGCTCAAGGCCACCAACTTCTTCCCCGTGGTCGACGTCAAGCTGCCCGACGACATGCCGGCCTCTGTGAAAGCCTTTGGCCCGGTGATCGCCACCATGACCGGCGCTCCGGATGCGCTGCCGGCGCTGCTGCCAATGGGGCTCGGCGATCTCGGCGGCAAGTTCAACCAGGTCTACACAGACAGTTTCGAGCGCATCGTGCTCGGCGGCCAGGATGTGCGTGGCGTGCTCGAGGAACAGGCGACGGCGCTCAAGGCGCTCATCGACCAGTCCAAGGCACCGTGCTGGGCGCCCGACAAGCCATCCGAAGGCGCCTGCCCGGTCGACTAGAATCCTCCCGAGGGGCGTCCGGAACCTGTTGCGCTCCGGGCGCCCACCCTTTCATACGCCGCACCGAGAACACACCATGCACGGCAAGGCCCTGCCCTATCTGCTGCTGATGCCGGCGACGCTGTTTCTGTGCGTCTTCTTCCTCTACCCGTTCGCGCTGGTCGCCTTTGAGGCTTTCACCCGCGATGGCGGCTTCACGCTGGACAATTTTCGCACCATGACCGGCAACTGGAAATTCCCGGTCGCATTCTGGAACACAATCCTGCTCGCAGCTATCGTCGTACCGATCCAGCTGGTCATGGCGCTGTTGATGGCCACGGTGGTGTCCAGGCTCGAAACCGGGCGGGGCGCGGCGCTCTACATCTTCGCCATTCCGCTCGGCATCTCCGATCTCGCCGCCGGGCTGATCTGGCTGGCCATCTTCGACCAGTCGGGCTTCCTCAACACGCTGCTGTCGAACCTTGGCCTCGTCGACAGGCCTGTCATGTTTCTCGGCTACCAGAGCAAGCTGACCATCTTCGTCGCCGTGGTGCTGGCCGAGATCTGGCGCGCGACCGCAATCATGATGGTCATCCTGGTCGCTGGCATGGGGCTCATCCCGCGGGAATATCACGAGGCAGCCGAGGTCTTTGGCGCGAGCCCGTGGAAGCGCTTCGTCAAGATCACGCTCCCCTTGCTGCGTCCCAGCCTGCAGACGGCGATCATCCTGCGTGTCATCCTCGCCTTCGAGGTTTTCGCCGTGGTGGCGGCGCTCGGCGGCACCAATTTTCCGGTGCTGATGGGTGAGACCTACAACTGGCAATTCTCGTTGCAGGACCGCAACGTTGCCGCCGCTTTCGCGCTGCTCATCCTCGCCATCTCAGTCGGGCTCACGCTGTTCTTCCTGCGAGTGCTGCGCGTGCCGAAGGAAGCACGCATATGAGCGCCGTCGCAGAGATGCCAATCGCCGCGCCCGCGGCCCGTAAGGCCGGCAACTGGCTGCTGGTCGCCACCGTCATCCTGCTCTCCGTCTGGGTGCTGCTGCCGATCTATCTTCTGATAGTCAACGCCTTGTCGTCGCCGGAAGAGGTCACTGCCTTTCCGAAACGCTTCTTCCCTTCCTTCGATTTCGGCAGCCTGTCTTTCTTCATCAATTTCGCCGGCGTCGGCAGGGCGCTGTGGAACTCGGTCCTCGTCGCCACGCTGACGATGATCCTCTCGATCGGCTTCGGCGCGCCCGCCGGCTACGCGCTGTCGCGCTTCGATTTTCCGGGCAAGGGCACGTTCCGTTTCCTGGTGCTGATGACCCGCGCCTTTCCGCTGCCGCTGCTGGCGCTGCCACTTGCGGTGATGTTCATCCGCACCGGCCTCGACGACACCGCCATCGGGCTGGCGCTGGTCCACACCACGCTGGCGCTGCCCTTCGCGGTGCTGATCACCTTTTCACTGTTCTCAGGCATTCCGGTAGAGCTCGAGGAAGCGGCTTGGACGCTCGGCTGCACTCGCCTACAGGCTTTTCGCAAAGTCATCCTGCCGCTGGCACTGCCCGGCATCGCGGCCTCGGCGGTCTTTGCCTTCACCATCTCCTGGAACGAGGTGTTTGCCGCCGCCGTGCTCACCATAGAGAACCGGACGCTGACCGCTTTCCTGCTGCAGAGCCTCGGCGAGTCGCCGCTCTATCTCAAATTCGCCGGTGGGGCGGCACTGGTCATCCCGGCGCTGATCTTCATCTTCGCCGTCCGCAAATACTTGTTCGCCATGTGGGGGATCGCCAACCGATGACGCGCGAGAGGGAGAAAGCCGATGGCTGAGATCGCTATAAAACAAGTGGCCAGACGCTTCGGCGGCTTCACCGCGCTGCATTCGATCGACCTCATCATCGCCGACCAGGAATTCATGGTCCTGCTCGGCGCCTCGGGCTGCGGCAAGACGACATTGCTCAGGATCGTCGCCGGATTGGAAACGCCGAGCCAGGGTGAGGTCTGGATTGGCGGCCGTCGTGTCGACCATCTGCCGCCGCGCGACCGCGGCATCGCCATGGTGTTCCAGAACTATGCGGTCTTCCCGCATCTGACCGTATTCGAGAACATCGCTTTCGGTTTGCGCATGAAGAAATTGCCGCAGCAAGAGGTCGAGCGCCGCGTCACCCGCACCGCCGAGCTCATGCATATCGAGCAATTGCTGAAACGCTATTCGGGCCAGCTTTCCGGCGGCCAGCGCCAGCGTGTAGCGGTGGCGCGCGCTCTCGCCATGGAGCCCGACGTCATCCTGATGGACGAGCCGCTGTCCAACCTCGACGCGCTGCTCCGGCTCGAAATGCGCGCCGAGCTCAAGGGCGTGCTCGCTGCATCGAAGACCACCACCATCTATGTCACTCACGATCAGGTCGAGGCGATGAGCCTCGCCGACCGCATCGCCGTCATGCATCAGGGCCGTATCGTCCAGGCCGCCTCGCCGGTCGAGGTCTATCGCAACCCGGCCGCGCGCTTCGTCGGCTCCTTCATCGGCAATCCGCCGATGAATTTCATCCCCGCGACGAAGACTGCGAACGGAAGCTGGACCGTCGCCGGCCTGACGCTGCCCGGCCCGAAATCGGACAAGCACAAAATTGAATTCGCCATTCGCCCCGAAGATGTCGACGCAGGTGACGAGGGGCTGCATGCCACCGTGCGCGTCGTCGAGCCGCTCGGTCCGCACACGCTGGTCACCTGCGATGTCGAGGGTGGGCTGTTTCGCGCCATCCTCGAATCGAGCGCCGCGATCGCCGTCGGCGACCACCTGCGACTTGCGCCCAAAGCCGATCGCATCCGCTGGTTCGACCCTGAAACCACCAACGCCCTTTGATCCCGCCAACGCCCTTCAATCTGCCAACGCCCTTCAATCCCGAAAGTACGAACGCTTCAATGATCTCTCTTGCCGTCAACGAAACCATCGCCCGTGCCGTCGAGGTGCTCAGGGAAAACGACCACGGCGACTACACCATCCCGACCAAGGGCCTCTATCCGTTCCAGTGGAACTGGGATTCCTGCCTGACTGCGCTCGGTCTTGCCCACTATGACGAGGCGCGCGCCTGGACCGAGATCGAGACGCTGTTCGCCCATCAATGGCCGGATGGCATGGTGCCGCATATCGTCTTCCATGTCCTGAACGACAGCTATTTCCCCGGGCCGGAGGTCTGGAGGACCAACCGCCCGACTGCCACCTCCGGCATCACCCAGCCGGCGGTGGCGGGCTTTGCCGTGCGCCGTCTGTTCGACCGGGCCAAGGATAAGAAACTGGCGGCCGAGCGCGCCCGCGCGCTGCTGCCGAAAATCGACGCCTGGCATCGCTGGTTCTACGAAAACCGCGATCCAAGGGGCGAAGGATTGGTCGCAATCATTCATCCATGGGAGTCCGGCCGCGACAACTCGATCGACTGGGACGACGCCTTCGAGCGGGTGCCGACCGAAGGCGTCGAGGCCTACACACGCCGCGACACCCTGCATGCCGACCCGGCGCACCGGCCGACCAAGGCGCAATATGACCGCTACCTTTGGCTGCTGCAGCATTTTCGCGCACTTGGCTGGGACAATGCAAAGCTGCACGATGCCTCACCCTTCCAGATCGTCGATCCCGGCTTCAACGCCATCCTGATCCGCTCAGCGGCCGACCTTGCCGATCTCGCCGAGACGCTTGGCGAAATGGAGATCGCAAAAGCCAATCGCGCCCGCGCCGAAAAAGGGCTTTTGGCGATGGAGCGGCTGTGGAGCGATGCGCACGGCCAATATCTCTGCCTCGACCGCGTCATCGGAAAGCTCGTCGACAGCGCTTCGGTGGGCGGCATCCTGCCGGTCTTCTCGGCCATCCCGAAACCCCGTATCGCTGCAATCGCCGCCACCATCGAGCGTATCGCCGGCAAGGCACGCTATATCGTCCCGTCGCACGACCTCGATGATCCGCGCTTCGACGCCAAGCGCTATTGGCGCGGGCCGGTCTGGCTGGTGGTCAACTACATGATCGCCGACGGCCTTGCCGCCTCTGGCCACACGCAGGTTGCGCAGCGGATCACGCGGTCGAGCGTCGACCTGATCGCCGAGAGCGGCTTTGCCGAATATTACGACCCGCTCAGCGGCGAACCGCTCGGCGGCGGCCGTTTCACCTGGACGGCGGCAATGGTGATCGAGTTCCTGAAGAGTGAGAGATGAGTTAAATGGGGTTCTTGCCAAAGACCCCATTTCAGCGTGCCGTCCAGAATGGTCGAGCGGATGTTGTCGCCGACCTGCATTGCGGCCCCCATAGGTTTGACAAATAGCAGGCCGCGCCTATGGTCGACCTGTTACAGGAGCGACGCATGGCGAAAACAACCGGCTGTATTTTTGGCGGGTTTTCCGCTCGTTTGCCGGACGACAGAAATCGGCTGCCGTCGCTTTCGCGGCCTTCATCCACAACTCTCCCGGCCGCATCGAAGCGTCCGGGTCATTCGTTTCCTTGAGCCTCATGCCCCAGAGAATTGCCGAGCTTCTGTCGCGGCTGGAAAAGCGGCTGGACAGATCCGCGATTGTCTCGGCCGAAGAGGCCGGACCGCGCTATCAGGAAGACCCGGACGGCAAGGACGGCGCCCCGCCGGCGATCGTCCTGCGTCCGCGCACGGCCGGCGAAGTGTCCGACATTCTGCGCCTGTGCAATGAGGTCGGGCAGCGGCTTGTCGTCCAGGGCGGCCGGACCGGGCTTGCCGGTGCGGCGCGCATTCAGCCCGGCGAAGCGGTGCTGTCGCTGGAGCGCATGACGGCGATCGAGGCGCCCGACCGCGAAGCGGCGACGATCATCGCCGGGGCCGGCGCGCCGCTGCAAATGGTGCAGGAAGCGGCCGACGCGGCCGGCTTGCTGTTCGGCGTCGACATCGGCGCGCGCGGCACGGCCACGGTCGGCGGTAATGTCGCCACCAATGCCGGCGGCATCCGCGTGCTGCGCTACGGCATGTACCGCGCGCAGGTGCTCGGCCTCGAGGCCGTGCTTGCCGACGGCAGCGTCCTGACCTCGCTCAAGGGCTTGCCCAAGGATAATTCCGGCTATGACCTCAACCAGCTCTTCATCGGCAGCGAAGGCACGCTCGGCGTCATCACGCGCGCCTGCCTGCGGCTGCACCCAAAGCCGGCCACCGAGGTCAATGCCTTCTGCGCGCTCGCCTCGCTGGATGCGGCGATCGCGCTGCTCGGGCTGCTCAGGCAGAAGCTCGGACCGTTGCTCTCGGCCTATGAGGTCAATTTCGCGCCGCTCTACGGCGCCATGGTCGCCGGCATGGACGCGCCGGCGCCGCTGCCGGTCGGCTCGCCCGTCTATATGCTCGCCGAGATACAGGGCAACGAGCCCGATCGCGACGGCGACCGTTTTGCCGCCGTGCTGATGCATGCGATCGAGGACGGCGTCATCGATGACGTGGTCGTCTCGCAGTCGCCGCGCGAATTCCGCGCGCTCTGGGCGGTGCGAGAGGACGCCAATCGTTTTCTGTTTTCGATGAAAGGCCTGATCGGGGTCGACATCAGCATACCGCTGGCCAGGATGGGGGCTTTCCTGCAGGATGCGGAAGCCGCGATCCGGGCTGTCGACCCCATCGCCGACATCTATGTCTTCGGTCATCTCGGTGATGGCAATCTGCACTATCAGGTTCGCACCGTGGATCCGGCTGCGACGTATGACATCGTCTATCGTGGCGTCGCTGCCGCCGGCGGCGGTGTCTCGGCCGAGCACGGCATCGGCCTCGACAAGAAGCAGTGGCTGCACCTGGCGCGCAGCGACGCCGAGATCGCGGCCATGCGGCGCTTGAAAGCGGCGTTCGACCCTAACAATATCCTCAATGCCGGGCGGGTCTTCGATCTCGCGCCAGCGGATACCGCATCGGCCCGAAAATCGGAATCGATTTTCGGAAAGCACGATGCGTAGATACAAAATATCGCACGACGGAGTGCTCCGATGACGGCCGCTCAGAAAGCCAGACCGGCGAATGCGGTTCCGGCCAGCCTCGACGATCGCTATGCGCTCGAACGCGGCCGCATCCTGGTCTCGGGCACGCAGGCGCTGGTGCGGCTGCCGCTTGTCCAGCGCCAGCGTGACCTTGCCGCCGGCCTCAACACGGCCGGCTATGTCTCGGGCTATCGCGGCTCGCCGCTGGCCGGTTTCGACCGCGAGATGCAGCGCGCCGGCAAATATCTCAGGGCAAACCACGTCGTCTTCCATCCCGGCCTCAACGAGGACATGGCCGCGACCGCCGTCTGGGGCACGCAGCAGACCGGCGTGTTCGCGGGTTCGCGCTATGATGGCGTGTTTTCCATGTGGTACGGCAAGGGTCCCGGTGTCGACCGGACCATGGACGTCATCCGTCATGCCAACGCCGTCGGCACCAACCGACATGGCGGCGTGCTGCTGCTGGTCGGCGACGATCACGGCGCCGTCTCGTCAACGCTGCCGCACCAGAGCGAGCACAATCTGATCTCGGCCATGGTGCCGCTGCTGTCGCCGGGTGGCGTCGGCGAATATATCGACTACGGCCTGCTCGGCTGGGCGATGAGCCGTTATTCCGGCGCCTGGATCGGCTTCAAGTGCCAGACCGAGATCGTCGAATGCACGGCGACCGTCGACGTCGATCCGGCGCGGCTTGGTATCGTTACACCAGAGCTGCCACTCCCCGCCGACGGCCTGTCGCTGCGCTGGCCGGATGGCCCGCATGCGATGGAGCGCCGCATCGAGCACAAGATGGCGGCGGTGCATGCCTTTGCCCGTGCCAACGGCATCGACCGCATCGTGCATGGCAGCGGCAAGGCGCGGCTCGGCATCGTCTCGACCGGCAAGTCATGGCTCGATCTGCTTGGCGCGCTGTCGGCGCTCGGGATCGACGAGCGGCGCGCGGCCGAACTCGGCATCCGGCTGTACAAGGTCGGCATGGTCTGGCCGCTCGAGCCGGAGGGGCTAAAGGCCTTTTCGCAAGGGCTGGAGGAAATCCTCGTCGTCGAGGAGAAGCGGCCGGTGCTCGAGGACCAGATCAAGGCGCTGCTGTTCAACGCACCGGATCGCCCGCGCGTCTTCGGCAAGATGGACGAGCGCGGCGCGCCGCTGCTGCCTTCCATCGGCGAGATCAGCGCCGTTTCGGTCGCCCGCGCCATCGTCTCGCGGCTCGGCGCGCCGGACGCGGAGCTTGGCCTGCATCTGAAGACAATCGAGGCCGTCGCGGCGTCAGGACCCGGCGAGGTGATCGCGCTCAAGCGCGATCCCTATTTCTGCTCCGGCTGCCCACACTCGATCTCCACGGTGGTGCCCGATGGCAGCCGCGCCTCTACCGGCATCGGCTGCCACATGATGGTCATCGGCATGGAGCGCGAAACCTCCACCTTCACCCAGATGGGCGGCGAAGGGGGCTCATGGATCGGCCTGTCACCCTTCACCGACGAGAAGCACATTTTCGTCAATATGGGCGACGGCACCTATTTCCATTCCGGACTGCTGGCCATTCGCGCGGCGATCGCCGCCAAGGTCAGCGCCACCTACAAGATCCTCTACAATGACGCGGTCGCCATGACAGGCGGCCAGCGCCATGACGGCGAGGTTTCCGTGCCCTCCATCGTCGAGCAGACGCTGGCCGAGGGGGCAAAGCGCGTGGTCGTCGTGTCCGAAAAACCCGAAGCATGGGCGGGTGTCCTGCCGCGGTCCGTGACTATTCACCATCGCGACGAGCTCGACGCCGCGCAGCGCGCGCTGCGCGACATCGAGGGTGTTACGGTGTTGGTCTTCGACCAGGTCTGCGCCGCCGAAAAGCGCCGCCGCCGCAAGCGCGGCGCCTATCCGGTCTCGCCAAAACGGGCCTTCATCAACGAGCTGGTCTGCGAAGGCTGCGGCGATTGTTCCGCCGTTTCCAACTGCATTTCGATCGAGCCCGAGGAGACCGAGTTCGGCCGCAAGCGGAGGATCAACCAGTCGAGCTGCAACACCGACCTGTCCTGCATCAAGGGCTTTTGCCCGAGCTTCGTGACGGTGGAAGGCGGCACGATCCGCAAGCCGAAGGCGCGTGCGGTGACGGCTGGTTCCGATCAATTGCCAATTCCGGCTCTGGCGGCGCTCGACCGCCCCTACAACATGCTGCTGGCCGGCATTGGCGGCACCGGCGTCATCACGGTCAGCGCCATCCTGTCCCAAGCGGCGCATCTCGACGGGCTCGGCCTGCTGACGCTCGACCAGACCGGGCTGGCGCAGAAGAATGGCGCGGTGATCTCGCATATCAGGCTGGCGCGCGACCCCGACTTGCTCAACACGGTCAGGATCGGCCCAGGCGAGGCCGATCTGGTGCTTGGCTTCGACATCGTCGTCTCTGCGTCCGCGACATCGCTCTCGACCTTTGCGCATGGCCGCACAAGAGCCGTGCTCGACGATCATTTCGCGCCGACCGCCTCCTTCGTGCAGAACACCGCGATCGACTTCCGCCAGGAAGCGACGCTGAAGCAAATGCGCCGGGCAGCCGGCGAGGAGGCGGTTACGCTGGTTTCGGCGACGAAGCTTGGCCTGGCGCTGATGGGCGACGCCATTGCCGCCAACATGTTCCTGCTCGGCAATGCCTGGCAGCGCGGACTGGTGCCGATCAGCCTGACATCAATCGACAGAGCGATCGAGATGAACGGCGCGGGCGTAGCCATGAACCGCGCCGCCTTTGACTGGGGCCGCCGCGCGGCGATCGACCTTGCGGCGGTGCTGAATACGGCGCAGACAGGCAGCGCCGAGGCGACGAAGCCAGAGACGCTCGACGCCATGGTTGCGCGCCGGATGGCATTCCTGACCGATTACCAGAATGCTGCCTACGCAAACCGCTACCGCAAGCTGGTGGAGACTGCCCGCGCGGCCGAAGCCGGGACCTCAGCCGGCTCCGAGGATTTTGCCAAAGCCGTGGCGGTCGGGGCCTTCAAGCTGATGGCCTACAAGGATGAATATGAGGTGGCGCGGCTACATCGCGATCAATCCTTCAGGAAAAAACTGGCCGAGCAGTTCGAGGGCGATTTCAGGATCAGGCATCATCTCGCGCCGCCAATGATTTCGCGCATCGACCCACGCACCGGCCATCCCGGCAAGATCGCTTTCGGCACCTGGATCAACCCGGTCTTCGCCATGCTGGCATGGCTGAAGGGTTTGCGCGGAACGCGCTTCGATCCGTTTGGACGCACGCAGGAGCGGCGGATGGAACGGCGCATGGTTGCCGACTATGAAGGGCTGATCTCAGGCCTTTCGGCGCGGCTGACGCCGTGCAATCATGCCGTGGCGACCGAGCTTGCCCGGCTGCCGGAAGAGGTGCGCGGCTTCGGCCACGTCAAGATGGCGGCGGTCGAACGTTTCGAGACAAAGAAGAAAGCGCTGCTGGCAAAATTGGGCAGGGAAAGCCGGTTGGAGACGGCGGCGTGACTATTCCGCTCTCGGAATCACCAGCGCATCGAGAACGCAGACCCCCTTCTCGAACACCACGACCGGATTGAGGTCGACGGCCTCGATCAGGTGTCCATAGCGACCGGCGAAATCTGACAGCGCCAAGATCGTCTCGACCAGCGCTTGCCTGTCGGCTTGCGGCGCACCGCGATAGCCCTCGAGCAGAGGGCCTAGTCGTGTCCGATCGATCAGCGCCTCGGCCGACTTGCAATCGATCGGCAGCAGATCGAATGCGGCGTCCTTGACCAGCTCGACAAGAACGCCGCCGATGCCGACGACGATACCGAGGCCGAACGGCTCGTGCCGGATGAGGCCGACCAGCACTTCGACGCCGCGCCCGGCCATTTCCTGCACCACCACGCCACGCAGTTCCGCATCCGGTGCGTAGGCCCCGGCATTTTGCATGATCGCCGTGAAGGCTTCGGCAGCTTCGGCTGCACTGCCTATGCCGAGCTGCACGCCGCCGGCTTCGGTCTTGTGGAGAATGTCAGGCGATTCGATTTTCAGCACGATCGGAAAGCCGATCGCCTCTGCAGCCTCGCCTGCCTCTTGCGCCGTTACCGCCTGACGCTCGCGCGTCACTCTCAGACCGTTCTCGGCCAGCAACTGCTTGGCCTCCCGCTCGGTCAGCTTCTTGCCGGCAGCAAGACGCTTTGCCCACGGATCGTTTTCGCCAGCCGGTTCGATCGCCGGGGCGTTCGGTATCGTGGCGCCGGTCGCGTCCAGCAGCCGCCGCACGGCACGCAGCGCAGCACGTGTGCCGTTGAGCACCGGCACGCCGGCAAGCCCGTCCCGGACCACGGGATGGTGTCCGGAGGAGAGATTGCTCATGAAGATGACGGGAACGGTCGCATCCTTTGCGTAAGCGGCAACGGCGTCGGCAATGCCGACATATTCGGCAGCGCCGCCGGCACCGAGGCCGACAGGCGCGTCTTGCGCGGCGACGATCAGGCCGACGGCGGGATCCTGCGCCAAGATGTCGAGCACGCGGCGATAGATCGCGCCATCGGCGAAAACCACGCCCGTGGTGTCGACCGGGTTCTGCGGCGTGGCGAAGGGCGGCAGCAAGGCCTTCAGCCGCGCGATGGTGTGTTGTGAAAACTCCGGGAGGTCGATGCCGACCTGGTCGGCGATGTCGGAGACATGGGCGACACCGCCACCGCTGACCCCAACGACCGCGACGCCCCCGCGCGTTGGCCTGGCCTTCAGCGACAGGCAGAGCGCGGCGGTCTCGACGAACTCGTCCATGTCGGCGACCTCGATCACGCCGGTCCGCCGGAAGAAGGCTTCATAGGCCTCGTTGGCGGCGGCGAGCGAACCGGTATGCGCGGCGGCGGCTTCTGCGCCTTTGCTGGACTTGCCGGCGCGCAGGGCAATCACTTGCTTTCCGGCGGCATGCACCGCCTGCATCGCCGAGGTGAAGGCGGCGGGATCGCGGATCGCTTCCACGACAAGTCCGATGACGCGCGTCGCCTCATCGTCGGCGAGATAAGAAAGAAAGTTGGGAAGATCGGTCGCCGCGCTATTACCCGACGATATGATGTGGCTCAAGCCGAAGCGTCCGGTGTTGGCGAGCGCTATGGCGCTGGCACCGGAATGCGACAGGATGGCGAGCTGGCCTTTCCTGAGATTGGGCGACAGCGTCGAGGAGTAAAGAGCCGCACCGCTTTGCAGATTGAACAGGCCGAGGCAGTTCGGCCCGCAAATCGCCATGCCGTATTTTCGCGCGATCCCGACCAGCGCCTGCTGGCGCGCTTTGCCCTCGTCGTCGGTTTCGGCAAAGCCGCTGGCAAGCACGACAGCCGCCTTGACGCCGGCCTTGCCGGCTTCTTCAAGCGAACTCAGAACGTGAGCCGAGCCGATGCCAATCACCGCCACGTCCGCCGGCGCATCGAGCCGGTCGAGCGACGGAATGGCCGGAATGCCGAACACCTTTTCGGCCTTCGGATGCACGGGGATGATGGTGCCGGAGAATCCGAACGCCATCAAATTGCGCATGACGTAGCTCGACGACGCGTCAGCCCGTTCCGTAGCACCGATGACGGCGACCGAACGCGGCGCCATCAGCGCCCGCATCGCCTCATGCGAAGCGGCGAGGCCGGTCACGGCTCAGTCGAGGCCCTTGAACGGACCGTCACGGAAAGCGAGATATTCCTTGAGGCTCATCTTGGCGAGGTTGGCCATCCATTCACGGCCTTGCTTGGTGACATGCAGTGCTGCGATCGCCTCGATATTGTATTGGAAGGACGGCAGCAGCCCGGCCACCATCTGCTGGTTGTTGATCGACGCCTTGGTGAACTTCAGCGCCGGAACCGGCATGCGCGCCAGCTTGCGGGCGAGGTTTTCCGTCTTTTCCTTCAACTGATCGGCCGGCACGATCCGGTTGATCAGATGCATGCGCAGCGCCTCCTCGGCGTCGACAAGGTCGCCCGTATACATCAGCCAACGCACGTCGCGCGTGGCGAGCAGCCAAGGCATCATCAGCGCCGGCGGCCCGGAATTGTGGCGCACCTCAGGCTCGCCGAATTTCGCATTGTCGGCGGCGATCGCCAGGTCGCAGCACATCATCAGTTCCAGCGCACCGGCCAGCGCATAGCCGTTGACCGACGCGATGACCGGGATCGGCGCGCGCCAGATGTTGAGCAGCGCTTCAGCGTTCTCGCCCATGTCCTCGCGCCAGAAATCGATGTCGACATCGAAGTCGCCGCCCTGCAGATCGTAGCCGGAGGAGAAGGCACGGCCGGCGCCGGTGATCACCAGCGCGTTGATATCAGGATCGGCAACGGCGGCGGCGAGTGCCTTGTCGATCTCGCGGATCACCGTCTTGTTCATCGCATTGAGCTTGTCGGGACGATTGATGGTGATCGTCGCGAACTTGTCGGTCGCGTCCTTCTCGTAAAGGATCGTCTCGTAGGTGGCCTGCTCGCTCATGCGGTTCTCCTGGTATTTTCGGCAGTCGGAAATCGGAGGTCGGTGAAGCCGGGCTGAGAGTTGACCTTGTCTACGCGGCCATGCGCTTCAGCCGCGCATGCGCCACGGCGATGCGAGCGGCGAGCTCGGCGTTGTTGCGGACCAGCGCGATATTGGCCTTCAGGCTGCGGCCTTGCGAAAGCTCGTTGATGCGGGCGAGCAGGAACGGCGTCAATTCCTTGCGTCCGATGCCGCGTTGTTCGGCTTCCGCCACAGCCGCAGCGATCGTGCCGTCGATGAAGGCCGGATCGAGCGCATCCACTTCCGGAATTGGATTGGCAACGAGGATGCCGGTGCCCGAGCCGATCTGCTCGTGCAGCAGCATGGCCCCAGCAATCTCCTCCGGCGTGTCGAGGCGATGATCGGCTTTCAGTCCGCTGGAGCGCGTATAGAAGGCCGGAAAATCATCGCTCTGATAGGCGATCACCGGCACGCGCTGGGTCTCCAGATATTCCAGCGTTTTTGCCATATCGAGGATCGATTTCACGCCGGCGCAGACGACGGTCGTGCCGGTCTGCCCGAGTTCGGTCAGGTCGGCCGAGATATCGAAAGTGGCCTCGGCGCCGCGATGCACGCCGCCGACGCCGCCCGTCGCGAAAATGCCGATGCCTGCCAATGCAGCGATCCGCATCGTCGCCGAGACCGTGGTGCCGGCCGATCCGCCGCCCACCATGATTGCCGCGAGGTCGCGCCCGGATGCCTTGACCACGTCTTTTGCCGCTGCCAGCTTTTCCAACTCAGTGTCGTCGAGCCCGACCTTGATCTTGCCCGCAACCACCGCGATCGTGGCGGGCACAGCACCGTTCTCGCGCACCACGGTTTCAACACCGCGCGCGGTCTCCAGGTTGGCCGGATAGGGCATGCCGTGGGTGATGATAGTCGATTCCAGCGCCACCACTGCGCGGCCTTCCCGGAGTGCTGCCGCGACTTCGTCGTTCAGGTGAAGGAGGGAAGTTTTCATCGTCGTCTCGCTTTCAGGGTCGTCTCGCTTTCAAGCGGGAATGCGGTACATGCCGGCGGTGAGGAAGCGCGGCGACAGATCGGGATGAACGCTGGATTCACTCTCGGTGGTCAGCGTGGCGAGCAGCGCGCCGGTGCGCGCTGCGTGGGGCACGGGATCGCCCGAAAGCACCTTGTACATGGTGCCGGCAATCATCGCATCGCCGGCGCCGGTGATGTCGACGGCCCGCGCTGGCACGGAGCGCATCGTCGCCACGCCGCTCTCGGTCGCCACAGCAAATCCATGCGCGCCCATGGTCACGATGACCTCGGCAGCACCTGCCGCGCGCAAGGCCGCCGCAGCGTCTTTCGGCTTCAGCCGCTTGTCGGCATCGGTGATGCCAAGCATGGTGTTGGCCTCGTCGTGATTGGTGAACAACAGGTCGATGCCGGTCAGGTCCTTCGGCAGGCGTGCCGATTTCGGCGACGACACCGTGTCGACGGCGAGCTTGAAACGCGCGCCCTGCTTGCGTGACATCAGCGCTGCGATCGTCGCGGCCGGCAGGTTGCAGTCGATGAACACCCAAGTCGCCGAAGCCAGATGCGGCCAGAAGCGATCGAGATAGGATGGTGAAAACAGATCGAAAATCTCCATGTCGGCGATGCCGAGCACGAGATCGTTGTTAAGATCGAGGATGGCCGCGTATTCGGCCGTCGGCCGCTCCGTTGTGGTGATCACCTGGCTGACGTCGGCGCCGAGATCGCGCAGATGCCGCACCAGCGAGCGGCCGGTCTCGTCATCGCCGACAATCGAGACGAAGCTGACGTCGACGCCGAGGCGGACAAGGTTCTCGGCGACGTTGCGGGCGACCCCGCCGAAGCTGCGATAGCCGTCGACCGGGTTCGACGTCTCGAAGATCAGATCCTTCTTGGCGTGGTACTTGCGGTCCAGGACCGCGCCGCCGATGCAGATCATGCGCTTGGAAGCCGGCAACACATAGCCGCGGCCGAGAATGTAGCCCTTGTTGACGAGCTGCACGATGTGGGCCGCGACGGTCGAACGGGCAATGCCGAGCGCGGTCGCTATGTCCTGCTGGCCGGCGAACGGGTTCGCCGCGATGAGGTCCAGAACCGCTTGTTCCTGTGCTCCAAGGTCGTCCATAGTCTCACCCGGCCCGTCCAATTCGTAGCTGAACATTTTCGATATGGACAACAACAGATGATCTTGTCAACATTCGTTTGTAGCTATAACGTCCATCAAACCGGCGTTTCCCCGGCTTCTCTCGAAGCGGGGACAAGGCACAAGAGAAGGCACAGCGATGCGCATGCGAGATCATCCGCCCTGCCCGCTTTCACTGCTTCAACACCCTGAAGCGGCCATGCCTGGTTTTCGCCTTCTGCGTTTGACATTTCCAACAGGAAGGTGATCGCGATCATGCAGCCTGCGCCTCAAGTCGAAGCAACAGATCAAGCCGAAGCAACAGATCAGGGAATTCCCGTCGTCGATGTCGGGCCTTTCATTCGCAGCGAGGCCGGCGCCGGCGCTGTCGTTAGGGCTATCGAGACCGCCTGCCGGACCACCGGCTTCTTTCTGGTCACCGGCCATGGCGTGTCGCCCGAGAGGACGATGCGGCTCTATAATCTGGCGCGCGCCTTCTTCGATCTTCCCGAGGACTACAAGCGCAGCCATGGGCGCGGAACCGGCCTGAACGGCGGCGTCGCGTTCTCGCCGATCGCCGACGAGGCGCTGGCTGCCACCAAGGGCATCAAGACACCCGGCGACTACAAGGAAAGCCTGAATTTCGGCCTGCGCCTCAATGGCGACACCTGGCCGGACCAGCCCGAAGGTATCGAGAGCGCCTTTCGCGATTACTTTTTAGAGATGGAGACGCTGGCGAGACATTTACGCCGCATCTTCTGCCAGGCGATCGGCCTCGAGCCCGACTATTTCGAGCCGGCCTTCGAGAACCATCTGTCGGCGCTCCGGGTCATCAACTATCCAGAGCAGGACGTGGATCCCCTGCCCGGCCAGCTTCGCGCCGGCGTTCACAGCGATTACGGCTTCATGACCATCCTGCGTTCGGAAGCCTCGTCCGGCGGCTTGCAGGTGCAGACCCGCGACGGCCGCTGGCTCGATGCGCCGTCGATCGACGGCGCCTATGTCGTCAACATCGCCGACGCCTTCATGCGCTGGAGCAATGACGAATGGGTCTCGACGCCGCACCGCGTCGCCAATCCGCCGCGCAACAGGAAAGGCAGTTCGCGCCGTCAGTCGATCCCTTTCTTCGTCAATCCCAGCAAGGAGACGCTGATCTCCTGCCTGGAGCCGTTCTGCACCGACGGCAAGCAGGCCAAGTATGAGCCGATCACCTATGGAGACTATATCGAGCTGAAGACCAGACAGGCTTTCGGCCGCTGAACGATGGAGGGCTTCGGCCGTCCCAAAGAACGAATTGATTCAAAAAAATCAACAAGGGGAATTGTGATGACGAAACTGACCAGACGACAGACGCTTGCCGGAATGGGCGCGCTCGGCGCCGCCGGGCTCATTGGGATGCCTGCCATCGCCCAGGAAAAGACGCTGATCGTGCCGACGCTCGGCGGCGTCTGGGAACAGTTCTGGCGCTCGACCATCGCACCGGCCTTCGAGAAGGCCTCCGGCGCCAAGGTGACGCTCGATGTCGGCAATGGCCGCGTCTTCGGCGCCAATTTGCGTGCCGCCGGCGTCGACAAGCCGCCCTACTCTATCATCATGACCAATGAGGTGTTCGCGTCCGGCCTGCGCAAGGAGGGCTTCTTCGAAAAACTCGATCTGGCCAAGCTGCCGAATTACAACGACCTCTATCCGCTGGCCAAGATCGCCGACGGTTTCGGCGCCACCGGCGCCATTTCGCCGATCGGCATCGGCTACCGCACCGATCTGGTTCAGACGCCGCCCAAGGCCTGGAAGGACCTGTGGAGCAACGAGGAGTTCAAGGGCAGGATCGGCCTCTACAATTTCGCCAACAGCGCCGGCAAGATGGAGCTGCTGCTGGCTTCGAAGATCTTCGGCAAGGACCAGTACGATGTCGATGCCGGCTTTGACGCCCTCGCCAAGCTCGGCCAGGTGATCCAGGTCGATTTCAATCTTTCCACGGCTTTGTCCTCAGGCGAAATCGTCGTCGCACCGTTCGATTTCGGCGAGATCGCGCGGCTGCGCAAGCAGGGCCTGCCGGTCGAATGCGTCGTTCCCGAGGAAGGCATGTTCATGTTCGACCAGACGGTCTCGATCCTGGCCAATGGACCGGAAAAGGAGCTGGCCTATCAATATGCTGACTTCCTGCTGTCACCGGAAATCCAGATGCTGATGGCGAAGGAATTCTTCGTGTCGCCGACCAACTCGAAGGTGATCATTCCGGACGACCTCAAGGCGGATGTGCCGGTCTCGGGCGAGGCAATGACCAAGATCCTCACCTGGGACTGGGATTTCGTCAACGAGAAGCAGGGCGAGCTGGCCGAGCGCTGGGCCAAGACGATCCTTTAAAGATCGAGATGGCGCGTCTCGCTTTCGGGGCGCGCCTCCCGCCAGCCGCGCCGCACCTGCGGTGGCGGTCGATCGCCTGTGAAGTGGAGCATTCATGACCGAGGTTAGCATCGAGCGGCTGACCAAGACCTTCGGCAGCGCACGCGCGGTCGACGGCATCTCGATCCGCATCGCCGATGGCGAGTTCATTTCGCTGCTCGGTCCCTCAGGCTGCGGCAAGACGACGACGCTGAAGATGATCGCCGGCTTCGAGGAAGCGAGCGAAGGCGCCATCCGCTTCGACGGCAAGGACGTCATCAACGTGCCGGCCGAAAAACGCGACATCGGCATGGTGTTCCAGAACTATGCGCTGTTTCCGCATATGACGGTGGACCAGAACCTCGCTTTCGGGCTGGAGATGCGCAAGATCGCCAAGCCCGAAATGCGCAGCCGCATCGCCAAGGTGCTCGATATGGTGCAGCTCGGCGGATATTCCGAGCGCTATCCAAACCAGCTTTCCGGCGGCCAGCAGCAGCGCGTGGCGCTGGCGCGGGCACTGGTCATCGAGCCGAAGATCCTGCTGCTCGACGAGCCGCTCGCCAATCTCGACGCCAAGCTGCGCGAGGAAATGCGCGTCTTCATCCGCGACCTGCAACGGCGTGTCGGCATCACCACCGTCTATGTCACGCATGACCAGGCCGAGGCGATGACCATGTCGGACCGGGTCGTGGTCATGTTCGGCGGCCGCATTGCCCAGATCGGCGCGCCGTCCGACATCTATGAGCGTCCCGAAAACCTCGAAGTGGCGCAGTTTGTCGGCCAGGTGAACCTGGTCAAGGGCACGATCACCGGGGCGGCCGGACCCGGCAAGAGCCGCGTCGCGTCCGTCTTTGGTGACGTCGCCGTCGACAGCCGCGCGGACCACACTCCGGGAGCCGCGGTCATGCTGTCGCTTCGCCCGGAGGCGATCGAGCTCAAACCCGCTGGCCAGGGCGGAGCGCAAGGCAAGGTTACGGCGCGCTACTATTCCGGCAGCATCATCGATTACCGCGTCGCCCTCGATTCCGGAGAGATGCTGCACGTCCAGACCTTTCCGAACATTCGGATTGCCGAAGGCGACCACGTCAGCGTGCACGCGCCGGCGGATGGGTTCTGGCTGCTCGGGGCAGCAAAATGAGGGCGGCGCGCCGCAAGGGCCTTAGACCGCTGGTCCTGATCGCGCCGGCGGCGATGCTGCTGGGCATCTTTCTCATCCTGCCCTACCTCAACATCGTGGTGATGAGCTTTCGCATGCCGGGGCAAGGCACGCCTTACGGCCCGGGCTTCACGACAGGCAATTACACCAAGTTCTTCGCCGACAGTTTCTACCTGCACCAGGTCGCCAACACGCTGTGGATCGGCCTGCTCACCACCGCGATCTGCCTTGTCGTCGGCTTTCCCGTCGCCTGGCAATTGGCGCGCGGCACCATGCGCTTTCGCGCACTGGCCTACGGGCTGGTGCTGTCGCCGCTGCTGGTCGGCATCGTCATCCGCTCCTATGGCTGGACGATTCTTTTGGGCAATGCCGGCCTCATCAACCGCACGCTGACTGGCATGGGCCTCATCGATCGCCCCTTGCCGCTGATGTACAATGCGCTCGGCATCGTCATCGCGCTGGTCCATGTCTTCCTGCCCTTCATGATCCTGCCGATCATGGCGGGGATCCAGGGCGTCGATCCGTCGCTGGAATCGGCGGCGCGTTCGCTCGGTGCGTCGCGCTTCACTGCCTTCCGCCGCATCGTCCTGCCGCTGTGCACGCCAGGCATCCAGGCCGGCTGTATCCTCGTCTTCGTTTTGTCGCTCAGCGCCTATGTGACGCCGTCGCTGATCGGCGGCCTCAGGGTCAAGACCATGGCCGTCACCGTCGTCGATGCGCTGATTGATACGTTCCAGTGGCCATGGGGCTCGGCGCTGGCGCTCATGCTGTCCGTCACCGGCGCGCTCTGCGTCGTCATCTTCGCGCGGCTGACGCGCATGAAATGGAAGGTGGCGCGACCATGAAGCGGCCGGTGCTCACGCTCTACTGCCTGCTGGTCTACGCGTTTCTGCTGGCGCCCATCCTGGTCGTGGTCGGCGCTTCCTTCAATGCCGGCAATTTCCTGACGTTCCCGCCGCAGGGCCTGTCGCTGCGCTGGTATGTGACGTTCTTCCACAACGACGTGTTCATGCGCGCGATCCGAACCTCGCTGTGGGTGGCGGCGGTTGCCACCGTCATTTCCGGAACCATCGGCACCATGGCCGCGCTCTACTACGTCCAGCATGCCGGCCGCTGGAAGGAGACGGTGCGCGTCGCCATGCTGGCGCCGCTGCTGCTGCCGGAAGTGCTGACGGCGATCGCACTGCTGTTCTTCGTCTATGCGATCGGCATCGGCACCACGACCATGATCGGCATGGTCGCCGGCCATGTGCTGATCACGCTGCCCTTCGTCTTCATCAACGTCTCGGCCTCGCTGGAAAGCTTCGACCCGTCCTGGGACATGGCGGCGCGTTCGCTGGGCGCCGACCGCTTGACCCGCTTCCGCCGCATCATGCTGCCGCTGATCAAGCCCGGCGTCATCGGCGGCGCGCTGTTCGCCTTCATCATCTCCTTCGATACTTTCACCATCTCGTTCATGCTTAAGGGGATCGGGACGTCGACACTGCCGATCCAGCTGTTCGACTATCTGCGCACCAACTTCACGCCGGAAGCCGCAGCCGTCTCGACCGTATCGATCGTGCTGACGCTGGTGGTGGTGATCGTCTCGGAGAAAGTGCTGGGGCTGCGCATCCATCGCTTCTGAACTGATGCTTCGCTTATCATCTGCAACACACCGGCAGCGCTATGATCGCTCTGCTTTCAGCACCGAGACGGCCACTTCGCTGTTGTGGACATATTCATTGGCGTCCGGCTGCTTTTGCACGAGCAGGATGAACAGCAAGTCCGTCAGTGTCAGCTGCGCATCGCGTGCGGTGATGGACGAGGAACGTGCACGCTCTTCGTCGGCGATAGTGTAGAGACGGATGTCGGCGACGCGGCTCAACGGATTGTCATGCAGGCCGGTGACGGCGATCACCGTCGTGCCGCGCTTGCGGGCAAGTTCGGCCATCCGCAAGGTTTCGATGCTGGCACCGGAATAGGAGAGCGCGAACAGCACGTCGCCGGGTCCGAGCGTCGAGACATTGGCCATCTGCACATGGCTGTCGCTGTCGTGCAGCACATTACGGCCGAGCTTCATCAGCTTGTAGGAGAAATCGCGCGCCACCAGCGAGGAGGCACCGACACCGACCAGATGAATGCGACGCGCGCGGTCCAGCATTTCCAGCGCCCTGGAAATGATCCGCTCGCTGTTGGCGGCGACGGTCTGCTGCATCGACAGAAGCTTGCTGCCGGTCAGCTTCTTCAGGATGATCTGGAAGCTGTCGCCAACCTCGATCGAGCCGTGGATCACTCCAGCCGGCACTTGCCATTCCTGCGCCTTGGCCTCGCTGACGGCGAGCTTGAGTTCCTGATAGCTGACATAGCCCAGCTTCTGGCTGAACTTGACGACGCTCGACTGGCTGCGGCCGATCTCGGCCGCGAGAGCCGCCGTCGACAGGCGCAGCATCTGGTCCGGGTTGTCGATGATGAATTGCCCGATCTGGCGATCACCGGGCGCCATGGTTTCGAGCTTGGCCTCGATCTTCTTCAGGACGGACATGCGTTCCCTTGTCGCCAGTTGCAGGCAATGCCAAGCCAAGGAATAAATTATTCCGGACACGATTGACAGCCAGGAATGATCCATCGACTCTCGAAGTCGATGCGACCGGCCCAGACTCGGGCATGAAAGATCGCCTGCGAGCGCGTAAGCTCGTACACATATCAGGTCAGGTTCCAGAGCCATGGACAAATTGCGGATCGTCGGCGGACAGCGGCTGCTAGGCGCGGTGACCATCTCCGGCGCGAAGAACGCGGCTCTGCCACAGATAGCGGCAGCGCTGCTCAGCCCCTATCCGCTGGAGCTGACGAACCTGCCCGACGTGACCGATGTGGAAAATATGCTTGGCGTGGTGAGGCTGCACGGCGCCGAGATCACCAGATCAGCCCATGCCGCCACCATCGATACAAGTGCTGCCCTCTCGAAGGAGACGTCCTACGACACGGTCAGGCGCATGCGCGCGACGGTGCTTGTTCTCGGCCCGCTGCTTGCCCGCTTCGGGCATGCCAGGGTTTCGCTGCCCGGCGGATGCGCGATCGGCGCACGGCCGGTCGACATGCATGTCGCGGCGCTCGCCGCCCTTGGCGCCGACATTGCCATCGAGAACGGGCTGATCGTTGCGTCGGCGCCGGGCGGGTTGAGAGGCGCGCGCATCGTTTTGAGCTCGCCGTCGGTCGGAGCGACGGAGACCGCGATGATGGCCGCGACCGCGGCGAAGGGCGAGACCGAAATCCTCAATGCGGCGCGCGAACCGGAGGTGGCGGACCTCGCCGCCTGCCTGAACGCCATGGGCGCCCGGATCGAAGGTGCGGGCACGCACCGCATCCTGATCGAGGGCAGCAGCAATTGGCGTGCTGCCACGCACGACATCATCCCGGACCGGATCGAGGCCGGCACCTACGCTATTGCCGCGGCCATCACCGGTGGCCAGCTCGAGCTGACCCATGCGCGGCTCGAGCACATGGCATCGGTGGTGCAACTGCTCGAGGCCACCGGCGTGAAGGTCTGGCCCGGCGATCGCGGACTGATCGTGTCGAGGGACGGACCTCTGAGGGCGGTCGACGTGACGACGGAACCCTATCCTGGCTTTCCGACCGATCTCCAGGCGCAGTTCATGGCGCTGATGTGCTGTGCCGACGGCGCGTCGCTGTTGCGCGAGACGATCTTCGAGAACCGCTTCATGCATGTGCCCGAGCTGATGCGGCTCGGCGCCAACATCAAGCTGCAAGGGACCATGGCGCTGGTGCGCGGAGGCGAGAAGCTGAAAGGCGCGCAGGTGATGGCCACCGATCTGCGCGCTTCCGTCTCGCTGGTGCTGGCGGCGCTGGTCTGCGAAGGCGAGACAGTCATCAACCGCGTCTACCACCTCGACCGTGGCTATGAGCAGCTGGACCGCAAGCTCCGCCTATGCGGCGCCCGGATCGAGCGGATAAGCGGATGAGTGCCAGCGCGGCGTCTCCGCATTATTTCCTTGGCGTCGATGGCGGCGGAACCGGCTGCCGCGCCCGCATCGAAGACGAGGCGGGAACGGTGCTGGGGCAAGGCTTGGCCGGACCGGCAACAACGCGGCTCGGCTTCGACGCGGCCTGGGCCTCCGTCGCCAAAGCGTTTGGCGCGGCGATCGAGGAGGCGGGTTTCGGGGCGGCGGAGAGCGCCCGGATCCGGGCAGGAATTGGTCTCGCCGGCATCGGCCGCAAGGGCGCGCTGGAGGCGTTTCGGGCGATCGCACATCCCTTTGCCAGCATCGACTTCGTCAGCGACGGCGTCGGCGCCTGCCTTGGCGCGCATTCGGGCCAGGACGGCGCCATCGTCATCGCCGGCACCGGCTCGATCGGCATCGGTTTTGTCGACGGGCGCGAGCTGCGCGTCGGCGGCTATGGTTTTCCGATTTCCGACGAAGGCAGCGGCGCCGATCTTGGACTGAAGGCCGTGCAGCTCGCCTTGCGCGCCCATGACGGAAGACACGAGCGGACGGCATTGCTGAGCGAAGTCATGCAGCGCTTCAAGGACGACCCGATCGAGGCGGTCGCTTGGATGGACCGCGCCACAGCGACCGACTATGCGGCTTTCGCACCCATGGTGATCCGCCACGCCGACCAGGGAGATCCGGTCGGACGGCGCATCGTGCAAGGTGCGGCCGAGCAGGTCGATACTTTCGTGCGGGTGCTTTTCGAAAAAGGCGCGCCACGGGTGACGTTGCTTGGAGGGTTGTCCAGCCCGCTCGAGCCGTGGCTTGCTCCCGACGTCCGCCGGCGTCTGAAACCCGCCGACGGCGACGCGGTTTCAGGGGCCATCATCCTAGCCAAAAAGTCTCTTGGCGGGCGATAGCGTTCCAACATAGGAATATTATATTCCATCATCCGTTGACACTGAGAATATTCAATTCTAGAAAGTTAACAAAGCAGAAACCGGGACAGCCGACACGAAGCCAATGTCAACCGCTGGCACTGGTCGACGCTTGGCGCGGCATCAGATTACTTATTGCCGATGGCAAGAACTTTGAAAGCAAGCGGATGAGCGAACAAGGGTTGATGTCGGAGCTGGAGCGGTTGGTTTCCGAGGATCGGAACCCGAAGACGATGGATATCGACCTGCTGCCGACCATCGATATCCTGCGCAAGATCAATGATGAGGACAGAGGCGTTCCGGCCGCCGTCGAAAAGGTCATCCCGGAAATCGCCGCCGCCGTAGACCGGATCGTGGGTGCGTTCCAGAAAGGTGCGCGGCTTGTCTATATGGGTGCCGGCACGAGCGGCCGGCTGGGGGTCCTCGACGCTTCGGAGTGTCCGCCGACCTTCGGCGTGCCCGAGAGCATGGTGGTGGGCCTGATCGCAGGCGGCGCTGACGCGCTGGTGCGGTCCGCCGAGGGCGCGGAGGATGATCCAAAGCAGGGCATGAAGGCCCTGCAGGAGATCAATCTCACATCAGACGATGTGGTGGTCGGTGTCGCAGTCAGCGGGCGAACGCCCTATGTCATCGGCGGCTTGACCTATGCAAGGCAGGTGGGCGCGACGACCGTGGCGCTGTCCTGCAATCCCAGGTCGATCATCGCCGGCCTTGCCGACATCGCCATCTCTCCGCTTGTCGGCCCCGAGGTTCTCAGCGGCTCGACCCGGCTGAAGTCGGGAACGGCGCAAAAGCTCGTCCTCAACATGCTGACGACCGCCAGCATGATCCGCATCGGCAAGAGCTATCAGAACCTGATGGTGGACCTTAACCCTAGCAACAAGAAGCTCGTCGCCAGGGCCGTCCGGATCGTCATGCAGACGACCGGTTGCGCGGCGCAACAGGCACGACAAGCACTCGACCAGACCGACAATGACGTCAAGCTGGCGATACTGGTGACGATCACCGGCATGGGCGTCGAAGAGGCGCGCGAGGCGCTTGGCGCTGCCGGAGGGTTCCTGCGAAAGGCGATAGGCGAAAAGACGGTGTGAAGCCGCATGGATACTGGGCCGACAGACTGGGCCGACATTCTGGGGACGCGTGTCTCTTTGAAGCGGTCCGGGGAACTGCAAGGCATCGAGTTCGATCATAATGGGAGACGACGATGGTACAGCACCTTACCAAGAAACTGCTTTCCGGCATGACGCTACCTGGCATTGCCTTGGCGGCGATGCTCGGCATTGCGGCAGTCCCGGCGCAGGCGGATGCGGCGACGCTGCGTATGGCCTGGGCGCAGGACGCCACGGGGCTTGATCCGCACAAGCAGACGGCCTTTTCGTCACTGCGGCTGCTGGAGCTGATCTACGAACCGCTGGTGCGGCTCGACGCAAGTTTGCAGATCACGCCGGCCATCGCCGATTCCTGGCAGTTCTCGGCGGAAGGCAAGGAGCTGACCTTCAAGCTCAATCCGAAAGCAAAATTCCAGAACGGCGCGGCGGTGACGTCGGCCGATGTAAAGGCATCGTTCGAACGGATACTCGACGAGAAGACAAGTGCAGCCGCCCGCGCCAACTTCCTTTCGATCGCCAGCATCGATACGCCAGATTCGGCCACCGTCGTGTTTCACCTGTCGCAGCCGGATGTTCCGATTCTGACGGCGATGAGCGACATCAACGCAGCCATTGTCCCTGCCAGCGAAATCGCCGCCGGCTCGATCGGCACGACGACGATCGGCTCGGGTCCGTTCAAGCTCGAGAAATGGGATCCGAATTCCAAGGAAGTGCTTGTGGCCAACAAGGACTGGGCCGGTGGCGCGACCGGCGTCGACAGCATCGACATCTCGGTGCTTCCGGACGAGACGGCGATCCTGGCGGCGCTGCGCACCAAGCAGGTCGATTTCGCGCTGCTCAACGACCCGCTTGTCGCCACGCTGGTTCCAAAGGAAGCCAGCCTGCAATTGAACCGCGTGCCGGTTCTTGCCTATCACGTGCTGCAGCTCAATCCGTCACGCAAGCCGATGACCGAGCTCAAGGTGCGTCAAGCCATCTCTTGCGCCATCGACCGGCAGGAGGTGCTGGACACCGCCTCGCTTGGCGAAGGCAAGATCACCGGTCCGCTGACGATCCCTGCTCTGGCGACCGATCCGAACCAATTGTTCTGCTACACACGCGACGTCGAGAAGGCCAAGAAGCTGATGGCCGAGGCCGGCTATGCCGACGGCTTTTCGGCGAGCGTGATCGGCGCCACCGGCGAGCCGCCGACGGCGGCGGCCGAAGCCCAGGTCATCCAGTCGCAGCTCGCCGAAATCGGCGTCAAGCTCGACATCAAGATGATGGAGCTCAATGTCTATGTCGATACCTGGCTGAAGGGCGACTTCGACATGGCCATCGCCTTGAACGGCGGCAGGGCCGATCCCTACACGATGTACAATCGCTACTGGACCAAGGCCGGAAACTTGCAGAAGGTGGCGAACTATATCGACGACACGCTCGACGGACTGATGCAGAAGGGCCGCACCGAGACCGACCCGGCGGCACGCAAGGTGATCTTTGGCGATTTCGAGAAGCATATCACCGAGATGTCGCCCTGGATCTGGCTCTACACCTCGTACAGCTATACGGCCCAGCAGAAGAATGTCGGGGGATTCGTGCCCGTGCCAACAGGATCGCTGTTCAGCCTCGCCAAGGTAACGCTCCAGCAGTAACCATTTCCGGCTTCGGACCTATCGCCCGAGAGGTATTCTTCGCGTGAACTATCTGATGCGACGGCTGGCGACGTTTCCTCTCGTCCTGATTGGCGTCTCCGTTCTCGTTTTCGTGGCGATCCGGATGGTTCCGGGCGACTCGATCACGGCGATGCTGGGGACCGAAGCCGGCCTCCTTACGCCCGCGCAGCGTGATGCGCTTGCAGCCTATTTCGGCATCGACCAGCCCTGGTTCATCCAGTACTGGCGCTGGCTGCTCGGTCTCTTGCACGGCAATCTGGGCATCTCGGTCACCTATGGCAAGCCGGTCCTCGACGTTATCCTTGAGCGCTTCCCGCTTACGCTCGAACTCGCGCTGCTGGCGATGATCATCGCGCTTGCGGTCGGCATGCCGGCGGGGGTTTTCGCCGCCACGCACAATGAGAAGCTATCGGATCTCGGCGTGCGCGTGGTCGCGATGATCGGTCAGTCGACGCCGAATTTCGTTCTTGCCCTACTGATCATCTACACTCTGTCCGCCGGCTTTGGCGTGCTGCCGGCAATGGGCGCGTTTTCGCCCCTGTGGCAGGATCCGCTGCGCAATCTGGGCCAGCTGCTGCTGCCCGCGGTGACGCTTGGATTTGCCTTCGCGGCCTCGGTAACCCGCATTTCGCGGTCGGCCATGCTCGACGTGCTGAGCGACGACTATGTCAGGACGGCCCGCAGCAAGGGCGCCTCCAACCGCAGCGTCATCTGGCGCCACGCCCTGCCGAATGCGCTGATCCCAGTCGTCACGCTGAGCGGCATCGAGTTCGGCTACCTCCTGGGCGGCGCCGTCATCGTCGAGCAGATCTACGCGCTGCCGGGTCTCGGACGCATGGTCCTGGATGCGATCCTGCAGCGCGACTATGCGCTGGTGCAGGGAAGCGTCCTGTTCATCGCCTTCAACTTCATGATCGTCAACCTCCTGGTCGACCTCGCCTATGTCGCGCTCGATCCGCGCATCCGGCTGGGGGAGCGCTGATGCGTATTCTGCGCGCCATCTTCGCGCATACCAGCGGCCGGATCGGCGGCGCGATCGTCGCGCTCTATCTGCTGCTTGCGATCCTCGGAATGCTGGGACTGACGCCGCACAATCCGCTGATGCAGTATCGCGTCGACCGGCTGCATGCGCCCGACAGCGCCTACTGGATGGGCACGGACCTGTTCGGCCGCGATGTGGCAAGCCGGCTAATGACCGGGATCGGCCAATCCTTCACGGTGGCGTTCTTCTCGGTCGCTTTCGCAACGCTCGCCGGCACCGTTCTCGGGCTGGCGGCAGCGTGGTTCGGACGCCGCTGGGACGGCCTGCTGATGCGCATCATGGACGTGCTGCTGGCGTTCCCGGCGATCCTTCTGGCGCTGCTGATCGTCACGGTTGCAGGGCCGGGAACATGGACCAGCATCGTTGCCATCGCCATCGTCTACACGCCGATTTTCACGCGCGTCGTGCGCGGCCCTGCGCTGTCGCTCAAGGCGCGTGAATTCGTCGACGCCGCGCGCACTTTCGGCTCCAGCTCAAGCTACATCCTGACCCGGCATCTGCTGCTCAACCTGGTGGCGCCGTTGACCGTCCAGGTTACCCTGGCGCTGGCCTGGGCATTGTTGACGGAGGCCGGCTTGAGCTTCCTCGGCCTTGGCACACAGCCGCCCGCCGCGTCGCTCGGACTGATGCTGAGCGACAGCCGCAACCTCATGGAAACAGCCCCCTGGCTGATGATCTTCCCGGGGCTCGCCATCATGGTCAGCATCCTGGGCTTCAACCTGCTTGGCGATGCCTTGCGCGATATCCTCGATCCGAAGATGCGGAGGTCGATCGCGTGATCCCGCTTCTGTCCGTCACCGACCTGCACGTCGGCTTCGGCCGCAAGCCGCAAGCCAATGAGGTCGTTCGCGGCGTCAGTTTCGACCTCGCCGACGGCGAGACACTGGCAATTGTCGGCGAAAGCGGCTCGGGCAAGTCGGTCACCGCTCTGTCGATCAACCGTCTCGTCGACTATGGCGGCGGCCGCATCACCGGCGGCTCGATCAAGCTGAGACGGGCCGACAACAGCGTCTTCGACCTGTTGACGGCGACCGAGCCGCAACTGACAAATATCCGCGGCGCCGAGATCGGCATGATTTTCCAGGAGCCGATGACCTCGCTCAATCCGGTGCTGACCATCGGCACGCAGATCGAGGAATCGTTTCGCCTGCATCGCGGCCTGACCGGCCGGCAGGCTACGGCAGCGGCGAAGGATGCGCTCGATCGCGTGCGCATTCCGGATGCGGCGCGGCGGCTGGAATACACGCCGAACCAGCTGTCGGGCGGGATGCTGCAGCGCGTGATGATCGCCATGGCGCTCGCCTGCAATCCGCGCCTGCTCATAGCTGACGAGCCGACGACGGCGCTTGACGTGACGGTGCAGGCGCAGATCATGGCGCTGCTCGCCGAGCTCAAGCGGGAAACCGGCATGTCGATGATCTTCATCACGCACGACATCGGCCTGGTCGCCGGCATCGCCGACAAGATCATGGTGATGCAGGGCGGCGAGGCCGTCGAGCAGGGCGAGTTGAACCAGATACTCAACCATCCGCAGCACCCCTACACGCAGCATCTGCTGCACGCCGTGCCGCATTTCGCCAGCGGTCGCGCGACGCGCTCGGACGGGCGACGCGAACAGGACAAAGGCACCGAACCCGCGCTGAAGGTCGACGGCCTGGTGGTGCGGTTTCCGGTCAAATCAGGTTTCTTCGGCCGCGCCAGCGGCGCCGTGCATGCGGTCGACGGCGTCGATTTCGACCTGATGCCCGGCGAGACACTGGCCATCGTCGGCGAGAGCGGCTCCGGCAAATCCACCACCGCGCGCGCGATCCTGGGGCTTGTGCGGTCGACGCGCGGCACATTCTCGGCCGGCGCGCGGAAGGCTGCCGCCGAGCAGAGCGCCCTGCCAGTGCAGATGGTGTTCCAGAACCCCTACGCTTCGCTCAATCCCAGGCTCAGCATCGCCAGCATTCTGGCGGAACCGGTGATCGCCACCGGCCGTGTGAACGCGCAGACGCGGGAGAAAATGGCCGCGCTGCTGAAGCGCGTCGGCCTGCCGGAAAGTAGTCTTGAACGATACCCGCACGAATTCTCGGGCGGCCAACGGCAAAGACTGTGCATCGCCCGCGCGCTGATGCTCAATCCTTCCGTCGTCGTCCTGGACGAAGCGGTCTCCGCGCTCGATGTCTCGGTGCAGGCCAGGGTTCTGGAGCTGTTGGTCGACCTGCAGCGCGAGTTCGGGCTGGCCTATCTGTTCATTTCGCATGACATGGCTGTCGTCGAGCGGATCGCCCACCGCATCGCGGTCATCTATGCCGGCCAGATCGTCGAGATCGGCGACGCCACATCGGTGTTGTCGGAGCCGAAGCATTCCTACACGAAGAAGCTCATTGCGGCGGTTCCCACCATCGACCGGCGGCGCGAGCATTTCGAACTGGACACGCGCCAGGTCCCCTCGCTTGTGCGGCCGCTGGGATTTGAACCGGAGCCGGCGAGGTGGGATGAGTTCGGGCCGGATCACAGAGCGAGGGTGGAAGCGTGATGCATGTCGCCCAAAATTATCCAGACGCAGCGGGACAGCACCCCCCTCTGTCCTGCCGGACATCTCCCCCTCAAGGGGGGAGATTGGATATCGCCTTCGGTTTCGCCAATTTTCAACGCGGAAAGAAATGGACGGCGGCGCCAAAACTGCCAATCTCCCCCCTTGAGGGGGAGATGTCCGGCAGGACAGAGGGGGGTGTCGTAAAGCGCCAAGTTTCGAGCGGAGGCTGGCATTGACCGACCTCGCCCACTTCTTCGACCGCGCCTTCGCCCCTCTCGAAGCGGCGGTGGCTGCCTCACGCATTCCCGGCGGCGTGCTCGGCATGGTCGATCGGCATGGCGACCGCTTCGTCCGGGCAATCGGCTCGGCTCAAATCGTGCCGAAGGTGCGGCCGATGCATGTCGAAACCTGGTTCGATCTCGCCTCGTTGACCAAAATCATCTTCACCACGCCGCGCATCCTGGCGCTGGCCGAAGACGGCGTCATCGATCTCGATGCACCGCTGATCTCGGTTCTATCAGATATTCGCCAGTATGATGAAAAGGCCTGGGAGCGGAAGGTGACGTTTCGCCAGTGCCTCGGTCATCAGACACAGTTTCCCGCCGTCGCGCCAATCTACACCTACGGGCGCGACCCCGAGCTGTTGCGCGCCTTCGTCCTGCAGCGCGAATGGCAGGCCGGGGAACCGGTCTATTCCGATATCAACTTCATCCTGCTCGGCTTTGCCCTGGAGCGCGTGTCGGGAAAGGCCATCGGCGACATGGACCCCGGCCCGGGCTTTGCGTTCTCCGCCGAGCCGGATGCCTCGGCGGCTACGGAAGACTGCACCTGGCGTCATCGCGTGCTCTGCGGCGAGGTCCACGACGACAATTGCTCGGCGCTGCAAGGTGCGGGTCATGCCGGGCTGTTCGGAACGGCGGCGTCTATCCTCGACTTTGCACAAGGGTTGCTGGACGGGACCGGCGCATCCGAGCGTTCGATCGCGCTGATGCGCATGCCGCTCTCTCCGACGCGCACCCATGGCTGGGAGCGACCCTATGAAGGCTGGTCCGGCGGCCGGCTGTGCAGCCCTGGGACGATCGGGCATACCGGCTTTACCGGCACCGGCCTGTGGATCGACTTCGACAAAGGCAAGGCATGGACCTTGCTCACCAACCGGATCCATCCGACACGTCATTTCAACAGCGGGATCGCAGCGCTTCGCCAATCGATCGGCGATCTCGTCAACGGAGCCTAGGATAGTTATGGAACCAATCTGGGCCGTCGGTCTGATGACCGGCACCGTCCTTGACGGCAATATCGATGTTGCGCTGATCAAGACCGACGGCGAGCGGATCGCGGATTTCGGCACCTACACGCTGGCGCCCTACCCCAGGTCGATCCGGACCCTGCTGGAGGAGACGCTAGATCAGGCCAGGGTGTGGAATTTCACCGGACCGGAACCGGCGATTTTTCGCGAGGCCGAAGAGGCGCTGACGCGCGCCCAGTCCGCGGCGGTCAAGGACCTGGTCGAAAGCTACGGTCTGACGATGGCCGATATTGGGATCGTCGGCTTCCATGGCCAGACGGTGCTGCATCGCGCGCCGCAAGTCGGCCGGCTCGGCCAGACCCGCCAGCTCGGCGATGGCGCTTTGATGCATGCCATTCTGGGTACCAAGGTGGCCTATGACTTCCGCTCGGCCGACATGCGCGCCGGCGGGCAAGGCGCGCCGCTGTCCGCCGCCTATCACGCGGCGCTTTTGCGCGATGCCGATACCAGCGGCGACACGGCTGTGCTCAATCTCGGCGGCGTTGCCAACATCACCTGGTGGGACGGCAAGGACAATGTCGTCGCTTTCGACACCGGGCCTGCCAACGCGCCGCTGAACGATTTCATCAAGTCGAAAGGTTTGGGTGAGATGGACCGCGACGGCGCATTGGCCCGCGCGGGCACCGTCGACGAAGCCCGGCTGGTCAAGCTGTTGCAGCATCCCTATCTGGCCAAGCCCTATCCAAAATCGCTGGACCGGTTCGATTTCGGCGCGGCCATGGCGGACGGGATGAACGCTGAGGATGGCGCAGCACTTCTGACGGCATTCACGGCCGCAGCCGTCGGCAAGGCACTCGACCTTCTGCCGCGCCGGCCGACGCGGCTGGTGGTCAGCGGTGGCGGCCGCCACAATCCGACGATCATGGCCATGCTTGCCAGCCGCGCCGGCGTCGAAGCCGTGCCGGCGGAGGCGCTCGGCTGGAAGGGCGACGCAGTGGAGGCGGAGTGCTTTGCCTTCCTTGCGGTTCGCATGCTCAGGGGCCTGCCGATCAGCTTCCCGACCACCACCGGTGTGCCACAGCCGATGCGCGGCGGGCGCCTTGCCGGCTAGAGCGGTTCATCGTTTCACGGAAACGCCGAACCGCTCTATCTCTTTGTTTTTGCGCAATTCCGGACGGAAAACCGTTTCACACTTTTCCTGGAATTGCTCTAATTAAGCCAACAATTTCTTCTGCAGGAAGACGCGGCTGCGGCCGACGGGAAAATCGGGAAGCACGCCGAAAGGCCGGTATCCCTGACGCTCATAGGCCTTGGCCGCTTTCGGATTGAACGTGTCGATCAAGGCGCCGTGACAGCCGCGCGCGACGGCTTCCTGTTCGGCCGAATCCAGCATATTGCCGGCCATGTGCTGGCCGCGCAGGCGCTCATCAACCCAGAGCCATTGCACATAGAGCCAGCCCCAGGCGGTGTATCCCGAGATACCGGCGACAACGGCGCCATGCTCATTGCGCACGAACACCGCGAGCGCCTTCCTGTTGGCCGGACCGACATCGCTGTCGTTGAACGCGCTGAGCCGCTCCCCGAGAAAAGCGAGCTCTTTCGGCGAAGGGTCTGCGGTGGTTTCAAGCGTCGTGTTCATCCCATGTCCAGACGGGCTCGCAGCCGGATATCCGTATACAGGGCCGCGCGTCCTTCCGGACTGTGGCACTTTCATTTGCATTTATCGAAGGACAGGAGGGAGGCGCAAGCTCTGCCGCTTGCCGCCGCGTGGCTTAAACCGGCGACTTGCGATGGTCCGCGACTACCGCGGCGAATGCCACGCCGCCGCCGAAGCGGCAACCAGCATGAGCAACGCTGCGACCACGGCCGATGCCGCAAAGCCAAAGCTGGAATAAAGCGGTCCGAAGGCCGTGGTGCCGACAAACACCGCGAGATAGGTCACCGCGCTGTTCAAACCCATGATCGTGCCGCGCCGCGCCGGATCGAGCGCCGAAAGGCGCATCACCAGGACGTTCAGCCCGAAATGATTGGCAAGGCCCCAGACCGCCACCATCGCGATGGTCAGATGAAAACTACTGCTTGACGCGGCAAGCGCGACATAGACGATCGCGACCAGAAGATAGGCGAACGGCATGACGCGGCGCGCTCCAATGCGATCGATCACGCCGTCAAGAAGTGCCGCTGTGCCGAAGCCGGCGCCATAGGCGAGCGCGGCCAGCCCATTGGCGCTGACCGGCCGTCCCAATCCATTGTGAAGGTGATCGCCGAGATAGCCATAGACACCGTAAAAGGCGGTCATGAAGGCGCCGCAGGCCACCAGAAGCGGCACTATGCCGGGAACGGCCAAAGCGCCGAGCGGTGTCGGCGCCGGACCGCTCTTCCTGACGTCGCTCAGCGACGTCAGCGTAAGGCCGGTCAACGCGAGCGCCGCAAGGACCGCGACCGCCGCAAAAACGGCGCGCCAATGCAGCAGATCGGCAAGCACCGCCGATAGCGAAACGCCGGCCACCATGCTCAGCGTCCATCCGGTCAGCACGACGCCGATCGTCCCGCTTTCGCGGCCAAGTGGCGCGATCGCTGCGGCGCTGGCATAGATTGCCGGCATGGCGATACCGGCGGCGATGCCGGCGAGAAGCTGGGCCGCAACCAGCGCCGTCACCGTCGGCGCGGCGGCGCTGGCGAGAAGCGCTATCGCCAGCAGCAGCAAGGCCCCTTGCAGCATGCGGCGAGCGCCAAGCCGATCGATATAGCGCGCCAGGAACAAGGCGCTTGCGGATGTTCCGAGGCCGAACGCAGCGGACGCGATCATGACGGCCGGCACGCTTGTCGCAAACGACGCGGCCACCGCCGGTGCTATCGGACCGAGAACCAGCGAGTTGGAGCCGATCACGGCGATACATCCAGTGAGCAGATAAGCGAGCGCCGGGATAGGCGGCCTTGCCGTCAACGTTGCGACTTGATCACTGTTCGACATACGGCGATAGTGGCCGTATTAAATTCTGTATCAATAAGGAATTTCATTATGGATGAAGAAACAGATGGCATTCCGCAGAACAGGCCTGCTGCCCGCGATGTCGACGCAACCGACCGAAAAATATTAGGCGTTCTGGTCGACGACGCCACGATCAGCTATGCCGAGCTCGGCGATCGCGTCGGCCTGTCGCCGCCGGCAGCCCACGAACGGGTGAAGCGGCTTCGGCGCAGCGGCGCCATCCGTAACACCGCGGCGATCATCGATCCCAAGGCGGTGCGCAAGCCGTTGCTTGCTTTCGTGCACATCGACACCAAGGGCTGGGGAAAGACCCCAGAACTGATGGCGATTTCCGAGCATCCCGAAGTCGAGGAGATTCATTCGGTGGCCGGAGACACCTGCATGCTGATCAAGGTCCGCACCGAGGACACGCGGGCGCTCGAAGGCCTGCTGTCGCGTCTTTACGAAACGCCCGGCGTCACCTCGACGCGAAGCTACGTGGTTCTATCGACCTATCTGGAGCGGCCGGTGCAGCCCGGGATCACGACCGAATGGCCGACGCCCCGGCATATGGCCAAGCCGCTCTACTAGCCGAAGCGCGCAAATACGATGTCCGGCATCAACATCGATGAAATGATGCCGGACAAGAGGTGCCTTACTGAAGCTTCGCCTGCAGGGCGTTGACGTCATCCGTCGTCATTTCGCCATCGGTCGTCACCTTGCCGTCGACGATCTTCCAGAGGCGGAACGGGCCGGTGATGTCGCCGTATTTGTCGAAGGCGACCGGGCCGATGACGCCTTCGTAGCGGATCGGCTTGCCATCCTTGATCAGGCCGAGCGCCTTGGCGAACTCGTCCTTGCCGGCATAGATCGGCGTGCCGGCCGGATCGACCGCCTTGTACATCGCGTCCTTGATCTTGGCCGGATCCTCGGACCCGGCAATGGCGATTGCCAATCCGACGATGGCGCCGGCATCATAGGACCGGTCGGCCGCCGGGTTCGACGGTTCGATGCCCGAAAATTCCTTGTAGTTCTTGGTGAAATACTCGGTCGATGCGGTCGGGCTGGTGCCCGAGGAAGTGCCATAAGCGTCATTCAAATAATCGGCGCCGACGGATTCGATGAAGTCCGGGCTGTTCATGCCGTCATTGAGCAGGAATTTCTGGACACCGCCCTGCGAGATCCAGGTACGGGCGATGGTCGCGCCATCGACAGGCGTGCTGACGAGATAAAGCCCGTCGGGCTCGCCGGCCATTGCCGCCGTGACTTCGGACGCATAGCTCGACTGCTTTTCATTGTAAGGCGTGTCGGAGACGATGGTGCCGCCGAGCGCCTTATAGGCGCGCGAGAACTCCGCCACCATGTTGACGCCGAAGTCGTTGTTGACGTGGATGACCGACAGCTTCTTGAAGCCCTTGTCGATGGCATATTTGGCCGCGGCGACGCCCTGCAGCGCATCCGAGGTGATGGTGCGGAAGAAGATGCCGTTGGTCTTGCCGTCGCGCCCGAGCGCCGTCAGCGTCGGTGACGAGGAAGCCGGCGAGACCTGGACGATCTTGGCCGGAGCGGTGACAGAGGTCAGGATCGGAATCGACACCGAGGAGATGATGCCGCCGATGATCACCGGCACCTTCTTGACCTGCACGAGCTGGGTCGCGGCGTCGACCGCGATGTTGCCCTGGCTCTGGCTGTCGCGCGTGTCGGTGGCGAGGTCGCAACCGCGCACGCCGCCGGCGTCATTGATATCGCGGAAGGCCATTTCGACCGACTTGGCGCCGGCCTGGCCGTATTCGCCGGCCGGGCCGGTCAGTTCCATGACGAGGCCGACCGTGATCTTGCAATCGGAGGCTTGCGCTGCTCCGGCGGCTGTCAGCAGAGCCAGCGCGGTGGTGATCTGAAGTAGCGTCTTTGTCATTGTTGTTCCCCTTTCGTTACACGACACTGATTCAATTCATGTCTTGAGCCTGTTCAGTCTTCCGGCATCTGCATCCAGGTTTCATGCAGATGTCGCCATTCAACGCCATTGGGCGCCGATGAACTGGTGGTGAAAACGGCACTCGAGCGACGGCGGCTGTGCTTGCCGGCGCGCTGCTGCGTTTCGACGTAGCAGACGACGATCGCGTCGTCGGCCTGCCAGCCGGCCCGGATGTCCTCGATCGAAATAGTGAAATCGCCATGGCAGGTAGCGCGGCTTGTCCTGACGTGGTCGAGCACCGCGTCACGATCGAGAATCTGGCCGTCCGGTGCAACCATGCAGAAACTTTCGTTCATGACGCGTTCGAAGCGGCTGAAATCTGCCCTGTCCGCCCTCCCTGCAACGAACCAGTCGACGAAGAAGCGGTGGAGATCGACGACCTCGGCGCTCGCGCGGGAAAGCAGAGAGGACTTCTCGTCCATGGCGGCGCTCATATCCGGCCTGCGTTCAAATTGTAGTGCATGATCGAGCCGTGGCGGCCGTGGCGGTCCCGTTCCAGCGTGTAGACGTCACCTAATGGCCCACGGCTTTGCGCGATCACGGCGGCGATCCGCGCCCGGTCGTCGGCGTCGAGCACCACGTCCATAATCCTAGCATTGGCAAGGGCGTGCGCCTGGTTGCGGGCGCCGACGATGACGGCCGCCACTTGCGGCTGCTCCAGCACCCAGGCACTGGCGATGGTGGCGATGTCGACGCCATGGCGGTCGGCGACGGCCTTCAATGTGCGAAGCAACTCCTGGAAAAGCTCCCAGCCACCGAAGTCGTCGATGATCAGCTTGTATTTGACCAGCGACCGGTTTTCGAGGGGCGTCTGCGGCTCGGCAGCATCAAGCCATTTTTCGCTCAGGAAGCCGCCTGCCACCGAACCATAGCAGAGGAAACTGACGCCGTTTTGCTTGGCGAGTGCCGCGAGGCTGTTGGCCGGCCGCTGGTCGAGCACGGAGTATTGCAGTTGCTGACTGACCAGCGGCACCCCGGCGGCCAGGATCGTGGCCAAATGCGGCGTATCGAAATTGGTGGTGCCGACATTGCGCACCTTGCCTTCCAGGCGAAGGTCATTGAGCCAGCCCATCGCGTCGACATAGCCGGGCAGCGCATAATCCCACCAGTGGAACTGCACGAGATCGAGCCGCTCCGTCTTCAGCCGCCGCAGCGACTGGTCGACGATGCCCCTGATATAGTCGCGGCTGATGTTTGCAAGCCTTTCCAGGTCAGGCACCAGCTTGGTGTGAACCTTCATTTTGGCGGCGGCGTCGAGACCGCGCTCATTGGCGAGCCGCAGCCGCGCCGCGCCGATCAGCTCCTCGACACCGGTATAGATATCGGCGCAATCATAGGTCCTGATGCCGGCATCGAAAGTGGCGATCAGGTCGCTCACCGCCTGTTGGCGGTCGATCGCGCCGTGCCCGCCGGCAAGCTGCCAACCGCCGCGGATGACGCGCGAGATCGTATAGCCGGGGCTGAGCTCGAAGGACTTTTCGGTCATCTCTGGTCATTCTCCTTCGGCAGCGGCACCGCCGTGGTTTCGGCATGGCTGAACCGCCGCTTGCCCGTCCTGACGATCCTGAGCCGACTGGCGCAATTGGGATCGGGACAGGCGATCTCGGCGTCCGAGGTCATCCAGTCGTTCTTGTGGGTTGGGCGCTGTTTAGCCGCGAGCAGCGGCAACACGGCTGATATCGAATAGATCGAAAAACCCTGCCCCGCCGGCATCGACAGCATCTCGCCCTTGAGCTCGAAATAGTCACCCGCCTTGGCACCGCAATAGATCGGCTTGCCCTCAGGAATGACCGCCTCGACACGAAGATCGAAGAGTTCGAAACTGTCGTCGTCCTCAGCCATTCATATCTCCACACGAGTGAAGGTGATGTCGCAGGCGCCGTTGCGGCGGATCACGCCGCAGGCGGCGGCGAAGCGGTCGCGCTCCTCGGGACGCACCTGCGCCACCACGCTTCCGGCAAGCCAGCCGATCGGGAACAGCAGGCGCGCGCCCTGTCCGTAAAACAAGCCGATGTCGAAAATCGCATTCGGACTGCCGCCCCACATGCGGGGCGGCACGTAGGATAGCACGATGTCGCCCGGCTGCGGCGTCAGCGTTGCATTCTCCGCCGGCAGGGGCCTGGCATAGGGGCCCTCAAGATCCGCTGATGGAACCGGGCAGGAGATCTCCGGCCCCGTCCACATCGCATGGATGCCGGCAACGACGCGCGGCTGCTCGAGATAGGCCAGCAGGAAGGCAGCATTGTCGGGCGCCTTTTCAGGCAACAGCAACGCCGTCACGGAAAGCTTTGAGCGTTCCTCGGTGATCCAGATGGCGGGCGTCGTCATGCCCTCAATCCTTCTTTGCTTGCGGATTGCAGCTTGTCGCGCAGGAAGGCGAAAGGCCGGCTGATGTCGGCCACCAGCGCCTCGCGCGCCGCTTGCGCATCCTGCCTCGCAAGCGCTGCGACGATGCTGCGATGGTAGTGGGCGGTGTCGACCTCGCCGGCGTCGGAAAAGGCATAGATAGCAACGCGGATGCAGGGTCCTGATTGCAGCCAAAGGCTCTCGATCATCGGGATCAGCACGGCGGAACCGCAGCAGCGGTAGATCTCGAAATGGAAGCTCTGGTTGAGCGTCGCCTCGCGGTCGATATCCTTCTTGTGTTTCAGCGCCCGCATCTCGTCCCACTCGCCGAGCATGGCCTCGACCGAAGCAATCTGGCGCGGGTTCATGCGCGTGGCGGCCAGCGCGATGGCTTCGCCCTCGATCAGGGAACGGGCGCGCAAGAGATCGTCGATCCGCTCCAGCGTGATCGGCGGCACGCGCACGGAGCGGTTGGGAAGCGCTTCCAGCGCCTTCTCTGTGATCAGACGTCCGAGCGCCTCGCGCACCGGCATGGTGCTGGTGACCAGCGCGTCGGCGAGGCCGCGGATGGTCAAAACCTGGCTCGGCTCGAAAAGGCCGCCGATCAAGGCGCGACGCAGCTCCGAATAGACGCGATCCTGCACGGTCTCGCGGCCGACCGGCGTAAGCTGGGCTGCGATCGTTTCGTTGTTCCGTTCGATGGCGGCCTTCTGCATGGGCAGTCCCGGTCTTTGGCCGTTTTCGGCTTGCGGAAGAAATTAAAGCCGAATAGCGTGATCAAAGCAAGTGTGATCACAAATCAAAACCAGAAGGCGGCGACGATCGCTTTCGGCCAGAGGGTTCCATGAGTGACACAACCGCACAACAGCGGGCGGAGACCCGCACGCCGGTTCTGACGGCCAGGAACGTCGTCAAGCGCTTCGGCGGTCTCGTCGCGGTCAACAATGTCTCGTTTGAGGTCCAGCCGTGTGAGATACTCGGCCTCATCGGCCCGAACGGCGCCGGCAAGACGACGATGTTCGACCTGCTGGCCGGCAGCATCCTGCCGACCAGCGGCGAGATCCTTCTCAACGGCACACTGGTGTCGGGGGAAGCAGCGCATCGCCGCATCGGCCGCGGACTCGGCCGCACGTTCCAGATCCCCCGGCCGCTGCCCAACCTGACGCTGATCGAAAACGTCATGCTGGCCGCGCAGGGACAGGCCGGAGAACGGCTGCTCGCCAATTTCCTGACGCCACGGCGGGTCGCCACTGAGGAAAGGGCTGCCGAGGCGAGAGCCATCGAATTGCTCGAGCTCGTCACGCTTGCCCGCCTCGCACATGAACCGGCGCGCGTGCTTTCCGGCGGCCAGCGCAAGCTGCTCGAGCTCGCCCGCGTCATGATGGCCAACCCGGCGATCATCCTGCTCGACGAACCGGCGGCCGGCGTCAACGCGACGCTGCTCGAAGTCATCATCGACCGCATTCGCGACATCAACAGAGGCGGCATCACCTTCCTGCTGATCGAGCACAATATCGACATGGTGACGCGGCTCTGCCACCGCGTGCTGGTCATGGCGAGCGGCCAGCTTCTGTGCGAAGGCAGCCCGGACGAGGTGGCGCGCGATCCGCGCGTCATCGAGGCCTATCTCGGAGGCGCGGCATGAGCCAAACGGTTCTCGATGTCCGCAACCTCGAAGCCGGCTACGAGCCAGGCGTTCCGATCGTGCGCGGCGCCTCGATCACCGTCGACAAGGGCGAGATCGTCGTCGTTCTCGGCCCCAACGGCGCCGGCAAATCGACCTTGATCAAGGCGATCGCCGGCCTTGTCCCGATCACCGGCGGCACGGTGCTGCTGGACGGCAGCGACATCACCGCCGCACCCGCCCACACCATGGTCCGCCTCGGCCTCGCCTTCGTGCCGCAGACCGAAAACATCTTCCCGCTAATGTCGGTCGAGGACAATCTGAAGGTCGCCTGCGGCATCCTGAAGCCGCGCGAGATCCCTGCCCGCATCGGGGAAATGTATGCGGCCTTCCCCGATCTCGCCCGTCAGCGCAAGACCGTCGCCGGCAACCTTTCGGGCGGACAGCGGCAGATGCTGGCCGTCGCCCGGGCATTGATCGTCCATCCCAAGGTGCTGGTGCTCGACGAGCCGTCGGCCGGCCTGTCGCCGAAATTCGTGGCGATGGTGTTCGAGATGCTGGCCGGTATACGCATATCCGGCGTCACTATTCTGCTGGTCGAACAGAACGCCAAGGCAGCGCTTGCCATCGGCGACCGCGCCTATGTGCTGGTCGAGGGCAAGGACCGGCACGAGGGCGTCGCCTCCGAACTCTGGAACGATCCGGTCGTCGCCGAGCTCTATCTTGGCCAGCGCCGCCTCGATGCTGAAAGAGACCGGCACTCCGGCAAAGGAAGCGCGGCATGAACCTGCAATTTGTCGTCGACGGACTGCTGGCAGGTTCGATGATCGGCCTCGGCGCCATCGGCGTGACGCTCACCTATTCGATCTTGCGCTTCTCGAACTTCGCGCATGGCGACTTCATGGCCTGGGGCGCCTATGCGACGCTCGCCGCCGTCGGCGCCATCGGCGCGATGTTCGGCAAGATCGCGCCGATCGCTCCGCTCTCCTTCGGCTGGCCGTTGATCGCCGCGGTGGTGATCGGCATGGCGATCACCGGCCTGCTGGCGTTGCTGCTCGACCTGATGCTTTTCGCGCGGCTGCGGGCCAAGGGCCAGGCAATCATCGTGGTGATGGCGAGCTTCGGCGCCTCGATGGCGCTGAGAAGCCTGCTCGAATTTATCTTCACCTCGCGTCCGACCTATTTCAGCCGGGCCATCCAGATCGCCATGCCGGTCGGCTTCGGCATTCGCATCACCCCCGACCAGATCGCGCTGCTGCTTCTGACCGCCGTTCTGGTGCTCGGCGTGCATCTCCTGATGACCCGCACCCAGACCGGCCGCTCGATGCAGGCACTGAGCCAGAACGCGGCATTGGCCCGCATTGTCGGCATCGACGTCGCCAAGGTCGTGCGCGTCACCTGGATCGTCGGCGGGGCGCTAGCCTGCGTCGCCGGCGTCATGATCGGCATTCTCATCCAGATCCGCCCATTCATGGGTTTCGACATGCTGCTGCCGATGTTCGCGGCCGCCATCCTCGGCGGCATCGGCAGCGTGCCTGGCGCCGTTCTCGGCGGCTTGATCATTGGTCTCGCCGAAGCCGGCGCAGTGCAGTTGATCGGCGCCGAATGGCGGGCGGCCGTCTCCTTCATCATCCTGATGACCGTGCTGTTCGTGCGGCCCATCGGCCTTTTCGGAGTGAGAGAACGCTGATGGATCTGCTCGGCTACGGCGCTTTCTTCCTGACCACCGCGCTGATCTTGTCGCTCGTCACGCTCGGGCTCAACCTGCAATGGGGTCTGACCGGGCTTTTCAATGTCGGGGTCGCCGGCTTCGTCGCCATCGGCGCCTACACGTCGGCGCTGCTGACCACGCCCGACGATGCCGCGCGGCTCGGCGGCTTCGGCCTGCCGATCCTTGTCGGCTGGCTCGGCGCAATGCTGGTGGGCGGCGTCGCTGCTGCTCTCACCGGCATCGCCACGCTGCGCCTGAGATCGGACTATCTGGCGATCACCACCTTCGGCGTCGCCGTCGTCGTGCAACTGGTGGCGCTTAACGCCCAAAAACTGACCGGCGGCCCGTTCGGCATCGGCTTCATTCCGCGTCCTTTCGGCGGCCTCGCCGAAACGCCTTTGCTGTTCAACCTGTCGAACCTTGCCGTCGTCTCGATGGTGACACTGATCGTCTATCTCGCGCTGGAGCATCTGTCGCGCAGCCCGTGGGGGCGCGTGTTGAAGGCGCTTCGCGAGGATGAGCGGGCCGCGATATCGCTTGGCAAAAGCGCGCGTTTCTACCGTGTCCAGGCCTTTGCCGTCGGCGGCGCCATCATGGCGCTGGCCGGCGCGCTGCAGGCGCATTTCACCGGCTTCATCGCGCCGGACAATTATTTGCCGGCACTGACTTTCCAGGTCTGGGTGATGCTGATCGTCGGCGGCTCGGGCAGCAACACAGGCGCCGTCGTCGGCAGCATCCTGGTCTGGGCGATATGGGCCGGATCGGGAGCCTTGACCAGCGTCTTGTTCTCGCCGGAACAGCAGGCGCGCGCCGCCTCGCTGCAGATCGTCGCCATCGGCGTGATGCTGTGCGTCATCCTTCTGGTCAGGCCGAACGGCCTGTTTGGCGACAGGCCGCGGCGTGCAAAGTTCGGCAAGCGTGCAAAAGAGGCTCCGGGCGAGAGCATTGCCAAGTCATGACCGACGTTGCCGGTCTCCGCGGCCTTTCCCTCTGGCACGCCGTCGGCCGCAATCGCCGTGATCGGCCCGCGCTCGAAGGCGCACTCGATGTCGATCTGGCAATTGTCGGCGGCGGGTTTTCGGGCCTTTCCACCGCGCTGCACAGCGCCGGGAAAGGCATCTCGGTCGCCGTCCTCGAAGCGGAAATCATCGCCTGGGGTGCGACCGGCAGGAATGCCGGCTTCGTGGTGCCGAATTTCGCGAAAAGGGACCCAGACGATATCATTGCCCAGATCGGACCCGAACGCGGCGAACGCCTTGTCGATTTCGCGGCCGGCAGCGCCGACCTCGTCTTCGACCTGATCAAGCGGCACGGCATCGAATGCGATGCAGTCCAGAACGGATGGATACAGCCAGCCCATTCGCAGGCTGCTCTCGAAAAAACCAGATCGCGCACCGAGCAATGGGCAAGGCGCGGAAGACCGACTGTTGCGCTGGACAGGCGGGCGGTCGAAGAGCTGACCGGCGTTCGCGGTTATGTCGGCGGCTGGATGGACCGTTCGGGCGGCGTCCTCAATCCGGTCGAATATGCGCGCGGACTGGCCGATGCGGCGGAAAACGCCGGCGCGCGCCTCTTCGAGCATACGCGTGTCACGTCGATCGATCGCACAGGGGATGGCTGGGTCTTGAAGACGGCGTCGGGCTCGGTACGCGCCAGAAAGGTGCTGATTGCCACCAACGCCTATGGCGGGCCGCTAAACCGCACGCTGGAGCGAACATATTTCCCGCTGAAAATCTTCCAGATCGCGACGGCTCCGCTGCCGCGCGAATATCGCACTCGCCTGCTTCCCGGCGGGCAAGGCGTCGGCGACACCAGGCGCAATCTTTTCACCTTCCGCTTCGACGCCGAAAACAGGCTGATAACCGGCGGCATGCATAGTTTTGGTCCGGGCGCCGAAGCGCGGGTGCCGCAAGCGATCTGGCGGCGGCTGGCAAAGCATCTCGACCTCCCGGAGATCCCGCCGCTTGAATATAGCTGGTCCGGAATGGCTGCCGTGGAGCCCGACTTCCTGCCGCGCCTCGTCGATCTCGGACCCGGCCTGATCGCGAGCTTTGCCTGCAACGGACGCGGCATCGCCATGACGACGAGCATGGGCAAGGTGCTTGCGGATTGGGCTGATGGCGCGAAGCAGGACTTGCCGCTGCCGTTTGCGCCGCCGTCGCCGATCCCGTTCCATAGCCTGATGCGGCATGCGCCAAACATGCTGCTTCCCCTAAGCATGCTGCGCGACCGGCTGGACGAGGCAGGCTAGTGTATGTCGCCCAAAAGTGCGCAGCGGTTTTGGGACAACGACATGCATTATGCAACGCGCAAGATTGGATAGCTCTGCCGCACTCGGCCCTTTCTCCTAGACCCGCCATACTTCGGCAGCGAGGGCGACTACGGCAAAGAGCTATTCGTGCAAAGGAAGGCGTCTGGAGTAGGTTCGTCGTGTCGGAGGAGACCTGAAAACTGGCCTTCGACAAAACCATTCTTGCTAATCCAGAGCAACGCTTGAAAGAGATCGATGAGCAGTTGCCGAACGCCTCGCCAAGAATGAGAGCAAAACTTGGCAATGACGGGTTGGCCATGGCGCCCGATTCCTTAAAATATCTGATCCGTGTGTGCGAGCCGCGAGATGCCTAAGTGCTTCATCCATCCATCGGCAGCGCTGATCTTTGGCGCAATACTGTCGATTCTGTTGGTGACGGCCCTTGCTACGCGGTTCGAAAACGCTGCGTGGCAAGCCAAAGTCGACGAATTCCGTCAATTCAAAGGACATGCCGACATCGTGATGTTTGGCGATTCTCTCACTGCGAGTGGCCATTGGCAGGAGATGTTTCCCAAACTGTCGATTATCAATCGCGGCATATCTGGCGAACGCGTCGGTAGCGCGCTCCTGAGGCTCGACCAGATTACGGCAGCGCAGCCCCGGCTGGTTTTCATCATGCTCGGGATCAACGATATTCGCAGGTCAACCAGCCCCGACGACGTGGCTGCATCCTACGGCAAGATCATCAATCGGTTGGCGGATGTGGAGAGCATAGTCGTCCAGTCGACGTTGCTCACGAACAGCGAGGTCCACAACGCCGCGATAAAGCGATTGAACAGTGCGCTCATCGCCCTGTGCTCAAAGGCTGCAAACTGCCGTTTCGTGGATCTTAACGTGCCTCTCTCCCGAGATGGCAGCCTACGACCGGACCTCACGACTGACGGGATCCACCTCAACGGCGCCGGCTATCGGGTTTGGGAGAACCAGCTCCGGCCGATGATGGCTGCGGTTTCAGCGGAACGATAAACAAAAGTCACGGATCTCCCCAACAGGAGTGTTTGACCTGTGACGTTGGGCTTTTAAGGCACCGTTAACGGCCGTAGAAAGCGCGCGAGTTAGTGCCAAGTGAAGTTGCGCGGAGGTGCCAACTGATTTTGCGCGCTGCACTACAACGACGTCGACTTCCACCGCCTCAACCAAGTTCCAAGGTCGTTATCGCAAAGACCCCGGACTGCGTGAGCTGCGGCGCTTTTCCCTTGTACATTCGAGCGGTTTCGAAGCCCGGCTGAAGGCCGGCGGACGACAGCAAAGCTGCAAAGTCCCCGCTGGTCTCGGGAACGTCTAGATGGATATTTCCGGGTCCGGAAGCATTGGTGAGTGCGGCGAAGAGACGGCTTGCCGCGCCCAGGCTGTCGGCAAAGAGCGGGCCGATCTTGTGACCGTCCCGGCATTGGCGCGCGACGCCGTATCCCTCGATCGCACCATCCCTGACGATCGCAAGCGCCATGTGCGGCGGGCGCAGCCAGTGTTCCAGGAATGACCGTCTGGGAGCGGAGAAGAACCGGCCGTCGTAGCCCAATATATCCGCTATGAGGTCAGGGCCTATGGCACGGATGTCACTGTCGGTGCCTGCCGGAACATTCGGCGCTCCGACGAACCGGATCGTCCGGTAGACCGGCGCAAAGCCCATGCTGCGGTAGTTGGCCTGCTGTTCAACGACACCATCGAGGCCGATCGTGCGGCTGCCGAGCCGCGCCATGCCGGCATCCCAGACCGCCTTGCCATGGCCCTCTCCGCGCCTGTCCGGCCGACAGATGTAGAGGCCGATGAAGCCGAAATCGTCGCCATAGGCCACGGCCGAAATACCGGCCACCATCTCGCCATCGACGAAGGCGCCAATGAAGCCTTCTGGATCCGCCGCGTGGAACGCCACGGCATCGCCGACGCCGGGATTCCAGCCCTCCGCTGCCGCCCAGTCGACAAGCGTTTCCACGTCTTCAAGTGCGAGCGTTCTGATCGTTCGGGACATTGCGATCACTCGGCGGCAACTATACCGGGGGCGAAGGATTTCAAGGCGCCACGATAAGGCTTTGCCAATGGGTTTGCATAGGCGCCTCGCTTGGATGTCGACAGGCCAAGCGCAATCAAGGCCTCGGCCTGCTTGACAGCGGCGCCGACGCCGTCGATGACCGGAACGCCGAATTGCCGCTGCAGATCGGCGGCGAGATCGGCCATGCCGGCACAGCCGAGCACAATAGCCTCGGCGCGGTCCTCCTCGAGTGCGCGCGCGATCTCGCCCCGCAGTTTCAGGATCGCGTCCGATGCCGGGTCATCGAGCGCAAGAACCGGAATGTCGGCGGCGCGCACGCGTGCCCGCCCCGCCATGCCATAGCGCTGCACCAGCCCTTCGACCGGCACGCGCGAGCGCTCGGTCGTGGTGACGACGGTGAAGCGCTGGGCGATGAACGAGGCCGTGCTGAGCGCAGCCTCGCAGATACCGATGACCGGAATGTTGGCCATGGCGCGCGCGGCATCGAGGCCGGTGTCGTCGAAACAGGCGACGATCGCAGCCTGCGCGCCCGAGCGCTCGCCAGCGGCGATCTCGACCAGCAGGCCGGGCACGGCAAGCGCCTCGTCATAATAGCCTTCGATCGAAACCGGACCCATCGACGAGGTGGCAGCGACAATTTCCGTGCCGGCGCCGGCCACGAGCCGCGCCGCCGCTGCAATGGTTTCGGTCATGCTGGCGGTGGTGTTTGGATTGACAACGAGGATCTGCACTGCGGTTCTCAAATACGTGCCCGGCGACGGCCGACATAGACGATTGCGCCGAGCGTCAGCAGGATCACCAGGAAGGAAAATACTGATGTCACCGTGCCCAGCGCATAGAGCACCGGCGTCGTCACATTTGTCGTCATGCCGTAGATTTCGAGCGGCAGCGTGTTGAAGGTGCCCGAGGTCATCAGCGTGCGGGCGAACTCGTCATAGGACAGGGTGAAGCCGAACAGGCCGACACCGATCAGGCTGGGCGCGATCATCGGCAGGACGACATGCGCGAAGGTCTGCCAGGAGGTCGCGCCCAAGTCCCGCGCGGCTTCCTCATAGGCCGGCGAGAACCGGTTGAAGACGGCGAACATGATCAGCACGCCGAAAGGCAGGGTCCATGTCAGATGTGCGCCAAAGGCAGACGTGTACCAGGCGGGGCGGAAGCCGATCTGCTGGAAGACGACGCCAATGCCGAGGCTAATGATGATCGACGGCACGACCAAGCTGGCGACTGCCAGATAGAACAATGCGGTGGCGCCGCGAAATTTTTGGCGGAAGGCAAGGCCGGCAAGCAGCGACACGCCGACGGTCACGATCATCACCATCAGGCCAAGGATGAAGGAGCGTTTGAAGCTGCCGCCGAAATCGCCGACCGCCTGGCGCTCGAACAGATTGGCGAACCAGTGCAGCGAAACGCCGTTCAGCGGAAAGGTCAGCCCGCCATTCTCGCCCTGAAACGAAAGAATGAGAATCGCCGAAAGCGGGCCGTAGAGAAACAGCACGAAAAGGGCGAAGAAGGCCGCCAGCACGTAGAATTCGAAGGTGCGCTTCTCGTGGCTCAATGCTTCACAGCTCCTTGCGGATGTCGACGATGCGCAGGATGCCGGCGACCATCAGCAGCACCAGCACCAGGAGCACGACCGCGTTGGCGGCAGCCGCCGGATATTGCAGCAGCGACATCTGGTTCTTCATCATCAGCGCGACGGAGGCGCTCTGCCCGCCGGACATTACCTGAACCGTCGAAAAGTCGGCCATCACCAGCGTGACGACGAAGATGGTGCCGATCGCCATGCCGGGCTTGGCAAGCGGGATGATGACGTTCCACAACACCTGCCAGCCGGACGCGCCGGCGTCGCGCGCGGCCTCGATCAGCGACTTGTCGATGCGCATCAGCGTGTTGAAGATCGGCGTCACCATGAACAGCGTGTAAAGATGCACCATGGCCAGCACCACGGCGAATTCGGAATAGAGCAGCCATTCGATCGGTTTCGGGATCAGTCCCATCTGCACCAGCGTCGAGTTGACCAGGCCATTGCGGCCAAGCACCGGAATCCACGAGATCATGCGGATGATGTTGGAGGTCAGGAACGGCACCGTGCAGACAAGGAACAGCACCATCTGCATGGCCGTGGTCCTGATATGGAAGGCGAGGAAATAGGCGACCCAGAAGCCGATCAACAGCGTCAGCGCCCAGACGATGGCGGCATATTTCAGCGTGTTCAGATAGGTTTTCCAGGTGACCCACGAGCCGAGCGTGTCGGCGTAGTTGGTGGTCAGGAAATCCGGATACATCGCCGCGAAATCATAGTCCCAGAAGGAGACCACGGCGATCATCAGGATCGGCAGCAGGAGGAACGCGCCGAGGATCAGGGCTAGCGGCGTCGCCTGGAGGTAGGGGACGACGGCGCTGATCGAGAGCCGACGGCGTCTGGCGGGTTTGGCGGCGGCTATAGGCTGGTCGAGAGCCACGGTCATCCGGAAACCCTTCGGGACGATGAGGAGGGCCGACAATCTGGCAAGCTGTGATCCTTCGCGCCCCCCTCTGTCCTGCCGGACATCTCCCCCACTTGGGGGGAGATTGGCAGCTTCGCTGTTGGCGCCTCTTCTTGCGAAGTTGGAGATTGGCGAAAGCAGCGGCGACGGCCGATCTCCCCCCAAGTGGGGGAGATGTCCGGCAGGACAGAGGGGGGCGCGAAGGAATGCAACATCTCAGCCTTGCATCAAGCAGCGATGAATTCGTTCCAGCGCTTCACCATGTAGCGGTCCTCGTCCATGACCGAGTTCCAGCAGGCGACCTTGCCCATGCGCTCGACGAAGGAGCCGCCGTCGCGCACGGCGCCCGCCTTTTCCATGACCTTGCCGTCCGGCGCCATGATATCGCCCTTGGCGGCCTTGCCGTCGACCCAGTAGCCCCATTCGTCCTCGGACATGAACTGCTTGGCCGTGTCCATGGCGGCCGAGTAATAGCCTTGGCGGTTGAGATAGGCGCCAACCCAGCCGGACAGGTACCAGTTGATATATTCGTAGGCGGCGTCGAGTTGGGCGCCCTCGAGATGCGCTGCCAGGCCAAGGCCGCCGCCCCATGAGCGATAGCCTTCCTTGAGCGGCTGGTACTTGCAGGCGATGCCCTTGGAGCGGACCGCAGCGACCGCAGGCGACCACATCGACTGGATGACCACTTCGCCTGAGGCCATCAGGTTGACGCTCTCGTCGAACGATTTCCAGAACGCGCGGAACTGGCCGTCCTGCTTGGCCTTGATCAGGAAGTCGATCGTCTTGTCGATCTCCTCCTTGGTCATGTTGCCCTTGTCGGCATATTTGATGTTGCCCATGGCTTCCATGATCATCGCCGCATCCATGATGCCGATCGACGGAATGTTGAGGATAGCGGCCTTGCCCTTGAAGGCCGGATCCATGATGTCGGCCCAGGTGGTGATGTCGCGACCGACAAGGTCGGGGCGGATGCCGAGCGTGTCGGCATTGTAGATGGTCGGAACCATCGTCATCCACTGGGTCGGTTCCTTGGCGAAGGTCTTGGCGTCCTGTGCCTCGACGAAGCCGACGGTGTGCGGCGCGGTGCCTTGCGCGATGACGCTGTCGGGCGTCAGCTTGCCGGTGATGAAAAGCGGCACGATCTTGTCGTAATATTTCAGCTTCTTGACATCCATCGGCTGCATCACGCCGGAGGGATACACCTTCTTGGCAATCCAGTATTCGATGTCGGCGATGTCGTAGCTGTCCGGCTGGGTCACCGCGCGCTGGGCGGCCGCGTCGGAATCGGTCGCCGTCATCTCCAGCGTGATGCCGAGGTCGGCCTTGCACTTGTCGGCGATGGCGTTGAGGTTGGACACGCCGGTGCCAAACTGGCGCAGCGTGATCGGGTTCTGCGCCCAGATCGTCGGGAAGCCGGTGATGACGCCGGAGCCGGCTGCAAAACCGACGGCGGCGGCACCTGTCTTGAGCAGCGAGCGGCGGGAAATTCCTGTCTTCTTGTCAGTGGTGTTGGTCATGTCAGTTCCCCTTTTTTGATTGGTTGTTCTGGTTCAGGAATCGAGACGGCCAAGGACGATCGCGTCCTCGGCGTCCCAGGCGATCGGCACGGCGTCGCCGACGGCAACCGGCTTGGCGAAGAAACTGGTGTCGTCGACGATCACCGTGAAATCCTCGATGCCGGCGCCATTGACCGAGAGCTTCACGGTCGAGCCGCGGTACTCGATATTGGAGGCGATGCCGGTGAAACCCAGCCCCGCGGCAGGCGGGTCGCCGATCCGCACATGATCGGTGCGAATGGCGATATCGATCGGCTCGCCGATCGCCCTGCCCTGCCCGCTGGCCGCAAGCGAGGCGCCACCCGGCACATCGAAGACAACCATGCCGTTGCGACTGCCGCTGACGCGGCCGGAGACGACGTTGTGATCGCCCATGAAACGGGCGACGAAGGCGGTGGCCGGCCGCTCGAAGACGATGCGCGGATGCGCCGCCTGCTCGATGCGGCCGTCGTTCATCACCACGATCAGGTCGGCGAGCGCCATCGCCTCTTCCTGGCTATGGGTGACGTGAACGAAGGTGATGCCGAGCGACGTTTGCAGCTTTTTCAGTTCGGCCCGCATCCGGATCTTCAGGAACGGATCGAGTGCAGAGAGCGGCTCGTCGAGCAGCAGCGCCTCGGGGTCGGTGATGAGCGCGCGGGCCAGAGCGACGCGCTGCTGCTGTCCGCCCGAAAGCTGCGCCGGGCGGCGGCCGGCATAGGCTTCCATCTGCATCAGCTTCAACATGACGAGCGCCTTGGCGCGGCGCTCCTCCTTGCCGACACCCTTCATCTTGAGGCTGAACGCAACATTGTCGATCAGGTCGAGATGCGGAAACAGCGCGTAGGACTGGAACATCATGGCGGTGCCGCGCCGGGCCGGCGGCAGGTCGGTGACCACAATATTGCCGAGCCGCACGTCGCCGCTGGATATGCTCTCGTGCCCGGCAATCATGCGCAGCGTCGACGTCTTGCCGCAGCCGGACGGGCCGAGCAGGCAGCAATAGGTTCCCGCGGGAATTTTCAAGCTGATGTCTTCGACGGCAGTCGTTGCGCCATAGATTTTCGAAACGGACACGATGTCGATTTCGGCGGCTTTGGACATCCGGCTTCCTCTCTAAATCAACTTAAGCAAAGCATCATGCATGCCAATTGCCCCACATCGGCTTCAAGCGATTGAAACCTTAGGAAAATCAGGATTGCATCCGGCTGCCTTCTGAAACGGCATGCTTGTGCAATGCACAAATTATAGGCGATAGCGGGCGATTCTCGCAAAAATCGTATGCAATCTTTTCTGGCATCGTATTCACTTTGGCCCTCGTGCACGCGACCCGATTCAAGTAGAAAGGTGCAGGGACTACCATCATGAATATAGCCGACCAGACTTTCCCTGCCGTCGACAATGCCAACGAGGATCGCGCCCAGGCGATCCGCGACCAGTTGCGCGATGCGATCGTCGATCGTCGGCTGGCGCCCGGAACCAAGCTGTCCGAAGGCGAGGTCGGCACTCTGTTCGACGTCAGCCGCACCGTGGCCCGCGCGGCGCTGCAAATGCTCTCCTTCGAAGGGTTGGTGCGGACCGAGCGCAATCGCGGCGCCTTCGTCGCCAATCCGTCGCCGGAGGAAGCGCGCCAGGTCTTTGCTTCGCGCCGGCTGATCGAGCCCGGCATCGCGATCGCCGCGGCCGGGCGCATGACGCCGGCGCATGTCGTTGCGTTCAAGGCCCAGCTCGATGAAGAGGGCCGCTTCATCGCCGAACGTGGACCGAGCGCAAGACGGTCGGAGATCAAGGCTTCTGGCGATTTTCACCTGCTGCTCGCGTCGGTCGCGGGAAACGTCATCCTCCAGCGTTTCATGGAGGAGCTGGTCGCGCGTTCATCGCTGGTGATCGCGCTTTATGGCCGCTCGGGCGTCTCGAGCTGTGGCCATAGCGAGCACATGAACATCCTCGCGGCGCTGGAAAATGGCAATTCCGAACGCGCCAGCGCACTGATGCTGCACCACATCGACCATATCGAGGCCGACCTCGACCTGCGCGTCCGGAGCGGTCCGGCACTCAGGCAGGCGCTCGAATTCTGACGCTCATTCCGACCGGAGGGACGCGAAAGACGCGCCCCTCAAAGCCGTTCGGCACGGGTTTTCAGGATCTGGTGCAGCATGTCCCGAATGCGCCGCAGCCTCATCAACCATCTCTGGCTCATTTGCTTTCCAGTTCTGTTGCCGGCTGCCTGCGTTGATCGCCCTGCTCAGAAGGCTTGGGCCGCCATGGCCATTCCAACCAGCGAGGTGGCGACACCCGCGGTGCGGACCGTCGTCGGCCAACGGGCGAGCTTGAGGACGGACAAGACCCCGATCGCATGCAGCATCGATGTGCCGAGCACGAAGCCGGCGGCGTAAGCGACGCCGCCGGCGCTCTCGGGAATTTCGAGGCCGTGGGCATTGCCGTGGAAGAGGCCGAACAAGGCCGTCAGTGCAGCCGCGGCAGCAAGCGGCAGAGGTCTGGCAAGGCCGATCATGGCGCCGAAGACGACAAGCGACAGCGCGATGCCGGTTTCAAGGGAAGGCAGGCCGATGCCGGCCATGCCGAGCAAGGCTCCGGCGACCATCGCCGAGACAAAGAACAGCGGCACAAGGGCAATGCTGCGCCCGCCGGCGCGGGCGCCAATCATGCCGACCGCGACCATGGCGAGCAGATGATCCATGCCTAGGAGCGGGTGTTCGAGGCCGGCGAAAAGGCCGTGGACGTGAAGGCCGCCGCTATGGGCAAACGCCAGCGACGGTGTGAGGGCGGCCATAGCTGAAAGTGTGCCAAGTCTTGCTAGTGTTTTCATGCCTGCGAATGTCTTCATGGTTGTACCTGTTCGATGAGAGTGACGGGTTCTGGTTTCTCAGTGCCCGGGAACGGTGAATTGCGAAGCGGCGGAACGGTCCGCGAGAGCGCGCGCCGCGGCGAAGCCGAGAGGCTTTTGCTCACTGCCATCGTGATAGATGAAAGCGAGGCGGCGGCGGTGCGATGTCAGGCGCGCCGGCAACGGGTGATAGGCGACGCCGGTGCCGCCGACGAGCGGCATGACCGCGCCGACATCGACCAGATCCTCGGTCTCGACGCGCAGCAGATGAAGCCGCACGCCGTCCGCCCTCTCACCGACAAACGGTATGCCGGCCAGACGTAGAAAGCTGGACGGGTCCGGCGCCCGCGCAAAGCCTTCGAGGAAGGCGGTTTCAACAAGATCGAGGTCGAGCGTCGCTGGATCAACCGGCGGCTCGTGAGCCTGGTCGGGCGGCAGATGCGGCGTCTGCCATTGCAGCGGCTTGCCCGCGGGCCCGTTGTGGCCGAGGGCGTGCGGATGGTCGTGATGACCGTTCGGCCCGTGATGATGGTGGCCGTCGCCATGGTCATGACTGTGGTGGTGGTGATCGTCGTGCATGGTCAAAAACTCACCGGTTTGTCGATGATCGATTTATGCTTGCCGAGATTGCCGTGAGCGACCATCGAGCCGAGCGCCTCGACGACGACCCGCACGCCGAACAGCGCTGTGATGTCCGACGTGTCGTAGGGCGGCGAAACCTCGACCACTTCCAGTCCGCAAATGCCGGGCGCCGTCACCAGCCCAAGCAGCTTGAGCGCCTCGCGCGGCAGGAAGCCGCCCGGTTCCGGCCAGCCCGTGCCAGGCACGAAGCCGCAATCGAGGCTGTCGACGTCGAAGGAGATGTAGACGGCGTCGGTGTCTTTCCACGCGAGCTCGAGCGCGATTTCCGCCGCCTTCTCAAGACCCATCTGCTCGATGTCGGCAATGGTCAGCACGTTGGTGCCGCGCTTCCTCGCCTCGGCGACGCCGTAGCGGGGAACCTGCCAGCCGCCGATGCCGAGCTGCACGAGATTGGTCGCCGAGACATTCGGCAGGTTGGTCGCCCAGTACCAGGGCGTGGTGTGCATGCGCTCGTCGAGATCCTTTTCCTGGATGTCGATATGGCGGTCGAAATGGATGATGCCGATGCGCTTCGAGGTCACGTCGGCGATGCCGCGCACGCAGGGAAAGCCGATCGAATGGTCGCCGCCCAGCATGATCGGCAGCGCGCCGGACGAGGCGACATGGCTGACGCCCTTGGTGATCTGGTCGAAGCTCTTTTCGAGATTGGCGGGAATGGTGAAGACGTCGCCGGCGTCGCACAGCGTCATCTGCTCGCGCAGGTCGACACCGAGCTCATAGTTGTATGGCGTGTAGAGCGCCGAGATGCGACGAATGCCTTGCGGGCCGAAGCGGGTTCCCGGCCGGTAGGTGGTGCCGCTGTCGAAGGGAATGCCGATGACGGCCGCATCATACTTGCCGACATCGCGGACGTTCTCGACATAGGGCGCCTTGAGAAAGGTGTTGATGCCGGCGAAATGCGGCAGCTCGCCGCGCGCGAATGTCGGGATCGACTTGTCGACGATCGACTCCGATCCCGGCAGGCCCATGTCGAGCGCCCATTGCTGCTCCTTGCGCCAGCCGCTTTCCGGCAGCTTTCCCTCGGCCTCGATGGACTTCCAGCCCTGCGTGCCGCGGGCATCGAAATCCGGGTGGTGGAAGCGTTCCCTGGCCTCCCGGGCGACGAGCCCTGCCCGGCGGTGGCTGCGTTCGGGGATATTTCTGGACATTCACGGTCTCCGTTACGACGCCGTCGTCGCCATTGCTGTATCCGGCCGGGTCGTCCCGACCATCGCGGCCACCTTGGCCAAGTGATGAGAGGAAGCCCGGGTCTTGCGATCGAGCTTCAAATCGTAGGTGATTGTCGCCCCGTAGGCGGACGGAAACTGAGGATCGTGGCGCACCTTGTCGAAGACCAGCACGCGGGTGCCGAGCTTGAAGGCCTCGCCGATATCGTGGGTGACCATCACCACCGTCATGCCGTGCTCGGTCCAGAGCTCGGTGAGCAGCTCGTGCATCTCGACGCGGATGCCCGGATCGAGCGCACCGAAAGGCTCGTCGAGAAGCAGGATTTGCGGACGTCCAAGCAAGGTCTGCGCAATCGCAAGCCGCTGCTGCATGCCGCCCGACAGTGAGGCTGGATAGAGGTCGCGCGCATGAGCAAGCCCGACGCGCGCCAGCATGGCCTCAGCCTCTTGCCTGGCGTTTGCGCGCCTGGCGCCGAAGACGCGGCCAAACGGCCCGCCCGAGCGAAAGTCTTCGACCAGCTGCAGGTTCTGGATGGCGGTCAGATGGGGAAACACCGAATAGCGCTGAAAGACGATGCCACGCTGCGGCGTCGGCTCTGGGACGATCGGGCCATCGCCGACGATGACGACGCCACTGCTCTGCTGCTCCTGGCCGAGCAGGATGCGCAGGAACGTCGATTTTCCGCAGCCGCTGGCGCCGACCAGCGACAGGAATTCGCCGGCTTCGGCAGTGACGTTGACCCGCTCGAGCACGCGGGCATCGCCGTAGCTCTTTTCCAGCCCATGGACGACGATGCGGCTCATCTGGCCTCCACGGGATGCGCCCAAGGGGAGACCGCCCGCGACAGCCGCACCAGCAGCCAATCGGTGATGACGGCAAGCAGCGTGATCCAGGCGACATAGGGCAGGATGACGTCCATCGAGAGATAGCGGCGGACGAGGAAGATGCGGTAGCCCAGCCCTTCGGTCGAGGCGATGGCTTCGGCGGCGATCAGGAACAGCCAGGCCGGCCCGAGCGCCAGCCGCACGCAAGTGATGAGGCGCGGCATGACTTGCGGCAGCACCAGCCGCAAGATCATGGTCCAGCTGTTGCCGCCAAGCGTCTGTGCCTTGGCCACCAGTTCGGACGGCAACTCCATCACCCGGTTGGCGATGTCGCGCACCATCACCGGCGCGACGCCAAGGGCGATCAGCGTGATCTTGGCCGTTTCGCCGAGGCCGAGCGCGATGAACAGGATAGGCAGCAGCGCCAGCGGAGGGATGACGCAGACCACGGTGACGAACGGCAGCAGGAAGGCCCGCACCCGTGGAATGAAGCCGATGGCGACGCCGAGCGAAAGCGCCGCGAAGGTGGCAACACCCACGCCAGCGAACAGCCTGAGGAGACTGGCATAGGTGTCGACCCACAGGATGAGATCGCCCGAGCGTTTGTCCGGAACCGTGGCAAGGTCAAGAAAGGCCGACCACATCTGTGCCGGCGAAGGCAGCAGCTTATCGCTGGGATTGACCGCCAGTCGTTGCGCCGAGGCGATCAGATAGGCGATCGCCACGAACAAGAACGGCAAGCCGCCGAGGAACAAGGCGCTGCCGCGCGAGACCTTCGCATTGATCATGCGAAGGCGCACCTTCGGCCTTGGCCGGGAAGGACGCATGCCCTCCCCGCCCGTTTCGGAGACTGTATTCATGTCGCTCGGTCCCCTGGCCAACATGTCGTGTCAGGGCGTTGCGGTTGCGGCCTCGGCCATGAAGGCTGGATCGAAACGCAGCTTGACGTTTTTGGCGTCGCCCAGCGTGGATCCGTCGGGAAAGCTCATGCCGATCACGTCGACACTCGCCGCGTTGGTGCCGAGAATGCCGTGGCTGAACAGGAAGTTGCGGACAAGATCCATCGTCTTCGGCAATTCGGCGCCGTTGGTGAACTCGACCGCCTTGGCAGGGTCGAAGAACATCGCCGTCGAGGCGAGCTGCGCGTCGAAGCCGGCGAGGTCCGTGCCGGACGCCTTGGCCATCTCCTCCTTGGCTGCCTTGCCTTCCGGCGTGTCGGAGGTCATCAGGTCCATCGCTTCGTACCATGCGCCGACAAGCGCCTTGCCCAGCGCTGGATTGTCCTTCAGCGTCTCGGTGTTGACGACCATCATGTCGATGATCTCGCCGGGAATCTGCGAGGAATCGAACACTTTGCGAGCACCCGGCATGGCGGCGATCTCGGAAACCAGTGGGTTCCAGGTGACGACGGAGGTGACGTCGCTGGTGCCATAGGCGGCGACCATGTCGGCGTCGGATGTGTTGACGACGGTGATGTCCTTCTCGGCGAGCTTTACCGTGTCCAGCGCCCGCGCCAGCAGGTAATGCGAGACGGAGAGCTCGACGAGATTGACCTTCTGGCCGGCAATGTCGGCGAGCGCGGACTTGTCCTTGAGGATCACCGCATCATTGCCGTTGGAGAAGTCGCCGATGATCACGGCGGTCGTGTCGACGCCGCCGCCAGCGGGGATCGACAGCGCGTCCATGTTGGTCATCGAACAGCCGTCGAAGCCGCCGGCGGTGTACTGGTTGATGCTTTCGACATAGTCGTTGATGCGGGTGATCTCGACATTGATGCCGTATTTATCGGCCCATTTCTTCATGATGCCGCTGTCTGAGAGATAGCCCCACGGCATCCAGCCGACATAGATCGACCAGCATATCTTGAAGTCTTTCTTGGGCGCCGCGTCGGCGGCGGAAATCATGGGAAGGCTGAGTGATGCGGCTAGGATGATTGCGGCCAGCTTGCGAAGCATTGCGTACCCCTGTTCGCGATCCGGATTGCGTCCGGACTTTATGTTGGGGTTTACGGAGCGCGCATCCGGGAGAGGTTCGCGCCAGCAAACCCGTGCAGGGTTCTCCCGGGATTTTGGCCCGCCGTGTTCCGCCGGATGCCTCAGTGCACCCCTGGCGGTCGCATCTCTTGGACCAGCACCGCTTTGTCGCGGCCGGAACCCTAGACGCTCTGCACATCACCAACGATGCAAGGAGCATGCCAATGCCGAATTATGCCAAAAGGCCGGCATTTGTGGACTTCTGCGGCTTCGAGCATTCGCACGGGTGACGCGAAAATCATCGCATCGCCGACGGATTGGGCAGTTTGCCTGATTGCTAGTGGTCCAGCTTGACATAAGAGTCCGACGGGAGATTCTCTTTGACGCGTGCGACTCGATGCCTACTCACTGGGGGAGGCCAGCGAGACGGAGGCTCTCAGCGAGGTATTGGACGTGCGGACCACGCTGGGCGGTTATCTCTAGCCAGGTCCTCACAGTAAAGCTTGGGCTTTCCGCCAGTATGCCTGCCACCACCCGTCGCGCTTCTTCAACTAGCCCGAGGCGAGCGTACGAGGCGGCGAGCACCCGCCGCACGAATGGAGGAGGTTCTGGATGTTCTCGCATGGCGCGGAGAGACCATTCCAATGCCATCTCGTGCCTTCTTGCCGCAAGGTGGCACTCAGCAATCGAGGCATGAAAAAGGTACAACAGCGGGTCGAACGGGCTCAATCGCATTGCCCTTTCCAACGAAGGGATCCCATCAAGTCCGATCCAGGAAGTCACCCAACCTTTTGCTGCCCAGGCCTGTGCGGAATTATGGTCGATTGCCAACGAGCGCTCGATCAGCTCGAGAGCATGTTCATGTTCGTGTACGACACTTGCGAGCGCCGTAGCGGATGCCCACAGTACGGCTGGATCTTCCATATCGAGCTTGAGCGCTTCCCTGGCAAACCGAACACACAACTCCTGCTGGTCGGGCCGCCAAGAGTGCCAACCCGAATTCTTGCTGAACATCAAAGACCAGGCCGCCATCGCGTAGGCATACGCATAAGAAGGATCGACGGCGGTTGCTTTTTGAAGGAGATCGTGGGCGATTGCACTCCTTTCGGGCGACCCTGACCAGGCATGCGGCAGGGCACGCAGAACAAAGTCGTAAGCAGTCAAATCTTCGGTTCGCTTTCGCGACGTGCGATCGATTTCCGCTCGCTGAAGCTTCGGAGCGATCGCACCGACCACGCTCTGGGCCACCCCATCTTGCAGTTCGAATACGTCTTCGAGACTGCCATCGAAGCGATCAGCCCAGACATGATTCCCGCTTTCCGCCTCGATGAGCTGTCCCGTGATCCTGACCCGATTGCCCGCCTTGCGGACACTCCCTTCCAGCACGTAACGCACGCCGAGTTCGAGCCCGACCTGCTTCACATTGACCGCTTTGCCTTTGTAGGTGAAACTCGAATTCCGCGCGATCACGAAGAAGCTGCGCACCCGGGACAGCGCCGCTATGATGTCCTCCACCATGCCGTCGCTAAAATACTCCTGCTCCGGATCGCCGCTCATGTTAGTGAACGGCAGAACGGCAATCGACGGCTTGTCGGGAAGCGCCAAGGCAGGCCGCGCCATCGCCGCTTCGCGGTCCGGCCGCAGTCGGTAGATCCGCACCCGCTCGGCGATGTTCTTGAGTTGCTGCTCGCCGAGATCATCGAATCCGAGCTTCACCTTGCCCCGGACGTGGTTGAAGACAGTGCGAGAGACGACGATGCTCCCAGCATCAGCCAAGGCCTCGAGCCGAGCCGCGATGTTGACTCCATCACCATAGAGATCGCCGCCTTCGACCAACACGTCGCCCAGGTTGATTCCGACGCGCAGCACAATCCGGGAATCTTGGGGCACGTCGGCGTTGGCAGCTGCCATCGCGTTCTGGAGCTCGACCGCGCATTGGACAGCATTCACGGCGCTGGCAAATTCCACCAGCACCCCGTCACCCATCAGCTTGACGATGCGGCCATTATGCTTGGCGAGCAGTGGCTGTAGGATGTCTTTGCGACGGGACTTGATGGCAACAAGGGTCCCAGCCTCGTCCCGCTCCATGAGGCGGCTGTAGCCGACCACATCGGCTGCCAATATCGCAGCAAGGCGGCGTTGGACGCGTTCTTCTGCCATGTCATGCATCAGCCTTCGGAGGCCCACGGGACCGGGATTGTATTGGGGGCCACGTTGCGAGTCCATTGGGCGAGAGTCTGCGATGGGGTGGACCGGAAAACGTCTTCCACGTCGGGTACCGAGCGTCAGATTTTCACTTGTAGGAAGACACTCCGATCGAATCCGTCTCCGACTTCATCGGGTCAACCGCGGCAAAAACGGCGCTCGCCTCGCTGACGATCGAAACATGATCCTTGGCTGCGTTTCCCGCGGCGGCGCCGTCACCGCGCATGATCGCGGTAACGATGACGTCGTGTTCCTGCCAGGATTTGGCCAGGCGGCCCGGCAGCATGAATTGCGCGCGCCGGAACGGCGCCAGCCGGCTGCGCGTCATGACGGTCAGTTCATAGATGTGCTTGCTGTGCGCGCCGCGATAGAGCCGGGTGTGGAACTCGGTGTTGAAATACTCATAATCCTCCTCCGCAGCCAACTGCACAAGGCGCGCCGATGCCTGATGCTCGACCTCGAGCGCGCGGCGCTCGCCGGCGGTCATGCGCTCGGCCGAGAACCGCGCGCAGATCGCTTCAAGCTCGGCCATGCTCTCGAACATCGAGGCGAGATGCTCCTGCGTCACCACGGCGACGGTGGCGCCCCGGTTGGGCCGCCTTTCGACCAGCCCCATGGCGCTCAGCCGGCCAAGCGCCTCCCTGACGGGGGTGCGCGAGACATCGAAACGGGCCGCCAGCGAGGCCTCGTCGAGCTTTTCGCCGGGGCGCAGGAAGCCGGTGACGATCCGGTCACCGATCGCCCTCACCATCTGATCGACGGTCGTGCCCGACCTGATCAAGCTGCGCTTCCCCGACAATTCTCCTCCGTCCAGTCTGTTCGCGGCTATGCGGCAAGCGGCTCGCCGGCCAGTTTCGACTCGGGCGCGCCTCTCTATGCCTCTATTTTAATCTACATGTCAAACTGGCTATTTGAAAGGCAAAAAGTGTATGCAATTGCCTTTCGCTTGAGCAGGGCGGCTCGGCACATCCGCTGATTTCATTGAATAAATTTTATCTTTTGAACTGGCACACCGATTGCATGCACTTTCGTGAGAAGGGAATTAATCGACCCGGAAAAGGGTCCAACAGGGAGCATTCACATGACCGAGAGATTCATGCTTAGCCGCCGCGATCTGCTCAAGACCTCCGCCGCCGGAGCGGCGCTCGGTCTGGCCTCGGCGTCATTTCCGATCAGCAGGGCGTTCGCCGCGGCCGCCACTGTCGGCTTCATCTATGTCGGGCCGAAGGACGACTACGGCTATAACCAGGCGCATGCCGAAGGTGCCGCGACATTGAAGGCCATCGAGGGCATCTCCGTTGTCGAGGAGGAGAACGTCCCCGAGACGGTCGATGTCCAGAAGACGATGGAATCGATGATCAACCTCGACGGCGCCTCGCTGATCTTTCCAACCTCGTTCGGCTATTTCGATCCGCACATGCTGGCCATGTGCGCGAAATTCCCCGACGTTCAGTTTCGCCATTGCGGCGGCATGTGGAACAAAGACAAGCATCCGATGAATGCCGGTTCCTATTTCGGCTATATCGGCATGGGCCAGTATCTCAACGGCGTCGCCGCCGGTCATGCCACCAAGACCAAGAAGATCGGCTTCGTCGCGGCAAAACCCATTCCGCAGGTCCTGCTCAACATCAATTCCTTCCTGCTTGGCGCACGCTCGGTCGACCCGGCAATCACCTGCCAGGTGATCTTCACCGGCGAATGGTCGCTGGCGGTCAAGGAGGCGGAAGCCACCAATGCGCTGGTCGATCAAGGCGCCGACGTCATCACCTGCCATGTCGACAGCCCGAAAGTGGTGGTCGAGACGGCGGCGGGGCGCGGCGCCTTCATCTGTGGCTACCACGCCAACCAGAGCCCGCTGGCGCCCGAAAAATATCTGACCGGCGCGGAATGGAACTGGGCAAAAGTCTACAAGATGTTCGTCGACGACCTCATGGCCGGCAAGCCGCTGCCCAATTTCACGCGCGGCGGACTGGCCGACGGCTTCGTCAAGATGAGCCCGCTCGGTCCCGCCGTCAGCGAGGCGGCGCGCGCGCAGTTCGACGGCACGCTCGCCGAGATGATGAAGGGCGGCTTTTCGGTCATCAAGGGTCCCCTGAAGAACAACAAGGGCGATGTCGTCGCAACCGAAAGCCAGACGTTCGTCGAGACCGCGATCGAGCTGGAAAGCATGGACTATCTCGTCGAAGGTGTCGTCGGCTCGACCGCTTGATCATGCATCGGAGACGGGGGCCATGGCAGACACGGTGAGCAGCGCGGGCGCGCCAGCGATGTTCGGCGCCAAAAGCTATCCGGCGGCGCTCGAATGGATCGCCCGGCGAGCGGAAGCCTTCGTCATCCCGCTCGCGGCGCTGATCGTCGGCATGGCCCTGTTCAGCCTGTTCATCGCGCTGGTCGGCAAGTCGCCCGTGCAGCTCTATGAAACGATGTGGCGCGGCGGCTTCGGCTCGTGGTTCTCGATCCAGAACTCGCTGTCGCGGGCCGCACCCCTGCTGCTTGCGGCGCTCTGCGTGGCGCTGCCGGCCCGGCTCGGCCTCGTCGTCATCGGCGGCGAAGGCGCGATCGTGCTGGGCGGCGTTGCCGCGGCCGCCATGGGCGTCGCCACCAGCGGCGCGCCCGCCTTTTTCGTTGTTCTTGCCATGGGCGTGGCGGGCCTGGCCGCCGGCGGCATCTGGATCGGTGCCGTCGGCGCGCTACGCCACTACCGTGCCGTCAACGAGACCATATCGAGCCTTTTGATGGCCTATATCGCCATCGCGCTGATGAACCATCTGGTGGAAGGACCGCTGCGCGATCCCGCCTCGCTCAACAAGCCCTCGACCGAGCCGCTGGCGGAGGCCTACCGCATCGGCAACATTCCGGGCATGGACGTGCATTGGGGCCTCGTCGTCGGCGTCATCGCCTGCATTCTGTCCTGGCTGCTGATCGAAAAGACCCGCTGGGGGTTCGCCGCCCGCATCGCCGGCGGCAATGTCAGGGCGGCCCAGGTGCAGGGACTTGCGGTCGGACCGCTGATCGTCGGTTTCACCGCGCTGGCCGGCGGTTTCGCCGGCCTTGCCGGCATGCTGGAAGTCGCCGCCGTGCAAGGCAGCGCCAACGCCTCGCTCGCCGCCGGTTATGGGTATACCGGTATCCTCGTCGCCTTCCTCGCCCGCCACAATCCGCTCGCCATCATCCCGGTCGCCTTCCTGCTTGGCGGCATCGACGCCTCCGGCGGGCTGATCCAGCGCCGCATGGACCTGCCCGACGCCACCGTGCTGGTGCTGCAAGGCATGCTCTTCGTCGTCATCCTGTTCAGCGAAACCTTCTACGGCCGCTTCAAGGCCTTCAATCCCGACCTCTGGCAGAGGCCAGTTCTTTTGAAGGGGACTGCGTGATGGACTCGACCGAGATCGGCCTCTGGGGCGTTCCGCTCGCCATGCTCGGCGGCGCTATTCGCGTGTCGACCCCCTTCATCTTCGTGTCGCTGGGCGAAGCCATCACCGAGCGTTCGGGGCGCATCAACCTCGGCCTCGAAGGCACGCTGGTCTTCGGCGCGATGACCGCCTATGCCGTGGCGGTGATGACCGGCTCGCCATGGCTCGGTCTGCTGGCCGCCGCAGCCGCCGGTCTTTGTTTCGGCCTGTTCCACGGCTGGATCTGCAAATTCCGTGGGGTCAACGACATCGCCATCGGCATTGCGCTAATGCTGTTCGGCTCGGGTCTCGCCTTCTTCTTCGGCAAGCCGTTCATCCAGCCCTCGGCGCCCGACCTGCCGGCGATCCCCTTTGGCGGCTGGTCCGATGTTCCGCAGGTGCAGGCGGCGCTCAACGTCAACGTGCTGTTCCTGATCGGCGCAGCACTTGCCGTGTTCCTGTGGTGGGCTTTCCGCAACACCCGCGCCGGTCTGATCCTGCGCGTGGTCGGCGACAGTTCCGACGCCGCGCGCGCCATGGGCCTCAACCCGAACACGGTGCGCCTCCTCGCCACCGGCCTCGGCGGCGCGCTGGCCGGAATCGGCGGCGCCTACCTGTCGCTCTACTATCCCGGCAGTTGGACCGAAGGCATTTCGTCGGGCCAGGGGCTGATGGCGGTGGCGCTGGTCATCTTCGCGCGCTGGAACCCGCTTGGCTGCTTTGCCGCGGCGCTATTGTTCGGCGGCGCCGGCGCGCTGGGGCCGGCGCTGCAATCGGTCGGCGTCACGCAAGGCTACTATCTATTCTACGCCGCACCCTACATTCTCACGCTCATCATCATGATCGCCACCTCGTCGCCGAGCCGTTCGCTCGCCGGCGCGCCGGGCGAACTGTCGATCACCAAATGACGTTTCCAGACTGGAGTTTTGCTCAATGAACGCCAGAGCCGAGGTCACGCAGCGCTACATCGACGCCGATCCCTATCCATGGCCCTACAATGGCGAGCTCCGGCCCGACAACACGGCGCTGATCATCATCGACATGCAGACCGACTTTTGTGGGCCGGGCGGCTATGTCGACCATATGGGCTACGACCTTTCGCTGGTGCGTGCGCCGATCGAGCCGATCAAGTCGGTGTTGTCGGCCATGCGGGCGAAGGGCTACACCATCATTCATACGCGCGAGGGCCACCGGCCCGATCTCGCCGACCTGCCGGCCAACAAGCGCTGGCGCTCACGCCGCATCAATGCCGGCATCGGCGATCCCGGACCTTGCGGACGCATCCTGGTGCGCGGCGAGCCGGGCTGGGACATCATCCCCGATCTCTATCCGGCCGAAGGCGAGCCGATCATCGACAAGCCAGGAAAGGGCTCGTTCTGCGCCACCGACCTGGAGCTGATCCTCAACCAGCGCGGCATCGAAAACATCGTGCTCACCGGCATCACCACTGATGTCTGCGTCCACACGACGATGCGCGAGGCCAATGACCGCGGCTTCGAATGCGTGATGCTGGAGGATTGCTGCGGGGCGACCGACCACGGCAACCATCTGGCTGCGATCAAGATGATCAAGATGCAGGGTGGCGTGTTTGGCGCGGTGTCGAACTCGGCGTCCTTCGTTGCCCAGTTACCATGAGGCTCGACCATGAGTGACCGCAAAAAAGCAGTCGGCGTCGAGACGATCGGCATGACAATGCGCTTCGGCGCCTTCACCGCGCTGGACGACGTGTCGATCAAGGTGCCGGCGGGATCGTTCCATGCGCTGCTTGGCGAAAACGGCGCCGGCAAGTCGACGCTGGTCAAATGCATGATGGGTTTTTATCACCCGACCGCCGGCGACATTCTGGTCGACCGCCGCGAGGTCGCGATCACCAGCCCGAAGGATGCCTCGGCGCTCGGCCTTGGCATGGTCTACCAGCATTTTACCCTGGTCCCGTCGCTGACAGGTGCGGAAAACCTGGTCATCGCCCGCGAAAAGGTGCCGGGGATTATCGACTGGCGCAAGGAGCGCGCCGCACTTGCCCAATTCATGCAGCGGATGCCGTTCAAGTTGCCGCTCGACGTCAAGGTGGCCGAACTTGCCGCCGGCGAGAAACAGAAGCTCGAGATCATCAAACAGCTTTATCTCGGCCGCAGTTTTCTGGTGCTGGACGAGCCGACGTCGGTGCTGACCCCCGGCGAGGCGCAGGAAGTGCTCGGCCTCGTGCGCGGCATGACCAAGGCGGGCGACCTCACCGTATTGATGATCTCGCACAAATTCCATGAGGTGACGGCATTCGCCGACGACATCACGGTGTTGCGCAAGGGCAGACTGACAGGAACAGGGAAAGTCTCGGAACTCTCTCACAAGCGGATGGCGGCGATGATGATCGGCGACCAGCCGATTGCCGCGCTCGACAGCCGCGCTCCAGTGCCTGTCGGCGCCCGGCAAATCCTGACGGTGAAGGCACTGAAGGCGCCCGACCGAACAGGGCTGAAGACAATCCATATCGGCGCGCTTGATGTGAAATCCGGCGAGATCGTCGGCGTCGCCGGTATTTCCGGCAACGGCCAGAAGGAATTTCTCGAAGTCCTTGCCGGACAGCGTGCGCGTGATGCCGGCGACGTGCTGGTGAAGGGCTCGCCCTATGGCGCCAGCCGCGCCGAGGCCCGCACGCTCAACGTGCGCTTCATCCCGGAGGAACCGTTGCGCAATGCCTGCGCGCCAAGGATGACGGTGGCGGAAAACATGGCTTTCCGAACCTTCGACCTGAACGAGGCTGGCAAACCGATCAACTGGATCAAGATGAGTGCCATCAGGGACTATGCGGCCCGCCTAGTCGAGCATTTCAAGGTCAAGACGGCCTCGCTCGCCTCGCCGATTTCGTCGCTCTCCGGCGGCAACGTCCAGCGCGCTGTGCTCGCCCGCGAACTGACCGGCGAGGTCGATCTGCTGATTGTTTCGAATCCGTGCTTCGGACTCGATTTCTCCGCCGTCGCCGAGATCCGCGCCCGCATCATGAAGGCACGCAACGCCGGTGCTGCGGTGCTGCTGATGTCGGAGGACCTCGACGAATTGCTGGAACTCTCCGACCGCATCTTCGTCATGTCCGACGGCGCGCTGGTCTACGAGACGCCGATCGCGCAGGCGAGCGTGCAGACCATCGGCGAGCACATGGCTGGACATCATTGATGGCCGAGATCGACGCGCTGCCGTTTCCGTTTGCTTTCAAGCCTGAGGCGGTGGCGCTGGTCGTCATCGACATGCAGCGCGATTTCGCCGAGCCGGGCGGCTTCGGCGCCAGTCTCGGCAACGACGTCAGCCGGGTGGTGGCGATCGTTCCAACGGTGAAGAGACTGATCGAGGGATTTCGCGCCGCCGGCCTGCCGGTGATCCACACAATGGAGTGCCACAGATCAGACCTCTCGGACCTGCCACCGGCCAAGCGCAACCGCGGCAATCCGTCGATCAGGATCGGCGATGTCGGCCCAATGGGCCGCGTGCTGATCGTCGGCGAGCCGGGAACGGCGATCCTCGACGAGCTTGCCCCGCTGCCTGGCGAAATCGTTATCGAAAAACCTGGCAAGGGCGCGTTCTACGCCACCAGCTTCGGCGAGGACCTGAAGCGGCTCGGCGTGCAGCAACTCGTCTTCGCCGGGGTAACGACGGAAGTCTGCGTGCAGACGACGATGCGCGAGGCCAACGACCGCGGCTATGAATGCCTGCTGGCCGAGGATGCGACGGAGAGCTATTTTCCGGAATTCAAGGCGGCCGCGCTGGCCATGATCAGGGCGCAGGGCGCGATCGTCGGCTGGACGGCGATGACGGACCAGGTGCTCAAGGGAATTGCCGATGCCTAACATTGCATATCCGGCTCTCACCTGGCGTGATCTGACATTCGAGCATTTTCGCGAAGGCATCTCGGTGCATTGGCTGCTCAAGGGCGGACCGGCTGAACCGTCCGTCGCGATCCTGAACTATCGGCCCGGCGCCGGCGTGCCGCGCCATCGCCATGTCGGGCTGGAAACCATCGTCGTGCTGGAGGGCATGCAGAGCGACGGGAATGGCGACTATCCTGCCGGAAGCGTGGTGCTGAACCCGGCCGGGACCGAGCATTCGGTGTGGACGAAAGACGGCTGCGTCGTGCTGATCCAGTGGAATCTGCCGGTGATCATTCTGGACGAGACGAAATGAGCGAAATCCGCTTCGATATCGGCAGCCTGCACGCGGCCTATGCCTCCGGCATGTCGGTTGCGACCGTCGTTGAAACCGTGTTTCAGCGCATAGCGGAAGCGGACGATCCCGGCATCTTCATCCATCTGGCAAGCAAGGCCGAGATGCTCGCCGAAGCCGAGGCACTCGGCGGATTCGATCCCGTGGCAAAGCCGCTCTGGGGCGTGCCGTTTGCGGTCAAGGACAACATCGATGTTGCCGGCATGCCGACCACGGCCGGCTGCGCCGAATATGCCTACTTGCCGACGAAAGACGCCACCGTCGTCGCGCATCTGAGGGCGGCCGGCGCGCTGGTCGTCGGAAAAACCAATCTCGACCAGTTCGCCACCGGCCTCGTCGGCGTGCGCACGCCCTATCCGATACCGAGAAACGCGATCGATCCTAAACTGGTGCCGGGCGGCTCCTCGTGCGGCTCGGCCGTGGCGACGGCGCGCGGCATTGTTTCTTTCGCGCTCGGCACCGACACCGCCGGCTCCGGCCGTATCCCCGCCGGCCTCAACAACATCGTCGGGCTGAAGCCGACGGTCGGCGCGCTGTCGGCCGCCGGCGTCGTGCCGGCCTGCCGCACGCTCGACTGCGTCTCCGTCTTCGCGCTCACCGTCGATGACGCCTACAGCGTCTTCAGGGCCGCGGCGGCAAAGGATGACGCCGATCCTTATTCGCGCGTTATCGCGGCGCCGTCGCTCGGTCCGCGTCCACCGGTGCCGTCTGTCGGCATTCCGGCAAAGACGGACCGGCAATTTTTTGGCGACGCCGCCATGCAGGCGGGATTCGAAACGGCGCTGCGGACGCTGGAACAGCTCGGCTGCCGATTGGTAGAAATCCCCTTCGGCGATTTCTACGCCACCGCCAACCTGCTTTACGAAGGCGCATGGGTGGCCGAGCGCTATGCGGCGATCGCGGATTTCATGGAAGCGAACGAAGCAGCCATGCACCCGGTGACGCGCACGATCATTGGCGGCGCGCGAAAACTTTCGGCAACGGATGCTTTCAAGGGCTTTTATGCGCTGCAGGCCTACAAGGCCGGGCTGGCGCCTGTCATCGCCTCGGTCGACCTCTTCTGCGTGCCGACGGCGCCGACGCACTATTCGCTGGCGGCTGTTTTGGCCGATCCGATCGTCACCAACAGCCGGCTCGGCACCTACACTAACTTCGTCAATCTGCTCGACATGTGCGGCATCGCCGTGCCGACGGGCAAGCGCGACGATGGCTTGCCGATGAGCGTCACCTTGCTTGCCGCTGCCGGCAAGGACGCTCTGACGGCGGCGCTCGGCAGCGAGCTCCATGCAGCCGGCGGTCTCGGGCTTGGTGCGACCGGCTGGCCAATGCCTGCCTCATCCGCCAAAACGCCTGATTTCGATGACGCCATGATCGAGCTCGTGGTCGTCGGCGCACATTTGTCGGGGATGCCGCTCAACGGCCAACTCTGCGCGCTGGGCGGCCGAATGAGCAGGATCGCCAAGACAGTTGCTTCCTATCAGCTCTATGCGCTTGCCGGCCAATCCGTGCCGAAGCCGGGGCTCGTGCGCGTTGCCGATGGCAACGGAGCGGCGATCGATGTCGAGGTTTGGCGGCTTTCAGCAGACGCGTTCGGACGGTTCGTGGCCGCGATCCCACCGCCGCTCGGCATAGGCACGATCGAGCTCGATGACGGGACATCGGCCAAAGGCTTCCTGGTCGAAACCGCCGGATTGTCACAGGCTATCGACATTTCGGCCTATGGCGGTTGGCGCAGCTTCATCGCAAAAGCCGGCGGAAATCGACTGGGAACCGCTCCGGCCGGTTGAACGATCGGCGTTCGCGCCGCAACGTCAGCGCGACCTCAAATCATAGCAGCGATGCTCGGCTCGCAGTTGATACGGCGAGCCAGTTACGCCGAATGCCGTAAGCGATCCGTAAGCGCGCGTGGTCGAAACGTTGCACCGTGAGTGGCAGGCGTCACCGAGCGCTTGCGACCGCCGGAGACCTCGCGATGCGAACAGGCAGTGCAGTGGCCCCCACGGATTTCGCCGGGACTCATCAGACCCGGCGATGGTCCGCGCTGTCGGGGTTTTCTGCTCGCTGGAACATGGCGACGGCGGCGATACTTGTCGGCCTGCTGCCGACCTGGGCGTTCGCGGGAGATCAGACCCCCAACTGGCGCCTGAACGCGCGTGTCGTCGCGGTCGGGCTGCCCGACGTGGCCGGCGTGCGCGAGGTGGGCCGCTTTCATGTCGGCGGGCCGATTCCAGGAAATCCGGAATTCCTCATGGCGACGCGCGAAGGGCGGGTGCTCGATCCGCTCAGGGTTCTTGTCGCCGTAGGTAGCAATTTCGGCGCGCCGCCGGGCGATCCAGTATTTGAGGTCGGGACGATCCTGTCCATCGATCCGCGCGCGGGCAAGTCTGCTGGCACCATCATCGTTCCGCAAGATCTCACCGGCAAAGACGCGGATGCGAGGGTTCAGCTCTACACGGCGCAGAGCGAACGGTTTCTCAACCGGCGGTACAATGCCGGGGCTCGAACCGCGCGCCACGCAGCTGCGTCCGGACCGCGATACATTTCCATCAACAACGCGTTCGGAAGGCCCTGGATCGCAAACGCGCCTGGCGGGGTCAATGGCGAGGGCAGCGTCACGGTCGTCGACCCCGACGGTGCGCCACTCGCCAACGCGCCAAGCCGCGAGGCCGGCGGCGTGTTCGCCGGCCGGCATACCGATCGCGAGAATACGCCGAAAGCGCAGCCCAGCGGCTGGCTTGGCAAGCTCATGAATTACCAGGCAAGCGGCCAGCTGACATCAGGCGGAATGCAGACGGGCGCGCTCGGAACGGCGTTTCTCGGTCGATCGCCGGACGGCAGCGGCTTTGCCGTGTTCGCCGCCGTCACCGCGGATGGAAGCGTGGTTCAGATCCACGTCCAGGATGGCGTCGACGGCTTGGCCGGCCCCGGCACGGTAAGCACCGGCCTGGGCACGGTAAGCACCGGCCACGGCATCGGCGACGATCCCGGCGTCATCGGCGTCGCCTTCAAGTGGAACCCGGACCGCGCTCTCTACATCGCCGACCCCGGCCGTGACCGGCTGGTGCTGCTTGAACTGGAGGACGACCGGCGGCATTTCGCGGTCGCCAGGAGCCGCACGATCTCGCTGCCGGAATTCGACCGTCCGGTCGATGTCGCCGCGGCCATTCCCGAGATCGCCAATCCGCAATTCTCGAGCCACACGACGCTGGCTGGCGGGTCTGATCTGTTCGTCGCCAATCGCGGCGACGGCTCGCTGCTGCGCTTGAGCCAGGACGGCCGGCTTCTCGCCCGGGCGACGATCGAGATTCCAGGGCTCGGGCCCCTCGGCCCCGATCGCCTTCGCGCGATCGCGACCTCGGCGGATGCACAGCATATCTGGATAACGATTGGCGGCGAGGTTCCGGGATTTCCGGGCCTCGAAGGGGCGCTCGTCGAGGTTGGGGTCTTCGACGAGCACGGCGCGGCGGCAGCGATGCAGGGGACGCAGGGCGCTGCCGCCGACGCCAATCTTGCGGCGCGCGGAAAAAAGTCGTTCCAGACCGATTTCACGCCGCGCATGGGCCTCGGCCCATTGTTCAATGCAACGTCCTGCGTGGCCTGCCATCCCGGCCCTGGCGGTGCGAGCATCGATGAAAACCACTTTGCGCGCAGAATAGCCCATATTGATCCGGGCTCTGGGCGCACGGTTCCGATCGATCATCCCAACAGCCCGGTCGCCAGACGCCATGCGTTGCGCGATGGCATGAGGATCGTGTCGGCGGCGATGCCAAGCCAGGCCAATGTGATCTCGCTGCGCATGCCGCTCGCACTCTACGGTATCGCTGGGATCGACGAGATACCCGACAGGGTCATCGAAGCGCAGGCGGTCAGCAAGGGCGACGGCATCAAAGGCCGCGCGCATCATGTCGTCGATGGTCAGGGCGCATCGCGGGTCGGCCGATACGGCTGGAAGGCTGACATAGCCACCCTCGAAGACATGGTAGCGAACGCTTTCGCAAACGAACTCGGCATCACCAGCGCGACTGTCAGCCGCGAGGCGGGCTCGCAGCCGATCGAAGACGATACCGCGCAGATCGAGGCGGTCGCCTTCTATCTGCGAACGCTCCGCCTGCCCGACGGGGCAAAGCCATGAGCCTCGCCCTGACGCTCTCCCATGCGCCCGAAAAAATGCGCCCGGTCTTGCCTGGCGTCATCGTTGCTGCGGCACTTGCCCTTGCGGCCGGCTGGATCGCCGGCGGACTGGGCGAGCCGCTGTCGCGCAACCCGGTCCTCGTCGCCATGCTCTTCGGGCTCATGATCGGCAGCAGCTTCGCCTGTCCAGACGCCTTGCGGCCGGGGCTCGACTTCACCAAGCGCTATTTGCTGCGGCTCGCCGTGGTGCTGGTCGGCTTCCGTATCACGACGCGGCTGTTCCTGGATCTGGGGTTCATGCCGCTCGCGGTGGCGGCCATCGAGCTGATCCTCGTGCTGACGCTGCTCTACGCCATCGCGCGCAAGCTGTTCAGGCTCGACGCCGAGATCGCGCTGCTTGTCGCGGTCGGCAGCGCCGTCTGCGGCGCCGCGGCGATCCTCTCCATGGCCGCGCTGGTGCGTGCGCGCGACCAGAGTGCCGGCATCGCCATCGCCCTGATCACGCTGAGCGGCACCGTGGCGTTGCTCGCCTATCCGGTCATGTTCCTGAGCGGATGGCTGCCGCATCTCGACGACCGCCTCTATGGCGTGTTCGTCGGGGCGAGCATTTTCGAGCTGGCGCAGGTCTACGGCGCCTCCTTCGCCATTTCCGATGGCGCGCTGAACACCGCCACGCTGGTCAAGCTCAGCAAGGTGCTGATGCTCGTCCCGCTTCTGCTCGCCGCCAGCCTGGTCTTTCGCAGCCGCAACAAGGCGCAAGAGGCAGCGCCGATCCCGTTCCCGTGGTTCATCGTCGCGTTCATCGGCGTGGTGATGCTCAATTCGGAGATCACCCTCAATCCGCAACTGCGCCGCGTCATCCTCGATGTCGACCAGTTCCTGTTCCTCATGGTGATGATCGCGCTCGGCATCACCACCCGGGTCAGCCGACTCGGAGAGGCCGGCGGCGCCTGGCGCCTGGTCGGCGTGGGCCTCGTCGGGTTGGTACTGTCGGCGGCGCTGGCCTATGGCGCATTGCTCCCATTCTCGTCGACCTTCCGGACCGCATCGCCTTCATCGAGCCACAGCGCGATGCTCGGCAGCCATGGCGGACGGCTTTTCGCCTCGGTCGGTTGCGCCAAATGCCATGTGCCAGCGCTGGAAGGTGTCAACGGCGAAGTCCGGCTTTATTCCGACCTTTTGCTGCACGACATGGGGCCGGCACTCGACGACAAGATCGTCCAGGGCGATGCCATCGGCGCCGAATGGCGGACCACGCCGCTCGTCGGCATCCGCCTGCGCCAACGCTACCTGCACGACGGCCGCGCGACCACGCTGCGCGATGCCGTCTTCGCCCATGGCGGCACGGCGCAGATCGTGCGCGACCGTTTCTTCGACCTGGACGAGACCGACCGCCAGGCGATCCTCGATTTCGTGGCGAAGCTATGATGCGGCCTTGTCACGCCACCACCGTCTTTGACCGGCCGAACCGCGATGTATGAAGCTGTCGTCGCAGAGCTGAACCATCTCGACGGGCCCGACCTGCTGGCGCCGCTCGTCACCGATCTGTTTTGTGGAAACATAGCGCTCGTGTCCTCGTTCGGCGCAGAATCCGCAGTGCTGCTGCATATGGCAGCCGCGATCGACCGTTCGCTCCCCATCATCACGCTCGACACCGGAAAGCTGTTCGCAGAGACGATCGCCTATCGCGCGCAGCTGACGGCTCTGCTCGGTCTCACCGATCTGCGCGTCGTCAAGCCTCAGGCCGACGTCATGCGGATGCTCGACGGCACTGGAGCGCTGCACCGCCGCGATCCGGACCGGTGCTGCCACATCCGCAAGGTTCTGCCGCTCGAAAATGCGCTGACCGGTTTCAAAGCCTGGATTTCCGGTCGCAAGCGATATCATGGCGGGCTTCGCGCGGATGTTTCGACACTGGAGGAAACTGACGGGCGCCTGAAGATCGACCCGCTTGCCCGCTTCACCCGCCAGCAGATTGAGGACTATCTCGACCGTTATCATCTTCCCCAGCATCCGCTCCTCGAAAGGGCTACCTCTCGATCGGCTGCGCGCCCTGCACGGTCAAGTGCGGCAGCGCGGACAATCCGCGCGCGGGCCGCTGGAGCGGCCTGTCGAAGATAGAGTGCGGGATCCATCGGTCACCCGCCGGCGCTGCCTCACACAATTCGGTCTCATCCGCGTCCTGATTTCGCGATCGCGCAGGCATCCAGTCGACGGCTGGAATCGGCCATCGCCGCTTCATCTGCGAAGCCACTACGAATTGTTGCATGATTGCGCTACCCTAGGGTCAATCTGGGCGGCGGGACGGTCACGGCGGCACGACCGGCGCTCGATGATTGGTCGAGCGCGAGCCCTCATGACCCCTCTAGACGCCATCGAAGCCGATGCGAGGCGCCCGCTCTCGGGCACAGGCCGGATCGCCAAGCTGGCGGCGCCGCGCAGTGCCAGGATATTGAGGCGGAACCGCGTTCTCGAAGCGATCGATCGGAAATCGCGGTCGACCATATGCTGGGTGGCGGCGCCGGCCGGCTACGGCAAGACGACCGCGGTCATCGACTATCTCGAAAGCGTCGAGGCGCCGCATGTGTGGTTCCGCGTCGACGAGGGCGATCAGGACATTGCGCGCTTTTTTCAGTATCTGACGCAGTCACTCGCCCCACCTGCGGTTGGCGACATGCCGGTGTTCGGCGTCGAATATGCCGAGCAGCCGAACGAGTTCGCCAGGCGCTTCTTCAGGGCCTATTTCGCGCGGCTGAAACCCGATACCATTCTGGTTCTCGACGATCTGCACGATGCCGACACGCCAGAGTTTCGTGGCGTGCTTTCGGTGATGTTCCGTGAGCTTCCGGACACGGTTCGGTGCATTTGCGCCTCGCGAACGCTGCCACGGGAAGAACTTAGCGACCTAGTCCTCAGAGGCCAGATGGCCGTCGTCGACAGGTCGGCGCTCGAATTCTCGACCGCGGAAGCGCGCGATCTCGTCCAACTGCGTTCGAAGAACGCCTCAGTCGATGTCGAAGCCGCGCGCGGCTGGGCGATCGGACTGGTTCTGCTCGCGGACCACGGCTCGACGGTCGGACCTGATGACACGAGCGGCGGGCAGAACGCGCTGTTGGATGTTCTTGGCCGTCATTTCTTCCTTTCCCTCCCCGCCACCGACCAGGATATGCTGCTGAAGCTCAACTTGCTGCCTGAAATCAGCGCCGAACTGGCCGACGAGATGATAGGATCTGGCGAGGCGGGAAAACTGCTCGACAGGCTCTACAAGCGGCAATTGCTGGTCACGCGTACGGAAAGCAGCCGCGACGTCTTCTACCTGCATGATCTGTTGCGGGATTTCCTCGACCGAAGTTTCGCTGAGCGCGTGCCACGAGAAGAGCAGAGATTGCTGAAACGAAAAGCGGCGACGATCCTCGTCGAGGCAGGCCGTCTGGATGAAGCCATCCCGCTTGCCTTGCAGGCGGAGGACTGGGGGCTTGCCAGCAAACTCATACTGAGCCGCGCGGAGGATGTGCTGGCGCAAGGCGGCCGGGCGACTTTCATCGACTGGTGCGGCCGATTGCCGGAAGCGCTGATGAGCGGCTGGCATTTTTATTGGCTGGGCGTTGCCCACGTGCCGGACGACGTCGCCGCGGAGCGCTGGCTGGCGAAGGCATGGCAGGCTTTTGGCGAGGCGGACGATCAGCGCGGCCTGTGTCTCACCGTGTCGCGCGCCGTCTTGGTCAAGACCGCCAGTTGGCGCACCTACGAAGGCCTTTCCATGTGGACCCGCCGGGCATTCGAGCTGATCGAGCGCGGCCTTCCGGAACTGCCTCGCGAGGAAGCGATGCTGGTGCGCATTGGCATGATGCGGGCGCTAAACTTCGGCGACGACTACTACCGCGGCAGCCCGGCCGGACAAGCACTGGAAGCCGAACTGCTGGAGCGACTGACCAAGAACTCCGGCCAGGATCCGAGCGGATTTCGGTTGCTTGCGAGCGAAACGCTGATCGATCTTTCGGCGTCGACCATGCGGGCCGATCTGTTCGCGAAGGCCGTCGACAGCGTTATCGACGATTTAGGCCAGAAGGACGTGCTGCCCTGGATCCTTGGCATGTGGCTGGTCGCCTTCGGTGCGGAGAGTGGTCGTTACTTCCCCTACAAAAGAAGAAATTTTCCCTATCCTTCGTCCGAAGCGGCGTTGCGGGAGGCGATCGCCATTGGCGAGCGCGAGTCGCTCAAGAGCGTGGAGTTCGGCGGGCTCTACCATCTCCAGATGCAGATGAAGGTCCGCAACGATTTTGCGGAGTTCCACCAGGTGGTCGAGCGCCTGGCCGAGATCGCCGACAGCCGCTTCACCACGCAAGTCGCCGTCGTCGCCGACTGCCACGCCGCGCTGCATGCCAGGCAAGGCGATTTCGCGGCCGCCTACCGGGATTGCGAGCGCTTCATGGAGGCCATCGAGGCCGCCAACGAGCCGATGGTTGAGCGCTGGCCGCACTACATCACGAAGTTCCAGGTGCTGCTGGCCGACAGGAAACCTCGCGAAGCCGCCGCGCTGCTCAGCGACCTGCTGCCGCGGCTGGACGGCGGCGCCCGCAAGCGAACCGAGATATGCATTCTCGCGGCGGAGGCGCTGGAGACCCTGTGGGGCGGACATTCGCACTATGGCGACCGGCTGAAGATCTTCCTGGAGGCGCTCCGCGACATCAGCTGGCCAATGGTGCTCCTCAACGTTCCGGACTTGCTCGCCGAACTGCTTGGCGATGCGCTTGAGCGCGGCATCGAGCCCAAGCTTTGCCGGTCGCTGATTGGGGAACGCCGGTTGGACGTGCCGCAGCGGCGGCCCGCGGCCTGGCCGTGGCCGCTCAAGGTCCACGTTCTCGGAGGCTTCCGGCTCGAACTCGATGGAAACCCTCTTCCTCTCGGCGCCAAGCCGCCGACGAAGGCCCTCGACATCCTGCGGGTGCTGGCGATCTCGAAAGACAACACCTGCTCGCTGGAGACCCTTCAGGACTGGCTGTGGCCCGACCTCGACGGGGACCAGGCGCGGGCGGCCTGCGAGCAAGCGCTGCATCGGCTGCGCAAGCTGCTCGGGCGGACCGATCTCATCGTCCAGCGCGAAGGCAAGCTTCGCCTCGCGTCGGACAAGGTCTGGGTCGACCTCGCCGACTGGGATGCACGGCTCAAGGCAGTCGCGATCGCCAATGGCGAGGCGCTCCCGGAAGCTGAAGCGCTCTTCCTCGCATTTCCAGGTCCGCTGTTTCTGCACGAGCGCGCCAGCTTCTGGTCGCTCGCTGCCGCTGAAAAAGTGCGTCGCGATCTGATCGATCTCGGATTGCGGATCGGCCTGCGGCTCGAGACGACCGGCAACGCTCACGAAGCGCGCTCGATTTATCTGAGGACGTTGGAGCTTTATCCCGATGCCGGACCCGTCTGCAAGGCGCTGATCAAGGAGCGGCTGGCGCGCCGTGATTTCGAAGCCGCAGTCGACGACTATGCACGCTACAAACGGGCGCTGGATGCTGCCGGAGAAGCGGCGCCCGCCGCCGAAATACGCGCCTTGGTCGAACCCTATCTCGCACGGCTCACGCGCTGAAAACGATATGTTGTGCTGTCTCGCGAAACCCTAGGGCTGGCGTCACCCGGTTTTTTCGATCGCGCGCTTTTGTGCATCTGCGGCCTCCTACGCGACGCAGTGTGGAAGGCAGGCGCATATGGATCGCTTACGGCAAAGCCGGCAGTCCCGTTCCCAGATTCACGGTTCGGGGATCACAGCTGATTTGCCGAAATCGCACGAAAAAATGGCCGGGCTCGAATGCGGCCCGGCCAAAAGAAGGTTACAACCTTCAGAGGGGAACACCGTTCAGCGGAATGGGAGGAAACCGTCGAACGGTCTTACCTGTTTGAGCTTGTTTGGGCGCGTTGGCGACGAATAAAATTCCAAAGCCGCCGGCGATGACGAAAATTTCTGTTCTATTTGCTCCGACGCCTTCAGACAGGTGACGCCCTCGTTTCGAGAAGATCGGCATAGTGCCGGCGCGCCACGTCAGGATGCGAGCGCAGGCGACTTTTCAGCACGTTGGTTCCGACGTCGCGAAACAGCGGATTTTCCGGATCGCTCGCGGGTCCGCGCGCTTCGGCAGCCAGTTCTTCAGGCAGGGTGAGCAACGGGATCGTCGCATCGAGCCGGGCGCTGAAGAAGAAAGGAACGGAAATCCGCTCGACACCGGCCGGTGGCGTGACGACACGATGCACAGTCGCCCTGAGGTAACCGTTCGACGCCAATTCGAGGAGCTCGCCGATGTTGACCACCAGCGTTCCGGGGATGGGATCCACATTCACCCAGCTTTCGTCATATTCGACCTGCAGCCCCTTATTTTCGTCCTGAAGCAGGAGCGTCAGGAAACCGCCGTCCTTGTGCGCGCCGACGCCCTGGTCGCCGCCGGTTGCGTCGCGTCCGGGATAGCGCACGATCTTCATGCGATGGTTGGGCTCACCGCTATAGATCGGATCGAAAGCATCCTCGGCCTGGTCGAGCGACAGCGCGAAAGCCTTCAGCAGGCGGATCGCCACCGCCGTCGCCCTGGTCTGCCATGCCAGCAGCGCCGGCTCGAGTTCCGGCAGGGCCGAAGGCCATTGGTTCGGCCCTTGCAGCCGCGTCCAGGCAGGAATGCCCGGTCCCTGTGGCACGGGTCGGCGCTCGACGCCGATGTCGAGCTGTTCACGCCAATCGGCCTTGCCCTTGGTCAGTTCGCCACCGGTGCGCGTATAGCCGCGGAATTGCGGTGACTTGACCATTTCGATGGCCAGCTTGTCGGCTTCGGGCAAGGCAAAGAACCGACGCGAGGCGTCGAGCACCTCGTCAATCTCCGCAGCCGAAATCCCGTGGCCGCTGAGATAGAAGAAGCCGACGTCACGGGCCGCCGTGCGTAGGTCGAACAGAAAGGTCCGACGCTCCGACGCGCCCTGTCCGAGACGGCTGAGATCGAGCACGGGTACAATCCTGGCCATGGTCAACCTCCTTCTGCCTCAGGCTTGGATCAGGCCTCTACGGTGACACGCAGGTCGTTGCGATCAAAGCAATGCTCGATCCAATCTCGACGCCAATGGAAGAAAGTCAGCGCTGCGTTTGGCGGCCGGCAGGCAAATAACGTCCGAAAGGATGCTCCAGGGCGCGACGGAACCCTGGAGCCGCGGCGCTTCCGGCCGATGCCGCCAAACGCTCAAACACGCTTCCCGTATTCGCCTCCTGCGAGAGCACGTTCACCGTGCGCCGAACCTGACCGGCGCCGTTATCGTCTTGTTGGCGCCGAGCGGAGGTGCGGGAACGGGGGAAGCGCGGCGCATCAGACGACGCCGCGCTCGCCCGCCAACTCTCTGGGCCCATGAAATTGGTGAAATAATAGGCATGCCTACCGATTGACAAAATTTGCAACAGGCGACCAAGATCATATGACCATCAACGATCTTTGGTCCCGAGGTTGCCCCTCGGCATTGGCGTAAAGGAGAGCCAGATGCCCATTCAGCAGAGAGTGACCCATCGTTCGAAACAACATCCCGCCATCCTTGCTACCGCACTGCTCAGCCTGAGCCTGATCACGACGCCCGGCATCGGCCATGCCGAGGGGATCACGCTCAAGGTCTTCGGCGGTTCGGCCCTCGACCAGCTCGCTCCGCGTCAGGCGCCGGACGAGCAGAAGAAGATCCAGCAGCAGGTCATTGACGGCTTCCTCAAGGCCAACCCCGACGTCTCGAAGGTCGAGTGGGATGCCCAGGGGCCGCAGACCGATTCCATCCAGCGCCTGATGACCGCCAAGCTGGCGAGCCAGGAAATGGACCTGATCGCCTGCCCGGCCTTCTACACCAATGGCGCCTATGTCAGGCGCAAGCTGGTCATGCCGATCACCGACAAGATCAAGCCGTTCCAAGACAGGATCGACGCCGCCGCGCTTGGCGCCTTCACGGTCAGCGGCCAGGTCTATGGTGTCCCGATCTCGACGCTGTCGACATCGACGATCTTCTACAATGTCGACCTCTTTCAGAAGCTCGATATCCCGGTCCCGCCGACCTATGGCGACCTGAAGGCGGCCGTGCCGAAGTTCACGGACGCGGGCGTCATCCCTCTCCTGCATCAGGGCTCGAACACCGTGATGTGGCCGATGTGGTTCTTCGAAACTTTTTCGCAGGCATCGGGAGACCCGGTCGGCAAGACACAGAAGAATCTCGAGGGCACGGCAAAGTTCACCGATGCGCCTGACGTCGAAGGCTTCAAGCTGATCAAGCAGTGGGTCGACGACGGCATCCTTTCCAAGGACTCGCTCTCCGTCGACCAGGACGGAATGCGCGCAGCTTTCGCCGCCGGCAAGAGCGCCATGTATTATGGCGGCACCTGGGAAATCCCGTCGCTCCAGTCGAGCGTCAAGGACTTCAAATGGGGCGTCTTTGCCTTTCCGAAAATGGATGGAACGCCGGGCGCGCCAGGCCATGGCGGCGGCGCCGACAACGGGATCTGCGTCGCCTCGTCGATCCCGCCCGAGAAGCTCGATGCGGCGATCAAGTTCATCGAATATCTGACCCAGCCTGAGGTTGCGACGCTCTACCTTGCGCCGGAGCAGCCGATCGCAGCCTCGATCAAGGGCGTGCCGCAGGTCGACGACGCCTATGCGGTCGAGCTGCGCAAGGAAGCCTTCCCGAGCACCATCAAGTTCCTCGACTGGATCTGGCCGTCGGAAGTCGCGACAGCCACCGCTTCGGCGATCGCCGGCATCGTTGGCGGCACGACGACGCCCGAGGAGGCGGCGGCCTCGATCCAGACCACCTTCGACGACCTCAAGGCGCAGGGCAACTGGCCGCCCAAGTGAGCTCGCATGCAGGCGAGCGCATCCAGCCGAGCTGATGCGCCAGGGCAAGAAAACGGGGCCGCCCGTCTCGGGCTGCCTCTCTTACCGGAGACAGAGACATGACGACAAATCGCGCCGAGCGGCAGCGCTTCTCGATCGGCTATCATCTGAACAGCTGGGACCTCACCGGACTACCGCTCAGGCCGGCCATCAAATTCCTGGCCGATCAGGGTTTCGGCTGGTTCGAGATCCTCGCCTTCACCAGCCTCTCGGACCAGTACGCCCGCAAATATATGCAGCTCGGCAACCAGGCGCCGATGGGCGTGACGACCGATACCGACATTTTGCGGCGCTACGCGCTGCTGTCGGAAGGCCAGAGCGAGTATGGCATCAAGCTCTCCTCTTTCTACGTGAATGCGATCTTCACCAACCCTGTCGCCTGGCCTTATGAGCGCGATGTGCTTGTCGCGCTGACCAGGATGCTGAAGGGCTTCGGCTCACCGGTGCTGGTTCTGGGCGGCGGCCCGTCGGAAGCCATTGCCGGGCCTCACACCGCCGACGACTACCGCGCCTTTTGCCGTGCGCTCGAAGATATCGGCAGACGGACCAAGGATCTCGGCATCGAGACGGTCTACCATCCGCATCTCGACACCTTCATCGAGCGCCGCGACCAGCTCGACCGGATGATGGATGAGCTGGACATGGACTTTGCCGGCCTGTGTATCGATCCAGCGCATCTTGCCCATACAAATTCCGATCCGGTCGATGCGGTCAGAACCTACATCTCGGCCGTGCGTTACATGCATTTCAAGGACACCAGGGTCGATCCTGCGCTGAAAGGCTACGACCGATACGGCGCCTTTTGCGAGCTTGGCGCGGGTGTCGTCGATCTTGCCGGCATCGTCGACGTCCTGATCGACGCAAATTATGACGGCCTCGCCATCATAGAATTGGACGCATCGAAGAAGACGGCCGAGCAGAGCACGCTGGAGAGCATCGCCTATATCAGCGACACGCTCGGGCTGGTGCTGATGCCGAAAACTGCGAAGGCCGCATGAGCACGCGACCGCAGGGGGCGGCTCCTTCCGCGAGTCGTTTCGGACGCTTCGTTTCAGGCGACGGCGCGGTCGCCTTCGTCATGATCCTGCCGGCCGCGATCCTTTTTTGTCTGTTCTACCTCTGGCCGTTCGTCAACGGTTTCTGGCTCAGCCTGCACAATTGGGATGGGTTTTCCGACCCAAGCTGGGCGGGCTTCTCCAATTATCAGCGCCTCGCACATGATCGCATCTTCCTCGCCGCGCTGCGCAACAATTTGATCTTCGTCCTTGCCGTTGTCGTCTTGAAAAACGTGCTGGGTCTCGGGCTGGCGCTGCTTCTCAACCGGGCGCTCGTCGGCCGCACCTTCTTTCGCGCCGCCGCCTTCATCCCGGTGACCATGTCCTTCGTCGCCGTCGGACTGCTCTGGTCCTGGATCTACAATCCGGTCTTCGGGCTGCTCAATGGCGCGCTCGATCTGTTCGGCCTCGGTGGGCTGAAACGATCATGGCTTGGTGACGCCGATATCGCACTCTATTCGATCATCGTCGTCGACGTCTGGAAATGGCTGGGCTTCCACGCCGTGATCTATCTCGCTGGGCTGCAGACGATCCCGGCGGAACTCTATGAATCGGCGACGATGGACGGTGCCGGACCGGTCCAGCGCTTCTGGCATATCACCCTGCCGATGATGATGCCGATCGTCTTCATCAACACCATTCTCGGCCTGTCCGGCGCCTTTGTGCGCAACTTCGACATCGTCTATGTCCTGACCAAGGGTGGGCCGAACCACGCCACCGAAGTCGTGCTCACCTACATGATGAGCAAGGCCTTCCAGGACGGCGCGATGAGCTATGCAGCGGCCATCGGCTACGTACTTTTTCTGATCGTCGGACTGGCCAGTGTCGCGCTGCTCGCCCTGATGCGGCGGCAAAGGCTTGAGGTCTGATGAGCGCCGCAGCCAACCCTCCGCTTTCCCGGGATGGCAGCGCCGCCCATCGCTTCAGCGTTCATCGCCTCGGCGCGCGCGGCATTCTCGAACTTGCCGGCATCTATGCCGCGCTCGTCCTAGTGCTGCTGGAGACGCTCTATCCGCTGCTTTGGGTGCTGTTCGGCTCGCTCAAGACCAAGCAGGAAATGCTGAGCAACATCTGGGGGCCGCCCTCGAGCCTTGTGTTCCAGAACTATGTCGATGCCTGGCGGATCGCCGGCATGGGATCGCGCATCGTCAGCAGCGTCTTCGTCACCGGTTCGGCATTGATCATCCTGGTGGCCGTGGCAACGCCGTGCGCCTACGCGGTCGCGCGCCTTCGTTTTCCCGGGCGCGGCCTTGTGCTCGCGGTGGCGGTGGCAGCCATGCTGGTGCCGCCGCAGGTCATGGCCATTCCGCTGTTCATGGTGGCGCGCGATCTCGGCCTGATCAACAACCGGCTCGGCATCGCCTTCGTCTACGCGGCGACCTCGCTGCCGCTTTCGGTCTTCATCCTGCGCAGCTTCTTCGTCACGCTGCCCGCCGACCTGGAGGACGCCGCGCGCGTCGATGGCGCAAGCCGGCTGGCGATCCTGATCCACATCATGCTGCCGCTGATCCGGCCGGGCGTGGCGCTGATCCTGATCTTCGGCTTCATCGAGATCTGGAACGATTTCTTCCTCGCCTTCCTGCTCCTGCGCGACCCGTCCGTACAGACCATTCCGCTCGGGCTCGTCAGCTTCTTCCAGCAATACGACTCGCTCTGGACGCTGTATTTCGCCGCGTTGACGATCACGACACTGCCGGTGATCATCGTTTTCATCGCCATGCAACGGCAGTTCATCGCCGGCCTGACGGCCGGCGCCGTCAAGGGTTGACATGCAGGATCGCGTTATCGGCGTCGGCGTTATCGGTTGCGGCGAGATCGCCCAGCTGATGCACTTGCCCTATCTCCAGGAATTGCCGGCGTTTCGGATCGCCGCGCTCTGCGACATCTCACCCGGCACTGTCGACAAAATCGGGGAGCATTACAGCGTCGCGGCACGGTATAGCGACCATCGCGCGCTGCTTGCCGATCCAAATATCGACGCCGTGGTGATCTGCACCTACGATCATGGCGGGATGGTCGCTGACGCCATCCGCGCCGGCAAGCATCTGATCGTCGAGAAGCCGCTTGCCTTTACACCGCAGGAGGCGCGTCCGCTGGTCGAGCAGGCCGAACGGAGCGGCCTCGTCGCGCTTGTCGGCTACATGAAATTCTATGATCCGGGATATGAGATCGGCCTCGAGCGCATTGCCGCGATCGGCAGGCCGAAATCCATTCATGTCCATGATTTCGCCGGTCGCTTCGATCGCTACGGCAAGCTCTATACGCAGACCCGCATCGCCGACGTATCGGCCGATCTGCTCGCGGCCGGACGCAATGCCGTTGCAAAGCGGATCGAGGCAGCACTCGGCCCAGACCATGCCGGCTATCGCGATCTCTATCACCTGTTGCTGGGCCTGGGCAGCCACGATCTCGCCGTCATGCGCGGCGCTTTCGGCGCCCCAAGCGGCGTCGTTCATGCGCGACAGACCGGCCCGAACCAGCTTCTCGCGGTGCTCGACTATGACGGCGTCCCCTGCCTCCTTGACGTGGCGCTCGCCCAGTATGAGTGGTGGGACGAGTGGATCCATGTCCATGGCGAGCGCGAGGAGGTGCGGATAGATTTCCAGAACCCCTATTTCCGCAACGCCTCGGCCATCGTGCGGGTGCGCGAAGCGGCTGGCGAGACGGCATCCGACCGCGTGATACCGGGCATTCCCGACACCGCCTTCCGCCGCGAATGGCTGCATTTCGCCGACTGCATCCTGGCCGGCGCAAAACCGCGCACGCCGCTTTCGGGCGGGCTTGCCGACCTCGATCTCGCCGTCCAGATCATCCAGGCAATGCCGCCAAAAAGGCTCTAAGTGTTTGTTTTTACGCAATTCCGGACGGAAAACCGCTACGCACTTTTCCTGGAATTGCTTTAGCGAAATTTCGGAAATACGCCGCCGGCCGGCGCGTTGGCCCAGCTCTGCAAGGTCTGGCCGCCGTCGATCAGCCAATCCACGCCGGTGACATGCCTGGCCTCGTCGGAGGCCAGGAAGGCCACGGCGGCCGCGACATCGTCGGGCTGGCCGATGCGGCGCAGCGGGATTCGGTCGGCGAAATGCCGGACACCGCTTTCGAAATCGCTGTCGCCGGTTGTGGGAACGCCGAGCGTTGTCTCGATCACGCCGGGGCAGATGGCATTGACCCGTATGCCGTATGGCGCAGCATCGATCGCGGCGACCCGCGTCAGTCCGACCACACCATGCTTGGAGGCGACATAGCCGGCGCCGCCGGCGAGCACATCCCAGCCGGCCATGGACGAGCCCATATTGACGATCGAGCCGCCATTACCGGCCTCGATCATCGCCCGAAGCGACGCCTGCAGGACGAGAAACATGCCGCGCAGGTTGATACGAATGATGGTATCCCAGTCGTCAACAGGCAGTTCGTGAACCGGAGCGACGACGCCGGAAATCCCGGCATTGTTGAACACCGCATTCAGCTCGCCGAATGTTTCCACGGTCGTTTCAACGGCGCGCCGCACGTCTGCTTCATCGGTGACGTCGGCTTCGATGGCGATCGCGCGCTCGCCCAGGGATTGGGCCAGTGTCTGCGCCGCCGCGCCGTTGCGGTCGACAATGGCGACGCGTGCGCCTTCTTCGAGGAAGCGCCGGACCGCCGCACTGCCGATCGCGCCGGCGCCACCGGTGACAAGGACGCATCTTTCGTCGAATCGCTTCATTTTCCAAGCTCCGGCTTCGGGTAAGAGCGCCACGAATGGCTCGGCTCAAAGCTGATGGTTTCGCGCGCATGGACTGTGTCGAGCACGGCACCATGGCCGGCGATCGGCCGCGATAGCGGGACATCCGGGTAGACACGGCGCACGAGCGGCTCGGTTTCCTCTTCCATGAACGTGTCGGCGGCGCTGAGCAGGACGCGGAGATGGCCGTCGCCTTTCCATTCCAACGCCTGCAGGAAGCCCTGCCCCGCGTCGCGCGCATCGAGATAGGCCCACAGGTCACGGGCGCTGTCGGCAGTGGCACGGCGCGGGCCGACGCCCGCGAAAAAGCTGGCCGGGGTCTGGATCCATGGCATCCGAATGCTGACAGCCGAGAAAGCGCCGCGGCGCACCGCCGCGCCGACGATTTCCTCACCGAGCCATTTCGACAGGCCGTATGGATCCTGCGCGCCGACTGGGTGGTTCATATCGACCGGCAGATAGGGCGGGCGCACCGTCTTCTCGAAAAACGGATAACCGAAAACGCTGAAGGACGAGGCATAGACGAAGCGCGCGGCGCCAGCCATGGCCGCCGCCTCGACGACATTGTAGGCGGTCGCGACATTGGTCTTGAACACTTCGCCGCCGGCCCGCCCGGTCGGGCGCGGAATGGCCGCGACATGAACCACAGCGTCGCAATCGCGCACCAGCTGCAGCGTCGAGCCAAGATCCGTCAGATCCGCGGTTGCATGCCGCCATGCCACGTCTCCCGGCGCGACGGCATCAATGCCCAGCACATCATGACCGGCCGCGACCAGCGCCGCGGCGACATGGCGGCCAAGCAGACCGCTGGAACCGGTGACGATCGTCTTCATGTCTCAGCCCTCGACGCCGCGAATTCAGCCAATTGAATACCATTGATGGTCATACAAATCGAACACCCGATTGCCGAACCTTGTCAATGCCATTCCGCATCGGAGAACGGCGCGGACCTTTGCCGGCGCGTCCCGCGCACACCAGGCGACAAGGCTTTGCTCCGAACGGGATTGACTTGGCATCCGCGACGGTTTTTTGTATGAGCATCAACGATCGACCAAAGGAGCTCGCCATGCCCGTGGACAGTTTTTCCTCACATCGGCACGATGACGCGATGCGCCTCGATCCGCAACGCGCGGCGGTTATCGTCATCGACATGGTCAATGAATTTTGCAAGCCCGGCGGGGCGATGGTGCTGCCGGGATATGAGACGCTGGTTGCGCCGCAATTGGCCATCATCGAAGCGGCGCGCGCCGACGGTGTGCCGGTTATCTGGGTGCACGACACCCATAGGGCCGGCATGCGCCGCGAGCGCGAATGGGTGAAGCGCACGCCGCATTGTCTCGAGGGTAGCTGGGGACCGGAGATCATCGAGGACCTTGGCGCCCGCGACGATGAAATCCATCTGATAAAGCGGCGCTACTCGGCGTTTTTTCAAACCGACCTCGACCTGACGCTCAAAGACATGCAGGTCGATCAACTGGTCATCTTCGGCGTGGTCACAAATATCTGCGTGCGCTCGACCGTCCATGACGCCTTTTTTCAGGGTTATGAAGTGGTAGTGCCAAGCGATTGCTGCGCGGCGACGGGACCACGCGAGCAGGAAAGCTCGCTCTACGACATAGCGACGCATTTCGGCGTGGTCAGCGATTCGGCAAGCGTCGTCGCGGCCCTTCGCGACGGAACGTCGCTTCAACCGGCTGAAGTCGCGGCTTGAGCTTTTTCGAGCCTGCGGCATCCGAGACAGCGGCAAGAGGAGCCCGGCGTGACGACTGATATCGAATCGCAACCCGAAAGTGCGGCACCCAAAGGGCCGGGCGACAGTGCCAAGCCGCTGAGCCGCGAACAGGTGCTGCAGCGATACGCCAAGACCGGCTACGAACTGGACCGCCATCCGGCGCACGTGATCCGCCGGGCACATCAGCGCGCGACGCTGCGCTTCCAACAGGTCATGGCCGGCGAAGATCTTTCGCCAACGCAATTCGCCGCCCTCGCCACCATTCTCAAGCAAGGCGAGGTCTCGCAGAATCATCTGGGACGGCTGACCGCGATGGACCCGTCGACCATCAGCATCGTCGTTCGCAAACTTCTCAAGAACGGGCTGATCACCCGCAGCGCGTCCGATACCGACCAACGCCTGTCGATGATCGCGCTGACCGACAAGGGAACCAGATACACGCTCGACCGGCTCGAACGCAGCGTCGAGGTCGGGCGGAGATTTCTGTCGCCGCTTTCGCCCACGGAACAGGCGACGCTGCTTCGCCTGCTCAATCGCATCAATGACGACGACCCATCGAATGGCGATAGCGGGAAGTAACTCGCGTTCCAAAATTCATGGAAATAGCAAACGAGGTGCCGATGTCGCCCGACCCGAAACCCAACACGCTTGTCGTGCGCAACATCGGCCTGATGCTTTCCGGCGATCTCGCCCAACCGATCCTCGACGCCGACACGATCGTCGCGGTCGACGGCAAGATCACCGCCATCGGCAAAGCCGGCGCCCTTGATACCAGTGCTGCCGGCACCGTGATCGATGCAATGGGCTGCGCGGTCGCGCCGGGCCTCATCGACAATCACGTCCATCCGGTAGCCGGCGACTGGACGCCGCGGCAGAACCAGATCGGCTGGATGGATTCGACCGTGCATGGCGGGGTCACCACCATCGTCTCGGCGGGGGAGGTCCACACGCCGGGCCGTCCGCGCGACCTGGTCGGATTGAAGGCGCTTGCCATCGCGGCGCAGCGGACCTTTTCCAACTTCCGCCCGAGTGGGATGAAGATACTGGCCGGTGCGCCGATTCTGGAGCCCGGCCTGGTCGAGGAGGACTTCCGCTACCTCGCCGAAGCCGGCGTCACGCTTGTCGGCGAGGTCGGCCTAGGCGGCGTCAAGGACGGGCCGACCGGACGGCAGATGGTCGCCTGGGCGCGCGAATACGGCATGACCTCAATGACCCACACCGGTGGCCCGTCCCTGCCCGGCTCCGGCCGCATCGGTGCGGATGTCGTGCTGGAGGTCGACGCCGACATTGTCGCCCATGTCAATGGCGGGCCGACGGCACTGCCCGAAGCGGAAATCCGGCAGATCTGCGAGAAGGGCTCGCGGGCGCTCGAGATCGTCCATAACGGCAATCTGCGCACCGGACTGTTCGTGCTCGATCTTGCTAGGCAGCGCGGCGAACTTTCGCGCATCGTGCTTGGCACCGACAGCCCGGCCGGGTCCGGCGTGCAGCCGCTCGGCATACTGCGGATCCTCACCATGCTGGCTTCGCTGGGCGGTGTCGCGCCGGAAGTGGCATTCTGCTTTGCCAGCGGCAACACGGCGCGCGTGCGCAAGCTGCATGATCGTGGCATGATCGAAGTCGGCCGCGCCGCCGACCTGATCTTCATGGACCAGGCGATCGGCGGCGCCGGCGACGGGCTGCTCGACAGCGTGGCGCAGGGCAACCTTCCGGGGATCGGAATGGTCGTCATCGACGGCCTGGTGCAGACCCGTCGAAGCCGCAACACCCCGCCGGCAATGCGGGTGCCTGAAGTCATTCAGGGATAGCGACGTTTAGCTGACGCCATCCTTGCCGACGATCTTGTCCTTGGTCAGCCCGCCAACGCGTGGATGGGGCCGGCCGGAATCGGTCACGGCGATGGCGATGACGATCTCGTCGGCGCGCGGTGCGTCAGGAACTCGGACCTCCATGCCATCGAAATGGCTGCGCACCCGCGCCGCATCCTTGTGGCCGAGCGGGATGTCCAGCGGCACGCCGAGGCCGCCACGCTTCTTCGACGAGGGAATGAGCGCCGCACCCTTGCCAAGCACATCGCGGAACGGGGCGCCGAGCTTGGGGTGAAGGATGGCGGCGGCGTGCTCGAGTTCGCCGTCGGCGCCGACGGCGGCTGCCTTGCCGAAGCTTTCGACTTTATTGCCGGGAAAGCCAAGTGCTGCGACCGCGCGCTTCGGCAAAATGTCGCCCAATTCCTCACCAATGTCGCTCAACGCTGACAGGTCTTCGACGTAAGTGCCTGCGTACGGGTTGCGGATCACGGCAATGGCCGCCGCGCGGCGGGTCGGCGGATCGACGGGACGGCCGCCCTCGATCAGGGTTTCCTCGATGATGGTGATGATCCGGCGGATTTCTACGCTCATCTCAATCCGTCCTCGCCTTTGATATCCGCGGCGGCAAGGCCGCCCACCCGCGCGTGAACGCGCGCGCCTGTCGTCATCGCCAGGATGACCGCCATCTCGTCTGCGCGCGGCGCGTCAGTGACGCCGACCTCGATCGCGTCGAAATGACTGCGCACGTAAGAAGCGTTTATGTGCGTGATCGGAATGTCGATCCGCGTTCCGGGGCCGCCGACCTTCTTGGTCGACGGCACGATTGCCCTAGCGTTTCCGAGCAGCTCGCGCATCGCGTAACCGCCTGGATTGTGCCAGAGCGCGCCGTGTTCGAGCTCGCCGGCAGCACCGACGATGGCGCCCTTGCCATAGCCTTCGATCGCCGAGACGCCCTCGCCGATGGCATCGATCAGGCGTCGCGCCATATCGAGACCGAGCGGCTTCAGATCGTCCATGAAGCCGGTGATTTCCTGGACATAGCGCCCGGCAAAGGGATTGGCGATGACGGCGACGATCGCGCCGCGTTTGGGCGGACGTGCCGCAAGTGGGCCGCCCTCGTGGAATATCTCCTCGACCTGAACCAGAAATTTCCTGACCACCACAGCCGGCATTTGTCCGCTCTCTTTCTTCCCGTCGTTCACACAAACTCGTTAGAGTATCAACAATTATCCCCAGCCGATATTTGTCAAGCTTCGACACGCAAGAAGCGAGAAATGGCACAACGAAACTGCCTCGCAGGACGATTGACAGCCTGCGGGGCCGCTCATAAACTCATATGACCATCAACGAAAATAGCCGCCGTCTCGGCGATAGCGCGGATGGTCAAGGCGTGGCTTCAAAAGCTGAAAAAAGCTGAAGGGGAATGACATGAAAAGGGCGCTCAAAAATCTATGTCTGGCCGGCACGATGCTTGCCGTGTCGTTCGGATCTGCCGCGGCACAGGACAAAGTGTCCGTGGCCGCCATCTCGGGATACTTTGCACAGGGCTTCGGTGTTTCCATCGTCAACGGCCTCAACAAGGCCAAGGACGAATTCGGCATCGACCTGAAGCTGGTCGACACCGGCAATCGCGCGCTCGACTACGAGGAGCAGTTCGAGAACCTTGCCAAGGCCAAGCAGTACGACCTGATCTTTGTGATGGGCTGGGAACTGGTGGACTCGCTGCAGAAGGTCAGCAAAGCCTATCCCGACCAGCGCTTCGTGTTCATCGACGGCGTGCTCGACAATCCCAACATGATCTATGCCAATTTCGCGGAGGAGCAGGGATCCTTCGTCGCCGGCGCGCTCGCCGGCATGATCGAGGCCAAGGGCAGCGAATTCCCCAAGATCGGCGACGGCATGGCGATCGGCTTCGTCGGCGGCCGTGATATCCCCGTGATCCGCAACTTCCTCGGCGGCTACGAGCAAGGCGCGAAATATGCCGCGCCCGACGTGAAGGTGAACTCCGTCTTCGCCGGAACCTTCGATGACCCGGCCAAGGGCAGCGAGCTTGCCCAGGCGCTTTACGGCCAGGGCGCCGACATCGTCTACAACGTCGCCGGCCCGACGGGCGAAGGCGTGATGCAGGCAAGTGCTGCGGTCGACAAATACTCGATCGGCGTCGACATCGACATGTGCGGCACGGCCCCCGGAAATGTGCTCGCAAGCATGCTGAAGCGCGGCGACATCGCCGTCTACACGCTGATCAAGGACGAAGTCGAGGGCCGTAAGGTGACCGCTGGCACCCGCACCTTCGACCTCGCTTCGGGTGGCGTCGAGGTCAAGGTCTGCGATGATATCGCCCCGACGATCCCGGCCGATGTGACGGCCAAGCTGGACGAGATCAAGAAGGCCATTCTCGATGGCAAGATCGAGATCGCCAAGGCGAAGTAAGACAACAACCGCGCATCCTCCCAGGAAAGCGCTACGCTGATCCGCTGCGGCTTGCCGCGACGGATCAGCGTCCAATTTGCGAGAAGCAAGGTGTCGAACGTGCCGGGGTTTCCGACCCTCCACAATGCCAGCAACAATGCTGCCGGCGCCAATGTTGCCAGCCCCAATCTTGCTGGGATGGCCGTCGCGTTGACGGGCATCACCAAGCGTTTTGGCGCCTTCGTTGCCAATGATGGCATCGACCTTGCCGTGCGCCGGGGCGAAATTCACGCCATCATCGGCGAGAACGGCGCCGGCAAGACGACGTTGATGAACATCCTGTTCGGCCTCCTGCAGCCCGACGAAGGCTCAATCCGGCTTAACGACGAGGAGACGGTGGTCGCCGATCCCGCCGTCGCCATCAAGGCCGGTCTCGGCATGGTGCATCAGCATTTCAAGCTGGTTCCGTCGCTCTCGGTCGCCGACAATGTTTTTCTCGGCATGGAGATCCGCCGCCATGGGCTGATCGACCACGCCACGCAGATCGCGCGCACGCGCGAACTGTCGGAGCGTTTCGGGCTGCGGGTCGACCCGACCGAGCGCGTCGGACTGCTCTCGGTCGGCATAGAGCAACGCATCGAAATCCTGAAGGTGCTGGTGCGCGGCGCGCGCACCATCATCCTCGACGAGCCGACGGCGGTCCTGACGCCACAGGAGAGCCGTGAGCTGTTCCAGACGCTGCGCAGTTTCGTGGCGGAGGGTATGACGGTGATCTTCATTTCGCATCACCTGGAAGAAGTGATGGAAGTCTCGGACACCGTGACGGTGCTGCGCAACGGCAGGAGGGTGGCGACGCGCCCGACGGCCGAACTCAGCAAGGACGAATTGGTGCGCATGATGGTCGGCCGCGAGGTCAGCTTCGATCGCCGCCCGCGCGAACCGCTGCACGGCGAGGTGATCCTCGAAGTCGAGCAACTGTGGGCGCGCGACGACCGCCGATTGCCGGCGCTACGCGACGTTAACTTCACCGTCCGCTCCGGCGAGGTGGTGGGAATTGCCGGCGTGGCCGGCAATGGCCAGACGGAACTGGCGGAGGTGCTTTCGGGCCTGCGTCCGGCAAGCCATGGCGTAGCCCGGCTGAAGGGCCGCAACCTTGCCACCCTCTCCCCCGCCGAAATCCGCGAGGCCGGCCTTGCGCATGTGCCAGGCGATCGGATGGTCCGCGGGGTCGACCGCAATGCATCGATTGCGGCAAACATGCTGATGGGCCGCCAGCGCCGTGCGCCATGGAGCAGCAGTGGCCTGCTCAACTGGAACGCCATCGGCCAAAACGCCTCCAAGCTGATCAAGGATTTCGATATTCGCGCGCAAGGATCGGGCGATGCCGTCAAGCGGCTTTCGGGCGGCAATATCCAGAAGGTCGTGCTGGCGCGCGAGTTCACCAACGGCGCCGACTTCCTGCTGATCGATCAGCCGACGCGCGGCGTCGACATCGGCGCGCAGGAGGCCATTCATGACGAGATCATGCGCCAACGCGCGGCCGGCCGCGCAATCCTGCTGATATCCGTGCAGCTCGACGAACTTGCCGCCCTTGCCGATCGCATCCTGGTGATGTTCAACGGACGGATCATGGGCGAGGTCGCCGGCGATGATGCCGATGAAGACCGTATCGGCATGATGATGGCAGGCGTGGCTGTGCCGGAATTCGCCGCGGAGCTTGCATGATGCCGGAGTCTCCATGATGAACGACCGCTTGCGTGCCGTTTCCGGTCAGATCATTGCCGTCGCCGTGGCGCTGCTCATGGGCGCGATCATCATCCTCATGGTCGGTGAAAGCCCGGTACGCGTCTTCATGACGCTGTTGCGCGGCGCCTTCGGCGATCAGGCAAAGATTGCCGGGACATTGCTGCAGACGACGCCGATCCTGATCTGCGGCGTCGCTGCCTGCGTCGGCTTGCGCGGCGGCATGTTCAACGTCGGCATCGAGGGTCAGCTTTTCCTCGGCGGCTTCGCTGCTGCTTGGGTTGGCTTCGCCTTTCCGCTCCCCGCGGGCATTCACATGCTGGCGGCACTGGCGCTCGCGGTCGTCGCGGGTGCCGCCTGGGTCGCCATCCCTGCCTATTTCCGCGCCCGCTACAACACCAACGAAGTCGTCTCGACGATCCTGTCGAACTACGTCGCGGTGCTGCTGACCTCCTATTTCACGATCTTTCTGTTCAAGCGGCCAGGCGGCTGGTCGGAGACTCCGCCGATCCTGCCGACGGCCTATCTGCCCGGGATCTTCGACTTCTCGCGGTTGAACTGGGGCCTGGTCATCGGTCTGGTGCTGGCGATCGGCGCGGCACTTGTCTTTCGCTACACCAGTTGGGGCTATGGCGTGACGATGGTCGGCTCGGCGCCGAAATTCGCCGAATATGGTGGCGTCAACGTCAAACGGCAGGGCTTTTTGGTCCTGCTCCTTTCAGGCGCCGTTGGCGGCCTGGCCGGTGGCGTCGAGACGCTCGGCGTCCATCACCGGTTCATGGAAGGGTTTGCTCCCGGTTTCGGCTTCGATGGGCTTATCGCCGCCCTGCTCGCCAATGGCTCGCCGGTCGCCACCATCTTCACCGCGCTGTTCTTCGGCGCCCTGCGCAACGGGTCGCTGCTGCTCGAGGTCGATACCGGCGCGTCGCGCGAGATCATCACCGTGATACAGGCGCTCATCATCCTCAGCGTGTCGGCGCAGGTTCTGGTCAGGCGCCGCGGCGACAGCCAGGCAGGGGAGCGGCGATGGAAATTCTAGACAAGCTCGTCAACGTCGCGCTGATCGCCGCGACGCTTCGCACCACCGCGCCCATTCTTCTGGTCGCGCTCGGCGGCTCGTTCACCACCAAGGCCGGCATCTTCAACATCGGCCTCGAAGGGCAGATGCTGGCAGGCGCCTTCTTCGCCGTCCTCGGCTCGATCTGGACAGGTTCCGCGCTGCTGGGGGTCGCCTGCGGCGTCGCGGCAGCGCTCGCCTTCGCCTTGGTTTTTGCGGTTCTGGTGGTGAGTTTCCGCGCCAATGAAGTGGTTGTCGGGCTGGCGCTCAACATCCTGGCCGGCGGCATGACGATCTCGCTGATGAAGGCGATCTTCGGCACGCGAGGCTCCATTGTCGGTCAAGGCATCGTCGGCCTGCCGAAAGTCCAGCTGCCCGGCGCCCGCGACCTTCTCGGCTCATGGGCATCGCTGATCTCCGGCTTCACGCCGATCGTCTATGTCGCCTTCATCGCGGTGCCGCTGCTGGTCCTGTTCTACAACCGCACCCGCCTCGGGCTTTACATCCGCGTCGTCGGCGAGAAACCCGAGGCTGCCGAGGCGCTCGGCATCTCGATCACGCGTGTCCGTTACATCGCGTCGCTGCTGTGCGGATTTCTGGCGGGGCTGGCCGGCGCGCATCTGTCGCTCGGCTACATAACCATGTTCACCGAAAACATGTCGTCGGGCCGTGGGTTCATGGCCGTGGCGATCCTGATCTTCTCCAATGGTGATCCGCTCAAGGTGCTGGCCGGCTGCCTGCTGTTCGGCTTCGCCGATGCCTTCTCGCTGCGCCTGCAGACGTTCGGCTATCCGTCCTACCTGGTTCTCACGGTTCCTTATGTCGTCGCGCTCACGGCGCTGTTCGCGCTCTCCTATCGCGCGCGGCCAAAGATCATCACGGAGACGCTGGCGTCGATGCAGAAACTGCTGTCGGCAGACAAAAACACCGAGCCGGGCAGCAAACATCCCTCATGAAGGAAACCTCCATGGAACGCATAATCCTCGACGTGGATTCTGCCGGCGACGATATTCTCGCCGTGCTGTTTGCCGCGGCGAATCCAAATCTTCGGCTCGAAGGCGTGACCACGGTGACCGGCGCGGCCGGCCCGATCGAGCAGGTCACCAATGTCGTGCTCAACACGCTGGCGCTTGCCGGGCGCGACGACATCCCGGTTCACGCCGGTGCGTGGCGGCCGATCGTCGGCAACGCCAAGGCCGACATGGAAGCGCCGGTTCATTTCGAAAAGCGGCTCGTGGCGCGCTTCGGCGACCGCCTGAAGAAATTCAATCCACCGGCGCCGACGCCGGCGCGCCAGGCAACGCCGGGGCACGCGGTCGACTTCATTATCGAGACGGTGATGGCCAATCCCGGCGAGATCACGCTGGTGACGACCGGCCCGCTGACCAACGCGGCGATGGCGCTGCTGCAGGAACCCCGGCTGACGGAGGCGCTCAAGCGCCTGCTGGTGCTCGGCGGCAACTTTCAGACGCCCGGCAACATCACGCCGCTGTCGGAATACAACATCTGGGCCGACCCGGAGGCCTCGCGCATCGTGCTGAACGCCGATGTCGACAAGATCCTCGTGCCGCTCGACATCTGCGAGGACAACCGTGTCGCCGCCTCGATGCTGACGCGCGACGACCTCGCGGACATGCAGGCCGGCGCCAAGGACAATCCCGTTCTCGAGATGATCGCCGACAGCTTTCCGATCTATATCGACATCTGGCGCGAATTCTTCGATCTGGTCGGCTTCCCGATGGACGACGTGATCACTGTAGCGCTAGCTTTCGATCCGGGCCTTGCCACGATGACCGAGCCGCTGTTCGTCGACGTCGTGCTGGACGGGCGTATAGCGCGCGGACAGATCGTCGCCTATCGCGGCCGGCAATTGCTGCCCGGCGGCGGACCGAAGACCACGCGCATCTGCACCGACCTCGACGGCCGGCGCTTCCTCAACATGTTCAAACAGACCGTCGCGCAGTACGAGCGGGCGGCGTGAGGAACGATACGATGACCACTGCAACTCCCATATTGTTCGATTGCGATCCTGGTCACGACGACGCCATTGCGCTGGTCATGGCGCATCGCTCGCCGGCCATCAAACTGCTCGGCGTCACCACGACCTGCGGCAACGCAGAGGTCGAGAAGACGACGGCCAATACGCTGCGCATCCTCGAATTCATCGGCGCCGGCGGCGTTTCGGTGGCGCAGGGCTGCCATCGCCCGCTGGCACGGCCTCTGGTGCTCGGCACCGCCGACGGGCCAAGCGGCCTGGAAGGCTCCCCCTACCTGCCGCAGGCAACGATCAAGCCGGTCAAGCAGCATGCGGTCGATTTCCTCGCCGACACGTTGCGCGCCTCGCCCGAGCCGATCCTGGTTGTCGCCACCGGGCCGCTGACCAATATCGGCCTGCTGATCCTGAAACATCGCGACGTGCTGCCCAAGATCAAGGAACTGATCTGGATGGGCGGCGTGTTCTATCGCAGGAGCGAGATCATCACGCCGACCGAGTTCAATGCCTTCTGCGACCCGGAAGCGCTGAAGATCGTCCTGGACAGTAGTGTGCCGATCCTGATGGTCGGCCTCGATGTTACCATGCAGGTGCTGATCGAGGCGCCACAATATGCCGAGCTCGCAACCATCGACACGCCGCTCGGCCGGCTCGTCAACGACTGGCTGCTGTTCTACGAGAAGCTGCATCGCAACTCGATGGGCGTCGGTGGGGCGATGCACGATCCTCTGGTGCTGGCGCTGGCCATCGACCCGACGCTGGTGCGCACGCGTCCCGCCCATATCGGCGTCAATCTGTCGGGCACTTACGCATTCGGCGCGACCGTTGCCGATTTCTGGGGCGAGCGTGGCGAACAGGACAACGCCCGGATCGCGCACGAAGTCGATGCAAACCGCTTCTTCAAATTGATGTTCGATCTGCTCCGGGATTAGACTGGGTCTTTCGGTCCTAGCCTCCTGCGGATATACATCTCGCCGGACGTATATCCATGGGAGAGCGTGATGCGGGTCTCGAAGTGGGGCGACAGTCTCGCCATCCGTCTTCCCGCCGTTGTCGTCGAGGCGCTCGAACTCAGGGAAGGCGATGAGATTGAAATCCATGTGACCGATGCCGGACGGCTTGGCGTCGCGCGCAAAGCTGCGCCCGAGGAATTGCTGAAACGGCTTCGCGCCTTCCACGGTCGCCTTCCCGCCGATTTCAAGTTCGACCGGGAAGAGGCGAATGCCCGGTAGAACGAGCCGCGGAATGTTTATCAGCCGGTCAGTTAGGTCTTAGCGGCACATATCCTGTGCAGGCTTCCTTTTCCGAAGATCTGACCGACAGCCGGCAATCAGGATTGCGGAAGGATGACGACATTTTCCGAGTCCCAGAAAACTTCTGCCTTCTCACCCGGTTTCGGCAAGCTGGTACGCGTGCTCCGCTGGATTTGAACGCGAACGCGAATGCCGTCAGCCAGGCGGATGGTATAGAACGATCTGCTGCCGATGAAGATGACATCCTCGACCTGCCCGGTCGCCGATTGCGTGGTGTCATTGTCTCTGGCGAAGCGGAAGGACTCCGGTCGGATTGAGACGATCACCTTGCCGCGCAATTCGCCGGCGGGAACGACAGAACTGTGAAAGCGGAGCCCCGATGCGGTGACGGCAGTCATGCCGGAAGCATCGTCGCTTGCCATTGCCGCCTCGAACAAATTGGTCTCGCCGAGGAACTTGGCGGCGAACAGCGACTTTGGTGCCGCGTACATGATTTCGGGCCGGTCGATCTGAACGATGCGGCCTTTCTCCATGAGAACGACACGGTCGGAGAGGATCATCGCCTCGTCCTGATCGTGCGTGACGTAGACGAAGGTGGCGCCGGTCTCGGCGTGAATGCGCTTCATCTCGACCAGCATGTGCTGGCGGATCTTCAGATCGAGGGCGGCAAGCGGCTCATCGAGCAGCAGAACTTTCGGACCATTGACGAGCGCCCGGGCGAGCGCCACGCGCTGGCTCTGGCCGCCGCTCAACTCGTTGATATAGCGGTTGGCGAAGCTGTCGAGTTGAACGATATGCAGCATGCGCTGGACCCGCTCGCGGATTTCCGCCTTGGGCGTGCCCCTGACCTTCAGGCCGAAGGCGACGTTCTCGAAAACGTCGAGATGCGGAAAAAGCGCATAGCGCTGGAAGACCATGTTCACAGGCCGCCGCTCGGGCGGCTGGTCGGCACAATCCTTGCCATCGATCTTGACGGTGCCGGCAGTCACTGTCTCGAAGCCTGCTATGAGCCGCATGAGGGTCGTCTTGCCGCAGCCGCTGGGACCAAGCAAGGTGACGATCTCGCCCTGTTCGATGGACAGGCTTATGTCGCTCAGCGCCTGAAACGAGCCGAACATTTTTTGGGCAGCGGCGATCTCGATCACCGGTGGGCGAATAGTCATGCCTGTCGATCCTTATGTCACGGTACGGCCGGCGACGGCTGATCTTCTGCGCAGATGGCCGATGAGCCAGGCGATGAAGAGGATGGCGATCGAGAACAGGAGAGCGAGCGTGGAAATGGCGTTGATGAGCGGGGTGACGGTGCGGCGCATCATCGACCAGATATACATGGGCAAGGTCGTCTCGGTGCCGGCGACGAAGGACGTCACGACGAATTCGTCGAAAGACACGGCAAACGCCAATATGGCCGAAGCGATCAAGGTCGGTGCGATCAGCGGCAGCGTCACCTTGCCGAAGGTCTGGATCTGGCTGGCGCCCAGGTCGCGCGAAGCTTCCTCCAGCGACGGGTCGAACAAGGCAAGCCGGGCGCGCATCGCCACGATCAGGATGGGCAGGGCCAGCACAACGTGCGAGATGACGATGGTGACCGTCGAGAGCTGGACGCGTGCCTGGGCGAACAGCACCAGAAGCGAGACGCCGACGAAGAGGCCTGGAAGCGCGATCGGCGTCAGGCACAGCACCTCCAGCAAGACGCGACCTCCCGGCCCCAGGCGAAGCCAGGCGAGCGAGGCAGCCGCACCGAGGACAAGCGTGATCAACGCGGTGAAGCTGGCGACGGCGAGGCTCTTGACCATTGCCGAGCCTAGCTGGGCGTTGCCAAGCACATCGGCGTACCAGCGCAGACTGAAGCCGGCAAAGGGAAAGGACAGCGACGGGCTCGCGTGGAAAGAGAACAGAACGATAATCACCAGCGGCATCAGCAAGAACGCCAGGATCGACCAGACCACAATTCTGAGGACCACTGGCTACGCTCCCGCTTTCTTTGCAGGCCGGCGCTTCACGATCAGACCTGTTGCACGCCCAAGCCCCATCACGGCGAAGTAGATGGCGATCGACACCAGAAACATCAGGAAGGCCTGGGCGGCACCGAGGGGCCAGTTTCCGGTCTTGCGGAACTGATCGGCGATCAGCAGCCCCGTCGTCTGGCCCGACGAGCCGCCCAGCATCTGCGGCGTGACATAGTCGCCCGCGACCATGACGAAGGTCAGCATGAAGGCGCCGACCAGCCCGTTGGCGGCGTTGGGCGCGATGACGCGGAAGAAGGCGCCAAGCGGCGAGGCGCCAAGGTCGCGCGCGGCGTCAACAAGGTCCTTCTTGATCTCGCTGAGCGACGACACCACCAGCAGGATGCAGAATGGCAGGTAGATGTGGATCAGCGTGATCGCGACCGCAAACCGGCTGAAAAGGAATACCCCGACCGGCGTGTCGACGATGCCGGCCTGAAGCAGGATGGTGTTGAGGACGCCGCTGGTGCCAAGCAGGGTGCGCCAGGCATAGATGCGGACCAAATAGCTGGAGAACCAGGTGATCAGGATAAGATAGAGGATGACCTGCGAGCGGCTGACATAGACGAGGTAGTAGCCGACCGGGATCGCCAATACCAACGTGATCGAGGCCGTGACAAGCCCGATCAGGATGGCGTTGATCGTCACCGTCCAGAACAGTGGCGACATCAGCGAATTCAGGTAGTTCGAAAACACGAAGTCCGGCACGATCCTGTACGAGGCCGCCGTCCAGAAACTGTAGACGAACAGGATCAGGCTCGGCACGACGAAAAACACGACCATGTACAGAACGGCGGGTGCTGCCAGCAGCCCGCCCATATTAGAGCGCCGCGCGTCCTTTTGGACGCGCAAAGGACGCTCTAACACTTTAAATCTACGCATCGTGCTTTCCGAAAATCGAGTGCGATTTTCGGGCCGATGCGGTAATTCTTGATGCCTTCATGGACCGATCCCACGCAAGAACGCGCTATCGGCAACAACGCCGATAGCCAATTCTCAATTCAACCTGTTGAAACGGGGATATCTACATTCCCGCCTTGAATTCCTGCCACGCCGCGACCCAATCGTCGTAGGTGGCATGGGTGTCGGATGCCCGTGGTGGAATGCCGGGCAGGCCGGCTGCGAACATCGTCTCAATGGCATCATAATCGATGCGGCTGCGCGACTTCTCATCAAGCAATGCGACCGCCTTTTTGGAAACCGGCGCCTGAACCACAGCCATGGCGACCTTGGCCTGCACGGCGGGATCGAGCGACTGGTTGATGAAGGCGTGAGCGGCCTCGATATTGTCCGCCGAAATCGGGATGAACCAAGCATCCACCCACAGGACCGGGCCTTCTTTCGGCATGGCCATCTCGATCTTCATGTTCTGCTGGTCGGTCTGTGTGATGATAGAGGGATCGGCGCAAAGTGCTGCAACGACCTCGCCGGAAACCATGAGATTGACGAGCTCGCCCTGGTTGAGGGCGATGACGCGGGCCTGAGCGCGGTATTTGGAGAATTCCGCGAAAGTCTTGCCGAGCTCGTCTTTGGTCAGCAGCGGATATTTGTCGCCGAAACCGGCAACGCGCGCGGCGACCGGCCAGGAGCTTACCGTGTCGTCCATGATGGCGATCTTGCCCTTGAGCGAAGGATCGAGCAGGTCGGCGTAGGATGTCGGCTTGGCCAGCTTGTCGGCATTGAACAGGATCGTGTTGAACCCCCAGATATAAGGCGATCCCCAATGTTGCCCGTCGGCGAACCATGTCGGCTGGTCGTAGAACTGGCCGAAGAGGTTGTCGGGATTGTAGTTCGGCACTTTCGACATATCGATCGGATTTACGATCTTCATTTCCCGGACGTAGAGATCGGCATAGGCCTGATTGTATTCGGCCAAATCGATGGGCGGTGGATTGCCGGCCACGAATTTTGCCTGCACGTCATCCTGGTTGGCGATCGACGTGGCCTCGACCGTCACGCCGTTTGCCTTGCGCCAGTCCGAAAGCTCGTTGGTCAGGTCATAGCCTTCCCAGGCCATGACCTGGAGTTCGCCGCCCGCAGCGGCCTGCGCAGGCAGCGTGGACAGCCTCAACAGGAATGCCCCGCCTCCCAAACCGGCCATTCCGGTGAGTACGGCTCTCCTGCTGATCGCTGACGTGAACAAGCCCGAATTGACCTCGTCTCCTGCTTTGCGTGTCATTGCGAATTCCCCTTTTTTTGGTGGCAATTTACGACAATCTTGCTTTACAGGATATTGGATACAATAATCTTCAGAGTCAAACGAATTCGCCCTACCACCGCTCGGCTTTGATTGTCTTGCGAAGATTTTGCGGATGCGTCACGGCTATCCAGATCGGCTGCGCTCGCTTCAGCCGATTTTGAACGACAGGCAGATGTGCGCCCGGCTTCGACGCTACGAAAAAGGCTGATACAGCTGAAGCAGCATCAGCCGGCGGCTTCGCCTCGCTTCAGTTGGCTGACGATTTCTTCGGCCGCGTCGGCGACATGCTTCTTGAGCAGTCTCGATGTCTCGACGGCGTCACGCAGGCGATAGGCTTCAAAAATGTCACGATGCTCCTGCAGCGCTTTGGTCTGCGCCTTCAACGGCTCGATCTGCAGGCGCAGATAGCGATCCGCCGAACTGTAGAGCGTTTGTAGCACCGCCATCGAACGCGGTCGCATCGACGGCTCGAGCAGCGCCGTATGAAAGGCCCAGTTGAGACGGCTGAGCTCCTTCGGATCGCCCCTGGCGATAGCAGCCTCATAGTCACGAAGCGCTCGCTCGACATTGGCGATGTCCTGATTGGACAGGCGCGCTATGGCCTTCTTGACCAGGAAGGGTTCCAGCAGAAGCCGCGCGTCGAACAGGTCGATCGCATCGTCAGCCGATAGATCGGAGACGACTGCGCCGCGATGCGTCCTGATGACGACGAGACCTTCGGCTTCCAGTTGCAGAAGCGCCTCGCGCACCGGAATCCGGCTGACGCCCAACTCGGCCGCTATCGCCTCCTGGCGAATCTGGTGGCCGCCGGGATAGTCGCCGCCGATAATTTTGGCGGCTATATATTCGGCCACCATCGCGGTTACGGTCTGGCGCTGCAACAGAGGCTTGGGCGGTGTCGGCATGGCAGGCGCTTTCAGAATCGTTCTACTTGTCGCAGGATCGTATCCAATATTTCATTGAGGTCCAATGTCGGCGTTGCATCAACGCTGATCCGCATAATCAACCGTCTCTGGCGGCAGCGGCGCGCGCCCACGCACGCGTTCGACAAGCTTTTCCGCAATCATCATGGTCGGGCAGTGCAAATTGCCGCTGGTGATGCGCGGCATGACCGACGCATCGATGACACGCAACCCCTCGGTCTCGTGCACCTTGCCGTCGGCGTCGACGACCGACATGTCGTCGACGCCCATACGGCAGGTCGAGCACGGGTGGTACTGCGTGCCGAGGTTTTCCTTTAGCCAGGCAAGCACTTCGGCATCGGGCATCGTCCTGAGCCCTGGCGTCAGGGCTTGCCCGCGCATGCCGTCCCAAGCGCGTTGCTGGATGATCTCGTCGGTGTGACGCACGCCGTCGATCAGATCCCGCTGGTCCTGCGGATGCGCGAGGTAATTGGAAATGATCGACGGATGCATCCGCGGATCGGCTGATTTCAGTGTAACGGCGCCCCGGCTCTTCGGCCGCATCAGACAGGTCTGGTATTGGAACCCCTCCTCGATGTTGACCGTGCCGTGCATGAGTTCGCCCAGCATCGGCAGAAACTCGTGCTGGATGTTGGCATAATCGGCAGCCGCACTGCTCCTGAAGAATGTGCCGACCTCCCAAAGATTTGTCACGCCGAGCCCGGAGCGCAGGAACAGCCATTGCGCGCCGATCAGGCCCATCTTGAACATGTTCAGGTCCATGGCGGGGGAGACGCCGCGACGCGATGCCCGGTAACGCACCGAAACGGCGACATGGTCGACCAGCCCCTTGCCGACACCTGGCACATTAGCGACGGACTTGATACCCAGATTGCCCAGTTCGTCTGAGCGACCGACGCCCGACAGCAGCAAAAGCTGCGGCGAGTTGAAGGCGCCGCCGCACAGCACCACCTCGCGTCCAGCCTCGACTGTGTGGGTCGCGCCATCTGCCTCGTAGGTAACGCCGACCGCGCGCTTGCCGTCGAAATTGACCCGATGCACCAGCGCATTCAGCTTCAGCTCGACATTGCCCCTGCGCATGGCAGGCCTGAGATAGGCCCTGCCGCCGCTCGCCCGCACACCCCTGTCGATATTTGCCTGGTAGATATGGACGCCTTCCTGGCGATAGGCGTTGTAGTCGGGATTGAGTGGATGACCGGCCTGTTGGCCAGCCTCGAGAAACGCCTTGAAGACCGGCAGATCGCCTTTGAGCGTCGTAATCGCGATGGGGCCATCGCCGCCTCGATAGGCATTGGCGCCCTTGTCATAGGTTTCCAGCCTCTTGAAGTAAGGCAGGCAATGCGCATACGACCAATCCGGCAGACCGTCCTGCGCCCAGCCGTCGAAGTCGCGCGGATTGCCGCGGACATAGACCATGCCGTTGAGCGACCCGGAGCCGCCCAGCATCTTGCCCCTGACATGCGTGATCATGCGCTCGCCGAGCGCGGCCTCCGGTCCCGTCTCGAAACTCCAGGTCCGGCGCTGGTCGGTCAGCGGGTAGGACATGGCGGCCGGCATGCGCACGTAGATGGAATTGTCGCTCGGGCCGGCCTCCAGCACCAGCACTCGAACGCTCTTGTCCTCGCCTAGCCTGGCGGCGACGATCGAACCGGCGGCACCTGCCCCGACGACGATGTAGTCATACGCCTTGGAAGCCATGTCGAACTTACCTTCGCTTGCACCTGACCGGATGTTTCGGGCCAGGCTGAGTTCCTATGTTGCCCACCAGATGCTTTTGGTCCGGGAATACTGGTCGAGCGAATGAATGCCTTTGTCCTTGCCGCCGAAGCCGGACGTCTTGAAGCCGCCGAACGGAGTCGTGAAGTCGCCCTCGCAGAAGGCGTTGATCGCCACGAACCCCGCGTCGAGCGTGGCCGATGCCTCGCGAATTGCGTTTGGATCCTCGCCGAAGACATAGGCACTCAGGCCATATTGCGTGTCATTGGCGCTGCGGATCGCGCCGTCGAGATCGTCGTAGAACCTGACGGACAGAACCGGGCCGAAAATTTCTTCCCTCCAGGCCTCGGCGCTTTCGGCGACATTGAAAAGCACGACCGGCTCGACCAGGCGTGGCGATGCGCCTTTGGTTTCGGCTGCCGACACGCTGAAATCACTGTTGTGCCGCTTCTCGTTATCGATGGCGCGATTGACCTTGGCCGCATGGGTGTCGCTGACCAGCGGCCCGATGCGTGTGGCCGGATCGAACGGATCGCCGATCGGCCATTCCTTCATCTTCGCGGCGAGCATGTCGCGAAGATCGGCTTCCAGCGTGCGCGGCGCGAGAACCCTCGATATGGATGAGCAGAGCTGGCCGGAATTCATCAGGAAGCCGGTCGCAATGTCGTCGGCGAAACGGTCGAGCGATTTGACATCGGGCAGGATGATGGCAGGATTCTTGCCGCCGCATTCCAGCGAGATTTCCTTCAAATTCGAATCGGCCGAATAGTGCAGGAAGCGCCGTCCGGTGGCGGTCGAGCCGGTGAAATTGATCGCCGAAACATGATCATGCAGGCCCAGCGCCTTTCCGGCAACCGCGCCAGTGCCGGGCACGACATTGATGACGCCAGCCGGGAAACCCGCTTCGACCGCGAGTTCCGCCAGCCGCAGCGTCGTCAGCGGCGTATCGTCGGCCGGCTTGCAGACCACCGCGTTGCCGGCGGCCAGCGCCGGACCGATCTTCAGCGCCAGCGTGGTCAGCGGATAGTTCCAGGGCAGGACGATGCCGACCACGCCTTGCGGTTCGCGCACGATCTGGCTGAGCACGCCATTGCGACGGGCAGGGCTGAGATCGTAGGCGGTTTCGGTCAGGCTGGCATACCAGCGCAGCACGCCGACCGTCGTCGGCACATCGTCATTGTAGGAATGCAGGATGGGCTTGCCGACGTCGAGGCTTTCGAGAAGCGCCAATTCGAGCCGATTCTTTTCGACGGCGTCCGCCAGCGCGCGGATCAACGCCGCACGTCGCTCGTGCCCCATCGTGCCCCAATCTGCCTTCAGCGCGGCGCGGGCGGCGTGCACGGCAAGATCCACCTGCCTCTCGCTGGCAAAGGCGACTTCGCTGATCGTCTCCCCATCGAAGGGAGACATGATGTTTCTGACGTCGGAGCCGCCGTCGCGGGAAAACCCATCGCCAATCCAGGACGTGTCCAGCCGCCGCGCCATATCGCGGACCTGCTTCAGGTCGGACACGCCGAACATTGGAACTTTATCCATGCAATCCATCCCTGACACATCCATCGGCTGCGGCTTTCGAAGCGCAACCGACGACGCGGAGCTTTGCGTGCCGACCCAGACGTCCGCGTGGGATCAGGCGGCCCGGCGTGACTGCATCTGCTTGAGCTGCTCGATTGTCGCCTTGATCGTGGCAACGACGCGCTCGCGCTCCTCGCCGGCCAGTGGCAGTCGCGGCGCCCGGGTCCATTCGGGCGCGCCGTAGACGAGGTGCTCGGCCATTTTGATGTATTGAACGAGCTTCACATGCGTATCGAGGTGGAAGGACGGCGTCATGATGCGATAGAGGTCGCGTGCCCCGGCAAAATTCCCGGCCGCACACAGGGTGAAAATCTCGACGCATTCCTTCGGCCAGGCATTGGTCATGCCCGAAACCCAGCCCGTCGCGCCAAGCGACATGCTTTCGACGATCTGGTCGTCGACGCCGCAGAAGATATCGAAGCGGCTGCCCAGCTCGATGAACATGTCGGTGACCCGGCGCACGTCACCGGTCTCTTCCTTGACCGCCACGATGGTCGGGCATTCGGCCAGCACCTTGAGGATGGCGGGCGTGACGTCGACGCCATAGGCGATCGGGTTGTTGTAGATCATGATCGGCAGGTCGCTGGCACCGGCGATCGCCTTGTACCATTCGGCCGTCTCTCGCGGGTCGGTTTTGTAGCCGAGGCTCGGGAACACCATCAGGCCTTCGGCGCCGTAATCCTGGTACTTGCGGGCGCTCGCGGCCGCGCCCGCGGTCGAAATCTCGGCAAGGCCGGAGAGAAGCGGAACGCGGCCGGCAACGGCTTCCTTTGCTGCCCGGATGACGGCTTCCTTCTCCTGCGGCAGCAGCGAGGCGTTCTCGCCCAGCATCGGCAGCACGATAATGCCTGAAACGCCATTGTCGATGAGGCGGTTGATGCTCGCCTGCGTCGCTTCGAGATTGATCGAACCGTCCTGGTCGAGCTTGGTGGTAACCGCCGGGAACACCCCCTGCCAATGCGTCATCGTCTGGTCTCTCCTTGGACTCGCTTTCGCAATAATGTATCCAATCTACAATATTCTATTTGAAAGTCCACTATGAAATCGACCTTGCGGCAGCGCCGATACGGCCATGTCACACCACCGGAACGGGCGGATTTCCCTCGAAGCGCGGCACGGACACACGCACCCCCTCTTGCGCCGAGCGTCTGACCGCCAGTGCCGTTGCCAGCGAGGCGACGCCGTCCCAACCCGTCGCCGCCGGACGTTCGCCATGAAGCACTGCCGCGTCGAACTGGGCGATCGTGGCGGCGTAGAGGTTGGCGGGCTCGACCGGGATTTCCGTCATCTCGGTGCCGCGGCGAAGATAAACCCGACCGGACGGCGCCTCATCCAGGATGCCCCGGCCATAGATCGACCCTTCGGTGCCATGGATCTCAAGCGCGGTCTCGTGATGGGCGAACACCTGGCCCTCATGCATGTAGGCAATCAACCCGGAAGCGAAGTTGACGATGGATTGCACTTGGTCCTCGACACCATTCTCGCCGATCAGGCTGCTCGCCTTCATCGACATGACCTCGACCGGTTCGTCCGCGAGGACGAAGCGCAGAACGTCGACATTGTGCACGGTCAGGTCGTAGATGACCCCGCCCTGTTCCTTGTCCTTCGTGCGCCAGGTCTGCAACTCCTTGGGCAAGTATTCGCAATACATCGCGCGCGCGGCGAGCGGCCGGCCGATTTGGCCTGTCAGCACCAGGTCGCGGATCGCCCTGTGCGTCGCCGCGCCACGCATATGATGGTTCGTCGCCAGGACGACGCCGGCGCGGTCGCAGGCCCTGGCCATCTCGACGGCATCATACAGCGTCAGCCCGAGCGGCTTTTCGCAGAGCACGTGCAGGCTCGCTGCCGCAGCTTCGAGCGTGTCGTCGCGATGCCTAGCATTGTTGGTCGAGACGTAGACTGCATCGATCGCGGTTTCGGCAAGAAGCGATTTGAGGCTTGTCGCGGATACCGGTATCCCGAGATCGTTGGCGAACGAACGGCCGCGCTCCGCACTCCTGCTGACAACGGCCACCAACTCCGCATCCGGCACCGACTGGATTGCCTTGGCGACCCAGGAGCGGGCGATCTGGCTTGCCCCCACGATCGCCCAGCGGACCTTGTCCGCATCTCGACGCGCGCGGCTCGCGGCCGGCACCGCTTGGGGCGTGTCAGTCATGGAGTTCCCTCGATATCGCCGGGCCGACCGAAAAATCACTGAATGTGACTTCGAAACCTTCACGTTGCGGCGAGCAGCACATCATGCCGACATCGATCGTTTTCGAGGGTGGGAAATAGGCAAGCCGCACCGGCTTCCAGTGGCCGTCGGACGCATCCAGATACTGGATGCGGATCGCTTCGGCGTGGCGGGTCAGTCGGATCCTGACGCCGTCCGGACTTGCCGGAATGCTGACCAGCGACCAGTCGGACGCATCGTTGGTGACGACGACGGAGAAATACATCAGCCCGTCGGTGAATTCGATGCCGGCCTTGACCCAATGCGTCTCGCTCAGCCGGACCATCAATCCGGCCTGGTCGTAGAGCACCTTGTAGTCGCCCTTGACCGTGACCTCGGCGCTGAAGTCGCCCTCGACCTGGCGATAGAGGAAATGACCGCTGTCGCGCCAGAAATCGTAGAATGTCTCGCGCCAGAAATCGGTCTCCTTGCCGGTGCGCACATTCAAAGTGTTGCCGGAAAACGCGTGATGTGGTGGTGGGTTGAGCCAGGTCAGGTCGGTATTCTTAGATTTCGTCATCGGCTTTTGCCTGTTCGGTTCGCGTTGCGTGATGGGTTTTGCGCAGTCTGATTAGCCGGCAAAGTTTTGTCGGCGGCTACCTGAACCAGGTGTCCGACAGGCGGTAGCCCTCGGGAAATGGATCCTCCGGATCAACCCCGTAGTGGCTCACTCCGGTCAGCCAGGCGCGCCCGGAGATCTCAGTCACCACCGCGGGCACATTGCCCGCCATCGCCGTTTCAACGATGCGGCAATCGAAGACGGTGTCGAGAATCGAAGTATGCCGGAAGCGCTCGCCCACAGCGAGATCGCCGCGCGCATGCAGCAAGGCCATCCGCGCTGAGGTTCCCGTGCCGCAGGGGCAACGGTCGAGCCGACCGGGAGAGACGACCACGGCATTCTTCGAGGTCTTCACGCCGTCGACGACCCGCAGCGGACCGGCGAACTCGGTTTGGTTGACGGTGTTGATCGACGGGTTCTCCGGATGGATCGAGGGAAGCTGTTCGGCCGCTGCCGCCTTGATGCGTTCGCCGAGCTCGATCAGGTCGCGCGCCTCGTCGCGCGCCAGGGTGACGCCGACGTCCTCGGCATCGACAATGCAGTAGATCATGCCGCCATAGGCGACATCGACCCGTAGCGATCCGATCCCGGGCACGTCGACCATCCGGTCGCGATGCATGACGAACGACGGGACGTTGCGGAACGTGATGCGACGGCACTTGCCGCCACTGCAATCCGCCGTCACCTCGACCAGGCCGGCCGGCGTGTCCACCCTGACGATAGTCTCAGCGCCGCGCATCGGGATCATGCCCGCCTCGAGGGCGACCGTGACCGTGCAGATCAGGTTCGAGCCCGACATCGGCACGAAGTAGTCCGACTCCATGACGATCATGCCGATATCGGCGTCGGCGCGTATCGGCGGCGTGATCAGGTTGACGGCTGCATTGACGCTGCCGCGCGGATCGAACAGCAGCATGTTGCGAAGCCACGCGCTTTCGCGTTCCAGATTCTCCATGCGCTCGAACATCGTAGCACCCGGCGGCGGCAGGACGCCGCCGGTGATCACCCGGCCCACCTCGCCCTCGGCATGGGCTCCGACGACGGTAATGACGCGATCCAGGTTCATTGGCTTGTATCCTCAGGTCCAGGTTTGTCGACGATCATCACGCACCTGGTGTGCTTTTGTCGCAAGTGGTCCGCGTATTGCATCCAATATATTGGATTATTGCGGCGATGATTTTTTGTCAATGCGCTCATCGAAAAGAGTTGGCGTCCGGCATTCAGGCCGGCACCTACACGTAGTGATGGCGACTGGATCCACCCGGTTAGACGAAGACCATCGGGTGATGATCGACTATCCGGCTACAACCGCGTTCATGGCCGCACGCATCGTTCGAAGGCAGCCAAAGCGTCTTTCACATTTGGAAAGCAAAAATTGCTTCACAAGCTGTTTCACTTCGGCGCTTGGTAAAGCTCGGTCGCGGCCTCTCTCAGCGCGCGCCGGCTGTCTGGCCTGAAATACATCATGTGGCCGCCTTCCAGCAGGTCGACGCGGATGGGCTTCGCGCCAGGAAGCGAAGGAATCTGGCCGACAAGATAGCGTGACACCAAATAGGGTGTCACCAGGTCGGTGTAGCCGTTGACGATCAAAACGCCGAGGCCGGGGTTCAACGCGCGCGCCTGCTGAAGGTCATCCATCACGCCGACATAGCCCTGACGCGTCGGGCTCGTCCCATAATCCCAATTGCCGCTGACTTCACGGTTGAGAAGCCGATAGCTGAGATCGGTGCGGAATTTCAATTCGTCACGCATATAGCTGACAAAGGCGGAAGTGAGCACCGGCACGCTTCGGTCAAGGACCGGATCAGGACCGCTATATCTCGGGCTTTCCGGGGCGATGTCCGCCGTTTCGATCATGCCGTCATAGGCGCTGAGAACATTGCCCCTTGCCCGTGCAAACTCCCTGGCGAAGAGTGCGGTGGGAATGCGTGCAAAGTTTCGCTTGACGAGTTCAAGCGGCAGACCGGTGATTTCGGCCACGCGCGGGCTCGCCAGGCGCCCACCCTGTTCGAGCCCGCTGGCAAGCGCGACGAGATAATCGCCAAGCGCATAGCGTTCGACATCGGCCAACCGCTCCTGCAGCTCGGAACCGGTGACGCCTTCGCTGCGCAGGCGCACCGCCGCCAGCGACGGGAGCTCAAGCGCCCAGTGAAGCGGCTGGAACTCGTCTGGCCGCACGAGTGTGAACTCGAGCGCCGGCGAGATGAGCACGATGCCGCGAGGACTGATGCCGATATCATCCTGAAGCGTCTTGGCAAGCAGTGCCGCCCGAAACCCGCCATAGCTTTCGCCGGCAAGAAACACCGGCGATGCTGCGCGGCCCGCCTGTGCCAGATAGAGCCTGATGAAGGCGCCCATCGCGGCAGCGTCCTGGTTGACGCCCCAGAAGCTGCGTGCCTCGGTTCCGGGTGCTTCGCGGCTGTAACCCGTTCCGACCGGGTCAACAAAGACCAGGTCGGTCATGTCGAGCCATGTGTTCGGGTTGTCCAAAAGCCTCTGCGGCGATGGAAGAAAACTTCCATTAGCCGCCGTCGCCATGACGCGTGGACCGAGCGCGCCGATATGCAGATAGGCGGAAGCCGCTCCGGGACCACCGTTGAATACGAAAGTGATAGGGCGCTGGGGATCAGGTTCGCGGCTTGGCTCGGGGCGTAGCGTGTAGGCGACATGAAAAACTGCCGCGGTGACGTCGCCCTTGCCGGACAGCAACGACTGCGTGCCTGCCTTCGCCTGGTAGTTCAGCGTACGTCCCGCGATCACGATCGAATGATCAGAGACCTGGGGAGGCGGAAGCAGCGACAGAACTCCACCCGAAGGCGACGGCCGCTCGGCCACTTGCGCATGGCCGGCTGGAACGCCGCCAACCAGCAGCAGCATAGCGAGGGTGATTTCTAGCAGCTTGGTACGCATGACGACTCCGGAACGGAAACGACTGGAAACTACCACGCCGATGGTTCAGCCGAAATCACAGGATCGTGCAGGCCTTCGCTGCTGGAAGGAGACCTGTGGCTTCAACGCACGATCTTCACGCACATCGGCGTGCCGACATCGATGGACCGTCCGGTGTCGGCCAGCCGGCCGGTGGCCATGTCGCGCGCGAAAATCGAGATGCGGTCGGCGTTCTGGTTGGCGGAGAAGAGGTGGTGGCCCGAGGGTGTCAGTGCCAGATTGCGCGGCGTAGCGCCCCCACAGGGCGTGTAATCGACCAGCGCAAGCGCGGCTGTTTGCTGGTCGACGGAAAACACCGCAACGCTGTCATGGCCGCGGTTGGATCCGTAGAGGAAGCGGCCGTCGGGCGAGATCTGGATGTCGGCGCAATGATTGCCGTCACGCGCTTCGGCCGGCACGGCCGGCTTCGTGTCGATGACGGTGAGCCTTCCTGACACATCGTCGAGCGCAAGCGACACGACCGTTGAATCGAGTTCGTTCATCACGAACACGAAGCGCCCGCCCGGATGCAGCGCCACGTGACGTGGGCCGGCGCCTGAGGCAAGCACCGACTCCGCCAGTCTGGTCAGGCCGCCATCAGGCCCGACGCGGTACGAGACAAGCCGATCGATGCCAAGATCGGCGACGATCGCCACGCCGCCGGCAATTGTCTCGGTGACGCTGTGAGCATGGGGGCGTTCCTGACGAACTGTATCGGGACCAGTTCCGGCATGGGCGACGCTCGACAACGGCGCGGTCAGGCCGCCATCCTCGCGCAGCCCATAGACCGCGATCGAGCGATCGGGACCGCCTTCGCCCATGCCGTAGTTGGCGACTAAGAGCTTCGTCCCGTCGCGCATTATGGTGTTGTGCGCCGTGATGCTGCCAAGGGTCGGCTGCTTGTTGATGTAGGAAAGCGCGGCGGTCTGCCTGTCGAAGCGGTAGGCCGAGACCACGCCTTCGCGCCAGGCGAACACTTCGGAGTTGGCATAGATGTAGGAGCCGTCCGGCGTCACCGACAGAAAGGTCGGATTGTCGACGTCACCCGTCTCGGCCAATTTCCGCGTCTCCAGCGTCTCCTCGTCGAAACTGTAAACGCTGATCCCGACGCCGCGCGCGCCCTGAAAATACGGCGCCTCGCGGTTGAGGCTGCCAACGAAGACCAGACAGGCATTCTGCATCAAATCCTCCCTTGTTCCGCCGGCGTTGCCCGCCGCGGATTGGGGCAAAATTTCGCCTGTTCACGCTTGCAACACAACCCCATATGTGAAAATACTATTCACAAAAGAAGATTGCGGGAGGATCGATCATGCAATTTGCTGGCCCGCGGCGCGCCCGGACGGATGATCCGTGCTTCCAACGGATACCGTCATGACTGGTTTCGCGCCGACCGTCGGCGTGGCGTCGACACATCCCGCCAACATGCCGAAGGACCACGCCGATCTCCCGGTCTGGAACGCGGAGAACTGGTTCTACGAGGACTGGCCGGTCGGCCAGAAAATCCGTTCGCTGCGCAGGACCATGGCCGAGGGCGACAGCCACCTTTTCAACGCGCTGGTGCTCGATATCCACCCTTACGTGCAGGACCAGATGTTCGCCGAAACGGAAGGCATATTCGGCAAGCGCCTGGTCGCCGGCGCCTTCGTGTTCTCGGCCGGGCTCGGCCTCGTCGCCACCAATTGCGTCAACGCCTTCTCCTATGGCTACGACAAACTGCGCTTCATCAAGCCGGTGTTCATCGGCGACACGATCTATTCGATCCGCTCCAACCTCGACAAGAAACCCAAATACAAGGAGATGGGTCTGATCCGCGCCAGCTATGAAGTCTTCAAGGGTGAAGGAGAGCTCGTACTTTATTGCGAGCACCTGCAGACGGTGAAATACCGCAATCCGGCCGATTTCGCCGGCAAGACAGAGAAATAGGCGATGGCCGCCGCCGCCGAATTGCCGCTGACCGGCCTAGTCGTCGTCGACATGAGCCAGTTCCTGTCCGGGCCTTACTGCTCGCTGCGACTGCTCGATCTCGGCGCCCGTGTCATCAAGATCGAGCGGCCGGATGGCGGTGACCTGTCGCGCCGGCTTTATCTCAGCGACACCGAGATCGGTGGCGATTCCACCATCTTCCATGCCATCAACCGGGCCAAGGAAAGTCTTGCCATCGACCTCAAGGACGCGGCCGACCTTGCGGCGCTACGCGGCCTGCTGGCCAAGGCCGACGTGCTGATCCAGAATTTTCGGCCAGGTGTCATTGAGCGCCTGGGCCTCGACTTTGAGGCGGTGCGCAAGATCAACCCGCGCCTAGTCTATGCGTCGATCAGCGGCTATGGCGAGGAAGGTCCCTGGGTCAAGCGGCCCGGTCAGGATCTGCTGGCGCAGGCACGCTCGGGCGTGATGTGGCTCAACGGCGACGAGGACCAGGGACCGGTGCCTTTCGGCCTGGCAATTGCCGACATGCTGGCGGGCTCCGCCGCCGCGCAAGGAATTCTTGCCGCACTGGTGCGGCGCGGCGTGACCGGCACGGGCAGCCATGTCGAGACCAGTCTGCTCGAAGCGCTGGTCGACTTCCAGTTCGAGGTGCTGACCACGCATCTCAATGACGGGCGCCGCCTGCCGCGGCGATCGGCCTTCCGCAGCGCCCATGCCTATCTATCGGCGCCTTACGGCGTCTATCCGGCCAAGGACGGTTATCTGGCGATCGCCATGACGCCGATCCCGAAGCTGGCCGATCTTCTGGGGCTCGAAGAGCTTGCGCCCTACCGCGACCAGCCGTCGACATGGTTCACCGCCCGCGACGAGATCAAGGCGATCATCGCGCAAAAAATCGCGACGAAGACGGTCGACGAGTGGCTTGCCATCCTCGAGCCTGCCGACATCTGGTGCGCCAGGGTGCTGACCTGGCCGGAGATGATGGCCAGCGAAGGCTTCCAGGTTCTCGACATGCTGCAGACGGTGACGCGCGAGGATGACGTCTCGATCCTCACCACGCGCTCGCCGCTCCGGGTCGATGGTGTGCGTGCGAAGGTCGAGCGCGCCGCGCCACGCATCGGCGAGCACAGCGCAAAGATCCGCAAGGAGTTCGGGCTGTGAGCGACGTGAGGCTCAAAGGCATGACCTGGAGCCATCCGCGCGGCTACGACCCGATGGTCGCCTGTTCGGCACTGTGGAAGCAGCGGACTGGCGTTACTATCGAATGGGACAAGCGCTCGCTGCAGGATTTCGAATCCTTCCCGGTCGAGGAACTGGCCCGTGCCTATGATTTGATCGTCATCGATCATCCGCATGTCGGCCAGATCACCGCCGAGAATTGCCTGGCGCCGCTCGACGTCGCGGGCCGCGAAGCGGAACGTGCGACGCTGGCGGCGGGCAGCGTCGGCCGGTCCTATCCGAGCTACAACTGGCAAGGCCGGCAGTGGGCGTTTCCGATCGATACGGCGAGCCAGGTGCAAGCGTGGCGGCCTGATATGCTTTCCGCTCAGCCGGCGAGCTGGAGCGAAATGCTCGATCTGGCGCGGCAAGGCCACATGCTGTTGCCGCTCAGGCCGCCGCATTCGCTGATGGTGTTCTACACGCTTGCCGGCAATCTCGGCCGGCCCGCCGTCGAGGAGCCTGGCGCTCACGTAAACGCTGATGTGGGCAGCCGCGTTTTCGAGATGATGCGCGAGATCGCGGCTCTCGTAGACCCGGCCTGCCTCGGCATGGACCCGATCGACGTCCTGGAGGAAATGGCCAGGTCCGGCTCGCGGATCGCCTGCGCGCCGCTGATCTATGGCTATGTCTCCTATGCCATTGCCGGATTCCGGACCAACCGCCTTGCCTTCGCGGACATCCCGGCTGCGGGCAATGCCGGTCCGGTCGGCTCGGCGCTCGGCGGCACCGGCATCGCCGTGTCGGCCTTTTCGAAGGCCAAGCAGGCGGCCATCGACTTCGCTTACTGGATCGCCAGCGGTGACGTGCAGCGCGGCCCCTATGCTTTGGCCGGCGGCCAGCCTGGCCACGCCGCAGCCTGGGACGATGCCGCCGTCAATGCAGCCGCCGGCAATTTCTACAAGGATACGCGCGCCACACTCGAAGGCGCCTGGGTCAGGCCACGCCACGATGGCTACATGGCCTTCCAGCAGGCGGCGTCCGATCGCATCAATCTCGGCCTGACCGAAAAGCACGATGCCGGCCGCGTCGTCGCCGATCTTAATCGCCTGTTTCTGGAGAGTTTCCCGGCACGGGTGTCCGGCACTGCCGGTGGAGGAGCCTGAAACAACGAATGGAGGAGACTATGAACAGCCTGATCCGCGGCCTTATGGCTGCGACCGCCCTTGCATCGATCACGACAATCGCCTGCGCCCAGGACGTTTCGGGCGTGATCGCTGGACTGCCAACTGAACTGAAGGCGCAATATGACGGCGCGCCGCAGAAGATCCTGCCATCGGCGTGGGACAATTTCACGCCGCCGGCGAAGCCGTGGAAATGGTGCCACTCGGAATCCTACCAGGGCAATCCGTGGCGGGTCACCGTCACCAAGGAGTTGAAGCGGCTTGTCGACGGACTGATCGCCGACGGCACGGTGGCGAGCTTCGAAGTGTCGGACTCCAACAACGATGCCAGCCAGCAGATCAACCAGATCCGCGCCTTCATCGATAAGAAATGTTCGATCATCACCTCGATCCCCGGCTCGGCGACGGCGCTGGATGATGCCATCGATGCCGCCGCAAAGGCCGGCATTCCCTTCATCACGGCGGCTGGGTCGGTGACCAGCCCGAATGCCATCAACGTCGATTCCAACTATGCGCGCTGGGGCTACGACATGATGACGGCGATCGGCAAGGCAATACCGGGTGGCGGCAGCATACTTCTGGTCGAAGGCATCGCAGGTCATCCGATCGTCGTGCAGGAGCGTCAGGGCGCCGACAAGGCGTTGGCCGAGAACCCTAAGCTCAAGGTCTCGCGCAGCGTCAACGGCAACTGGACGGCCAACGTCACCAAGACGACGGCATTGCAGGCGATCGCCACCAATCCGGCGCCGATCGATGCGGTGTGGACGACGGGCAGCGAAAGCCGCGTCGTCGCCGAGGCCTTTGCCGAAGCCGGCCGCCCTGCCCCGCTGATCACCGGCTCGATCACCGGCGACGCGCTCGGCTACTGGAAAGCCAATCCGGACAAATATCGTTTTGAAGGCCATGCGGTTCTGCCGCACTGGACTGCCGAGACGCTGTTTCGCGTCGGCGCGCGCATGCTCGACGGACAAAAGCCGAAGCTCAACACGCTGCTGATCCCGATTCCGCCGGTCCACAATGCCGACCTCGGCGCTTGGTACAAGGACTGCATGACGGCGGACGCAGTGTCGATCTTCCCGGTTCCGCCGCAGGATCCGATGCCGGAAGAATGGCTCGATGCCTATTTCGCCAATCCTGCGCCAACCAAGGGCTGGGATTATTCGAAGGTGCCGGACGCCTGCGCCAAGTAAGCTCCTAGAAGCCGGCGCCGCGGAAGCGGAGCCGGCTTTCCCTATCAGGAATCCCTCATGCTGGATGTTCAGGGTGTCTCGAAACGCTATGGCGAAACCGTCGCTCTCGCGAATGCCTCCATCGCGTTTCGGGCCGGCACGATCCACACCATCCTGGGCGAGAACGGTTCGGGCAAGAGCACCCTGGTCAAGCTGCTGTCGGGAATTGTCGAGCCGGACAGCGGCACGATCCTGTTCAATGGGGCGCCCTTCGCCGGCTTCGGGCCGGCGGCGTTCCAGGCTGCCGGTTTCGCCACCGTGTTCCAGGAAGTGCTGATCGCGCCCGACCGTTCGGTGACGGATAACATCCTGCTCGGCCTCGACGGCTTGCTGACGCGCACCGTGCCACGCGCAGAGCGGCGGCAGCGCGCACAAGCGGTGCTGAGACAGTTCGCGGTGACCGAGATCCCGCTCGACCAATTTGCCGGGCAATTGCCGCTGGCCGTTCAGCAGCTGGTCGTGCTTGCCCGCGCCGTCGTCCGCAATCCGCGCATTCTCATTCTTGACGAGGTGACGGCCGCGCTCGACTTTGCCGACCGCGAGGCGGTTTTCGCCATGATGCGCAAGCTTGCCTCCGAAGGTTGCCTGATCCTGTTCATCACCCATCGCATGGACGAGGTGATGGCGCTTTCCGATCGGATTTCCGTGCTGCGCGGCGGCAGCGTGGTGACGACCGAGGAACGCGGCACGTCCACCGCATCCGAGCTTCTCAAGGCGATGGCGCCACGCACGGCGGCGGAGCTGGCGCATGGCTGATCGCGCCAGCCTTTCGGTGCGCGGCCTGGTGATCGCGCCGGGCGCGAACCCCGTGACGCAGACCATTGCGCCGGGCGAGATCGTCGGCCTTGCCGGCCTCGACGGCCATGGGCAGGAGCGCTTCCTGAAAGTGCTGGCCGGGCTGGAGCAGCCGGCCGGCGGTGGCGTGACCATCGACGCGCGCGCGATCACCAGCTTCCGCAAGGCGGTCGCCAGCGGCATCGCCTATTTGCCGCGCGACCGGCGCGCTACCGGCATCTTTCCGACCCAATCGGTGCTCGACAATTTTGCCGTCTCGACACTGTCGCGTGACATGCGTTTCGGCCTGCTCAGCTTCGCCGCACGGCGGCGGCGCTACGAGAGTTACCGGGACAAGCTCTCCATCGTCGCGCCGCGGCCGGATGCCTCGATCACCACGCTGTCCGGCGGCAACCAGCAGAAAGTGCTGCTGGCTAGGGCACTGGCGCTGGAGCCGGCGATCCTGCTGCTCAACGACCCGACGCGCGGTGTCGACGTGGCGACGCGCCATGTCCTCTACGATGTCTTCCGGGGACTGGCGGCGGACGGCATGGCTCTGGTCATCCTGTCGAGCGAGATCGAGGAGATCCTCCTGCTTTGCCATCGCGTGCTGGTTTTCCGCGAACAGCAGGTGGCGGCCGAAATCACCGGAGACGAGATGAAAAGCGATACGGTGATCGCCGCCATGTTCGGACGCGCGGCATGAGCGGGTTTCGGCGCATGGCAGAGCGATGGCGTGGCGCGGGCTTCGCGACGGTGCTGCTGGTCATCCTGATCGCGGTCAATCTGCTGCTCAATCCGTCACGCTTCCATCCTTCCGCATGGGGCGCGCTGATCGGGCTCGCCGCGCCGTTGATCGGCGCAGCACTTGCCTCGGCTCCTGTGATCCTCGCCGGGCGCGGCGGCATCGACATTTCCGTCGGGCCACTGATGGGCTTCGTCAATGCGATCGTTATCCAGCTGCTGTTTCTCAAGCTCGGCATGACTTCGCCGCTGGTCATCGTACCGGCGGCGCTTTTGATCGGCGCGCTGGTCGGCGCGGCCAACGGCTTTCTGGCGACCGTCGTTCGCATCCAGCCGATCGTCGCGACGCTTGGCACCTATCTGATCCTGACCGGCATGACCCTGACCATCCTGCCGGCGCCGATCGGCCCGGCGCCGGGCTGGCTGAAGGCGATGGCCGGGCCCTGGTCGGCACTGCCGCTCGCGCTAATCTTCCTGTTCTGGTGGCTGGTGCGGCAGACCCCCTACTACGACCAGCTGATGGCGGTGGGCAGCGATGACCGCGCCGCTTACACGGCCGGCGTTCCGGTCACCAAAGTCCGTTTCATCGCCTATGTCATGACCGGCATTCTCGCCGCCTGCGCGGGCTTGATGCTGACGGCGCTGATCGGTTCGGCCGATCCCAACATCGGACCAACCTACACGCTGATCGCGATCGCAGCGGTGGCGCTCGGCGGCGTCAGCCTTGCCGGCGGGCGCGGCGGTCTTCTGGGCGCCGCGATTGGCGCCATCGATATCTTCCTGCTGCAGAGCGTGCTGACCGCCTTCAACGTCTCCACCTATGTGCTGCAGATCGCCTATGGCGTCATTCTGGTTGTAGCGGTCATCATGACGGCGCTGCAGGAACGGCTCTCCGGACGGAAAGGCTGAGAAGCATGAGCCAGACCTGGTTTCAGTCCACCAATGCCCGCGTCGCAGGCGCCTTTGCGGTCGCTGCCGCCTTGCAGATTGTCGGCACGCTGCTCATCCCGGGCTATTCCGCACCGTTCGCCATCCGCGCGCTGCTGGTCATCGCTTCGCTGCTGGCGGTGGCATCGATCGGCCAAACGCTCGTCGTCATCCTCGGCGGCATCGACCTGTCGATCCCCTTCATCATCGGCTTCGCAAATGTCGTTGCGGCACAGCTCTACGGCGCCGGCTGGAATTTTGCCCTTGTCTGCGTGATCGTTGGCGTGCTCGCCGTGCTGATCGGGGCGCTGAACGGCCTGATCTCGCGCGGGCTCGACATCCACCCGCTGATCGTCACGCTTGGCGTTGGCATGATCGTGCAAGGCGCCGTGCTGTTGTGGACCGGCGGCTTTCCATCCGGATCGGCGCCTGCAGCTGTTTCCGCCTTCGTCTCGATCGGCGGTTCGGTCGGACCGCTGCCGGTGCCGGCACTGGTGCCCTGCGTTGCGGTGCTGACCTTGCTGGTGGCGCTGGTGCTGGCGCGCACGGCCTACGGCCGCCGCCTTTACGCGCTTGGCAGCAACCCCGGTGCAGCCCCGCTGGCGCTGATCGATCCGGTCCGCATGTGGACGGTGACCTACGCGGCAAGCGCTTTCTTTGCTGCCGCGGCTGGCGTGCTGCTGCTCGGCTTCACCGGTTCGGCCTATGGCGATGTCGGCCAGCCCTATCTGTTCCAGACGATCGCGGCAGTCGTGGTCGGCGGCGCGGCCCTTGTCGGCGGCCGCGGCAATTATTTCGGCACCATCGCCGGCGTGCTGGTGCTGACGGAGATCAACACGCTGCTGATCGGCCTCGGCTTCCGGCCCTCGACAGTGCAGGCTGCGCTTGGTCTGGTCATCGTGCTGCTGGTTTCGCTTTACGGTCGCGAGCGGCACGTATCGGCGACAATCTGAGGCGGCTTACAAACTCCACAGCCGCTTCGTGTTGGCGGAGAGCAGCTTTTGCCGTTCCTCGGCGCTTGCGCCGCCAAGCAGCGCATGCGTCGCTGCAACCCAGGTCGCTAGCCCGCCGCCAAGCGTGCAGACCGGCCAATCGCTGCCCCAGACGACGCGGTCCCAGCCGAAGCATTTGATGGTGTGCTCGACATAAGGGCGCAGGGTTTCGACGGTCCAGGATCCGGCAGCCGCATAGGCAACCACACCGGAGATCTTGCCGACGACGTTCGGGCGCCGCGCGATCTCCGCCATATGCTCGCGCCAGGGATGCTCGCCGCTGCCCTTGATGTCGGGCACGCCGCAATGGTCGAGCACGAACTGCACATCCGGCGCGAGATCGGCGAGTGCGATCGCCTTGGGGATCTGATGCGGCAGAACGACGAGATCGAAGGTTAGGCCGGTGCCGGCAAGCCGCATGATGTTTTCGCGAAACAGCGCGGCCTCCGAAAGCTCATCCGGCATGACGTGGAGGACACGGCGAAAACCCTTGACGAAGGGATTGGCGCGCTGGCGCTCGAGATAAGCGGCAAAGCCAGGCTCTTCCGGTCGGCAGGAGGCGATTGCCCCGCGCAGCAGACTAGCCCTCTGTTGTGACAGCGCTTTCACATGACCGGTCTCGGCCTCGATGTCGGCGGGATCGACATCGACCTCCATATGCAACGCACCCTCTATGCCGGCACGGCGAGCCTGGACTGCATATTCGTCGTGGGAAAAATCGCGGTTGAGCGCCGGCACGCCGGAGAGCCAGGGATAGCGCAGCACCGACTGGTCGATCAGGTGCAGATGGGTATCGAAGATCATGACGGCGCGCTCCTCCTCTGGCGTTCCAGGATCATCTCATGGAGAAATTCTTCATTCAAATAAGAATTCACTTCGAGTTGACGGCCGACCCCGCCAGTTGCGAGAGTTTTTCGCTCGCCGCCCGCAGCAATTCGATTGTCCGGGTTATGTCCGGCGCCTTGGGGGCATTGACCAGCGTTATATAAGGGATCGACAGCGCCGCGATTGCCCTGCCGTCAGAGCCAAGAACGGGTGCCGTCAGATTGAACACGCCGGCGGTCTGCAGCGACGCCATCATCTCATAGCCGCGCTCGCGGACTTGGTCGAGGCGGGCAAAGAACTCCGGTGACTGAGGCGGCCTGTCGGTGCTGCGCAGATATTCGGAGATCATCATCTGCCGCTCTTCCGGCGAGCGGAAGGCCAACAGCACATGTCCGGAGCCGGTGTCGAACAGGCTGATATGGGAGCCGACGCGGATCGAGATGCCCCAGTAGTCAGGAGCCTCCTGCTGCGCGATCACCACGGCGGAACCACGGTCGAAGACGACAAGCTGGTTTGCCTGCTGCGAGGTTTCGGCAAGCTCGCGCATCAGCGGCGTCGCGTAGGAAACCAGCCGTCGCACCGGCGCGTGCAACTGCGCCAGGCCAAACAGCTTGAGCGTCAGCGAATAACGATCGCCGTCGGGCCGCGTGACGTAGCCCCGTCGCACCAGCCGGTCCAGCATGCGGTAGAACTCGTTGGGGCTGCGGTCGAGCTTCTTGGCGATTTCCGCTTGCGTCAAGCCACCGTCGACGCCGGCCAGAAGCTCGAGAATGTCGAGCCCCTTGTCCAGCGCCGGGGCACGATATCGGTCATCGTCCTCGTCCTCCGCCATAATCGCTCCCCAGTGAATTTCGGCTTTCATATACGCACAATGGCCCGCATCCGGAAAGAACTTTCAACTTGACGACTACATAAATGTTTTGTTTGTATATGAATGAAGCGCTGCAGATCGGATCGATACGAGTTCGCCGACGCAGGCCGTTGGGAGGAACCAAATGACCAGATTGTTTTACGGCCTGTCGGCCGGCGTGGCGCTGCTTGCGCTTGGCGCGGGCGCTGCTTTTGCTGCCGAACTGCCCGGCAAGTTCGACGGCGTCACCATCGACGCCAAGCTGATTGGCGGCCAGCAATATGAAGGGCTCTACGCGCGCATCGGCGAATGGGAAAAGCTGACCGGCGCCAAGGTCAACGTGATCTCGAAGAAGAACCACTTCGAACTCGACAAGGAAATCAAGTCGGACATCGCGTCCGGCAGCATCAACTGGTGCGTCGGCTCGAACCATTCGTCCTTCGCGCCGCAATATCCTGACATCTACACCGATCTCAACACGCTGCTGCCCAAGGAGGAAGTCGCCGCCTTCGTGCCGTCGACGATCAAGGCCTCGACGCTCGACGGAAAGCTGGCGATGCTGCCGCGTGCGCAGTTCGACGTCTCCGCGCTCTACTACCAGAAAAGCCTTTATCAGGACGAGGCCAAGAAGGCCGCCTACAAGGCCAAGTATGGCGCGGAACTGGTGCCGCCCGACACCTGGGACGAGGTCGCCCAGCAGGCGGAATTCTTCGCCAGCCCGCCGGATTTCTACGGCACCCAGTTCGCTGGCAAGGAAGAGGCGATCAACGGCCGCTTCTACGAGATGCTCATCGCCGAGGGCGGCGAGTATCTCGACAAGGACGGCAAGCCCGCCTTCAACTCGGAGGCCGGCGTGCAGGCGCTCGACTGGTTCGTCAATCTCTACAAGGCCAAGGCGGTGCCGGCCGGCACCACCAACTATCTCTGGGACGATCTCGGCCAGGGCTTTGCCTCGGGCACGGTTGCCATCAACCTCGACTGGCCGGGCTGGGCAGGGTTCTTCAACGATCCGAAGTCATCGAAGGTCGCCGGCAATGTCGGGGTAAAGGTGGCGCCGAAAGGTTCGGCTGGCATTCGCACCGGCTGGTCGGGGCATCATGGATTTTCGGTCACCGAAAACTGCGCCAGCAAGGAAGCTGCGGCGTCGCTGGTGTGGTTCCTGACCAACGAGGACAGCCAGAAGCTTGAAGCAGCAAGCGGACCACTGCCGACCCGCACCGCGGTGTGGGACTGGGACATCCAGCAAGCGGCCGGCGATCCTTACAAGACGGAAGTGCTGGCGGCTTTCCAGGAACAAGCGAAACACGCATTCGCCGTACCGCAGACACCTGAATGGATCGAAATTTCCAACGCCGTCTATCCCGAGTTGCAGGCGGCCATCCTCGGCGACAAGACCTCCAAGCAGGCGCTGGACGACGCTGCCGCCAAGGCCACCCAGATCCTCGAAGACGCTGGCAAACTTTGACATCTTTCCACGGGGCGCTGCGCTCATCGAAGAGCGGCGCCCCGACTTTTTTTGAACCATGCGCAACACGCTTTGTCTTGATCCCAGCTCGCCGATGGCGGCCTTCGGTGTCCGGGCACCAACCAGAACCGGATCGACATGAAAGGCTGGAGACCCTCGCCGCCATTGCTGCTCCTGCTTCCGGCGGTCATCGTGCTGGCGGCGGTGGTGGTCTTGCCGCTGCTGCTTTCGCTCTACTCCAGCTTCACGCCGTTCCGGCTGACCAACCCGGAGACACTCTGGGTCTTCATCGGCGCGCGCAACTATGTCAACATCCTGAGCAACGGGGATTTCTGGATTGCCTTCGCCCGCACCGTGGTGCTGCTGACGGTCGCGCTCAACCTGGAAATGCTGATCGGGCTGGGGCTGGCGCTGCTGGTGGAGAAGGCGTCGCGCGGACAACGTATCCTGCGCACCATCATGATGTTTCCGATGATGTTTTCGCCGATCCTGGTCGGCTTCCAGTTCAAATTCATGTTCAACGACAATATCGGCCTGGTGAACAACGCCTTGCAGGCGCTCGGCCTGACCGACCGCGCCATCCCGTGGCTGATCGACGGCAATCTCGCCTTTATTGCCATCCTCACCGCCGAGATCTGGTCGTCGACTTCCGTGTTCGCGATCCTGATCCTTGCCGGGTTGCTGGCGATGCCGCGCGAGCCGGTCGAGGCGGCCCGCGTCGACGGCTGCACGCCATGGCAGACATTCCGCTATGTCACCTGGCCGTTCATCATGCCGTTTGCCTTCATCGCAATGACCATCCGCTCGCTCGACGTCGCGCGCGCCTATGACATCGTCAAGATCATGACCGACGGCGGTCCCGCCGGCCGCACCGAGCTCGTCTGGACGCTCGTTGCCCGCACCGCTTACAGCGACGCCAGGATGGGCATGGCCAACGCCATGGCCTATTTCTCGATCCTGCTTTCGATCCTGTTCACCGTTTATTTCTACCGCAAGCTCGCCGCGGCGCGCACGCAGATCGCGGCGGAGTGGTGAGGATGGACCAGAACAGCCTGCATCGCGTCCGCAACAAGGCGCTCGGCATAGCTCATGGCATCGGGCTGTTCCTGGCCATGTTGGTCATCTGCCTGCCCGGCATCTGGATCGTGCTGTCATCGCTGCGGCCGACCGTCGAGATCATGGCCAAGCCGCCGGTGTGGATCCCGCAGGAGCTCTCACTCGATGCCTACGTCGCCATGTTCAGCGGCGTCGGCAAGGGCGGCATCCCGGTGCTCGACTATTTCCGCAATTCGCTGATCATCTCGGTGACCTCGACGGTGATCGCGATCGCCATCGGCATGGCCGGCGGCTATGCCTTTGCCCGTTATCGCTTCCGTGCCAAGTCGGCGATGTTCCTCGGCCTGATGCTGACACGCACAGTGCCCGGCATTGCGCTGTCGCTGCCACTGTTCTTCGTCTTTGCGCGGCTCGGTATCATCGACACGCATTTCGGGCTGATCCTGGTCTATGTCGCACTCAACGTGCCCTTCACCATCTGGCTGATCGACGGCTTTTTCCGCCAGGTGCCGAAAGATCTCGCCGAGGCCGCGCAGATCGATGGCTGCACGCGCTGGCAGGCCTTCTGGCAGGTCGAGTTTCCGCTTGCCGGGCCTGGCATCGCCTCAGCCGGCATCTTTGCCTTCCTCACCTCGTGGAACGAGTTCGCGCTGGCCTCGCAGTTGACGCGCTCGATCAACTCCAAGACGCTGCCGGTCGGCCTGCTCGACTATACGGCCGAGTTCACCATCGACTGGCGCGGCATGTGCGCGCTGGCCGTGGTCATGATCATACCGGCTCTCACGCTTACCTTCATCGTCCAGAAACATCTCGTCGGCGGTCTCACCTCCGGCGCGGTGAAAGGCTGACATGGCAACCGTATCCCTGAAGAAACTCACCAAAAACTACGGCCCAGTGGCGGTCGTGCACGGCATCGACCTCGAGGTCGCCGACCGCGAGTTCATCGCGCTGGTCGGTCCGTCCGGCTGCGGCAAGTCGACAACCCTACGCATGATCGCCGGCCTCGAGGACATCAGCGACGGCGTCATCGAGATCGGCGGCCGCATGGTCAACGATCTGCCGCCGCGTTCGCGCAACATCTCGATGGTGTTCCAGTCCTATGCGCTCTATCCGCACATGACGGTGCGCGAAAACCTCGGCTTCTCGCTCAAGATCGCGGGCGCGGCGAAAGAGGAAATGGACCGCCGTGTCGCCGAGGCATCAGGCATTCTCGGCCTCGACCAATTGCTTGACCGCCGCCCGTCACAGCTGTCGGGCGGACAGCGCCAACGCGTCGCCATGGGTCGCGCCATCGTGCGCGATCCCGACGTCTTCCTGTTCGACGAGCCGCTTTCCAATCTCGACGCCAAGCTTCGGACGCAGATGCGCACCGAGATCAAGAAGCTGCACGCCAAGGTCAAATCGACGGTGATCTACGTCACCCATGACCAGGTCGAGGCGATGACGCTCGCCGACCGCATCGTCATCATGCGCGACGGTTTCATCGAGCAGGTCGGCACCCCCGACGAGGTCTTCCGCCGGCCCCAGACGCGCTTCGTGGCGGGCTTCATCGGCTCGCCGCCGATGAATCTGCATGAGGCAGCGATCGACGACGAACAGCTGCTGTTCGCCAGTGGCGAGAGATTGCCTATGCCCAGCCAGTTCAAAGCCAATGTCGGAACCGGCGACAAAGTGGTGTTCGGCTTGAGGCCCGACGATATCTATCCGACGGGACACGGCATCAGCTCCGGCGAGGACGCCGATGTGCACCAGTTGGAGTTGCCGGTGACCGTCACCGAGCCGCTCGGCAACGAGACGCTGGTGTTCGCCGAATTCAACGGCAGTGACTGGGTATCCCGCATGCTCAATCCGAAACCGCTGAAGGCCGGCGACCGGGTGAAAATGAGCCTGGACTTGTCGCAGGCCCATCTGTTTTCTGCCGATACCGGCAAGACATTGCGAGGTTGACGTCATGGCAAAGATCGAAAAAGTCGAACTGCGGATGGTCGACCTGGTGCCGAAGGTCAAGCGCACCGATGCGATCCAGAGCTTTGTCAGCCAGGAAACGCCGATCGTCACCATCACCGACGCCGACGGCGCGGTCGGCACCGGCTACAGCTACACGATCGGCACCGGCGGCTCCTCGGTGATGCGGCTGCTGGCCGATCACCTTGCGCCGCGGCTGATCGGCCGCGACGCCGACATGATCGAGGCGATCTGGCACGAACTCGAATTCGCCACCCATGCCACGACGATCGGCGCCATAACGGCAATCGCGCTGGCGGCTATCGATACCGCGCTTTGGGACCTGCGGGCGAAGAAACAAGGGCTACCGCTGTGGAACCTCGCCGGCGGCGCCAAGGACCGCTGTCCGCTCTACACGACCGAAGGTGGCTGGCTGCATATCGAGACCGAGGCGCTGGTCGACGACGCGCTGGCCGCCAAGGCAAAGGGCTTTCGCGGCTCCAAGGTCAAGATCGGCAAGCCGCACGGCTCCGAGGATCTCGCCCGGCTGACAGCGGTGCGCCAGGCGGTTGGAGACTCCTACGAGATCATGACCGACTGCAACCAGGGCTTTTCGGTCGACGAGGCGATCCGCCGGGCCGAGCGGCTGCGCGACCTCGACCTCGCCTGGATCGAGGAGCCGCTGCCGGCCGACGACATAGACGGCCATGTGCGGCTGTCCAATGCCACGTCGACGCCGATCGCCATCGGCGAGTCGCTCTATTCGATCCGCCATTTCCGCGAATATATGCAAAAAGGCGGCTGCTCGATCGTGCAGGTCGATGTCGGCCGCATCGGCGGCATCACGCCCTGGCTGAAGGTGGCGCATGCGGCCGAGGCGTTCGACATCCCGGTCTGCCCGCATTTCCTGATGGAACTGCATGTCAGCCTGACCTGCGCCATTCAGAACGGCCGATATGTCGAGTATATTCCCCAGCTTGACGACCTGACCGGCAAGAAAATGCGCATCGAGAACGGGCACGCATTGGCGCCGGACGAGCCCGGCATCGGCATCGACTGGGATTGGGACGCGGTCAAGGCGAAGAGCATCGCGGAATTCACGACCGACATAACGAAATAGGGAGCCGGACATGCAGCGGATGGGAATGGTGCTCGGCCTCAAGCCGGAAAAGGTCGCAGAGTATGTGCGGCTTCACGCAGCCGTCTGGCCCGATGTGCTGGCCATGATCTCCGCCTGCAACATCAAGAATTATTCGATCTACCTCAAGCAGCCGGAGCACCTGCTGTTCAGTTATTTCGAATATCATGGCACCGACTACGCCGCCGATATGGCGAAGATGGCCGCAGATCCCAAGACGCAGGAATGGTGGGCGCTGTGCATGCCTTGCCAGGAGCCGCTGCTGACCCGCAAGGAGGGCGAGTGGTGGGCGATGATGGACGAAGTCTTCCATCATGACTGATGGCGTTTTCGATCCTGCCTCGCTCGCCCAGGCCTGGGCGCAGCCATCGAAGCCGAGACCGATCGTGATTTTCGGCGCCGGCTCGATCGTCGGCGATGCGCATTTCCCGGCCTATGGGAAAGCCGGCTTTCCGGTCGCCGGGCTTTTCGATCCCGACCACGCCAAGGCGGAAAAACTCGCGGCAAAATGGGGGGTGACCGCTTACCGGTCGGTCCAGGAAGCCGCGGCAGTGAAGGACGCCGTCTTCGATCTGGCGACGCCGCCGGCTCATCATGCCGGCGTGCTCAGGGCGTTGCCCGACGGCGCCGTAGCGCTGATCCAGAAGCCGATGGGCAGCGATCTTACCGAGGCCACCGAAATCCTTGAAATCTGCCGCTCCAAAGATCTGAAGGCTGCGGTGAATTTCCAGCTCCGTTTCGCGCCGATGATGCTGGCGCTGAAGGATGCGATCGCCAAGGGCTGGCTTGGCGACGTGGTCGATTTCGACGCTTGGCTGGCCCTGGCAACGCCCTGGCAACTCTGGGAGTTCCTGCTCAAGGCGCCGCGCGTCGAGATCGCCATGCATTCGATCCATTATCTCGACCTGATCCGGCAATTGCTCGGCGATCCCCGGGGCGTTCACGCCAAGACGCTCGGTCATCCCGGCCACAAGGTTGCGCAAACCCGCACCAGCGCCATCCTTGACTATGGCGATACTGTGCGCTGTGCGCTGTCGATCAATCATGACCACAAATTCGGTCGCCGGCACCAGGCTTGCGAGTTCCGCATCTGCGGCACCGAGGGCGCCGCCTATCTCAAACTCGGACTCAATCTCGACTATCCGCGCGGCGAGCCTGATATTCTTGAAATCTATCCGAAAGGCGGCTCCGACTGGGTTAGGGTGCCACTCATCGGCGAGTGGTTTCCCGACGCCTTTGTCGGCCGCATGGCCAACGTCCAGCGCTACGCTTGCGGGGAAGACGCCGAACTGGTCAGTTCCGTTGAGGACAGCTGGAACACCATGGCGCTGGTCGAGGCCGCCTACCAATCGAGCGCTGCGCCGGCAACTCCGATCGCGGCGAGGCCCTGACATGGAGCAGACGATTTACTTTGAAGATTACCAGATCGGCTCGTCGCGCATGACCAGCGGGCGCACCATCACCGAGACCGACTTCGTCGTGCATGCCGGCCATACGGGCGATTTCTTTCCCCATCACATGGACGCCGAGTTCATGAAGACGACGCCGTTCGGCCAGCGCATCGCCCATGGCACGCTGGTCTTCTCAGTCGGCGTCGGGCTGACGGCAAACGTCATCAACCCGGTCGCCTTCTCCTATGGCTACGACAGGTTGCGCTTTATCAAGCCGGTGTTCATCGGCGATACGATCAAGACCCGCACCACCATCTCGGCCAAGGAAGACGACCCGAAGCGGCCGGGTTCGGGCCGGGTCATCGAGCGCTGCGAGGTGATCAACCAGCATGGCGATGTGGTCCTGGCGGCCGACCACATCTACATCGTCGAGCGCCGCGACAAGCCGAACAGCGCTTCGAACTCAGGTTGACAAAAAGCGCGGTAAGGGACGACGCCGAAACCTGAAACAAAACCCGCCTCGTCGGCGGGTCGTTGGCGCAAATCAGCACTATGCATAAATTCCTAGCATAACTGCCGTCACCTGTCAAGTTGAAACTACCCACGGTTGCAGGGCAATCGCTTCGGGTTTGTGCTGCCCGTTGCCCCGCGGATCAGCGTTGGTGGTTGGCGAAAGCCGAAGCGGCATTCGATCTCCCCCCTTGCGGGGGAGGTGTCCGGCAGGACAGAGGGGGTGTGAAGGATCGCCAACTTTCGACTTTCAGCTATTCCCAACCGGAATCAGCCTGAGCGCGCGGCTGTAATTGGTTGAAGGCCGGAGGGACAGCACCCCCCTCTGCCCTGCCGGGCATCTCCCCCGCAAGGGGGGAGATCGGCAGCTTCGCCGACGGTGCCGACAGGCGGACGCCGACTTTGAATTGGTCACACCCGGTTGACCGGATATAGCGGCTTGCCGCCGCGCAGGACCGATGCGACATCGGCAAACACCTTGTTGCGAACCTCGGCGTAAGACTGGGTCGAGTAGTGCGCCGCGTGTGGACTGACCAGCACGGTGTCCAGCGCCAGCAGCGGATTGTCGGGCGAAGGCGGCTCCTGCTCGAATGTGTCGATGCCGGCGCCGGCCAAATGGTTGCACCGGATCAAATCCGCCAACGCGACTTCGTCGACCAGGCCCCCACGGGACACGTTGATGAGCATTGCCCCTTCCTTCATGCGTGACAGGGCTTCAGCCGACATGATGTTTCTGGTCTCCGGCGTAGCAGGAACGTGCAATGACACGATGTCGGCCCTGGCGAGCAGCTCGTCGAAACCGACCGGTTCGGCACCACCGGCCGTAATGCGCTCCGCCGGCATGTGCGGATCGTACGCGATGACATGATAGCCGAAGACCCGCGCCCGCTCGGCAGTCAGGCGTCCGATCTGGCCGAAGCCGATCAGGCCGAGAATCTGCCTGTCCGGCCGCGTGATGCCGGCGCCGTCGGTCATTGCGGCCCAGCGGCCGGCGCGGACTGCGCTGTCGAACTGTTTCAGCCTGCGCGTCAGGGCCAGGATCAGCGCCATCGCATGTGTGCTGACCTCCACCAGGTTGGCGTCCGGCACATAGGTTACCTGAACACCGGCACGGCTGGCGGCCTCGATATCGATCGAGTCGAGCCCTACGCCGAACCGTCCGATGACCTTGAGGTTCTTCAGTTCGGCCAGCACGCGAGCCGTGATCGGCTCCCGTAATATCATCAATGCATCGGCGTCACGGCACTGCTCGATCAGGGCATCCTCTGTGAGAAGCGTCTTTTCGATAAACTCGGCGTTCAAGCCGTCGAGGTAGCGCAGCTGCTCTTCCTCGACTGACAACACGCCGTCGGTCTTGATTATCTTCATGCCAATCTCTTGCTATCAGGCGCTGCGCGCAGAGGCCGCACCGGCGGCAAGGCCGGCGCCGAGAAACATCGTGTCGCTGGCCAGCATGTAGAAACTGATGCCGTGCTTCGACCATTTGCCGACATCATCTGCCGAGGGGCGAAAGATGCCGACGGCCTTGCGCGCCGCACGCGCCGCTGCCGCGATCCTGATAATCGCGGCATTGAGCTTGTCCTGACCGGCCGGGCCTATGGCGTCGATCGAGACGGACAGGTCGCCGGGACCAATGAAGATCACGTCGACGCCGTCGACCTGGACAATGTTGTCGATGTTGGCGAGGCCCTCGGCCGTCTCGACCTGGATGGCGACGGTCAGGGCCTCGTTGGCCGATTTGAGGTAGTCCGGAATCCTGTACCCATAACCGGCGGCACGGCCTGGGCCGACACCGCGTGCGCCGACAGGCGGGTAACGGCAGGCCATGACCGCCATGCGCGCCTGCTCGGCCGTCGAGACGCGCGGCACCAGGACGCCTGAGGCGCCGGCGTCGAGCGCGGCCGCAATCCACTCCGGCGTGTGGCCGGGCACCCGCACCATCGCAGGAACCTTGTGGACATCGGCGGCACGGATCAGATCCTCAAGCCGCTCTCGACCAATCTGCGAATGCTCCCAGTCGATGCACAGGAAGTCGACCCCGCTGGCGGCCGCCACTTCGACCGCCACCGGATGCGGGATGGCGCAGAAGGTGCCGATAAGGCGATCGAGCGAGACACATTTTTTCCGAAAGTCGTACATGAAATCTCCAGAGATTTTTGGCATCGGCGAAAACTATTCGCGCTTACTTGGCGGTAGTCTGCGGCAAGGAATGCACGGCTTCCGTCGACATCGGGAAATGCCGGCTGCCGCCTGAAAAAGGCGGGAAGGTCTTGTAGTCGGCGCGCATCTCCAGGCGCGCCGGCGATTGCAGTGCGTGCGTCAGCGCCGCAGGACTGTCGAACATGACCCGGTTGCGCTGCATGTAATCGACCCGCGGCCAAGGCAGCGAGCCGCACCAGTCCAGTCGCGACAGAACCTCGATGTGGCGAATGCCGGGGAAGCCCCGCATCAATTGCGGATGATGCGTCACATAGTGATAGAGCCAGGCATTCATGTCTTCGGCCGGCCCGGGATAGTGGACAAGATAGCTGCAGGGCAGCCCAGACGTCTTCACGGCAGCGTCATCGACGGGGAACGGACGCACGCACATTGCCTGCTGCGTCGGCCTCGAACCGGCGATGCTCGACAGCACGGCCGGTGCGGTGAGCGCCTGCAGATGGCCGGACGGCGCGAGCGCCGCCTCCATGTCCGCCAGCTCGTCGAAATAGAGCTGGAAGCCAAAGACCGGCGGTGGCCCATCCTTGTTGAACATGTCCGTCGCCACTTCGGGCAGATAGATGTTTGCAAGCGCTAGACCCGGCGTTGTCGCGATCACACGCCGCACAGCGTCGACGTCTTCATCGGCGATGGCCGGGTTTGCCTGACGGTCATCGTGGAAGAAAGCAAGATAGGCAAAGCGCATGCAGACACCTGCTGGATCGAGTTCGGCTAGATCAAATTCGGAAGGAAGAGGGCGATCTGCGGAAAGAGGACAATCAGCAGGATCAGCAGGAGGGTCAGCGCGATGTAGGGCGCCGCGGACATGGCAACCGTTTTGAGCGACGTGCCTTTCGGTGCAACGCCGATCATGATGAACAGCAGCAGACCAAACGGCGGCGTGGTGAAGCCGACCTCGTAAGCGAGCAGCAGGATCAGCCCGAACCACACGGGATCATACCCGAATTGCTGGGCGATCGGCAGGAAGATCGGCAGCGTGATCAGCATCATCGAGACCTGATCCATGAACATGCCGAGCAGCAGGATGACCAGCACCATCATGAGCAGCATGGAATACGGTCCAAGATCGTAGCCCACGATGAACTGGATAAAGCCGTTCGACGCGCCGGAGAAGGCGAATATCTGCGAGAACGTCGTCGAAGCCGAGATGATCAGGAAGGTCATGCCCGTGACCTTCATCGCATCGTCCAGCGACTTCCAGACAACCGACCAGCTGAACCTTCGATATACAAACAACAACGCGAAGACGGCGGCACATCCGAGCCCTGCCGACTCCGTCGGCGTCGCTATTCCAAGGATGATCGTGCCGACCACCATGAACACGATGACGCTCATCGGAATGATGTTGACGGCAACCGCCCTCACCTTCTCGGCCGCACGAACGGCGGGCACCGGATAGTGCGGAGCGGCGTCAGGGTCGATCTTCGTCTGTGCGAAGATCAGCATCGCGTACATGACGACGAGAAGCAGCCCAGGCAGAGCCCCTGCTATGAGCAGCGCGCCAACGTCGATCTGGGCCAGCGAGCCGAGCAAGACAGCCAGCGAGGATGGCGGGATGATGACCGCAAGGCTTCCGGCACCAAGCACCGGTCCGTAGGCCATGTGCGGCTTGTAGCCCCGCTTCAGCATCTCGGGCACCATCAGCGAGCCCATCATGCCGGTGTTGGCGAGGCTCGAGCCTGACAGCGCAGAAAAGATCGTGCCGGCGGCGAGCACGACATAGGCAAGACGTCCCCGCAGATTGCCGATGCACAGGTCGAGCGCGTAGATGACTTTCTCGCCGAGGCCGGAGCGGAAGAACAGGCTGCCCATGACGAGGAACATCGGCAGCGGGGCGAGCGCATAGGTCGAGACGGCGTCAGAGAAGTTGGCGATCATCTGCGTCACGCCGATCGAGCCGCCGAAGAACAAATACAGCCCGATCACATTGGTGACGAAGAACGCGAAGGCGACCGGCAGCCCAAGGCCCATCAAAACAAGGATGGCGCCAACAAGCACGGCGAATGGAAACAGCCAGGCCATCGATCAGAGCCCTTCCATTTCCAGAGGATCGAGCGTGTACAGCGTGTCATGGCCCAGCAGATATCTGAGCCATTCCAGCGCCGAGAGGTAGAAGGCGAGTGTGATGGGCAGAAAGACCAGCCATTTCGGCATGTCGAAGCTGCGCGTCTCATATTCGCCGCCCGACACGGCGCTTATCAGGGAAGAGAGCGCGACGCTGCCAAGGTAGAGGCAGACGCCGATGCAGGCGAGATAGACCAGCTTTTCAAGCACAGCCCGGGCCCGTGCAGGCAGAGCCTTGCGCAGGAACTCGACGAAGACATGGCCCTTGCTGTGGACCAGCCAGGGCATCGGCAGAAATGCCGCGTAGAGCAGACCATATTCCGTCGCAGACACCGCCCAGGCAAGCGGTCTCAGGCCCAGATTGCGGACGCATACATCGGCGACCACCGCGACAATGATGAGGCCAAGCACCACCTTTGCCGCCGCCGCCAGCGCAAGGCTCAGCTTCCCGATCGCTGCAAACAACTTGTCCATTCCTGACGGCCCTCATGCCCACCTTGATAAAGGGCGCACGAAGGCGCCCTCCTATCGGACTATTGAAAGAATTTCTTCAACTGCTCGATGTTGCTGGGATCGCGTTTGGTCATTCTTGCCCAGCTCGCCTGCGTGGCAGCCGCCAGGAATTTGTCGCGGCCAGCGCCCGTCAGGCTGATCACCTTCTGCCCGCCGTCGATCATCGCCTGTGCCTGCTTTTCAGACTCGGCAAGATTGGCGTCGTAGCTCTCTCGCTCGTATTCGACGGCCGTGTCGGCAAGCAGCTTCTGCGCCTCGGGCGACAGCGCATCCCATTTCGCCTTGTTGATCGAGACAAGCACATCGGTTTTGAAGAATTGCGGGTCGACGCGGTATTTGGTGAACTTGTCCCAGCCGAACGATGAATAGCCAAACACGGTATAGGCGTTGGCATTGACGACGCCGCGCTCAAGCGAGGTGTAGACGTCTCCCGGCGCTTGCACGATGACGGTTGCGCCCAGGGATTCGAGGAAATCACGATAGAGCGGCGACGAACGTATCTTCAGGCTGCTCCAGTCGATGCTGCCTTCATCATTGAGCTTTGGTTCGTCGATGGTGAAGATGTTGAAACCCGAGCCCGCGTCGACGTGGGCCAGCAGATGGGCATTGGCCTTCTTCTCGAAAATTCCGCTGATGAAATCCCAGCCGCCATTCTCGCGAACCTCCCAGGGCGTCTTCGTCGATGCAGAGAAAACCTCGCCTTCGGGAACGAGCTCCAGGAACTGACCTGCCGGCGTGTCGATCACGTCGATCAGGCCGCTCTTGAGCGCCGCACCCTGCTGAATCGGCGGAACGACCTCCGGCCCGCCACGCACATTGATCTGAACCACGCCCTTTCCCTTTTCGTTCACCTTCTGAACGAATTTTAGGAAACTCTGTGCGTAGCCGTTCTGCGTAGGCGTAAAATGCACGGCGTTGAGGACAACTTCTTCGGCCGTGGCGAGACCCGCCACACCCGACATGAGTGCAGCCAGAACAAGGGACTTCCAAATGCGCATTGCCGTAATCCCTCTGATAGATCACTTCGCTTATGTTGGGCCCGCGATCGGGCCGATCTGAAATTGCGATCGCTGCTCCGCTGCGCGAACGGCATCTAGTTGGCCTCATCTCCTACCGTCAGGAACCGTCCATGCGCGTAGAAGACCGGCGATCGGTCAGCGCGATCCAGCGCCACCCCCGAGACGATGCCGATGACGATCATGTGCGATGCCCGAACGATGATTTCGGCTACCCGGCACTCGAACATTGCCCGCGCGCCGACAAGCAAGGGCGCGCCGGTTCCGCCGCGCACCCATGATCCGGACGAGAACCGCGCCACGCCCTTGGCTTTGGTCATGCCGCCAAAGGCACGCGCAACATTCTCCTGGTCGCCGGCCGGAAGATTGACGGAAAAGGGCACGCCTTCGCGAATGGCCGAGGCAAAGGTGCTGCCGCGGTTGACGCAGGCCAGCAGCGAAGGCGGCTCGGCGCTGAATGAGCAGACGGCTGTCGCCGTGATGCCGCAAAAGCCGATCTCGTCATGCTCCGACGCGAGGATGGCGACCGAGCCCGCCACGGCCCGCATTGCCTGCTTGAAGGCGCGCGGATTGATGGCGTCGTGCCCATGCACCCATGGCGTCGGAATGGCGGCCGCCGGCATCAATTTACGCGAAGCCCGGCCTGGCGCATCAGCGGCAGCACGCGGTCACAGAAGAAGGGCAATTCGTAGGTGTAGTTGACGAATGTGAGGGCGGCGCCGGAATAGCCCTGGTCCATGATCTTAGTGAGATCGTCGACGATCTTTTCCGGCGTACCGATGAGCGGGAACGTTCCAGCACCGCCGGCGAACCTTTGCCGATATTCGGTGAAGGCTTTTGCATCATGCGAGTTCGCGAATTCCTTCTTCTTGCGCATATGCTCGTCGACCGCGCCCTCGTCCGCGCATTCAAGCGCGTAGTGCCGGTAATAATCCTCGGCTTCCTGCTGGGTCTCCCGGCAGACGACATGGCAAACCGTGTAGACGCCGACTTCGCGTCCGACTTCAGCCGCCCGGTTGGTGATGTCGACCACATGCGCGCGGCCATCGGCAATTTCGGAAAAAGTAGAAAAGAGGTAGTCGCAGTGGCGCGCCGCATAGTTGCGCCCCGGCGCGCCGAAAGCGGCGTTCATGGTCACCGGGCGCGGCGCCTGCAGGCTTGGCGGACGGCTGACGACCCCCTTCAGATCATAGAATTCGCCGCCAAAGTCGAACGGCTCCCTGGACTGGTAGGCACGCTCGATGATGTTGATCCATTCTTCGGCCTGATCGTAGGTCCGGTCGCCGACCGTCTGCCCGAACATGGCGAACTCGTCCGGGTTCCAGCCGCAGACAATGTTCAAGCCGGCACGCCCGTTAGAGATGTGGTCGACCGTCGCCAGCGCTTTTGCAGCCTGCAGCGGATGAACCAGCGGCACATGCACGGTCATGAACAGGCCGATGTTCTCCGTGGCGACGGCGAGACCCGCCGCCCAGGTGAAAGTCTCGAACGACCACTCCCGCACATGCGTCAGACCGCCGAAGCCGCGCCAACGCGCGATCGGCAGCAGAAACTCCAGGCCGGCCCGATCGGCGATGCAGGCAGAATTGAGGTTGTCTTCCCAGCGGGCGCGCCAGCGCTCGGGAACGGTGGTCATTGCCAGGCCGCCATCGGCGTTCATCGAAAAGACGCCGAGCTTGAATCTGTTCGGCCCTTTCAGCGGATGTTGCTTTCTGATCATGATTTTCCCTGCCGCGGAATGCTCGCAGCTTCGTCGTCGAACTGTTGCAACGGCGGGCTCAGCTTCATGAAACGCTCCTCGGCGTTCTGAATGAAGTGGGTCATGCGGTCGTAAGCCGCGACGGCGTCGCGCTTGGCGAACGCCTCGTAGATGGCGCGCATGCCGGCCACGATGACGGCCTGCGTCGGTTGGTGCGACAGCGTCTTCAACCGGACGACGAGGACGTGGTCGGCGAAGCGGGCAATCGTTTGCGAAAGGCGGTCGTTCTCGACAGCGCCGAGCCAGCAATTCCTGAATGCCGAATTGGCCTGGAAAAAGAGGGCGGCATCGCCGGCGGCGGCCGCTGCTTCTGCCTCCTGAAGCGCGGCTGCCAGCGTCTTGAGGCCAGCGGCGTCAAGTGTCCGTGTGGCGTGCGCGGCCGCCCGCGGTTCGAGCAGGCGGCGGACCTCGAAAATGTTGGCAATATCCGTCGCAGTAAGCGTGGGCAGCGTGAAGCCGCGTGTCGTGCCGACGAGATAGCCTTCATGCACCAACTGCATCAATGCGTCGCGGACAGGCATTCTGGAGATGCCAAGCTGGGCGGCAATATCGACATCGACGAGCTTCTGGCCAGGCGCCAGTTCGCCGCGCTGTATGGTCAGGCGGATCTGCTGATAGACCTGGGCACGCAGATTGCCCTCGCCAACCCGTTTGAACTCTATCGCTTCCGCCATCCACGCCTTCCCATGCGAAGATTTCGTATATGGTTGCGGCTGTGCTCTCGCGGTCATCCCGTTTGAAGTGCAGCCATATGTCGGCTGAATTTGACCTGTCAGCCATGTTCCCGGCCCAAGTGGAGCATAGGCTGGATCACCTGGCAAGATATTTTAAGTCTATAATGTATACTGTTTTGATTTGGCGAGCCGGAGGACGGCCGCGGAACGGCGATACCGCGCTGAAAAGCAGAGGCGCGGTGACATGCAATCGGCGGGCAAGGGCTCCCGCGATCCAGTCCGCCATGTCGATGGCCAACCGACCTGCTGGCGGTCCCAGCAGACGGTTCGTCGAAGCTCGCCCACGAGGGCCGCTTCGGTTACTCCGCTCGTTGAGTCGATCGGGATCTAGGAGCCGGAGCTTCGCCTCGGCCGGCGGACGGCTCTCACCTTGCCGCTGTTTCCACCACCGCAGAAGAACTGATCGCCACCATCGGACTCGAGACCCGACACACCTGTTCCAGGCGGCATATCAAGTTTCTCCAGAACCTTTCCCGTTTCAGGATCTATCCGCCTGACGTCGCTCTCGTCACCTTCCCAGGTGCCGTGCCAGAGTTCGCCGTCGACCCAGGTGACCCCTGTGACGATACGGTTGGAATCGATCGTGCGAAGAATTGCCCCTGTCTGGGGATCGATCTGGTGGATTTTACGACCGCGATTCTGCCCCACCCAAAGTGTCCCTTCGGCCCAGGCGAGCCCGGAGTCGCCGCCGCCACCAGGGGCCGGGATCGTGGCGAGCACGCGGCCGGTCTTCGGATCGATCTTCTGGATGCGATCTTCGGCGATCTGGAACAGGTGCTGACCGTCGAAGGCCGTTCCTGCGTGGGCGGCGACATCGATCGAGCGCACCGTCTCACCGCTCGCGGGATCGAAGGCGTTCAGCCTGTCTCCCGACGCAAACCAGACGTGCTGACCGTCGAACGTAACCCCAGCCACCTGGTCGACACCCGGGAAGGGTCCATATTCGCGGAGGATTTCGGCTGCAGATCGTTCCATGGTTCTATCCTAGTAGCCCGACAGTGAACCGGGGAGTAACAAGATTGTCGGGAATCCCGGCACCGGTGGGGTCATCCAACGGCGCGCTCGCCCGCGGCCGAACGACTGCACCTTGCCTGCTGCAGCAAGCTGCTCGAGCGATCGCTGCACGGTGCGCGAGCTGGCTCCGAGCGCAATCGCCAGCGCCGAGCTCGACCACGACTCGCCGTCCGCGAGAAAGGCGAGCATCCCCGCATGCTGCTCTTCGACGGGCGGCGCCAACACGACGATCTCGGGCGCGCGGCGCGGCTTAAGCGCAAAGCCTCGCTTGGTCGCGCTCAAATCCGCCAGCGACCGCAGCTCAACGCGAAGCCGCCCGATTTCGACTCGCAACCGGGCGCGATGCGATTCATCGGCGTGCTTGCCGCCGAAGGCGCGGGCGACGAGCGTGCTCCTCGGCACGTCTGCGGGCCAGGCTTCGCCCAGCGTGCGCGCAAGCGCGAACAAGACCGGGCGCGTCGCGAGCGAGACGATCATGCCGGCGCCCCGCACGACATTGCGGCACGCGTCCACGACGAGCGCCTCCGACGCCAGCAGCGCTTCGACCTCTTCAAGCAGAAGCGGGCGTTCCTCGCCACGCGCGATCAGGCGCGCCGCGGGCGTGTTCATCACGAGGGATGTGCCTTCGACCTCTGCCGTTAGTGCCGGTATATCCGCCTCGCGCGCGGCATGCTCGGCGCGAGCGAGCGCAGCGCGCGCCGCCCTAGTCTGGAGGCGTCGGATCGCGATTCCCGCAACCACCATCTCGTGGGCGGCCCTCGACGCGGGTGGGAACGGTGTGGGGTCGAACCCGGCGAGCCTGCGCTCGGCCTCGTCGAGGCGTCCTATCAGGAGCAGGCGCCGGACCTCGAGATTGAGCGCATGCGCGGCATTAACGTGGTCGCCGTGCTTTTCAAGCGTCGACCGCGCGGCGTCGAGTGCCTTCGCCGGCCAGCCGAGGTCGCGCGAGACGAGTGCGATCTCGGCTTCGGCGACGACGCACCTCGCGCGGGCCACGGCCTCTTTCGGACCGAAGGCGCGCGCAGCACTTTTGAGGAGAGCCTTTGCTCGAACGAAATCGCCGAGCTGCGCCATCGCAATGCCGCGCAGCGCGAGCGCAGGCGCATCGTCACGCAGGGCGACCCGCTTCAATGCGCCGAGGGGATCACCCGTCGCGAGGGCGCGCGCCGCAGCGGTGATCAGCGAGTCCATCGGAATCCCGTCACACTTGTAACTCTCACCATTCGATATCCGGTCCTAATCTATCTCAAGACCAACAGCCAGCGCGCCGCATGGAAAACGGTGCGAACGACGCAGGACATAGAGGAGAAGAACGATGCCGACACACAAGACCGGAACACGTGAGCAGTGGCTGGCAGCGCGGCTTGATCTGCTCGATGCGGAGAAGGAGCTCACGCGGCAAAGTGACGAGCTGGCGCAGCGGCGGCAAGAGCTGCCTTGGGTTCGGATCGACAAGGACTACCGATTTGAGACCGACGAAGGCAGCGCCTCACTGGCGGACCTTTTCAGGGGGCGCTCGCAGCTCCTCGTCTACCATTTCATGTTCGGGCCCGACTACACGGCGGGGTGTCCGGCCTGCTCGGCGATCGCGGACGGGTTCGACGGCTTCGTCGTCCACCTCGCCAACCACGACGTCACGCTTTCGGCGGTATCGCGGGCGCCGTTGGCGAAACTGCAGGCGTACAAGCGGCGGATGGGATGGACTTTCCCTTGGGCGTCCTCGCACGGCAGCGACTTCAATTTCGACTTCGACGTCTCGTTCACCGAGGAGCAGCAACGCGAGGAGGGCATCGAATACAACTATGTGCGCGAGACGCCTCTCGCCGAGATACCCTCGCGCACGACTGCCGACGGCTCCACGACGTTCGCTGCGATGAGCGGGACAGACACGGCCACCTACACGCGCGAGAGGCCGGGCATGAGCACGTTCGTGCTCGAGGACGGCGTCGTCTACCACGCCTATTCCACCTATGCGCGCGGATTGGACGGCCTCTGGGGCATGTATCAGTGGCTCGACCGCGCGCCTCGAGGGCGCAACGAGAAGGGCGTCTGGTGGCGCCGCCACGACGAGTACGGCCAGGGCTGACGTCTCGATGACACTCCACCCCGACCACGCGCTGAAGACGCCGCCCGCACGCAGCGGATCTGCCGCTTTCCCAAGCGACAATGTCGCCGCCTGTGGCGCGGCCGACTGGCTGTCGCTGGCGGCCGCGCCAACATTCGCAATCATGGCGCTGCTGACGACCGTTACCGGTGATGCGGACATGATCTGCTCGGCGGCGCAAGATGCGTTACCACTGAACGGAATGGTCATGATGTACTTGCTGATGAGCGCCTTCTATTCGGCGCCTTGGCTGAAGCTGGTTGCCAGCCGACGAAGCGCTGCCCACCGGTCGTGATCCGGCGTTCGCCGGATCAAACGGCAACTAGAGCAATTCCAGGAAAAGTGTGAAACGGTTTTCCGTCTGGAATTGCGCAAAAACAAAGAGATAGAGCGGTTCGGCGTTTCCCTGAAACGATGAACCGATCTAGCGCGCGACCTCGCGTAGCCCTACGTGGCGATGTTGGCCTCGCCTGCATGACGCATCATGCGGCGAAAGCTCATCGAGATATGAGCGCGTCTTATGTGCCCGATGGACTCCCAGTCGCCGATTTCGGCGGCGGCAAGCACCTCTTCCATTTCGCGACGGAACGCAGTGAACTCCTCGACAAGGCCCAACTGCGGCATCAACTTCAGCACGACGCGCGCGACTTGAAAATACAGGCGCTCGCTGATCTCACGCAGCGGCTGGTTACCGGTCATCGCCGTGAGCTCGTAGAAAAAATCCATGTTGAGGCGCAGGAAAGCGCGCTGGTCGGGATTGAGCACATCGGAATCGCAGCGCGCGATGAGCGCCCGGATCCGGTCGAGGTCGTCCGCCGTGCGCGGGATCGGCGAAAGCTTGCCGACGAGGAGCGCCAGCTCCAGGCGCAAGTGATAGACCTGCTGCAATTCCTCGATGTCGACGTCGGTGACGATCGTGCCGACGCCATGGACTGACTGAACCAGCCCCTCGGATTCGAGGCGCGCCAGGACACGCCGAACCGGCGTGCGGCTGATCTGGAATTCCTGGGCAAGTTCTTCCTCGGAGAGATGGCTACCCGGCGCGTAGTCGAGCAGGCAGATGCGGTCGCGCAGTATCCGGTAGATACGCTCGAACCGCTCCCGCGCCGAGAGCGGGCGCGTCGGCGCGGCGGTCACGGCTATGGGCGTGGCATCTGTCTCAAGCGTCATCCAGCCTCCAGGACAGCGTGCAGGAACTGCCGTGTCCGCTCGTTCTTGGGGGCGCCGAACAACTCGGCTGGCGGCCCCTGCTCGCAGATCTTGCCCGCATGGAAGAAGCAGACGCGATCGGAGAACTCCTTGGCAAATCCCATCTGGTGGGTGACCATCAGCATGGTGAGGTCATGTTCCCTACCGAGTTTTCGGATAACTTCAAGCACTTCGCCGACGAGCTCGGGGTCGAGTGCCGAGGTCACTTCGTCGAACAGCATGATCTTGGGCCGCATGGCGCAAGCGCGGGCGATGGCGACACGCTGCTGCTGGCCGCCGGAAAGCTGCGAGGGATAGTGGTCCTTCTTCTCCGACAAGCCGACCATGTCGAGCAGTTCGGCCGCACGCGCCTCGGCATCGGCCCGCTTCATGCCGAGCACGGTTATCGGGGCCTCGATGCAGTTCTGCATCGCCGTCATGTGCGGGAACAGATTGAACGACTGGAACACCATGCCGATCTTGGCGCGGATCTTGCGAATGTGTGCGAGATCGGCGGGAACAAGCTTGCCGTTCCTCTCCATGTGGGTGAGCGGCTGGCCTTCGACCCAGATGACCCCGTCATTGATCGTCTCCAGCGTCATCAGCATGCGCAGCACCGTGGTCTTGCCGGAACCCGACGGGCCGATGATGGAGACCTTCTCGCCGCGCGCTATTTCGAGGTTGAGTCCGTCGAGAACGGTCAGCGCGCCGTAGCGCTTCGAGACATTGTCGAAGCGGACCATCGGTTGTTCCGTCATCGCATGGTCCTCCGGTTGAGCAGGCGTTCCAGGGAGCGGATGAGCACGGCCGAAACCAGGCTCATGGCAAGGAAGAACAGGCCGACCAGCGTCATCGGCTCGGTGTAGCGGAAAGTATCGGAGCCGATGATCTTGGCGGTCTGCATCAGTTCCATCACGGCGATCGCGGAAAGCAATGGCGTCTCCTTGAACAAGGCGACCAGATAGTTGCCGAGCGCCGGAACGATCGGCGGAATCGCCTGCGGGATGATGATGTCGCGGAATGTCGTCCAGGACGACAGATTGAGCGCGATCGAGGCTTCCCACTGACCGCGATGGATGTTGTCGAAACCGGCGCGATAAACCTCGGAACAATAGGCAGCGTAGTGGATGCCGATGGCAAGCACCCCGGCGGTGAAGGCATCGAGCACGACACCGAATTTCGGAAAGACGAAATAGAGAAAGAATATCTGGATCAGCAGCGGGGTAGAACGGATCAGCTCGACCAGCACCGAAATCGTCCAGCCGGTCCAAGGCACGGCAATGCGGACGACCGCCAGCACCAGGCCAAGCGAGGCGGCAAGCGCAAAGCCGATCAGCGTCGCTTCGATGGAGACGATGGCGGCGCGGGCGAGCACCGGCAGGATTTCAAAAGCAAATGCCCAATCCCAGATCATGCTGCCTTCCCCCGCGCCAGCCCAAGCGAAGCTCGCCTTTCGAGAAGCCGCATGCCGATGGTCACAACCAGCGACATTGCCAAATACATCAGCAGGACGAGGGTGAAGATCGGAATGGTCTTGAACGTATTCTGGTTCATCTGCTGCGCCTTGAAAGCGAGGTCCGAGAGCGTTATCAGCGAGACCAGCGCTGTCGATTTCAAAAGCTCGATGAACAAATTGCCCCAAGGTGGGATCATGGCGACGAAAGCCTGTGGCAGTATGATCCGGCGCAGCATCTGGGGGCGGCTCATGTTCAGCGCAGTGCACGCCTCCCACTGTCCGCGAGCGACGGACTGGATCGCGCCGCGCACGACTTCCGATCCGTAAGCACCAACGTTCAGGCCGAGCGCCAGAACGGCAACCAGAAATGCGTTGAGGGTGACACCGAATTGCGGCAGCACGAAAAACAACCAGAACAATTGCACCAGCGCCGACGTGCCGCGGAAAATCTCGACATAGACCGTGGCCAGCCATCTGAGCGGCGCCGGGCCGTACATCCGCGCCAGCGCTGCCAGCACGCCCATGACAACTGCCAGCAGGCTGCCGAGGATGGCGATCTCGATCGTCAGGACCGCGCCTTGCAGCAGCCCCGGTAGAAACAGGCTATAGGCTTCCTGCGTAGCCAAGGCGGCGATCACGCCAAGCGCGACGATCAGCAGGGTGACAAGGGTACGGATTCCCATGCGATTCCCCTAGAAAAAAAGGGCGGCGCTTTCGCGCCGCCAGCAGTTGGGAACCTACTCGCCCGCGCAAAGCTGCGCGGTGGTCTTGTTGGGGAGATAGTCCTTGCCGAAGCCGAGCGGCTCGACCAGCGCGATGTGCTCCGGTGAACCGAGGAACGTCTTCAGCTCGGCGTTGAACGCCTCCTGCAGATCGGTATCTTCCTTGCGGAAGCCGAAGCCGCCATGGCCTTTCACCGACTTGCCGGCAACCTCGCCGAACGGCTTGGTCGATTCGACGCCGTCGGCCTTCTTGGCCATGTCGGCGATCGAAAGGGCGGTCAGTGCGGCAGCGTCCGCGCGGCCAGCCTGAACAGCGGCCACAAGGCTGGACTGGTCGGGCAAAGCGACAATCTGCCCTGCGGCGACGCCGGCGTCCTTGGCATAGCCGCCCTCGACGGCGCCGGCCATCACGGCGAGCTTGAGATCCGGATTGTCCTTGATGCTGGAATAATCCTTCACGCCCTTCGGATTGCCTTTTGCCACCAGCATGGCCTGACCGATGCCGTAGGACGGCTCGGAGAAATTGATCTCTGCGCAGCGCTTCGGATTGATGAACATGCCAGCGGCGATGATGTCGAAGCGGCCGGCCTTGAGACCCGGAATGAGCGAACCGAATTCGGTGAGCACGCCGTCGACCTGCGCGATACCCATCTTGGCGAGCACCGCCTTGGCGACTTCCGGCGCCTCACCGGTCAGCTTGCCGTCAGGCGTGGCGAAACCGAACGGCGCCTCGTTGGCGAAGCCGACGCGAATGTAGCCGTCCTTCTTGGCCCGTTCGAGAGTGGTTTCCGCATGAGCGGGCAACGACGTCAACGACGTGGCGGCGAGCGCGAGGCAGGCGGCGGCTTTGACGACCATCCGGCGCGATATCGATGATTTGAACATGCTTTTCTCCCATTGAACAACTGATGAATGGTTCCCAGGGCGCAGCCTTCTTCGAGGTCGACACCCGCCTGATAAGACGTATACAACTGCCCTGGACATTGCGCAAGTGAAGATATAAAAACGTTAGAAATTCGGCGATAATTCGCAGTCAAAAGACAAATTATTGTCTAGTTGTGCACAATTTAGGCAAGTTGCCCGTGTGAAAAGGGCAAAACAGCGCATCCGTAAAGGCAGGATTTCGGTGGCGAGCGCGAGCGGTTTCGGGACATTCACGCAAGCGGAATATACGCAGCGCCTAGCTGGCGTGAAGAGACGCATGGAGAAGGCCGGCTTCGACCTCATCGTCTGTCAGGATCCCGCCAATATGTGCTGGCTGACCGGTTATGACGGATGGTCGTTCTACGTTCCGCAGTGCGTCCTCGTCCATCTGGAAGAGGACCGGCCGATCTGGTTCGGCAGGGCGCAGGACGCCAGGAGCGCACGCCTGACCACCGGCCTGCCGGAGAAAAACATCGTGCCGTTCTCGGAACGGCTGGTGCAGCAGCCCGTCGAACACCCCTATGACGAACTCGCCCAGCTGATCCGATCGCGTGGCTGGGGAAAGGCCCGCATCGGCGTCGAGATGGACGCGCATTATTACACCGCGCGCTGCCACGCCCATCTCGTCAGCGGGCTGCCTGACGCGCACTTCGCCAACAACCATGATCTCGTCAACTGGGCGCGACTGGTCAAATCCGAAGCCGAGCTGGTGCTGATCCGCGAGGCCGGTGCGATCTGCACGCACGCCATGAACCGCGCCATCGAAAAGATGCGACCTGGCGTGCCTCAGAACCACGTCATTGCGGAAATCTATCACGCGCAGATCATGGGCGTGCCCGGAGCAGGCGGCGACTATGCTGCAATCTGTCCGCTGATGCCCGTCGGCGAGGGCACCAGCACGCCGCATCTGACGTGGTCCGATGCGCCGTTGCCGGACAGCGGCCTCGCCATTCTGGAGATCGCCGGGGTGCGGCGGCGCTATCATGCGGCGCTGACGCGGACCGTGCATTTCGGCAAGCCGCCGCAAGCCGTCCTCGACATGGCCAAGGCGATCGTCGAGGGCGTCGACGCCGGCCTTGAGAAGGCGCGCCCCGGCACCACCGCCGAAGAGGTGGAAGCCGCCTGGCAGGCAGTCTTGAGGAAGAACGGGCTGAAGAAGGAAAGCCGCGTCGGCTATCCGGTCGGGCTCGCCTACCCGCCCGATTGGGGCGAGCGCACCGCAAGTCTCCGTCCCGGCGACACCACCCAGATGCAGTCCGGGATGTGCTTCCATTTCATGGCCGGCGTTTGGCTCGACGATTTCGGCATCGCCATCTCGGAATCCTTCGTTGTCACGGATCGCGGCGGCGAACGCCTCTGCGATGTGGCGCGCGAACTCATCGTCATCGACTGACCCATGGGACTGACCATGACGGACGGGAACCCGGAACTGACGAAAGATCATGCCGGCAACGAAACCGGCACCCAGCACGAGGACGCCTGATGGACCGTAATCCGTTTTCCGAAGCCGAAATCGCCGGCCGCCTTGCCAAGGTCCGCACGGCGCTGGCCGAGCGTGAGCTCGACGGGGCGGTCTTTGCATCGCCGGAGAACGTCTTCTACCTCACCGGGCTCGATCACTGGGGTTATTTTGCCCCTCACCTGCTGATCGTCCCGCTCGAAGGAAAACCTGTTCTGGTCACCCGCTCGATGGAAAAGGTGACGATCGAGAAACAGGTGACCGCAGCGGAATTCCGCGGCCATTCCGACAGCGAAACGGCGGCCGATCTTGCCGCGCGCGTGCTTGCGGAACTCGGCCTGTCCGGCGAGCGGATCGGCCTCGAATACTGGACGGCTGGCCTAAGCCATGGGCTTGCCATCGCACTCCAAACGCAGGCTGATGCCAGATGGAGCGATGTCTCCGGTCTGGTCGACAAAATGCGGCGGGTGAAGAGCGCCGAGGAACAGGCGCTGATGCGTCAGGCGGCACAAGTGACTGACGCTGCCGCCGGCGCCGCGATCGCGGCGATCTCGGACGGCGCCTCCGAACAAGAGGTCGCGGCCCAATGCGTTGCGGCGATGATCCGCGCCGGCGGTCATGCTCCGGGCTTCGGCCCGTTCATCCGCCCGGCCGCGCGCCTGGGCGAAGAGCATACGACCTGGGGTGACGGGATCTATCGCAAGGGCGAGCCGGTCTTCGTCGAAATGTCCGGCTGCATCTCGCGATATCACGCACCGCTCGGCCGGCTCGTTCACATCGGCCACATCAGCGACGAAGATGCCGCGATGGCGGAAGTGACCGCCAAGGCCTTCAACGCGGTCGTCGAGGCGCTGCGGCCCGGCGCCAGAGCGCGCGACGTCTACGCCGCCTGGCAAGCCGTCGCCGACGATGCCGGTCTTTCCCACTATCGCCGCCATCACTGCGGCTACCTGGTCGGCGCCGGACAGCCGCCATCATGGACCGGCGGCAATTCGGTGACCGGCTTGAGGCACGATTCCGATCTCGAGATCGAGATGGGGATGAGCTTTCACATCCTGTCGTGGCTGATGGGCACCGGTCGCGGTGATGACTTCGTTTCCAACACGGTGCTTCTGACCGATGCGGGTGCCGAAGTGCTTACCCGCACGCCGGCCGGCCCGATCGTTCGATAGGCCCGCACGCATGGCGCGCTACTCGGCATTCTCGATTTTCCGCAACGCGCTGTCAGGACAGAAGAACTGGCAACGCGCCTGGCGGGCAGCGGAGCCAAAACCGTCCTACGATGTGATTGTCGTCGGCGGCGGTGGACACGGCCTCGCTACCGCGTTCTACCTCGCCGAGAACCACGGCATCCGCAATGTCGTTGTTCTCGAAAAGGGCTATATCGGCGGCGGCAATGTCGGCCGCAACACCACCGTCATCCGCTCCAACTACCTGCTCGACGGCAACACCCAGTTCTACGAATTCTCGATGAAGCTCTGGGAGAACATGTCGCGGGCGCTGAATTTCAACGTCATGTTCTCGCAGCGCGGCCAGCTCGTCACGGCGCATTCGGCCGACCAGCTCGATAGCTTTAACCACCGCGCCAACATCATGCGGCTGAACGGCATCGATGCCGATATCCTCGACCACGACGAGGTGCGACGGCTGGTGCCCTATCTCGACTTTTCCGACACCGCCCGCTTTCCGATCCATGGCGCTATCTTCCAGGGCCGGGCGGGCACGGCGCGCCACGACGCCGTCGCCTGGGGCTATGCCCGCGCCGCCGACGGCCATGGCGTCGACATCATCCAGAACTGCGAGGTGACAGGCTTCCTCCGCGACGGCGACAGGATCGTCGGCGTCGAAACGACGAAAGGCCGGATCGGCGCCAGCAAGGTCGGCCTCGCTGTTGCCGGTCATACATCCGTGCTCGGCGCCAAGGCCGGCCTGGAACTGCCGATCGAAAGCCACGTCCTGCAGGCCTTTGTCACCGAACCGCTGAAGCCGTTGGTAGACCAAGTCGTCGCCTATGGCGCCGACCATTTCTACGTCAGCCAGTCGGACAAGGGCGGGCTGGTCTTCGGCGGCAATCTCGACGGCTACAATTCCTACGCCCAGCGCGGCAATCTCGGCGTCGTGCGCGAAGTCGCGGAGGCGGCGATTGCGCTGATGCCGTGCATTTCGCGCGTCCGTCTGCTGCGCCATTGGGGCGGCGTCATGGACATGACACCCGATGCCAGTCCGATCATCTGCCCAACGCCGATCGAGGGCCTCTACCTCAACGGCGGCTGGTGCTATGGCGGCTTTAAGGCGACACCGGCTTCCGGCTGGTGCTTCGCCCACACGATCGCCACCGGCAAGCCGCACCCCTTGATCGCAGCCTACGGGCTCGATCGTTTCCGCACCGGCCACACGCTCGATGAGGCTGGCGCCGGCCCTTCCGCCTGGCTGCAATAGGAGGCGCAAAACAATGCTGCGCATCGAATGCCCCTGCTGCGGTCCGCGCGACCATGACGAGTTCCGCTACGGCGGCGATGCTTCCGTCACGCGTCCGGCCCACGGCGATCCTGATCCGGAGGCCTGGTACCGTTACGTCTATGTCAGGACAAATCCGGCGGGCCTGCATCGCGAATTCTGGCAGCATCTGATCGGTTGCCGCCAATGGCTGGTGGTCGAACGCGACACGCGCAACCACGCCATCGCATCCGTCGACCTCGCCAGGAAATTGCCGGCCAGGAAATCACCCGCCAGGAAACCATCGGCCAGGAAATCACCAGCATGAGTTCGAACCATAAGCGGCTGTCGATGGGTGGCCGTATCGACCGCGAGCAGCCGGTCGATTTTACCTTCGACGGCCGCAAGCTGGCTGGATATCGCGGCGACACGCTGGCGTCTGCGCTGCTTGCCAACGGCGTCACCCTGGTCGGGCGCAGCTTCAAATATCATCGTCCACGCGGCGTTTTTTCCGCCGGGCCCGAGGAGCCGAATGCGCTGGTTACGCTCGGAATCGCAGGCAGGCGCGAGCCGAACCTGCCGGCGACGACACTGGAACTCGCCGACGGCATGGTCGCGGAGAGCCAGAACCGCTGGCCCTCGCTTGCCTTTGACCTGCAAAGCGCCAACGGCCTGCTGGCGCCGTTCCTTTCGGCCGGCTTCTACTACAAGACCTTCATGGGCCCGACACGCCGCGCCTGGATGTTCTACGAGCATTTTATCCGCAAGGCGGCCGGGCTGGGCAGAGCCGGCACCGACCCTGACCCCGACCGTTACGAGGTTCGTCATGCGTTTGCCGATGTCGCGATCATCGGCGGCGGTCCGGCGGGATTGTCGGCGGCGCGTGCTGCCGCGGCCGCCGGCGCGCGGGTCGCGCTGATCGAGCAGGATTTCCTGCTCGGCGGCCAACTCCTGGCGGAACCGTCCGACAGCGCGGCGGCCGCATGGTTGAGACAGACCGAAGCCGAGCTGGAGAGCTCCGAAACCGTCGCCTTGATGAAGCGGACGACCGCTTTCGGTATCTATGACGGCAATGTCATCGGACTGGTCGAGCAACGCGACCCAACCAATCGCCAGCCGGTCGGCGAGGCGCGGCAGACGTTCACCATGCTTCGCGCCCGCTCGATCGTTTTCGCCACCGGCGCCATCGAGCGACCAATGGTATTCTCGAACAACGACCGGCCCGGCGTCATGCTTGCCTCGGCCGCCCGGACCTATCTCAACCGTTTCGCCGTCCTGCCCGGCAAAAAAATCATCGTCGCCACCAGCAATGACGGCGCCTGGCGCACCGCCTTCGACCTTGCCGCAGCCGGCGCAGAGGTGACGGTTGCCGATCTGCGCGCATCACCTCCTGCAGCACTTGTCGCGGAGGCCGCACAGTTCGGCGTGGTTGTGCGGGCCGCAACGCACATCGTCGACCTGCGCGGCGGCCATGCCGTCAGGCGTGCAACGCTCAACGGGCCGGACGGCCAATCCGAGGCCGCCTGCGACCTGGTCTGCGTGTCCGGTGGTTGGTCGCCAACCGTGCATCTCACCTCGCACCTGGGCATCAAACCTGCCTACCGCGACGACATCGGCGGCTTCGTGCCAGGCGCGTTTCCGGCGGACCGGTTCGGCGCCGGCTCGATGATGGGAGCTTATTCGACCGCCGGTGCCATCGAGGACGGTCACCGCGCCGGCACCCAGGCGGCATCGTTGTGCGGCAAGTCGGGACCGGCGCCCACTCCATCGAAACTCGATCTTGGCGAGACCGCCGCAGCCCCGCTTCGCGAGGTCCTGCCCGCTGGGCGTGGAAAGGCCTTCGTCGATTTCCAGATGGACGTGACGACCGGGGATATCGAGCTCGCCCATCGCGAGGGCTATGAATCGGTCGAGCACCTGAAGCGCTACACCACCCTCGGCATGGGCACCGACCAGGGCAAGACCAGCAATTTTCCGGCGCTTGCCGCGATGGCCACCCTGCGCAACGCAACGATCCCCGAGACCGGCGCCACGACCTTTCGCCCGCCCTACACGCCGGTCGCCATCGGAGCGCTCGCCGGACGTGCCATCGGCCATCATTTCAAGCCGATCCGCCGCACGCCGATGCACGACTGGCACATGACGAATAGCGCCGAGATGCTGGAGGTCGGGCTCTGGATGCGGCCCTATTTCTATAAGCAGTCCGGACGTGACGTGAACGAAGCCTACGTCGCCGAAATGCGGAATGCGCGCCAGGCCGCGGGCCTGATGGACATTTCCACCCTCGGCAAGATCGACGTCCAGGGTCCGGACGCCGCGATTTTCCTGGATCGCATCTACGCCAACGGCTTTGCCAAACTGCCGGTCGGCCGCGCCCGCTACGGCGTCATGCTGCGCGACGACGGCATCGTCTTCGACGACGGCACCACGACGCGGCTGGCGGAGAACCGGTTCTTCATGACCACCTCGACCGCCAAGGCCGCCGATGTGCTGTCGCGTCTCGAATTCCTGCTCGACACGGCCTGGCCGGATTTGCGCGTAGCGGTGACCTCGGTGAGCGATGAATGGGCGGCGATGTCGGTTGCCGGACCGAAAAGCCGCGCAATTCTGAGTGCGGCGTTTCCCGCTCTCGACGTTTCCGACGCGGCACTTGCGCATATGGGGTTGCTCGAAAGCGAATGGCGAGGCCGTGCGCTCCGCATCCTGCGTCTCAGTTATTCCGGCGAGCGCGCCTACGAAATCTATGTCGGCGCAACCGCCGGTGAACAGCTCTGGAGCCGCCTGCTCGAAGCAGGCAGAGCATTTGACCTGAAGCCTTACGGCGTCGAGGCGCTCGGCGCGCTGCGCGTCGAAAAGGGCCATGTCGCCGGACCTGAAATCGATGGGCGCACGACGCTCGACGATCTTTGCCTCGGCCGCATGGCCGGCAAGCGCACCGGCTTCGTCGGCGACGTGTTGCGACGGCGCCCCGCCTTCCAGGCGCCAGACCGGCAGCGCCTGGTCGGGCTGGAATGCATCGAGGAGGGAAAACGCCTTCGCGGTGGCGCCATCCTGTTCCTGCCGGGTGAGAAACCTTACGGCCACGGGCGCGGCCGCGTGACCTCCGTCACCTTCAGCCCTGAACGCGGTCGCTATGTCGGGCTGGCCTTGCTTGCTGGCGATGTCGCTAGCGAAGGAAGCGAGATCGTGGCCGTCTATCCGATGAAGACCGAAACGGTGCGCGCCCGCATCGTCTCGCCGGTATTTCTCGATCCGCAGGGAGAGCGGCTACATGGCTAGCCCGGATTTCAGCCTGTCCGTGGCCGATTGCCCGCTCATCCAGGTCGAGGGCTGGGACGGCACGCTGGGGCAATTCGAATCGAGCCTCTCGACGTCGCTCGGCACCAAGCTTCCTGCCTCGGTTGGAGAGACTGTTCGCCACAAGGGTTTCCTTGTCATCCGCGTTGCCCCTCGCCGTCTCTGGCTGGCTCTTGACGACGGCGCGCAGGCACCTTCGCTTGCCGTCGACCCGGATCTCGGCTGTTCAGTTTCTCTCGACGAAGGTCGCGTGCGTTTCAGAATGGCTGGGGCTGACATCGCGCGGGTTCTCTCCAAATGCATCGCCGTCGACTGGCGCGCGTCGGCGGCCGCCCCGGGCCGGGCCGTGCTGACGTCCTTGCATCATGTGCCCGTGCTTTTCCTGCGCACCGGTGAGACCGCGTGCGAACTCATGGTGCCGCGAAGCTTTTCGCGAAGCCTCTCGGACTGGATTGCTGACGCCGCGGAATAGGGAAAGGACCAGGCGCGAACGCTCTCCTCAGGAGCCGCTCCACGGCCTTGCTCCTTGGATGATCTCTTGGGCACGCACGGCAAAGCGGCCGGCGAGAGGCCACTTCCCGGCGGCATCGGCCGACGCCGCGCTGCCTGCCCGCGCCCGGTCGGCGATGCCGACGAAGATCACCGCGAAACGAAACAGCGAAAAAACCAGGTGGAAGCGTTCCAGGGGCGCAGTGGGCACGGCATGCGCGAAATAATGGTCGAGGAATTCGCGCTGGCTGGGGATGCCGAGTGCGGCATGATCGAGGCCGAGGATGCCGCCATACTCGTCCGGGGTCGAATGCCAGGTCATCGAGCAAAAGCCGAGATCGGCGAGCGGATGGCCGATCGTCGACAGCTCCCAATCGAGAATGCCGATCACCTCCGGCTTGCCGGGATGGAACAGCAGATTTCCGAGGCGGAAGTCGCCATGGGCGATCGCCACGCGCCCATCATCCGCGGGCAGGTGCTGCGGCAGCCAGTCGGCGACCACTTCGAGTGCCGGAATTCTGTCACTCGGCGATTCCCTGAGCTGCTTGGTCCAGCGGCCAATCTGGCGCTCGAAATAGTTGCCGGGCCGGCCGTAGTCGCCGAGACCGACCTCGTCGGGACGGACAGCATGCAATTTGGCCATCGCTTCGGCCATGCCGAAATAGATGCCGCGTCGCTGCGCGGGCGAAAGGCCGGGCAGCGAACAGTCGTGGAAGACGCGACCATCAAGCCGCTCCATCAGGTAGAAGGGCGTGCCGAGCGGCTCGACGCCGTCGTGATAGAGCACCGGCCCCGGCACCGGGACGTTGGTCGATGCGAGCGCCTCAAGCACGCGGAATTCGCGGTCGACGGCGTGCGCCCCGCGCAAGACCGGCCCAACCGGCTTCTTGCGCAGCACCATGCGATGCGCACCATAGTCCACGAAATAGGTGGGGTTGGACTGTCCGCCGCCGATCCGCTCCAGCGTCATTGCGGCATCGCCGAAGCGGTTCGCGAGAAAGCCCTTCAATGCCGCAGGATCGAAATCCGCATTCAACGGCTGCGCCATCTTTTCCTCCTGAGATGCCACCGCGCGTCGCTTATGCCTCGCCTTCGACAGTCCAGTGCCAGAAGCCCTTCTCTTCCTCGTTGAGGAAACGGTTCAGCACCATCTTATGGACCTCATCGGCACCGTCGACCAGCCGCGCCTGGCGCGCATAGCGGTAGATCCATTCGAGCACCGTGTCCTTGGAATAGCCACGCGCGCCATTGATCTGGATCGCCACATCGGCCGCGTCATGCAGCACATTGGCGACCTGCACTTTGGCCATCGACACTTCCTTGCGGGCAAAGCCGCCGCGGTCCAGCTCCCACGCAGCCTTCATCACCAGGATGCGGCCGATCTCGATGCGCATGGCGAGGTCGCCGAGCTTCAGCTGGACGCTTTCGCGGTCGGCGAGGCGCTGGCCGAAACCGTAGCGCTCGGCAGCGTAGGCGCGCGCGATCTCGACGCAGCGCTTGGACAATCCGAGCCAGCGCATGCAGTGGGTAAGCCGCGCCGGGCCTAGCCGTACCTGCGTCACTTTCATGCCCCTGCCCTCGCCGACCAGCATGTCTTCGACAGGGATTTCGAGCCCATCGAACTCCAGCTCGCAATGCCCGCCATGCTCCTCCGGGCCCATGATCTCGATGCGGCGCACGATGCGCCAGCCTGGCTGGTCCTTGTGGAACATCAGGGCCGACAGCCCATGGCGCGGGTCGTCCGAGGTTCGCGCGATCAGAATGAAATGGCTGGCCTCCTCCGCGCCGGTGATGAACCATTTGCGGCCGGTCACGACATATTTGTCGCCGCGCAGCTCCGCATGCGTCATGATCATCGAAGGGTCCGAGCCGCCGCCGGGGTGCGGTTCGGTCATGGCAAAGGCCGATCGCACCTTGCCCTCGACGATCGGCTTCAGCCATTTTTCCTTTTGTGCTGGCGTGCCGAGCGCCTCCAGAACCATCATATTGCCATCGTCGGGCGCTGCCGAATTGAACACCACGGGTCCGAAGATCGACCGGTTCATCTCCTCGTAACAGACCGCCATGTCCACCTTGCCGAGGCCGGCGCCGCCGGTTTCGGGCTTGAGCTGCAGGCACCACAGGCCCGCCATCCGCGCCTTGGCGCGAAGCGCCTCCAGCAGCGGCAAGGCGATATTTCCATGCGCGTCATAGGACATCTTGTCGGCCTCGAGCGGCAGGATCTCACGCTCGACGAAGTCTGCAATGCGGACGCGGTAATCTTCGGTGCGGGCTGGAATGTCGAAATTCATGGACAAACTCTCAGCGAAGCGAGGTGGCCGCCATCGTCTAGAAATCGAGCGAGCGCTCGTTTTCCGTATTCGCCTCTATCCCCTTTTGCAGCCGCCGTCATCCGGCGAAGCGTGGTTCCGCAACGCCTTTGATGCCAAGGCCGGTTATTGCGAACAGGCTGCCGCAGCGCCACCCCGGCCGGTGTCGACGCGGGCGAAAGTGCGCCGGTTGCTGGCAGCACCAGTCGCGATGTCATAGTCATAAGCCCAGATCTCGCGATCCGCCTCAGAACGCGACCTTGTCGCCGCCCTTCAATGACAGGATCTCGCGCGCCTCGTCGGGCGTCGCCACCTCCATGCCGAGGCCTTCGATGATCTTGCGGGCAAGCACCACCTGTTCGACGTTCGATTTGGCAAGCTTACCCTTGCCGGCCCATAGGCTGTCCTCCAGGCCAACCCTGATGTTGCCGCCAAGGGCCGCCGACTGCGCGGCAATGCGAAGCTGGCTGGCGCCGGCACCGAGCACCGACCAGCGGAACTGGTCGCCGAACAGCCGGTCGGCGGTGCGCTTCATATGGGCGACGTCTTCAGGATGCGTGCCGATGCCGCCGAGCAGCCCGAATACCGACTGCACGAAGAACGGTGGCTTCACCAGCCCACGGTCGGCAAAGTGCGAGAGATTGTAGAGATGGGCAATGTCGTAGCACTCGAACTCGAAGCGCGTGCCGTTGTCGTAGCAGGTCGCAAGAATGTATTCGATGTCTTTGAACGAATTGCGGAAGACCAGGTCGCGCGTCGCTTCCAGATGCGGCTTTTCCCAGTCGAACTTGAAGGTCTCGTATTTGTCCGCGAGGTGATAGAGCCCGAAATTGATCGAGCCCATGTTGAGCGACGCGACTTCCGGCTTGAACTCAGCGGCTGGGCGCACGCGCTCCTCGACCTTCATGTAGGGGCTGCCGCCAGTGGTGATGTTGATGGCAGCGTTGGTGCCTTGCTTGACGCGCGGCAGGAAACGCGCGAACGCCTCCGGCGTCTGGTCGGGCTTGCCGGTCTCAGGGTCGCGGGCATGCAGGTGCAGGATCGCGGCACCCGCCTCTGCCGCCGCGATCGCCTCGGACGCGATCTGGTCCGGCGTGATCGGCAGATAGGGCGACATGGTCGGCGTGTGGATCGCCCCCGTCACCGCACAAGTGATGATAACCTTGCCCTTGGCCTGCTGAGCGCTGAGCTTGCGGTTCGTTTCCGTCATCGTCCGAACTCCTGATCCGATTTTCTCTTATGCGCCGCCAGCGCCATCAGCCGGCGATCGCGCCAGACCTGCCGTTCGCCGAGTTCTTCCCGCGGCAGGCGCTTGCGGCGGTCCGCCTCGACCGTTGCCATGACCTCTCCGGCCCAGTCGACGCGGCGCAGCGTCTGCGGAAAAATGTTGGCATAGATCGTCTGATAGCGCTCGACATAGTCGCGCACGCCGCCCGGTGCATTGAGGTCGATCGTCTCGAACGGACCCATGAACGACCAGCGTAGCGCCAGCCCGTCGCGAATGCCGATATCGACATCCTCGACGCTGGCATAGCCGTCGGCAACAAGTCGAAAAGCCTCCTCCAGCAGCGCACCCTGCAGGCGGTTCATGATGAAGCCGTCGAGCTCGTGCTTCATCACCAGCGGCGCGTGGCCTGCGGCGACGAGGAAGGCGCGGGTCCTTTCGACCGTTTCGGGCGAGGTCCATGGCGCCGGCACGACTTCCGCAGCCGGAATGAGATAGGGCGGATTGATCGGATGCACGACCAGGCAGCGGTGCCGCCCTTGCAGATGATCGGTGAATTTCGACGGCAGCAGCGCCGAGGTGGAACTGGCGATCACCGCTTGCGGACCGGCCAACGCATCGATCAGAGAGAACACCTCGCGCTTCACGTCGAGGCTTTCGGGCGTGTTCTCCTGGATATGGACCGCATCGGCCAGCGCTTCTTCCAGCTCCGCAACGACGGCGATGCGGCCAAGCACGGCATCGATTGCCTGTCCCCGCAGCAGATCGTTCGCGGCGAGGTCACCCAGCACGCCGGCGACGTAATCATGCGCACCGCCCGCCGCGGCCGGCGACTGATCCCACATCCGCACATCGTGGCCGGCGCGGGCGAAGCTGATCGCCCAGGCCCGTCCGATGAACCCGCTGCCGACAATTGCGACCTTTGTCATGATCGGTTCCTCAAAGCGTTTCGACATTGCCGTCGACGCCGAGCGACTGGCCGGAAATGTTGATCCCCGCATCGGACAACAGGAATGCGACCATCGAGGCGACGTCATAAGGGCTGGTCATGCGGCGCAGCGAGATGTTCTGGAGATAGCGCTCCGTCATCGCCTCATTCGACACACCAAGCTGCTTGGCCCGGTCGGCGATGACCTTGTCGATGCGTGGTCCCTCGATGATGCCGGGCAGGATGGCGTTGACCCTTATGCCGTGCGGCCCGAGTTCCTTGGCGAGGCTCTGCGTGAAACCGATGACGCCAAACTTGGCCGCCGAATAGGGTGTGCGGAAAGCGTAGCCGTAGCGGCCGGCCGCCGACGACATCGAGACGATCGAGCCGCCGCCCGCCGCCCTGATCAGCGGCACGGCACGTCGGGCGCAGAGGAACTGGCCGGTCAGGCAGATGTCGATGCAGCGCCGCCACTCCGCCGGATCGATCTCATCGACGCCGCCGGTCGGCCCGGCAACGCCGGCATTGTTGATCAGCGCGTCGAGGCCGCCGAGCTTTTCCTTGACGGTCTCGAACAGCCGGTCGACGTCGTCTTCGCGCGAGACATCGGCCTTGACCGCGGCGACGAGCGCTATCCTGTCCGGAGCAGCGGCCAGCGCCTCGTCGGAGACGTCGCAAACGACGATGCGCGCGCCGAGCCGCGACAACGTGTCGGCAATGGCAAAGCCTATACCGCCGGCGCCTGCCGTCACCAGCACGCGCTGCCCCTTCAACCCGGTCAGAAAATCGTCCGCCGATGACGGTGCCCCTTTACTCATCGCCGTCGCGCTCATCGTGTTGTCCTTTCTCATTGCAGCCGCCGTTCGCGCAGCGCCATGACAGCGCCCAGAACGACCAAGCCGTACAGAATTGCCCTTGTGGCATAGGGCAGCTGAAATAGTGACGAAAGCATTGCCCGCTGGTGGCTTGGCGAGCAAAGGCAGCTGCTCGGGCACGCCAGACTTTCGAATTTCCGGTAAGCCGCCCTGGGTTTGCATTGATCTCCACGACCAAGCCATGGCGCTGGCTTGCTCGCGTAGCCCCTAAGGCCGTCCTGGGGGCTGCTCCTGCGGAAATTTGTTTTCGTCTATGATTGCCACAGCCTGCTCGATGCTGTCTCTCACCTCGAAACCGATCCAATGTCCGTCCATCAGATGCGTTTGCCTCCCGCAGGCGAGGAAATAGCTCCCGGCCTGCTGCGCAACAAAGTTGAGTTGCCTCCTCTCATTGATTTTAATCCCCTCTGGCGGATCGGTGTACACCCCCCAGATCGCATCCTCGGCCGTCAACTTCACGGGCATCTCTGACTGAGCGTAGACCCTGGTCAGCATCAGGCTGTGCCGGAAAGACGAGGAGCCATTGATGAACTCGATCTTTACCGACCATTCTGCTGGCACGACGATGGTAAGATTGCCGCCCCAGTAACCGTTGAAGTCGATAATGTCGGTCCGGATGTTGTCCCTGCGATACCGCTCGACTTGGTTCCAATCGGCAACAATCTCTATGGCCACTGTCTCGGCTGCAGGATCGTTCTTGATCCAGCTCGGGACGAAAGGCTCCCCAGCCAGTGCAATTCCAGGCAAAAATCCCAAGGCAACGGCGAGAAGGGCGAGGTGAGCAAAGCGCGCCATCGCAATCAGAGGCTCCTCCCGAGCGGGGCGGCCGAGCGCAAGCGACCGCCAATCGAAGTCGACCTGGCTTGTTCCCTAAGGAAGAGAATACGCTTGAAACGGCATCCACACCAGCAAACCCAGAGTGCGCTATCGTCAGCCGTCAGAAACAACGCCATTGCTGCTATATCATCGGGATGCGCGTTGGAATTGCCTGCAGTGCGTCAGTGCGAGAGCGACGGGCGATTCCGTAATGTGAAGTTTCTGCTTCAGCTGTTGCGAAGGGTCTGTTGCGCAATTCGCCACGCCTGCTCCACATGTCGCCGGGCCGCGGCTTCGGCGTCATCGCCGTTGCGCGACTTGATCGCGTTCATGATGTCGGTCATTTCGGCAATTGCGGCATCGCGGCGGTCCACCGAAGCGATGGTCATGGAACGCAGCTGGTTGATGCGGACGTTCAGACCCTGGACGATTTCCCAGGCGATGCGCTTGTCGGCGGTATCGAAAAGCACTTCATAGAATTTTGTCGTCGCCCGCATCACCTCGATCGGATTGGCTGAGGCCCACGCCGTGAGCAGCACATCGAATGCGCGCTCAAGCGCAGCGATCTGGTCCTCAGTCGCCGTCAGCGCGCAGGCGCGCGCCGCGATGCCCTCCATCAAAGCGCGGAGTTCATAAATCTCATCGGTGCGGCTGAGATCCGGCCTGGCCACCGCGGGTCCGTGGCCTGGTATCATCTGAACAAGGCCCTCAGTCTCCAACTGCCGCAGAACTTCGCGCACCACCGAGCGACTGACGCCGAGCTGGTCGCAAAGCGGCCGTTCGACCAACCTTTCGCCGGGTTGGAAGTGAAACCCCATGATCGCGTCGCGCATGCGCTCCAGCGCCAGCGTTCTCAGCGTCTTGGTGGATCGTTCGATCCTCAGTGTGTCGTCGGCCAATTCATCTACTCCCAGCATCCGCAAACAAACAGATTCGACGATCCGTTGACAAGGGATTTGGTCTTCAATAGTATGGTATACCATAAGATGACCGGGGCGGAAGGGAGCTTTTCCGGATGCCTCGGCCGACGACCACCGAGGATTCGATGAAGCCGGCCATCCGAAAGATCGTCACCTATGTCGAGAACACGCTGATTGAAGGCGGCAAGGTGACCCCCCGGCCGCTGCGCCTGATCGGCGTGGCGGCGGTGCTCGACAATCCTTGGGCCGAGCGCGGTTTCACTGAGGACCTTTCTCCCGAGATCCGCGCCTATGCGCCGGTTTTGGGAGAGATGCTCACCCGCGAAATCCTCGCAGTCGCGGGATCGGGCGAAGCCATCGAAGGCTACGGCAAGGCCGCAATCTGCGGCACGTCGGGCGAGATCGAGCATGCCTCGGCGCTCATCCACACGCTGCATTTCGGCAACCACTATCGGCGTGCCGTCGGCGCCAAGACCTATCTCGCCTTCACCAACCTGCGTGGCGGGCCGAACACGCCGATCATGATCCCGCTCATGGACAAGCACGATGAAGGCCGACGTTCGCACTACCTGACTGTGCATTTCCAGATCGGCGACGCGCCGGCGCCGGACGAGCTGGTGGTAGCGCTTGGCGCCTCGATCGGCGGACGACCGCATCATCGCATCGGCGACCGCTACCAGGATCTCAAGGAGGTCGGCGACCTGCATGGCTGAGCTGACGGAGCCTGCCTGGCATCGCGAAACGGCGCCTGACGGCACCGGCTTCATCCGGGCCGGATCCGGCGCGCCGGTCCTCCTCATCCACGGCGTCGGTATGAACGCGGCGATCTGGGGGCCCCAGATCGAGCTGATGCGGGACAGATGGGATGTGATCGCGATCGACATGCTGGGGCATGGCCGGTCGCCGCTACCGCCCGAGGACGCCAGCCTTGCCGACTATGCAGGACAGGCAATCCGGCTTCTTGATCACCTTGGCCTGGATGCCGTCTCGATCGTTGGCCATTCAATGGGGGCGCTGGTCGGGCAGGAAATCGCTCTCAACGCACCAGAACGGGTCCGCCGCATGGTGTCGCTCAACGCGGTCTTTCGCCGCCCGGCGGACCTTGCGCAGGCAGTGCGCGAGCGCGCCGCCGAATTGAATGGCGCGGAAAACCCGTCAGGGACGGACGCAACGATCGCGCGCTGGTTCGGCAACCCCGTCCCCGACAGCCTGGCCGAGGCGGCGAGGACAACGCGCGCGGCACTGCTGAGCGTCAACCCGGAAGGCTATGCGCGCACATATCGACTTTTCGCCCATGCGGATGCGGCGCATGGCGATCGTCTTTCCGGTCTAGCGATGCCGACTCTGTTCATGACCGGCTCGCAGGACAGGAATTCCTCGCCTGCGATGTCGGCGGCGATGGCCCGCCTCGCGCCGCGCGGTCGCTGCGCCGTTCTGGAGGGCGAAAGACATATGATGGCCGTAGCCTCGCCTGACATGGTCACACGGCGCATTGTCGATTTTCTCGAGAGCAACGACGGCGCAAGCACACCGGCGCGACCGGCGATGGACACAGCCTTCGACGCGGGCGAATTCAGGCGGGCGCTCGGTTCCTTCCTGACCGGCGTTACCATCGTCACCGCGATCGGGCCGGAAGGAGAGCCTCGAGGCTTCACCGCCAATTCGTTTACATCCGTTTCGCTCGATCCGCCGCTTGTGCTGGTCTGCATCGCCAAGAAAGCGCTGGGCCATCCGGTGTTTTCGACCTCGAAGTGCTTTGCCGTCAACGTGCTCTCGGAGGAACAGCGAGCCGCGTCCGGCGTCTTCGCTTCTAAATCGCAGGACAAGTTCTCGGCTGTCGAGTGGCGCTTCGGCCCGACCGGCAGCCCGCTGCTCGCTGGATCGGTGGCTACGTTTGACTGTGACATGGAGCAGTTGGTCGACGCCGGCGACCATTCGATCCTCATCGGCCGCGTTCGCGAATTCTCCCACAATTCATCGCAGCCCCTCGGCTATTGCCGTGGGGCGTATGTCTCGCCCGGTCTCAGCCAGGAAGCGCTGGCGGCCGCGCCTCCGGACATGGAAGTCGGCGCCATCCTCGAAGATGAAGGCCGCGTGCTGTTCTTCGAAACCGTCGACGGCTTTTTCGAACTGCCGGCGGGCCGAGGGCTCGGAACGCCCGGCGACACGCGAAGCCTCAAGGGATGCCTCGCTGCGAAAGCCATCGAGGCTCATCTCGGATTCCTGTTTGCGGTCTGGGACGACGCCGCAAACCCATCGCGAACGCATGTCTACTACCGCGGCACGGTGGACGCGCCCCACTCCAGCGATCGCCAGGTCCGGCTCGTCGACATCGACAGGATTGCCGGACTGAACATCGCCGACGCTGCTGTGCGCTCTATGCTCGCCCGCTATGTTCTTGAATGTCGGGAGGATGCGTTTGGAGTCTATGTCGGCAATGAGGTCGAAGGTGAAGTCCGTCCGCTCGCCAAGCCGGTATCCATGAACACTTCTAATCCGGGTCAACAGGTATGAAGTTCTCGCTCTTCGTCCATATGGAACGCTCGGACCCGGCAAAGCCGCATGCCGAGCTCATCGACGAGCTTGAGGAACTGGTCCTGATGGCCGAGGCGGCAGGCTTCGAGACGGCCTGGATCGGCGAGCACCACGGCATGGAGTTCACCATCTCGCCAAACCCGTTCATCAACATCGCCTATCTTGGCGCCAGGACGAAGCGCATCCGGCTCGGGACAGGAACGGTCATCGCGCCGTTCTGGCATCCGATCAAGCTCGCCGGCGAGGCAGCAATGACCGATGTCGTCACGGCTGGCCGGCTCGACATCGGCATCGCGCGCGGCGCCTACAGCTACGAATACCAGCGCCTGTTCCCGGGGCTCGATGCCTGGGGCGCGGGCCAGCGCATGCGCGAGATCATCCCCGCTATCAAGGGCCTCTGGAAGGGCGACTTCGAGATGTCCGGGGAGTTCTGGTCGTTTCCCTCGACCACCTCGTCGCCCAAGCCGGTGCAAAAACCGCACCCGCCGATCTGGGTGGCGGCGCGCGATCCGAACTCGCACGACTTCGCCGTGTCCAACGGCTGCAACGTCCAGGTGACGCCGCTCGCCTCGGGCGATGATGAGGTAACCAGCCTGATGGAGCGCTTCAACGCGGCGTGCGCGGCGCATCCAGACATCGCCCGCCCCGAGATCATGCTGCTGATGCACACATTCGTTGCCGAAGACGCCGCCGATGCAGAGCAGCTGACGAAGGACCTGTCGCTGTTCTACTGCCAGTTCGGCGCGTGGTTCCAGAACAAGAAGCCTGTTCGCCAAGGCATATTGGAAGCGCTCACCGGCGACGAGATCGCGGCCATGCCGCAATACGCGCCCGACAAAATGCGACAGAACCTGGTTATCGGCGAAGCCGAAGAGGTGATCGCCCGGCTGAAGGCATACGAGGCGCTCGGCTACGACCAATATTCGATCTGGATCGACAGCGGCCTACCGCACGAACGCAAGAAGAAGTCGCTGCAGCTGTTTGTCGACAAGGTGATGCCGGCGTTCGGGCATGGGAGGCCGCAATGACCCTTGTGGCATTCAGCAACTTCATAGATGGAGCGTTCGATACGCCGACGGCCACCTTCGAAAGCATCGATCCGTCCACCGGAGCGCCCTGGGCGACGATGCCCGCTGCAACCGAAGCCGATGTCGACCGCGCCGTCGAAGCGGCGCACCGGACTTTGCACTCCGCCGCGTGGGCATCGCTGACGGCGACGGCGCGAGGCAAGCGGCTGGCGCGCCTCGGCGACCTAGTCGTCGCCAATGCCGGCCGCCTGGCGGAACTGGAGACGCGCGATACCGGCAAGATCATCCGCGAGACCCGCGCCCAGATCGCCTATGTCGGCGACTATTACCGCTACTATGGCGGGCTTGCCGACAAGCATGAAGGCTCGCATCTGCCTATCGACAAGGCCGATATGGACGTCACCATCAGGCGCGAGCCGATCGGCGTCGTCGCTGCCGTCGTGCCGTGGAATTCGCAGCTCTTCCTTTCGGCCGTCAAGCTCGGTCCGGCACTGGCGGCCGGCTGCACGGTCGTCTTGAAAGCCTCGGAAGACGGCCCAGCGCCGTTGCTGGCCTTCGCCGAACTCGTTCACGAGGCCGGATTTCCCGCCGGAAGCGTCAACATACTGGCCGGGTTCGGGCACGATTGCGGCCGGCGCCTGACAAGTCATCCGTTGGTTTCACGCGTCGCCTTCACCGGCGGACCTTCGACCGCTCGCGCGATTATCCGCAACACGGCGGAAAATCTCGCCTACACGACGCTGGAGCTGGGCGGGAAAAGCCCGGTTGTCGTTTTCGCCGACGCAGACCTGGACAGTGCGGCAAACGCGGTCGTGGCCGGGATTTTCGCGGCGTCTGGACAAAGCTGTGTCGCCGGCTCCCGGCTGCTGGTCGAGCGTTCGATAAAGGCCGAGTTCCTCGACAGGCTGAAGCACAAGGCCGAGGCCATCAAAATCGGTGATCCGCAGGATCCGGCCACCGAAATGGGACCACTGGCAACACTACGTCAGCGGGAATGGATCGAGAGGATCGTTGCCGAGAGCCTCGCCAGTGGCGGGACGTTGATCACCGGCGGAAAACGGCCCGACGAGCATCCGCGCGGCTTCTACTACGCACCGACCATTATCGACACCGAGGATACAGCGCTGCCCTGTGTGCGGGAGGAATTGTTCGGTCCGGTGCTCAGCGTTCTCACCTTCGACACGGAAGCCGAAGCCCTGGCGCTTGCCAACGATACGCCGTTCGGCCTGGCCTCGGGCGTGTTCACCACCAATCTCGCCAAGGCGCACCGCATGGCGCGCGACATCCATGCCGGTGTCGTCTGGGTCAACACATACCGCGCCGTTTCGCCGCTCGTGCCGTTCGGCGGATACGGTCAGTCGGGGCTCGGCCGTGAGGGCGGGCTCGACGCCATCCGCGATTACACGCGCTCGAAATCCGTCTGGATACGGATATCCGACGAGCCGATCCCGGATCCGTTCGTCATGCGATGAGGGCAGCGCCAATCGCGCAATTTCATAAAAACAAGAAACCAGCAACCAACAGAGGAGAATGACATGAAACTGATTTTGACCGGCATTTTGGCCGGACTCTTGGCAACCACCGCCGCACGGGCCGATGAAATGGTGTTCACCAGCTGGGGCGGAACCACCCAGGAGGCGCAGACCAAATCCTGGGCTGCTCCGTTCGAAGCCAATTCCGGCATCAAGGTCCTGCAGGACGGCCCGACGGACTACGGCAAGCTGAAGGCCATGGTGGAAGGCGGCAGCGTCGCCTGGGATGTCGTCGATGTCGAAATGGATTTCGCCATCAAGGCGGCTAAGGATGGCCTGCTGGAGCCGATCGATTTCAATGTCGTGCCGAAAGCCGATCTCGATCCTCGCTTCACCACCGAGCATGCGGTCGGCAGCTTCTACTATTCCTTCGTTCTTGCCTGGAACAAAGGGGCGGTGTCGGGCGAGCCAACCAGCTGGGCCGACATGTTCGACCTGACGAAATTTCCCGGCAAGCGCACGTTCTATAAATGGTCGGCGCCAGGCGTCATCGAGATCGCATTGCTGGCCGACGGCGTGCCGGCAGACAAGCTCTATCCGCTCGACCTCGACCGGGCGTTCAAGAAACTCGATACGATCAAGTCGGAAATCGTCTGGTGGGACAGCGGCGCGCAGTCGCAACAGCTGATCGCCTCCGGTGAGGCAGCCTTCGGGCAACTCTGGAACGGGCGTGTCTTCGCCCTCCAGCAGGACGGCGCCGATGTAGGGGCATCCTGGAAACAGAACATGACTGCCGCCGACGTGCTCGTCATCCCCAAGGGTTCGAAGAACAAGGCTAGCGCGATGAAATTCCTGGCCACAGCGACAAGCGCGAAAAGCCAGGCAATGTTTGCTGAAGCAAGCGGCTACGCCCCGATCAACACGGCAGCCAAGGCCGAAATGCCGGCCGATGTCGTCAAGTCATTGCCGGACGCCTATGTCGACGGGCAGATCAACCTCGACATGAACTACTGGGCTGAAAACCGCGACGCGATCGCGGAGCGTTGGTACGCCTGGCAGGCCAAATAGCCGCCGACCTCACCCATGAACCGGCGGGGCGCCGCGCTAGGCGTCCCGCCTGAGCTGCCGGGATCATCGCCATGTCGGGCAATTTGCTTCATCGACAGCCAATCCTCCGAAGGCCAGACGGCATCGGCGGCGCCTTGCCGGCGCTGACCCTCATCACCCTGTTCTTCGTGGTGCCGGTCGTCGCGTTGCTGTTGCGCAGCGTGACCGAGCCCGTACCGGGCCTGCAGAACTACGCCATCCTGTTTGGCGACGGCACTTATGCGCGGGTCTTCTTCAACACCTTTCTGGTCGCCACCGTCGTCACCGCCGTCACCGTGATCGTGGCGTTTCCGGTCGCCTGGATGCTGGCGATCATGCCGCCTGCCCTCGGCTCGATCGTCTTCGGCATCATCATCCTGTCGATGTGGACCAATCTGCTCACCCGCACCTATGCCTGGATGGTGCTGCTTCAACGCACCGGCGTCATCAACCGGACGCTGATGGATATTGGCCTGATCAGCGAGCCGCTGCCGCTGATCAACAACCTGACCGGCGTCACCATCGGCATGGTCTACATCATGCTGCCCTTCATGATACTGCCACTGGTCGGAACCCTGCGCGCCATTGATCCGATGACGCTGCGCGCCGCCGCCCTGTGCGGTGCGAGCCCCTTCGACGCCTTCCGCCGCATCCTGCTGCCATTGTCGCTTCCCGGAATCGCTGCAGGCGGCCTGATGGTTTTCGTCATGTCGCTCGGCTATTTCGTGACGCCGACGCTGCTCGGCGGCACCTCCAACATGATGCTCGCCGCAATGATCGCCCAGATGATCCAATCCTTGCTCAACTGGGGGCTCGGAAGCGCGGCGGCTTTCATCCTGCTTTTGGTGACCATGGCCCTCTACGCGCTGCAACTGCGCCTCGTCGGCGCCAAGCGCATGACAGGAGGCATCTGAGATGCTGCTCGACTACGACCGGCTGGGCTGGCTGCGCGCAGCACTTCTGGGTTTCACCGGCCTGGTTGCCGCGTTTCTGCTGCTGCCGGTGGTTTTCATCGTGCTTTTGTCGTTCGGATCGTCGCGGTGGCTGGCTTTTCCGCCGCCCGGCTGGACGCTGAAATGGTATGAGGAGCTCTTCGCCGATCCGGCCTGGCTCGAAGCAGCGCTGACCAGCGCGCACATTGCCACCATGGTCGCGATTCTTGCCGTCGTCATCGGGCTCCTGGCTTCTTTCGCCCTGGTCAGGGGACAGTTTCGCGGGCGCAACACGCTTCGCGGCCTGCTGCTGACGCCAATGGTGCTGCCGGTCGTGGTCTTCGCCATCGCCATCTATGCATTCTTCCTGCGGATCGGGCTCGGCGGCACCACGGCAGGCTTCGTCATCGCACACACAGTCCTGGCACTCCCCTTCGCCATCATTCCCATCACCGCGGCACTCGAAGGTTTTGACAAATCCATCGAGGATGCGGCGATCGTCTGCGGCGCAAGCCCATTCGAGGCAAAACTCCGGGTCACCTTGCCGGCGATCAAGATCGGGATTTTTTCGGCGGCGATCTTTGCCTTCCTCGCCTCGTGGGACGAGGTGGTGGTCGCGATCTTCATGGCCAGCCCCACCTTGCAGACCTTGCCGGTCAAGATCTGGGGCAGCCTGCGCCAGGATCTCAGCCCGGTCATCGCCGCCGCCTCCAGCCTTCTGGTACTTCTGACCTTGAGCCTGATGATCGTAACCGCACTCATTCGGCGGAAACTGTCGAAATGACCGAACCGTTTCTCTCCATTCGCTACCTGCGCAAGACATTCGGCAGCTTCGTCGCCGTGCACGATGTCACGATCGATATACCCAAGGGCGAGTTCCTGACCTTCCTCGGCCCTTCCGGCTCCGGCAAATCGACGACGCTCTATGCGGTCGCCGGCTTTCAGCAGCCGACATCCGGCGACGTTCTTCTCGAAGGCAGGTCGCTGCTGTCGGTGCCGTCGCACAAGCGCAATATCGGCATGGTGTTCCAGCGCTACACGCTGTTTCAGCATCTCACCGTCGCCGAGAACGTTGCCTTTCCGTTGCGCGTGCGCCGCCGGCCGGACGCCGAGGTGAACCGAAAAGTCGCCGAGATGCTGTCGTTGGTCCGGCTCGAGAGTTTCGGCGGCCGATATCCTGGCGCGCTTTCCGGCGGACAGCAGCAGCGCGTGGCGCTTGCCCGGGCGCTGGCCTACGATCCGCCGATCCTTCTGATGGACGAGCCGCTCTCGGCGCTCGACAAGAAGCTGCGCGAGGAAATCCAGGCCGAGATACGACGTATCCACCGCGAAACCGGTGTAACGATCCTTTACGTCACCCACGATCAGGACGAGGCCCTGCATCTTTCGGATCGCATCGCCCTGTTTCGGGACGGGCGCATCGAGCAGATCGGCACCGGTGAGGACCTCTATCTGAGACCTGCGAGCGAATTCGTGGCCAGCTTCATCGGAAATTCCAATTTCCTGCCGGCTGAGCATCTTGAAACCGTCAACGGCTCCGCCACGATCCGCCTGGCCGATGGCTCGGTCGTCTCCGGCGTCAGGATCGATCAGGACTTCAGCCATGGCCAGAAGACCCGGCTGATGGTGCGGCCGGAAGCGTTTCGGCTGAGGCCCGGCCCGGCCACTGCCGGGCTTGCGGTCGAATTCATCGACACCGCCTTCTTCGGCGAGCGGCGGCGCGTCATCGCGCGCACGGCCGCCGGCCAGGAGATCGACGTCAGGCCGACATCCAACATGGCAGAAGCACATGAAGGCTTCGCCTCGAGCAGACAGATTTTTTTCGATCCCGCCGCCGCATTTCTGTTTCCCGCCTGACGGGCGCGCTGGCGGTCTGGAACGAGATCTCAGGCAGCCGGCGGCTCGATGGTGACGCCGTATTTGGCGGCGATGGCCATGAGCTTTGCCATTTCCGGCATGCCGGCGGCGGTCGCGGCGTCCAATTCGCCAAACATCTGATCAAGGCCGCAACTCGGCGCGCAAAGGACGAGCACGCGAGCCGGCTTGTCGCCGACATTGCGGATGGCATGGCGCCGGCCGCGTGGGCCGAAGAAGAAGCCGCCGGGCACAATGCGATGGGGCGCGGATTCGCCCTCGAATTCGATGACGAGTTCGCCGCTCAGCGCGTAGAAGGCTTCATCCTCACGGGCATGGGTGTGCGGTGGCGTTCCCGCGCCCGGTGGAACCACGGACTCCCAGAGCGAGAAGGACCCCGCAGTCTCAGCGCCGGTGGCTTTGTAGATATGGGTGATGCCCAGAACGTTGAGCGTCGATCCGGCCGCCGGTTCGCGAACGAACGGTTCGGCTGCTGTAACTTTGGCATCCATCGTCGATCTCCTTTGTGGCTCAGGTGGGTCACCAAGAGACATAGGTCCGTTCTCGCCCGTCGATTAGCCGGAATTGTATGGACATGCTGTCCGGATTTCAGGACAATCCGACGATGGATCCGCTCGATGGAATCGCTGCGTTCGCTCGTGTCGTTGATAGCGGCAGCTTCTCAGCGGCGGCACGGCATCTCAAAATCTCCAAATCCGCTGTTAGCGCCCATGTGCAGCGGCTTGAGGAGCGCCTGGGCATTCGCCTGCTCAACCGCACCACGCGTCGACTCTCGATGACCGAAGCGGGCGCAGCCTATTACCGCCACTGTGCGCGGATTCTCGCCGAAGCTGAAGCTGCGGAACAGGCGGCGAGCGCGCTGCAGCGCGAGCCGCGCGGCACCCTTCGCATTTCGGCGCCCGACAGCTTCGGCTGGATGCATGTGGCGCCGGCCGTCCCCGAGTTCCTGAGGCGCTATCCGGAACTTTCCGTCGATATTGCTTTGAGCCCGACGCATGTGAGTCTGGTCGATGAGGGGCTCGATCTGGCGATCCGCATCGGCGTGATCGAGGATTCGCCGCTTGTCGTGCGCAAGCTCGCGCCATCCCGGCTCGTCGCCTGTGCTGCGCCCGCTTATCTCACGGAGCGTGGAGCGCCGCGCGAGCCGGGCGACCTTGCCAAGCACAACTGCCTCTGCACCAGCCTCCTGCCTTGGGGCGATGGATGGCGCCTTGCCGGCAAACGAGGCGAGGTGCGGGTGGCTGTGGGCGGCAGCTTTCGCAGCAATAATGCGGAGATGCTGCGCGTTGCGGCGCTCGGTGGCATCGGCATCGCCCTACTGCCCACTTGGGCGGTAGCGGAGCCGCTGCGTACTGGCGCGCTGCGACGCGTGCTTGACGCCTGGGAGCCTCCAGCCAGCACGATTTATGCCGTCTATCCCAGCAACAGGCTCATGTCGATGAAGGTCCGCGCCTTCGTCGACCACCTTGCGCGATGCATTGGGCGCATGCCGTATTGGGATGAAGGCCTTTGAGAAGAGCGCCCGTTTTGGATCGTTTTGAGCTACGGCACCCATTGATCCAGCCTCGCAACTTTCTCTCAGAACGCAGTCAGGAACAGTCTCCATACCGGTCAGAAAACTTGCGATCTTGACTTCAAAAGGGACTTGGGCGGGTTGAAATTTCCTCGGTTTTGCCCACTTTCGCTATCAATTGGCCGAGTGGTGCGATTTCCGGCGAAAACAGCGCGATCGAATTGACGAGAAAAATACCGTCAGCGGTGCTGGAGATATCGTCGAAGAGCGTGGCGGCCTGAAGAGCAATTTGGATCTTGCGTACCAAAGCTGCGTTGGGCGCGCGCTCAGTGGCAGAGAGCGCCGGTTCTCACTCGCGATACCTGGGAGCATCTGATGCCGACCCGCCCCTATGCCATTCTTGAAGCGCCGTCCGCGCTGGGTCTGGCGACCGACGGCGTGGAGGACTTGCCCAGTCGGCTGCTGGAACTGGGCCTCGCCGACCGAATCCATGCGCGCCATGCCGGGCGGCTGGCCGTCCCGCCGAAAGACCCGAAGCCCGACCCTGCCACCCTGACGCTCAATGCCAACGCGATCGCGGCGTGGTCGCCCAAGCTCGCCAACGCGGTGGAGGAGGTGCTGGACGCAGGCGAATTCCCGGTGGTGCTGGGCGGCGACTGTACGATCGTGCTGGGCCCGATACTCGCGCTGCGCCGGCGCGGCCGCTACGGCCTGTTCTTCATCGACGGCCACGCCGATTTCTTCCAGCCCGAGGCCGAGCCCAACGGCGAAGGCGCGTCCATGGACCTGGCCTTCGTCACCGGCTACGGGCCGGCGCTGCTGACCGACCTGGAGGGTCGCCGCCCGTTGGTGCGCTCCGAGGACGCTGTCGCCTTCGCTTTTCGCGACCACGAGGACCAGGCCGAATTCGGCAGCCAGCCTTTGCCGGCGGAGCTCATGGCCTACGATCTCCATGCCATCCGCCACCTGGGCGTCGAAGCCGCCGCCCGGGCGGCCGTTGGCCACCTGACGCGGCCTGAGCTCGACGGCTTCTTCATCCATTTAGACGCCGATTGTCTCGACGATGCGATCATGCCGGCGGTCGATTTCCGCGTACCGGGCGGGCTGTCGTGGGAGGAGCTATCGGCGGCGCTCCGGATCATCCTGGCAAGCGGCAAGGCGGTCGGGCTCGAGGTCGCCATCTACAATCCGCGCCTCGACGTCGACGGCAGCGCCGGCCGTGGCCTTGTTGATGTCCTGGCCGTAGCTCTCGGCACTTCCGCGCCCGCTTAAGGGGGCTGGGCTGCCCCGATGAGCTGCCAACTCATCAGTCGCCGCAGAGGTCGGACTCCCTGCCGTATTGTCCATCACGATGGACGGGTAAGGAGCCCCCGCAAGACCGTCTCCGTGATCGTCTTCGCAGCCAAATTGTAGTCAGCCGCCTTTAGCTGGCTGACATGTAGCGCATCGCAGGCGAGAGCCTCGAACTCGGCATAGAACTGCGTCGCGGACCACAACAGAATAAACAGATGGCGCGCGTCGACTTTCTCTATCTTTCCGGCCATGGCCCAAATATCGATCACCCGGGCCTTCTCGGACGTGACGGTTCGCATATGATCGCGAGCCTCGGTCGAGAGATGTACAGCTCCCTGCAGTATCTCGTTTGCGAAAAGGCGCGTCTCTGCGGCATTCTCCCGGGCATGGTCCAGCTTCGCTCGAATGTAAGCCTCGATTGCCTCGCCGGGCTCACGATCGGCCGATATATGCCGAAACGCGTCGTCCCAACTATGGATGAGGCGATCGATGGCGGCATTGTAGATCTCCTCTTTCGACGAGAAGTAATAGTAGACATTGCCCTTCGGCAGCCCTGAGGCCTTCGCGATCTCAACAATGCGGGCACCATCAAGGCCCTTCCGCGAGAAGATCTCGACAGCCGCTGTCAGGATCTTGAACACGTTCCTCGCTCTGATCGGCTCATCCGACGCGGCCTGCGACGGGTGCCCTTTTTCAGCGGAAGCACGGGGCGCGTTCAGTTCTTCTGCCATTGGTTAATCCATTATTTTCATTGATTTTTTGCGCCTGGATGATCACCCGGGTCAACAGTTCGTTTTTGCTCAGAGACCTTTCAACCGGATTGTATGAGGCCTCGAGAATCGAAGCACCACTAAAAAAGAAGTTGACAATCTGGTCAAGTTTTTTCATGAAAAGCTGACAAAACGGTCAGGTTCCTGAAGGAGCTGCCGCAGTCGACCACCTTGGAGAGGGTGCGAATGGCAATGTTGCTAAAGACCGCCATGGAGGAATTCCTTTCAGATTGGTCCGCCGATCTGAACGGACCCTGGCGTGCACTGATCAGGCATGCGGGGCCGGATATTGACGGGATCGCGGCCGAACTTGAGCTCGAGGTCTGGGAACCGATCTTTCCCGTCCGTCGCGGCAAGCACTTTCCGGGAATGCCTGCGGGCGCGCATTGCCTGAGAGCTTTCGACGGAATCGCCCCCGATGAGGTTCACTGTGTCGTTCTGGGCCAGGACCCCTACCCCGAACCCGGGTTTGCCACCGGACGGGCATTTGAAGCTGGAAACTTGGCGGGATGGCACGAGCTCGACAAGATGTTTTCAAAGAGCATCCGTGCCTACATGCAGATGATCCTGGCAGCGCGCACCGGTGACCTGTCCTATGCCCGCAGCTTCGACGATTGGCCGAAGACACTTGCAGCCATGGAGAGCGGTGCAGCCGACATCGAGCAGCCGTCCGATATCGCGGACCGCTGGGTCTCGAAAGGCGTTCTCCTACTGAATGCCTCGCTGACGCTCACTCGCTTCAAGGTGGATGTGGATCCGCATCAGTCCAAGGGCCATCTCCCGCTCTGGCGTCCGCTGATCGTGGAAACCTTGCGCGCCCTTGCCTCGCGGGAAAAGCCGCTGGTATTCCTCGGGTTCGGCGACGCCGCCGCGGAAGCACTGGCAGAAGCGGGAATCGACGAGAACGCGGGCGGGCATCTTCGCTGCGTTCTGCGCGATCATCCCGCCCGCGCCGAAGCCGTCCTTTCCAGACCCAATCCATTCATTCTTTGCAACCGCTACCTGGAGGAGATGGGCTCTCGTCCCATCGCGTGGTGACCATGGCGGCAACGAAGACATTCGATTTCATCATCATCGGCGCCGGTTCGGCAGGCTGCGTTCTGGCAAACCGCCTGTCCGCCGATCCCGCCAACAAGGTGCTTCTGCTCGAGGCCGGCGGCAGGGACCTCAACCCGCTGTTCCGGCTGCCCATGCTGATGGGCAAGCTTTTCCATTCGGGCATCTACAACTGGCACTATCACACAGAGCCCGAGCCGCATCTGAACGGACGGTCGCTCTACTGGCCTCGTGGCAAGGTGCTCGGCGGCACATCCACCATCAACGGCATGATCTATGTTCGCGGAAACCGGCACGACTACGATCGCTGGGCGCAGATGGGCGCCACAGGATGGTCCTACGATGAGGTGTTGCCAGCGTTCCTCCGCTCGGAGACCCATGTGCAGCGCAATGGCGCCTATCACAATGCCGAAGGCGAACTGACCGTCTGCCGGGCGCGCGGCTGGAACAGCCTGCTCGATGTCTTTCACGAGGCAGGCGGACAGGCGGGATATCCTCACAACGACGATTTCAACGGCGAAGAGCAGGAAGGCTTCGGCCGTTATGACTTCACCATCGCGAAGGGCAAACGCTGCTCGGCAGCCTATGCGTTCCTGCGGCCGGCAAAGAAACGCCCGAATCTGACGATCATCACCCGCGCCCATACGAGGCGCATCCTCATCGAGAACGGCCAGGCTGTCGGCGTCGAGTTCAGCCGAAAAGGCAACATTTCGAGAGCCTATGCAGACCGCCAGGTGATCCTGTCGGCCGGCGTCGTCAACTCGCCGCAGATCCTCATGCTTTCGGGGATCGGCGCTGCCGACGAACTCGCACAGCATGACATCCCTGTCGTCCAGGATCTTCCTGGTGTCGGCAAGAACCTTCAGGATCATGTCGATTGCGTCATGGCCTATGAATGCCGGGAGCCGGTCACGCTCTATTCGGACCTGCGCGCCGACAAGCTCACCTGGTCGGTGATCCAGGGCATGCTGTTCGGTGAAGGCATCGCCACGACCTTCCCGTACGAAGCCGGGGCCTTCGTCAAGTCGCGCACCGATCTGGCCGCGCCTGACATCCAGCTTCACTTCATGCCGGCGCTCGAAAAGACGGCAAACCTGCATTTTCCAAACCCGTTCAAGAAAGAGCGGGTGGAGGCCAACCATGGCTTCTCGTTGCGCGTCGGCCCGGTCAATCCCGAGAGCCGCGGCGAGATCAGGCTGCGTTCGGCCGATCCGATGGACCGGCCGCGCATCAACGCGAACTACCTGCAAACCGAATTTGACATTCGCACGATGATCAACGCGATCCGCATGACGCGCGACATCATCAAGCAGAAGGCTTTCGAGAAATATCGCGGCAAGGAGCTCGCTCCGGGTCCGGCCGTCGAAAGCGATGCCGAAATGGTCAAGTGGCTGCGTACCAATGCCATGACGACCTTCCATCCGGTCGGCACCTGCAAGATGGGCAACGACCCGATGGCTGTGGTCGACGCCCGACTGAAAGTTCACGGCATCGAGGGCCTGCGCGTAGCGGACGCCTCGATCATGCCAATCATTTCCAGCGGCAACACGAACGCGCCGTCGATCATGATCGGCGAGCGAGCCGCCGAATTCATTCTCGACGAGGCATCCAGATGATCGTGGAACATCGCACGTACACCTTTCGGCCGGGAACAGTCGATGGCTGGCTGAAGAAATACGAGACCGAGGGCCTGCCGATCCAGAAGCGGCATCTCAACACCTTCCTCGGGCTCTATGTCAGCGAGATCGGCCGCCTGCACACGACGGTCCTGATGTGGCGTTATGACAGCCTCGCCGACCGCGAGACGCGGCGGGCAGCCATGTATGCCGACCCGGAATGGCAGGCGTTCATCTCCGGCGTCTGGTCTCTCGGCGCCATTCAGAGCCAGGACGTGATGATCATGAATCCGGCGCCGTTTTCTCCCGGCGCCTGAGGAAGGGGATGCAAACCTTGCATCCCAATGACGACCGGGCGGCGAAGCCACCCCAATAAGAAGTTGCAGATATCGAACCTCTAGAGCAAGGAAAAGGGAACATGACCAACAAGACTTCAAATGAAATGAATGTGCTGCACCGGCCGGTCGGCCGCCGCAGGCTCCTCAAGGCCTCGGCAGGATTGGCTGCCTTTACAATGGCGGGCGGCCTGCTGACAGCTGCCGCGCACGCTTCGGGCGGCCTCGTGGCGCTGGTTCACACGCAGGCGGCAGGCGATGCCGGTCCGGTCGACTCGATGATTGCCAAGCTCAAGCAGCTCTCCGAGGAGCAAGGCTTCCAGTATCGCGCGGTATACGCTCAGGACCCGGCGACCTACGAGACCATTTTCCGTACGCTGGGCGATGCTGGTGCGGCAGTGATCGTCTCGACCTTCAACGAGGTCGCGGAACCCTTCAAGGCGCTCGCTCCCTCCTATCCCAATACCAAGTGGATCCAGCTGTTTGCAGATCCCTTCGAGCCGGCGATCCCGAATGTCGTCACCGTTTCCTATGATTACTATCTGGGCTGCTATCTCTCCGGCATTTTCGCCGCGCGTGTGAGCAAAGCAGGAAAGCTCGGCTTCATTGGCGGTGTTTCCATTCCGCCGATCAATGCCGACTACAATGCGTTCAAGGCAGGCGCCCAGTCCGTGCGTCCAGACGTATCCGTCGCCATTGCATTCGCGGGCTCTTTCCAGGACCCGGCCAAGGGCCAGGAAATCGCCACGCAGATGTACTCGAGCGGTATCGACTTCATCCAGACCGACGCCGCGGCAACCGACTTCGGCATCATCGCCGCCGCAAACGAGGCGGAAGGCCGCCTGGTGAGCGTGCTCGACCCGGCTCAGTTCCCGCAGGGGCCAAAGTCCGTGATCTCGATCGTAGGCCTCGACTTCGGCACCTCGCTTTACAACGAGGTCACGAAGGCACTCGGCAGCGATTTTTCCGGTGGCACACATGAGCATACCGGCCTTGGAACAGGCGTCATCGACTTCATTCCGTCGCCCCTCTTCACGCAGCAGGGACCGGCTGACATCATCGCCAAAGGCAAGGAGGCAGGGGCAGAAATAGCGGCGGCGCGCGCAGCGATCCTCGATGGGTCGCTGAAGGTGCCGTTCAATACGAGCCTCTGACCTTCGACTGGATCATGCTGCGGTGACCGAGGACAGATCCCCTATATTTGAATGCCGCAATGTGACTGTGCGCTACGATCACATTGTCGCGCTCTCCGATGTCGGAGCAGTCTTCGAACGTGGCATGATCCACGCCGTGGTCGGCCAAAACGGCGCGGGCAAGACGACTTTTGCCCGAGTCCTGGCCGGTCTCGTGCGCCCTGCATCGGGCGAGCTCAAAATCGACGGCCGCCCGCTTGCGGGTGGAAACGTGAGGGATGCCCGGCGTTCGGGCGTCGAACTCGTCCACCAGAGTTTTGCCCTTCCCCCCTCTTTCACGGTTGCCGAAGCAATGCAGTTCGGCGCGGAAGGTGGAGGGCTATTCACAAAGGCAGCCCTCGAAAAGCGGTGGCAGCATCATCTCGATGCGCTCCATGTGAAGGTGAAGGCCAAGCAGCGTATCCGCGACCTGCCTGTGGAAACCCAGCAGAGTGTTGAAATCGCCAGAGCCCTCGTCTCGGATGCGAAGCTCCTCATCCTGGATGAGCCGACCGCGGTCCTGTCTCCCGAAGGCGCTGAGAAGCTTTTCGATCGGATTCGACGTCTCAAGGAGCGCGGCGTCACGGTCATCCTCATCCTGCACAAGATCCGGGAGGTTCTGGCGATTGCGGATACGGTGACGGTTCTGCGCGGTGGAAAGCTCGTCGACGGGCCACTATCCTGCGACGGGATTGATGCGGATCGGCTGGCCGAGCTCATCATCGGGCCAGCCGCCGCCCGCAATCTCAGCTCGGATGACAAGGCGGCTTTGACAGGCGCAGCAGTGATCACCCATGCCGAACAGCATGTTGCGGACACCGGTGCCGCCCCAGTCCTCAAGATGCGCGCCGTTTCCACGCGACGCGATCCCGAAGGCCCGGCACTCGACGAGGTCAGCCTCGACGTTCGCCCCGGGGAAATCGTCGGCGTGGCCGGCGTCGAGGGCAATGGGCAGAGAACGCTTGTGCGCGCGATCTCGGCACTGGCCGATATCGTCAGCGGCGATATCTCCATCGACAGGATGGACGTGACCCGCGCACCACTCGCTGCACGAGGGGCGGCCGGACTGCGCGTCATTCCCTTCGAACGGAATGTCGAAGGCCTTAGCCTGACCAGCTCTCTTTGGGAAAACTGGTCGGCGCGCGGTCTCCTTCAGAGACCGCTCCTGTCCGCCATCAGCCCCTCTGCTCTGCGCAAGCAATGCGATACCGCCCTCAAGCAATGGGATGTCCGCTATTCCGATGTCGGTCAGCGGGCCGGCTCGCTGTCGGGCGGGAACGCCCAAAAGGTGATCCTGTCGCGTGAGATGGACGAAAACGCCCGTCTTATTCTTGCGGCGCAGCCCACGCGAGGTCTCGATATCGGCGCAACGTCGTTCGTATGGCAATCGATGCTCGATGCGCGGGCGCGCGGGTGCGGTCTGCTGTTCATCTCTTCGGATCTCGACGAGATCTTCGATATCTCGGACCGCGTCGTTGTCATGCTGTCCGGGCGCATCGTCGCCGAGTTCCGTCCACCCTATGACATCACAGCCGTCGGCGCAGCCATGACAGGAGTGATCGGATGATCGATCGGTTCGTCTCCGTTTTCCGCGCGCTGATCTTCATCCTGATCGCCCTTGCGCTTTGCGGGGTTATCTTTCAGGCCGCCGGCTATTCGGCGCCCCTGATGTTCCAGTCGATCGCCGATGGCGCTTTCCTCAGACCCGGCGCCCTGCAACAGGCACTTCGTTGGGGGCTTCCCCTGTTCATCACGGCTGTCGGCGTGGCCGTCTCCTTCCGGGCGGGCTATTTCAACATCGGCGCCCAGGGCCAGTTCTACATGGGAGCCATCGCGGCCGCGTTCATGGCCGAATGGCTTGACGGCGCACCGGCGCCGATCCTCATGACCGCCTGCTTCTTCGCCGGCATGTCGGGTGGTGCGTTGTGGGCTTTCTGGCCCGGGCTCCTGCGGCTGAAATCCGGCGCGGACGAGGTGATCACCACGCTTATGGGCAATTTCATTGCCGGTCTGGTGCTGCTTTATGTGACGGCCGGACCGCTCAAGGACCCATCGGGCACCGGGCAGCAGGCGTCAAGCCGCCCGCTCGACAGCGCTTACCGGATCAGCGACTCGCTCGGATTGTCTCCGACGATCATCGCCATCGCCGTTCTGGTCGGCCTGGCAATGTGGTTTCTGGTCAACAGAACCGCCTTCGGCGTGCTCTCCGGCCTTGCCGGCCGCAATCCGACGATGGTCGAGTGGCAGGGCGCGAAGACATGGCGCATCGGGCTCGCAAGTTTCCTGCTCAGCGGCGCGCTCGCCGGTCTTGCCGGCACGATAGAGTTCATGGGGCCCAACGGACGACTGACCGGCGGTTTCCTGCCGGGCCACGGCTTCACCGCAATCCTCATCGCACTCGTCGCCAACTTCTCGGTCGTCGGCACGGCTATCGTGTCGCTGTTCTTCGGTGGGCTAGCGTCCGCCGCCCTCTACCTGCCGATCATGGCCGGCCTGCCGTCGTCGGCAATCGACATCATCAACGCAGCCATTGCTCTGTTCATCACCGCGAAATCCAGCGCCGTCGACCGGATAGCAAAACTCGGAGGACGGATATGGAAGACTTCGTAATCGCCATCCTGCGGTCGGGCACTCCGCTGATCTACGTGACCCTTGCCGGCGTCATCGCCCAGCGAGCCGGCATCTGGCATCTCGGCCTCGAAGGCCTGATGATTACCGGCGCTTGCGCAACGATCCTCGGCATCGTGCTTACGCAATCGATCTGGATCGCGCTTCTCGGTGCGATCACGGCGTGCGTCCTCGGCTCAATCCTGTTCTGGTTCGTGGTGGAGAAGCTCAAGGCCAACCAGATCATTGCCGGCCTCGGGCTTACAGGGCTCGGCCTCGGAGGAACCGCGCTTGCCGTGCAGTCGATTTTTGGAACGCAGGCCGCAGTCAGCGCACCCTTCGGCCTGCCGCGCATAGGACCCGCCTTCGGGGCGTTCGGGTCGCTTTCGATCCTCGTCGTCATGATGCCGGTGATCGTCTTCGCGATGTGGGTTGTCTTGCGGCGAACCCGTTTCGGCCTGCGTCTGGCGGCGTCGGGCGAGCATCCCTTTGCCGCGCGCGGTGTGGGTGTCAATCCGGCGGCAATGCGCCTCGTCGCGCTGATGACCGGCGGCGTGCTTTGCGCGCTCGCAGGCGCTGAGCTTGCTGCGGGGAGCCTTCAGATCTTTGCGCAGAACATGACAGCCGGCCGCGGCTTCATGGGATTTGCCGCCGTCATATTCGGCGCGGGTCATCCAATTGGCGCGACTCTGGCAGCCGTGTTCTTCGCCGTCGTTGGTGCGCTCGGCATCAGGGCGCAGCTCGCCTTCGGCGACCGCGTCCCGCACGATCTGCTGCTCGCCTTGCCTTACATAGCCACCGTTCTCGGCATCTGGCTCAGCACGCAGCTGCGCGGCGGCACCAAGGCCGCCAGCGGCTTCGGTGAGCTGCGCGACCAATAGACACCAGGCTGGCATCGCACCGGACCGGCAGCCGGGCGCGTACAGCGCGACACGAGCAGGACATGCCCATGCCCCAGACACTGATCAAGAACGCCACCCTTTTGACGATGTGCGCCCGGAACGGAAGCAAGCCGTTCCAAGGCGACATTCTTATCGAGGACGGCCGCATCTCTGCCGTCGGACAGAACCTCGTGGCTTCGCCGGATGCCACCCTCATCGACGGCCAAAACCGGCTGGTAATGCCGGGCCTCGTCAATGCCCATGCCCATTCGGGCGAAACCTTCTTTCGCGGCCGATATGAAGGCATGCCGCTAGAGCTCTGGCTTCTCTACGCCTACCCCCTGCTGATGGGCCCTGTCGTCGACGAGCGACTTCTCTACCTGCGCAGCCTTCTCCTCGCGATGGAATCGCTGCGCAGCGGCGTCACGACGATATGCGACGACTTCTTCGATCCGCCTGCGCACGACCTCTCACGGCTGTCAGTCGTCTTCAGGGCCTATGAGGACGCGGGCATCCGCGCCAATGTGTCGAGCGCGGCCATGAACGTGCATGCGCTGGACGCCCTGCCCTACGCCCGCGAGGTGATGCCGCTCCACCTGCAGCAGAAGCTCGATTTCGGGCCGCCGATGTCGACCGACGCCTATATGGACTACTGCCGTTCCGCCTTCGCGTCGCTGCATGGCAGGGCCGGCCGGCTCAATTTCATGATCGCACCGTCAGCGCCGCAACGCTGTACCCCGGACTTGCTGCAAGCCTGCCATGCACTCGCCGTTGACATGGGCGTGCCGCTACACACGCATATCCTGGAAACCAAGACACAGGCCGTGACCGGCCATGAAGTCTACGGCAAGAGCCTGATCGGCTATATGAGCGATCTCGGCGTGCTGTCGCGCAACACGACGATCGCCCATTCCGTCTGGGTGAGCGACAAGGACATCGCGACGATGGGCGAGGCAGGGTGCTCCGTTGCCCACAATGCCATTTCCAACCAGAAGCTCGGCGCCGGCATTGCTCCCATTCGCCGCCTGATGAATGCAGGCATAACCGTTGGTCTCGGGACCGATGGCATGTCGTCGAACGACACGGCGCGCATCTTCGACGTCATGCGGGTGGCCGGGCTGATCCACAGTGTTTCCGGCCCGGATTATGACCAGTGGATCCGTGCTGAGGAAATCCTGACCATGGCGACGATCGGCGGCGCACGCAGTGCCATGCTGGAGAATGTCACCGGTTCGCTCGAAGTCGGCAAGGCCGCTGATCTGCTGATCCTCGATCTCACCACCCTCAGCTTCACCCCGCTCAACGATATCGCCAAGCATCTCGTCTATGCCGAGAACGGTTCTTCCATCGAAACGGTGATGATAGCGGGGCAGATCGTCGTCCATGACGGCCGCCTGCAAACGATCGACGAAGCCGCCATACTGGCCGAGATCCGTGAGCTTGTCCCGGCGTACCTCGCCGCGCACGCCGAACTGGAGACACTGAACGCGGTGTTCCACTCCGCCATGGCGGAAATCCATCGGCGCGCCACGTCGAAGGACATCGGGATGAACCGCTATGCCGGAAATCAGGGCGCATGAGCCTGCGTAGCGGGCACCATCATTCCGCCGGCGACATGCCTCAAGCACCGTCATTATGGTCGGTATGGGGGCTACAAGGCTGGCCCCAATCGGATCGGGCTGCCGTCGCTGAATCGCGAGATGCGGAACCGATTGAGGTTGTGGCCAACCTCATTACCCTGGATCAGGTCCGACACGACGCGGCCTATGCCGGGCCCGATGCCGAAACCGTGGCCGCTCATCCCGGTCGCAACGACGAGGCCTGGAATCTCGGCTACGCGGTCGACGATGGGCACCACGTCCGGCATCGCATCGATCATGCCCGCCCAGCTCGCCTTCAGCCGCACGTCCTTGACCTGAGGGAAAAGCGCCCTGAACCCGCGCTCGATCGAGCGGAGCCCGGAGGGTTCGGGAGCGGGGTTCAGGATGCGCATCCGCTCGAACGGACTTTCCTGGGTCGCGTCCCACTTGCGCGGCGTCGACCAGGCATCCGGATATCCCATTGGCGCCGCCGGCAGGTATCGCGTGCCCAGGGGATTTGCCCTCAAGGCGGGAACGTATTTGATCGCATGCCGGAATGCGTCCGGGCCGACATAGAGCTGGCTGGCACCGCCCGACGCGAGCGTATAGCCGCCATCCTGCCGCCGCCGGAAGGCGATGTGTTCGTCGGTGGCTGCCCCCGCATAGATCTCGGGCATCGGCTCGGTCGCGGCGACGGTCGACCTGACGCTGAGCTGCGGGATCGAGATGCCATGCGCGCGCAGGAAGAGCGACGTCCACGCGCCGCTGGCGACGAGAACATTCGAGGTAGCGATGTGGCCCCTTTCGGTCCAGACGCCGCTGATCCGACCGCCGGATCGGTCAAGCATCCGCGCCGCGCAATTCTCGATGATCGTGACGCCTTCCCGGGCGGCCAGGCGAGCGATCGCCGGCACGGCAACCCAAGGCTCGGCCCGCATGTCCGACGGGGTTATCATTCCGCCCTTGTAGCGCCGCGACATGGCGGGGATCAGATCCACGACCTCATTCGGGTCGAGGAGGCGTGTGTCGACACCGTGTGCGCCGGCGATCCGCACGAACGCAGCAAACGCGGCCATCTCCGTGTCGGTCCGCGCAAGGTATGTGATCCCGGTCTGCCTCAGACCGATATCCTCGCCGCACTCTTCGGCAAGTTGCTGCCAGAGTTGGCGCGCTTCGATCATGATCGGCAGTTCGTCAGCGTCGCGGCCTTGCTGCCGGATCCAACCCCAGTTGCGCGATGACTGCTCGGCCGCGATGCGGCCCTTCTCGACAAGCGTGACCGAGATGTTCCGTCGCGCCAGAAACAGTGCCGTCATCACGCCGATGATGCCTCCGCCAACGATCACGACGTCGGATGTCTTCGGCAACAGCGCCTGAAACTGCACCGGGGTGGCTTCGCTGAACGGGAAGGTTGTCAATGGCAGCCTGTCTTTCTCTTGGTCACATCGACACCTTATCCGCACACTTCTGCCGGCGGCATCGGTCGGCAGGACATCGCAGACGATCGCATTCAGCTGTTATCCAGACAGGCCGCCAGCGTCTCCGAGAATATCCGGATACCCACCGGAATCAGTTCGTCGCGGAAGTCATATTCAGGAGGACGGACCCGTGGCCAGTCGGGGCCGGACCCGAGAAAGAGCATCGCGGCCTTTGCGCCGCTCAGCCCGAACTGCCCGATCCTCCGAACCGACCGACGGCACCTTCTGGTCGCGCCGCCCAATACCCGCACGCTCCAATCCGTTGGCGAGGATAGCCGTCGCCTCGGGCTCGTTGATGGAAGCGGCAAAGACGTCGTCATACTCGTGCGCGCAGAGGAGTCCGTGGTGATTGCGCTTGGTCTTCTTGGCGATCTGGGCCATCCAGCCCTCGATTTTTCAAACGGCTCTCAAGCCCGCAGATCGTCTTTTACCGCAGTCGCCACCGGGTGGATCTAGAGAAGCGCGATCACCCGAGTCGGCCCGCCGGTCGCGCCCCTCACCTTCGGAATCCCGAGGAAGAGACGCGCCCCGACTTCAGGAATCGCGTCTAGATTTGCAAGGCACTCGACGCCCCAGCGACCGCTTCCAAGCCATTCGTAGTGGACGGGAAACGCCCCGCCCGAATTAAGCCCCGTGTCGAGGGAGAGGGTGTCGACCCCAATGCCCTTAACATTTCGCTCGCCTATCAGGAATTGCGCAGTCTCGACGTGAAAGCCGGGGGTATGATTTCTCTTCTCGCCGTCATTGCCGGTGAACTTTGGATCGTCCAGAAGCTTGTGCCATCCGGAATTCATCACCACACAGCATCCCTCCGGAAGAGGCCCGTTCTTTGCCTCCCACGCTTTGATATCGTCGGGGGTGAGAGATGTGTCCGCATTCTCGGCCGCCCGCGAAGCAATATTGATGACTGCGACAGGCACGATCAGGTCGGAGATGGGAATCAGATCGGCCGTCAAGCCATCGGCAGAAAAATGGATGGGCGCGTCCATATGGGTGCCACTGTGTTCGACGATCGTCCAGCGGTTCAGGTTCACCTTGTCCTTTGCGAAGGTGACCAAATGTTCGACGGTGAACCATTTCTCGCCGCTAAAGGTCGGAAACCCTTCATAGAGCGTGTGCGAAAGGTCGACCGTCTCGGTGAAGCTCGTTGGAGCGGCCTGGGCTTGTGGCGTGCCAGGAAACGCCGCGGCGGCGGCGCCGAGGCCCAAAGTGAAGCCGGTTTTGAGAAGACCTCTACGTGTGGCTTTCTCACAGATTGAATGCAGGCATCCCGGAGGGCACATGTTTTTTCCTTCCCATTGGCGATCTTAACGAGACGATTGTCGTACTATCCAGTTAGTATATTCCCGCTGCGGATTTCACGCCTTGCCTGTGGCCTTACCTAACCTTCCATCAGTTGCTTCAGCGAATTGACCGCGGTGGCGTATCCTCGCGGCCCCAAACCGGCGATGACTGCCGTCGCCACCGTCGAGACGAGCGATTTGTGATAGATTTCCTCGCGTCGGTGGATGTTAGAAATGTGGAGCTCAACGATCGGTCCAGGAAACATCTTGAGCGCGTCGAGGATGGCAATCGAGGTGAACGAGAAGCCGGCCGGGTTGATGATGATGCCGGCGCCGTCGTCGATCGCCTCGTGGATCCAGCCGACGATCTCACCCTCGAAATTCGACTGGTGAAAGCGGACTGGAAGCCCGTCTGCGGCCTTCCGGCACATCGTCTCGATCTCGGCAAGCGTCGTCGTCCCGTAGATTTCCGGCTCGCGGCTGCCCAAGCGATTGAGGTTTGGACCGTTGAGAACGAAGATTGGCTTGGTCATGGTCCTATCCTTGATAGCCCAGCAGGCGCGGCAGCCACAGCACCAGCGATGGGAAGAAGGTGATCAGCATCAGGGCGGCAATCATGGCGTAGAGAAACGGCATTACGTCATGCACCAGGTCGCGCAGCGGCACCTCTGCGATGCGGGTCATGATGAACAGCAGCAACCCGTATGGCGGGGTGACGAGGCCGAGCATGATGTTGACGACGACCATCACGCCGAAATGCACCATGTCGACACCGAGCGCCTTCGCCGTCGGAATCAGCACCGGCACGATCACCAGCAGAATAGTCGTGCCCTCCAGCACGCAGCCCAGGATCAGCAGCAGGATGTTGACGAGGATCAGGAAACCCATCGGCGAAAGATCCCAGGACTGCAGGATCACCGACAGGGACTGCGGAATGTTCTCAACCGTGACAACGTAGTTGAACACCAGGGCGCCGGCGATGAGCATGCCGATCGAGGCCGTGGTGCGGGCGCTGTTGAGAAGCGCATGGTAGAGCTGAACCGGCGTCACGCTGCGATAGATCGCGACCGAGATGAGCAGCGCGTAGCCGGCGGCGACCGCCGCAGCCTCGGTCGGGGTCATCACGCCGCCCCTTATGCCGACCAGCAGAACGACCGGCAGCATCAGCGCCGGAAACGCTCGCAAGGTGATCCCCGGAAATTCCCTGAGCGGCACCGGCTTCTCGACCGGAAAGTTCTTCCGGCGCGCATCGATGGCGACGATGATCATCTGCGACAGGGCGAGAAGAAGGCCCGGCACGATACCCGCAATGAAGAGGTAGCCGATGGATGCATCCGAGATCAGCGCATAGATGACCAGCGGAATTGACGGAGGAATGATCGGGCCGATCACGGAGGTGACGGCTGTCAGCGCAGCGGCATAGCTCGCCGGGTACTTGCCATCCTTGGTCATGAGCTGCTGCATCATCTTGCCGGTGCCCGCGGCGTCGGCAATGGCCGAGCCGGACATGCCGGCGAAGATGATCGACTGCAGCACGTTGACCTGCGCCAGGCCGCCGCGGAAACGGCCGACGACAGCGTTGCAGAATTGCAGCAGCCGGTCGGTCATTGTTCCGGCGTTCATCAACTCCGCGGCGAGAATGAACATCGGCACGGCAAGCAGAATGTAGCTCGTGTAGAGCCCGTTGAGGAGCTGCTCGGCGGACGTGCCCATGTCGAGCCCTGCTAGCCAGAGATAGAGGATCGACCCGGCGATCATCGAGTGACCGATCGGCAGGCCAAGCAGGGCCAGCGCTGTGATCGCAACGACCGACAGCGAAAAGGGACTCGCGAGGCTCATACGCCGGAACTCGCTTTCGTCGGGTCAAATTCCGCCGGCGCTTCGCCCCGGAGAGCACGCCACGCGAGCCATAGGTAGCGGGCAATCACGGCGACCACGAAGACGAGGTAGATCGAGAACAGCCAGTCGAAGCGTATCTTGAGGTAGGCGGTGCTCTCGACCTTCATGAAGGTCACATAGTCGAAGACGGCCGGAAAGGACCAGCCATAGAGCGCGACGAGAGCGATCGCGAAGGCGAGCGTCATCGCTCGCCTTATGTTCGGACCGACTGCGGCATAGAGGAGATCAAAACGGATTTCCTCTTCCTCACGAACGACGAACGCTGCGCCGAACAGCACAACCCAAATCCAGAGCACGACGGTGAGCTCGTTGCTCCAGCCGGTCGGCCAGTTGAGAAGGTAACGAAAAGCAACCTGCAGAAGAAACGCGGCGAACATGGCGCCGATTGCGATGGCGATGGCGTTCTCGGCGCGCCGGTATAGCCAGCCGCCGACCTTTCTCAATCCCGGGTTCATCATGCCTCCCTGGCGTCGTCTGGCTAAACGAGTTTGGGCCAGCCGGTCACAAGCGGACCGGCTGGCGAGTTTTGTCGCGTCAAAGCGCGTTGATCTTGTCGATCATCCCGGCCGGCCATTCCTTGGCGAGGTCAGAGGCAAGATATTGCTCCTGCACGTGCTTGCGGAATGCAGCGACGTCGGGCTCGTAGATCTTCAGGCCTTTGCCCTTGAATGTTTCAACGAGTTCCTTCTCGCGCGTCAGGTGTTTTTCTGTCGAGAAGTCGATCGCCTTGTCCGCCGCGGCCTGGATCTTTGCCTGCTTCTCGGCCCCCATCTCGTCCCACAATTTTTTCGAGATGCTGAGAAGGTCGAAACCGACAAGGTGCGAGGTGAGCACGATCTGCGACATGACCTCGTAGAACTTCATGTTCTCGACGTTGGGCAGAGGGTTGTCCTGCCCATCGATCGCTCCTGTCTGCAGGCCAGTATAGACCTCTGCGTAGGCCATCGGCGTAGGATTCGCGCCGAGCGCCTGGCCGAGGAATTGCCAGGCGTCGCCACCCGGCATGCGCAGCTTGACGCCGGCCAAGTCGGCGGGAGTCTTGATTTCCTTATCGGGCTTCAGGCCGACCTGACGCAGGCCGAAATAGGTGGGGCCGAGCACCCTCACGCCGAGTTGGTCCTCGATCATCTTCTTCAGCTCCGCGCCGGCGTCGCTGGCAAAGAAGGCCTTGAGATGCGCGGCGTCGCGGAACAGGTAGCCGGCGGTGACGATAGACCAGGCCGGAATCTGCTTGGAGATGTCCTGCGGGGCGATGTTGCCCATTTCGAGGTTGCCGCGCTGGATGGCGACAAGCTCGGTGCCCTGCTTGAACAGGTTGCCGCCGTAGTAGCCCTCGAAAGCAAAGTCGTCCTTGATGGCGTCAGCGAACATTTTCATCATCTCAGCCCGGATGTCCTGTTCCGAGAACACGGCCGAGAAACGCAGCTTTGGTTTGTCCTGCGCGAAGGCGGGGACAGCGGTTCCGGCGGCAAATGCGCCGGCAGCGATCATAAACATGCGTCGGTTCATTTCAGCTTTCATGTCGATTTCCTCCCAGTGGTCTTCATGCGGCTATAGGCGTCATTGAGTTCATGCGGCGGCCTCGAAGTGATCTGCCATGGCGCGGCGGTCGGCCTTGCGCCCGGTGAAGAGCTCGAACGCGCGGACGGCCTGATAGATCGCCATGCCGATGCCCGGCAGCGTTCTGCAGCCGATCTTACGGGCCGCGATCAACAACTCCGTTTCCATCGGAAAATAGACTATGTCGGCGACCCATTTTTCGGCCGTCAGAAGAGCCGTGTCGAACGGTGTTCCGGGGTATTTCGCCATGCCCACCGGGGTCGTGTTGACGATGCCGTTTGCCATGCGCACCGCTGCGGCCGGGTCCGGCCACGCCTCGACGCGGCCGCCGAACAAGGCGCCCATGCGCGACGCAAGATCCGAGGCGCGATCGGGTTGGCTGTCGACGACGAACAGCCGGCCAACGCCCATCTCCATCAGCGCGTTTGCGACTGCGGCGCCCGCTCCGCCGGCGCCGAACATGGCGACACTGCCCATCGATGCGCCTGTCATCGCTTCGCGAAAACTCTCCGCGAAACCCCAGCCGTCGGTGTTGTGGCCTTCCTTGCGTCCGCCAGCGAACACGATCGTATTCACCGCGCCTATCGCGCGCGCTTCGGGCGACAGCGCATCGAGGACGGGAATAACAGCCTGTTTAAACGGATGAGTGACGTTGAGGCCCTGAAAGCCCGCAATTTGCGCCGCCGCGATCAAGTCGCCGATCGCCGCGTCCGGAAATCCGAGCCTGTCGAAATCGAGCAAAAGGTACGAATAGCCGATGCCAAGGCGCCGGGCTTCACGCTCATGCATGCCGGGAGTGCGCGAGGACTGAATGCCGCGTCCGACAAGGCCAATCACGACCTTTTCGCTGTCGCCGCTAGCAGCGCTCTTGTGCTCGTCCGCAAGACGGCAAAGGAGGTCGACAAGGCTGTCGCCCATCTCCCGAGATTCCTCCCTGTGCGGGCCGCCTTCCTAGCCCAACTGCGGCAATTCTTGGATCGCCCTTGTGTTCACGACAAACGCGCCGGTAAATAAGTCCCTCGCGATTTGCGAATGATGTACTAACTGGTTAGTTTAGTCAATTGCCGGCTGGCGCCGGGGCGGGAACTCAAACTGCATGGCCGTTATCAAGAAGGAACGAAAGACGAAGCAGGACGCGAGCACGACGCGTATCCAGGACCCTGAGGGCACGCGCCGCAACATCCTGGAGATCGCCTCCAAGGAGTTTGCCCTCAACGGCTTGTCGGGCGCGCGCATAGACGAGATTGCGGCGCGCACACGCTTCAGCAAGCGCATGATCTACTACTACTTTGGTGACAAAGAGGGCCTCTACCTGCGCGCGCTCGAGAACGCGTATCGCCAGGTACGCGAGGGCGAGGCCCAACTCGATATCGAAGGTTTGCCCCCCGTGGCGGCACTGACGCGCCTAGTGGAGTTCACGTTCGACCACCATCACCGACACGAGGAATTCATCCGCATGGTGATGATCGAGAACATCCATCACGGCCAATACCTCGAACAATCGGATGCGATCCGCGATTTGAACGTGACTGCGATCGACCATATCTCTCGCATCTATTCACGCGGTGTCGAAGAGGGGGTCTTTCGGCCGGGACTCGACGCGGTCGAACTCCATTGGCAGGTAAGCGCGCTGTGCTTCTTCAACGTTTCCAATCGCGCCACCTTTTCGATGATCTTCGGACGCGACTTCGGCGCGCCGGCACAACTCGAGCGGCTCAAACGCAACAGCGTGGAGATGCTGTTGCGTTTTGTCGCGAAGGACGAAGCTTCCGCAGAACGCTAAGCGCGCCAAAACTTGCGGTGCTGCCAGCGTTGCCTTAATTATGTACGAACTGGTTCGTTCATAACAACCAGGGAGGAGGCGCGTTTGAAGACTTCGATCGCGACGGTGTCGATCGCCGGTGACCTGGCGGAGAAATTCGCGGCAATTTCCGCCGCGGGTTTCGACGGTGTTGAAATCTTCGAGAACGATTTCCTCGCCTTTGACGGCTCACCGCGCGACGTCGGCCGAATGGCTGATGACGCAGGTTTGACCATAACGCTCTTCCAGCCGTTCAGGGACTTCGAGGGTTTGCCGGAGCCCCAGCGTAGCCGCGCTTTCGACCGTGCCGAGCGCAAGTTCGACGCCATGCAGGAACTCGGCACCGACCTGATGCTGGTATGCTCGTCGGTGTCGCCGGTCTCGCTTGGCGGGATCGACCGGGCGGCCATGGACTTTCACGAGCTTGGCGAGCGCGCCGCCAAGCGCGGCCTGCGCGTCGGCTACGAGGCATTGGCCTGGGGGCGTCACGTCAACGATCATCGCGATGCGTGGGAAATCGTGCGCAGGACTGCGCATCCGAACATCGGGCTGGTTCTCGATTCTTTCCACACGCTAGCCCGCAGGATTGAGCTCGGCTCCATCCGTTCGATACCCGCCGACAAGATCTTCATTGTCCAACTCGCCGACGCGCCGTTGATCGAAATGGACTTGCTCTATTGGAGCCGGCACTTCCGCAACATGCCAGGCGAAGGCGATCTGCCGGTGCGACAGTTCATGCAGGCGGTCGCGGCAACCGGTTATGATGGCTATCTGTCGCTCGAGATTTTCAACGACCAGTTCCGTGGCGGGTCGGCAAAGGCGATCTCCGTCGACGGACGGCGTTCGCTAGTGTGGTTGATGGATCAGGTGCGGCGTGAAGAACCGGCACTTGACGTGGCTATCCCGCCCATGCCCGACCGCATCTGGGTTGGAGGGGTCGAGTTCATCGAGTTCGCGGCCGATCGCCCGGACGCCGGACAGCTTGGATCGCTGTTGCGCATGCTCGGCTTTGTCGAGGCCGGTCGACACGTCTCGAAGGACGTCACGCTCTACCGCCAGGGCGAGATCAATATTGTCATCAATACGGAGCGGCAGGGCTTCGCCCATTCTTCCTTTGTTGTCCATGGCACATCGGCATATGCGATGGGCCTGAAGGTCGAGGACGCCGCCGCCTCGGTTGCGCGCGCCGAGGCGCTGGGCGCGGAGATCTTTCACCAGCGGGTCGGCCCTGGCGAGCTGTCGATCCCGGCGATCCGCGGCGTCGGTGGCGGGCTGATCTACTTCCTCGACGCCAAGACCGACCTGGCGAAGGTCTGGGACATAGAGTTCACGCCGGTCATGCCGACAAGTTCCGGCAATGGCGTCGGCCTCACCCGCATCGATCATGTCGGGCAGACCATGGCACAGGAGGAGATGCCGAGCTGGCTGCTGTTCTATGTCTCGATCTTCAGGACGACCAAGACCCCTATGGTCGACATCGTCGATCCGGCCGGCCTCGTGCACAGCCAGGTGATCGAAGGTCTGGACAAGCGCTTCCGCCTCACGCTGAACGGCGCCGAGAGTCACCGCACCCTGGCTGGCCATTTCATCGCCGAAACCTTTGGTTCCGGCGTCCAGCATTTCGCACTCGCGACCGATGACATCTTTGCGACGGCGGCGAAGCTGCAGGCCAACGGCTTCGAACCGCTTCAGATATCGATGAACTACTACGACGACATAGAGGCGCGCTTCGGTTTGGATCCGGAGGTCGCCGATCGGTTGCGCTCAGCCAATATTCTTTATGACCGCGACGACAACGGCGAATTTTTTCAGCTCTATGCGCCGACATTCGGAGAGGGGTTCATTATCGAGTTTGTTGAACGGCGCGGCGCGTATGCAGGATATGGTGCGCCGAACGCACCATTCCGCATCGCCGCGCAAAAGCGGCTGATGCGGCCCAAAGGAATGCCAAAGATATGACCGGTATGAACTTTGCTCGCATCAACGACGCGACGATCCACTATCGGTATCGTCCCGCAGCTGGCAGGCCGACGGTCGTCTTCGCGAACTCGCTCGGCACGGATATGCGCATCTGGAACGAGGTCGAGCGAAGGCTCGCCAACGACTGCACGTTCGTTGCATTTGACAAGCGCGGACACGGTCTGAGCGAACTGGGTGACGCGCCGCAAACAATCGAGACCCATGCGACGGACCTTGCAGGGCTGCTCGACCATCTTGGCGCAAAACGCGCTGTGATCTGCGGGCTTTCGATCGGCGGCGTCATTGCGCAATGCCTTTACAAGACGCGGCCGGATTTGATCGAGGGGTTGATCCTTTGCGATACGGCAGCGAAAATCGGCACGGCCGAGATGTGGAACGGGCGCATCAACGCGGCGCTGTCGGAGGGCATCGCGAGCTTTGCCGACGACGTGATGCGAAAATGGTTCACACCGGATTTCCATAAGAATCGCGGCGAGGAACTGGCAGGGTATAAAACGATGCTGACGCGCCAGGATCCGGCCGGCTACGCTGCTGCCTGCGCAGCTATCCGCGACGCCGATTTGACCGCTACGACCGCCGCGATTAATGTGCCGACACTCTGCATTGTCGGCGATCAAGACGGATCGACGCCGCCTGAACTGGTGGAATCGCTGGCCCTCTCAATCCCCGCCTCACGGTTCGAGGTCATCGCCGGTGCGGGCCACATCCCATGCGTCGAGCAGCCGGGAAGGCTCGCAGGGCTGATCCGTGGCTTCCTGAACGACATGCGAAGGGAGCGCGAATGAGCAAGCCACAACACGGCGCCCGATACGTCGAAGGGATGACGACGCGCCGTTCGGTGCTGGGTGACGCCCATGTCGACCGCGCAGAGGCGGCCAAGACCGAATTTGACATTCCTTTCCAGGAACTGATCACGGAGGCTGCATGGAGCCACGTCTGGTCACGGCCGAACATCACCAAGCGCGAGCGTTCTATGATCACCATCGCGCTGCTCGCCGCGCTGAAGCAGGACGAAGAAGTCGCGATGCATATCCGCGCCAGCGTCAATACCGCGGCGACGCGCGACGACATACGCGAGGCGCTGCTGCATGTGGCAATCTATGCCGGCGTGCCGGCGGCAAATCACGCGATGAAGATCGCCAGAAAGACGTTCGACGAAATGGATGCTCAAGCCGGCAAATCATGACCAAGTCGCGCTTTCCCGCCAACCGCACGCCGGAACTCGGCGCCTTCTTTCAGCGCGACCGCAACTGGCATCCGCCGGCCTTCACGCCAGCCTACAAGACTTCGGTGCTGCGCTCGCCGCAACGGCCGCTTCTTTCCCTCGACAACACCCTGTCGGAGCTTACGGGGCCGGTCTTCGGCCACAATATTCTCGGTGAGCTGGACAATGACCTCATATACAATTTTGCCGGGCCGGGCGAAAGCGCGATCGGGCCGCGCATCCTCGTCTATGGCCGCGTACTCGATGAGCGCGGCATTGGCGTCGCCGGTGCGCTGCTGGAGATATGGCAGGCCAACGCAGGCGGACGCTACCGACACAAGAAGGAAACCTATCTCGCGCCGCTCGATCCGAACTTCGGCGGCTGCGGCCGCACCATCACCGGCGAGGATGGCTCCTATTGTTTCCGCACAGTCCAGCCGGGGCCATATCCCTGGCCCAACGGACCCAACGACTGGCGTCCAGCCCACATCCATTTCTCGATCTTCGGGCACGGCTTCGCGCAGCGCTTGATCACCCAGATGTATTTCGAGGGCGACCCGATGATCTGGAGGTGCCCGATCGTGCGGACCATCAACGACCGCCGCGCTATTGAAGGCCTCACCGCCGCGCTCGACATGGAGGCAACGATGCCGATGGATGCGCGGGCATACAAATTCGACATCGTGCTGCGCGGCCGCCGCTCGACGCTGTTCGAAAACCGCATTGAGGGCAGCTGATGGTCCAGGGTCTCAGCCGGCTGAAGGAAAGCGCCTCGCAGACTGCGGGACCTTACGTCCATATAGGGCTGACGCCCGACTTTGCCGGCATCTCGGGCATCTATGAACGCGACCTTGGCGCCGCGATGGTCAACGACAAGACCAAGGGCGAGCGCATCAGGGTCAACATCCGGGTGATCGACGGCGCCGGCTCGCCGCTGAAAGACGCGCTTGTGGAGATCTGGCAGGCGGACGCCGCCGGCATCTACAATTCGCCCTCGGATCTGCGCGGCTCCGCCGACCCGAATTTTACCGGCTGGGGCCGGCTGCCCACCGACATGACGACGGGCGAATGCATGTTCGAGACCATCAAACCCGGTCGCGTGCCCTTTTTTGACGGCCGCAAGATGGCGCCGCATTTGACGGTCTGGATCGTCGCGCGTGGCATCAACATTGGCCTTCACACCCGCATGTATTTCGGCGACGAGGAAACGGCCAACGCCGAGGATCCCGTCCTGATGCGTATTGAGCAAAGAGAGCGCGTGTCAACGCTGGTCGCGCCGCGCGATGGCGACATCTATAAGTTCGACATTCATCTTCAGGGCATGAACGAGACGGTCTTCTTCGACATATGATCGCAGCATTCGACAGTCCCCTCCTGTCCGGGCTTCTCGGCGATGAGAAGATGGCGACGCTGCTCGGCGTCGAGGCCGAACTTGCGACGATGCTGCAATTCGAGAAGGCGCTCGCCGACGCAGAAGGCGCACTCGGCATCGTCCCGGCGGCTGCAGCAAGCGCAATCGGACGCGTCCTCGACAACTTCCGGCCGGACATTTCGGCCCTGAGGGACGGAACGGCGCGCGACGGCGTCATGATGCCGGAGCTCGTGCGGCAGATCAGGCATGCTGTGGGAGAGCCGCATTCGGAGCATGTGCATTTCGGTGCGACCAGCCAGGACGTGATCGACACGGCCATGATCCTGCGAATTCGCGCCTGTATCGACCTGTTGGAAGAACGGCTTTCGGCACTGGTGGTCGCCTTTGCCGATCTCGGTCATCGGTTTGGCGATCGCCCGCTGATGGCCCGAACCCGAATGCAGGCAGCGATCCCGATTTCCGTAGCCGACCGCGTCACAAGCTGGCGCGAACCGCTCGTGCGCCACCACGAGCGGCTTCAATCGATGCGAAGATCGGTTCTCGTCATCCAGTTCGGCGGCGCCGTCGGGACACTCGAGAAGTTCGCAGACAAGGGAGCCGCCGTCCGTGCCGCGGTGGCCGAGCGGCTGAGCCTCGGCGACGCGCCGCAATGGCACAGCCAGCGCGACCGCATCGCTGAGCTGGCCAACTGGCTGTCGCTTGTGACGGGCGGCCTCGGCAAGTTCGGGCAGGACATTGCGCTGATGGCGCAGGCAGGCGACGAGCTGCAACTGGCGGGCGGCGGTTCATCGTCGGCCATGGCGCACAAGCGCAATCCCATCGATGCCGAGATGCTGGTGACGCTCGCCCGCTACAACGCCGTCCAGCTCTCCGGGACGCATCATGCGCTCGTCCACGAGCAGGAGCGCTCTGGCGCCGCCTGGATGCTGGAATGGTTGATCCTGCCGCAGATGCTCATGGCGGCTGGAGCATCGACCTGTGTCGCGGACAGGCTGCTGAGCAACATTACGGCGATCGGAGCCTAGAGCGGGATGCATTCAAATTAAACTGGACATCCCGCTCTATATATTTATCTTAGCTGCATTTCTGCGACGCCAATTGATTCCACTTGGCTGCAAAATGCTCGCGCCACGTTGCGATTGTCTTCGCCCGCCTGATTGGCGCAGCCGAAGATTACATCGTCCACGGCCTCCCAATCGACGCCACCGTTGCGCGCTAGCAACGCCTTGAGCGGAATGGCGCCGAGAACGTCGGCCCGTACCGAAGAGAGTGCCCCGCCAAAGCGGCCGATCGGCGTGCGGATATAGTCGCCAATGAAAACGTCCGTCATCCTAGAGTTCCGGGACGATCAGGTCGGCAACAGTGCCGGTCACCAGCAATTCGGCGCCAGTGACGGCCTGCAGATCATCGAGGGACAATGCGGGCAGCTTCTCGCGCAGGACGAAGCGCCCGCCCTCGATGTCGATCACCGCAAGCGAGGTATAGACGCGCGTCACGCAGCCGACGCCGGTCAGAGGCAGGGTGCAGCGCCTCAGAAGCTTCGGCTTGCCGTCTTTCGTCACGTGATCGGTAATCACCGCAACGCGCCGGGCACCATGGACGAGGTCCATCGCGCCGCCTACCGCCGGCACCCCATTTGGCCCTGTCGACCAGTTGGCGAGGTCGCCACTCTCGGCTACCTCATAGGCGCCGAGGATCGCCACATCCAGATGGCCGCCCCGCACCATGGCGAAGCTGTCCGCGTGGTGGAAGAACGCGGCGCCAGGCTTCAGCGTCACCGCCTTCTTGCCGGCATTGATTAGATCCCAGTCCTCTTCGCCTTTCGGCGGAGGCTCGCCGAAGCTCAGTATGCCGTTTTCGGTGTGAAAGATCGCCTCCCGACCGGGCGGCTGATACTGCGCCACCTTCTCGGGAAAGCCGATGCCGAGATTGACATAGGCGCCGTCCTGAATGTCCTGCGCGGCGCGCCAGGCGATCTGGTTGTTGGTCAGCTTCACAATCATCTCAGGCAATTTCCGGATAGACGGCGTTCGCGCGGTTCAGATCTTCTTCCTGCCGCGGATGGGCGACCGCGACCACCTTCTGGACGAAGATGCCGGGGGTGATGACGATTTCGGGGTCGATCCCTCCCTCCGGCACGATCCGCGTCGCCTGCACGACGGTCTCCGCCGCCGCCATGCACATCAGCGGATTGAAGTTCCTCGCGGCCGCCCGATAGGTGAGATTGCCATGGGCGTCTGCAATCTCCGCCTTCACGAGCGCTACATCGCACTTCAGCCAGCGTTCCTGCACATAGCACCGTCCGTCGAATTCAGCGACCGGCTTGCCCTTCGCGAGATCCGTTCCGTAGGACGTCGGCGTATAGAAGGCCGGGATTCCTGCCCCACCCGCGCGGATGCGCTCGGCAAGCGTGCCCTGCGGCACCAGCTCCAGCTCGATCTTCCCGGACAGATAGAGATCGGTGAACACCACCGGATCAGCAGAGCGCGGGAAGGAGCAGATCAGCTTCTTCACCATCCCGGCCCCGATCAGCGCGGCGAGGCCGACATGGCCGTTGCCCGCATTGTTGTTGATGATCGTCAGGTCCTTCGGGTGCCCCGTGGCGCGGAAACGGTCGATGAGCGCGTGGATCAACTCGATGGGCGAACCCGCCCCCCCAAAGCCTCCGATCATCACGGTCATGCCGTCTCCGATCCCCGCCACCGCCGTGGCGGGGTCTGCGACTGTCTTGTCCATCCGAGTTCCTCTCAGTTCCGTGGCACAAAACGCCTGCGGCAAAGCGAGGGATAGGCCCGGCCCGAGCTTCCGTCCATTCAGCTTGTGCGATATGATGCATTTGTTCGCATATCGCTCAAGATTGAGGTAAGAAGCAGCATGACCGTCACCGAACGCGACCTGATGGGCGGCCTCGCCAAGGGCCTGGCTGTGATCGAGACGTTCAGCCCCAACCACCCGCGCCAGTCGATCTCCAAGGTCGCGGCGGCCACCGGGCTAGATCGGGCGACGACACGGCGGTGCCTGCTGACGCTCGCACATCTCGGCTATGCCGATTATGACGGGAAGTTCTTCACGCTGACCCCGCGCGTGCTGCGGCTGGGCACCGCATGCCTCGCCACCATGCCGCTGCCGCAACTCGTGCAGCCGCTGCTCGACCAGTTGTCCGACGAGATCGGGGAAAGCTCCTCGGTCTCGATCCTCGATGGCGCCGAGATCGTCTATATCGCCCGCGCGGCGCAGCGAAAGGTGATGTCGATCACGTTGATGCCCGGCTCGCGCCTGCCGGCCTATTGCACCTCGATGGGCCGTGTGCTGCTCGCCGCCCTGCCCGAGGCCCAGGCGCGGGAGCGGCTCGGTTCCGTCCCCCTGCCCTGTCGCACCCCGCATACGCTTACGGAGCCCGAGGCGGTCATGGCCGAGCTGGCTCGCGTTCGGGCAGAAGGCTATGCCGTCATCGACCAAGAGGTCGAGATCGGCCTCCGCTCCATCGCGGTTCCCCTGGTGACGGCACGCCGTGTCATCGTCGCTGCCGTCAATCTCGGGTTGCCGGCCCGCAGCGAGCCGATCGAAGAGCTCGCAGCGCGCTATCTCCCGGCGCTTCAGACCGTCAGCTCGAGAATGCAGGAAATCCTACGCTGAACATGGTCGCGCAATGGTTCAGCCCGGACGACCGCGCCGGCGGGCGCGGAACCAACTCGCGACGCCTGTGTAGCGTGGCTCGCCAGTGGAAGCCGCTCCCAGAAGGACGCGATCGTCGCGGACTATTTCACGACCATCCGCTGTCCAACCAGCGAGCCTGAGGTAGAGCGTCTGTCTGACGGGCCGGCGGTTAGCCGCCGCCGCCCATGGTCACGGACATGAAGGCCCGGAAGGCCGCCGCCGCCGGGTCGATTGGTCTGTCACGCGACCAGGCCAGGCCGACATCCATAGTGGGGATCGGCTCGACAAGCCCGCGCACTTCGATGCGCTGCCCCTCCAAGGACCAGGGGCGGTAAACCATGTCGGACAGGACAGTGACCCCCATGCCGGCAGCCACGAGCGACCGCACGGCCTCGACCGAACTGGTGGTAAGGACGGCGCGGAGCGAAAGGCCCGCGGCATCCCAGTAACGGGCGGCCGTCGTGCGTGCCTCGTCCACCGTCAGCATGACATAATCTTCCGCCGCCACATCGGCGAGGCTGATTTCCTGCCGCGCGAGCAGATGATGATCAGCCGAAAGCCAGAGCCGGCGGTTCGATCGCATCAAGACCTCCTGCGCCAATTCCTCGGTGTGCTCCAGGTTGGACACCAGCATCACGGCCATGTCGATGTCCCCGCACATCAAGCCGCTTTCGAGAGCGTCTCGGGGCAGTTCCAGCACCTCGACCTCGATCTCGGGATAGGTCTTTCGAAACCGCGCGTAGTGGCGCGACATGTAGTAGCCGACGACCGTGTAGGTCATGCCCAGCCGCAGCTTGCCCGCCAGGCCTTTCCTATCGCGCAACGGGCTTCGGACGGCGGCTGCGACCGCCCCGGTGATAACACGCGCATGTTCAAGAAACCGCGCGCCCTCCATCGTCAATCTTACGCCAGCGTGGTTACGCTCCAAAAGCCGTACGCCCAGGTCAGCCTCAAGCGTCTTTATCGCCGCAGTGACCGCCGATTGTGAGATGTTGAGTTCCACCGCGGCATGACTGACCTGTCCGCTCTCGGCGGTCGCGATAAAATAATCAAGCTGTTTCAAGGTGATGGTCATGGTGCGCTCCGGCCCAGAACCATTATCTGTTTTTTTGATATGACAATCAATAAACTACTATTTCACAAATGCCCGCGCATGCGCAAAAAATGCTGCAACGCCGCAAAGACGGCAGCTTCGAGGGGTAACAATGCGATGGCGGTGACGCTAAACTGCGACATGGGCGAAAGCTTTGGCCTCTACAAGGTTGGTGATGATGTGGGCATGATGCCGATCATCGACGTTGCCAATGTCGCCTGTGGTTTTCACGCTTCCGATCCGGATCACATGCACGCCGCCGTCCGCAGCGCCAAGGCGAGTGGCGTAAAGATCGGCGCCCATCCAGGCTTGCCGGACATTCAGGGTTTCGGCCGGCGCGAGATGCGGCTGACCCGCGACGAAGTCAGGAACACCATCATTTACCAGGTGGGAGCGCTTGCCGGATTCCTCAAGGCCGAGGGTGTGGAACTCCACCATATCAAGCCGCATGGCAGCCTTTACTTCATGGCAATGCAGCAGGAGGCAATCGCCCATGGCGTGTGCGACGCGGCAGAGGTTTTCGGCGTACCCCTCTTCGGCATGACGGGCACCCTGCACGAGGAGATCTATCAAGAGCGCGGTATCCCATTCGTCGCCGAGTTCTATGCCGATCTCGACTACGATGCCTCTGGCAAGCTGATTCTGACACGCGTTCATGACGCTAAGGACCCCGCAGAGATGGCCGAGCGTTGCGTGCGCGCCATCAGCGAGGGTGAGGGCACCGCAGAGGACGGCAGTTTCTTCCCTGTACGCTGCGAAACCATCTGCGTGCATTCCGATACGCCGAACGCCATCGAAATAGCCAGGGCCGTGCGCACTGCAATCGCCCCTTGGCACTGAAGTCGACCGAAACCGCCCGCGCAGGCGGTTACAAATTAGCCTGTCAGCAGTTTTCCGGAGCTTTTTATGGCCCAGATCCTTTCGCCTCTTCCCGGCACTTTTTATCGGAGCGCTTCGCCAGACCAGCCGCCCTACAAGGCGGATGGCGACGCGGTTTCCGCCGGAGACGTAATCGGTCTCATCGAAGTGATGAAGTCGTTCCACGAAGTGAGGGCCGAGACGGCCGGTACGAACATCCGCTTCATTGCCGACAATGAGGACCCCATCATGGCCGGCGCACCTATTGCGGATCTCGACTGATGCTGAAAAAGCTTCTGGTTGCCAACCGGGGCGAGATAGCGGTCAGGATCATCCGGGCCGCACAAGATCTGGGCATCGCCACCGTGGCGGTGTACTCGGCCGCAGACGCGGGATCGCTCCACGTCCAGCTTGCAGACGAAGCGGTCAACATCGGCCCACCGGCAGCAAAGAAGTCCTATCTCAACGTCGAAGCAATTCTGAAGGCTGCCCGCGACACCGGTTGCGACAGCGTTCATCCTGGCTATGGTTTCCTTGCCGAGAATGCCGCGTTTTCCGACGCGGTCACAGGCGCTGGATTGGTCTTCGTCGGCCCGTCGGGAGATGCGATCCGGATGATGGGAGACAAGGTCTCGGCGCGATCGGCCGCTGCCGCTGCAGGTGTCCCTGTGGTGCCTGGCTCGGCTGGCCGAGTCGAGGGCCTCAAGGCTGGCCACGAGGTGCTGACCGAAACCGGTTTTCCGGTGATGATCAAGGCTGCGGCGGGCGGCGGCGGGCGGGGCATCCGCATTGCGAACTCGCTCGCAGAGTTCGAACAAGCCTTTCCTCAGGCCGAAGCAGAAGCTCTCGCCGCCTTTGGCGACGGTGGTCTCTACATGGAAAAGGTGATCGGCAAGGCCCGCCATATCGAAGTGCAGGTACTGGCAGACGGAAGCGATGCCATCCACTGCTACGAGCGGGAGTGCTCGCTGCAGCGGCGACGCCAGAAGGTTTGGGAGGAGGCGCCGTCGCGCGCACTTTCCGACAGGCTGCGCGAGGAGCTCTGCGCTTCGGCGGTCGCTTTGGCCAAGACGGTCAAATACTCTGGTGCCGGCACGGTGGAGTATCTTTATGGCGATGAAGCAGATCGCTTTTACTTCATCGAGATGAACACCCGTATCCAGGTTGAGCACCCGGTCACCGAGGCGATCACCGGCATCGACCTCGTTGCGGAGATGCTTCGCATCGCCGGCGGCGAGAAGCTGCGGATTCGGCAAGGCGATGTCTCCGTCAAGGGGCATGCGATCGAAGTCCGGCTCAATGCCGAAGACCCGGCGAAGGAGTTCGCTCCATTCCCCGGGCAGGTGGCCGAGCTTCGCATTCCCGGCGGTCCGGGCGTACGCTTCGATTCCATGCTCTACCAAGGCTATCAGGTGCCGCCCTTTTATGACTCGCTGCTTGCCAAGCTGATCGTGCATGCAGAGACGCGCGAGGCGGCGATAGTGCGCCTGATCCGCGCGCTCAACGAGTTGAAGATCGGCGGGCTCAATACCACCAAGCCGCTGTTTCTTGCGCTGGCCGCCGATCCGGCGGTGCGGGCGGGAGACGTGCATACCCGCTGGCTGGAAGGCTGGCTCATCGAAAACGCCGCAGCATTGGCGGGTTAAGGAGGATCGATGTCGATACGATTCAACTTCGGCGGTGACGAACATATCTTCGGCGAGGTGTCCGAGGAAATGTCGCTCACCTCCTTCTTTACCGGCCTTTCGATGACCAACGCGGTGCGTACGGCAGGCATCCGAGGTGTCACCGAGATCTGCCCAGCCAACGCCAGCTTCCAGATTCGCTTCAACCCCGACATCGTCAAGCCCCAGGATTTGCTCAGCGAACTGAAGTCGATGGAAGAGGCGGCCTCAAAGGCGGACCCGGTGCTGAAGACCCGGATCATCGAACTGCCGGTTTATTTCCAGGATCCGTGGACGCGTGAAACCTGCTTGCGCTTCCGCGAGCGCCATCAGGACCCGTCCTCCACCGATCTTGAATATTCGGCACGCATCAACGGCTACGCCACGGTGGAAGAGTTTATCGCTGCCTATTCCGGCCAGCCCTGGTTCGTATCCATGGTCGGCTTCGTCGCTGGACTGCCCTTCCTGTACCAGATGGTTGAGCGCAAGAAACAGATTCAGGCGCCGAAATACTTGCGTCCACGCACCGACACTCCCAAGCTCACCATTGGCCATGGCGGCTGCTTTGCAGCGATCTATTCGGTGCGCGGCGCTGGCGGCTACCAGATGTATGGCATAACCCCGGCCCCGATCTACGACCCGACCAGGAAGGTGCGCTACCTCTCCGATGACATGTGCCTGTTCAAGCCAGGCGACATCGTCAAGTTCAAGGCCATTGGCCGCGATGACTACGACGCCACGCTGGAGGAAATCGAAGCCAATCGGTGGCAGCCGACGGTTCGCGAGTGCACCTTCAGCCTAAAGGACTTCAACAGCGATATTTACGGCACCAATGCAAAGCTGATGGAGCTTATCAATGGCCGTTAAGGTAATCTCTCCCGGCCTCTCCACTTCCGTGCAGGACCTTGGCCGACCAGGCCACTATCATGTTGGCATTCCCGAAGGCGGCGGCATGGACCGCTTTGCCACACGCATCGCAAACCTGCTTGTCGGCAACGATCCGGATGCTGCGGTGCTCGAAGCCACCTTCATGGGCCCCGAACTCGAATTCACCCAATCCGCAATCATCGCCGTCACGGGAGGAGACCTCCCACCCAAACTTAATGGCGAGGAACGGCCGACCTGGGAAAGTTTTCCGGTGAAGGCGGGTGACCGGCTTTCCTTTGGCTTCCTCAAGGGCGGCGCGCGCGCTTATCTGGCCGTCTCCGGCGGCATCGACGTACCGGTGGTTCTCGGTTCGCGCTCAACTTACATTCTGGGCGCACTCGGCGGCCATCAGGGCCGCACGCTGAAGGCGGGCGATGAGCTTCCCGTCGGCGAAGGTTTCGGCAAAGCCGGTCTTTCGCTGCCTGCAAATCTGCGCCGCGCGCGGAGTAGTTTGGCGGAACTCAGAATGCTGCCCGGCATGTACTGGCATCGGATCACTGAAGCTGCCGGCAACCGGTTCTTTGAGGAAACCTGGAAGGTCGCGCCCGAAGCTGACCGCATCGGCTATCGCTTCCGTGGCGGAACGGCGCTGGAGTTCGTTGAGCGCGAGCAGCCTTTCGGTGCAGGCTCCGACCCCTCGAACATCGTCGATGCCTGCTATCCTTATGGATCCGTCCAGGTGCCGAGTGGCACAGAGCCGATCGTTCTTCACCGGGACGCAGTTTCGGGTGGCGGGTACATGATGCTGGGCGTGGTAATATCGGCCGACATGGACCTGATCGCCCAGCTCCAGCCGCACACTCCGGCGCGCTTCGTTCCGGTGACGCTGGAAGACGCGCTTGCCGCGCGAACCGAACAGCGCGCCGCGCTGGCGCGTGCTGAAGGGCATCTGGCCGGCTGACGTCAGCCGGGAAAATGCCGGCAGAGGAGCCGGAGGCGAGGAGATCGGTCGGCCAAAACCGACCGCGCGTGGCGGAAGACAAAATCCGGTGCGCGAAACGACAAGACGACGCCGGGCAACGGCGTGAATTTGGCATCCGAGCAGTCCGCTAGAGACCGCCGGAACCGACAGGGGAAGACATTTGCAACGTGACTGGCCGCAAGGCTGGATGCTTCGCGCCTTTCCGTCGGTAAAAAGAAGGAAAGGGACATGAGTCATCTGAGCGCGGAGAACGTCTCGGTATCGTTTGCGGGGCTGAAGGCCCTGTCATCGGTAGACCTCCAAATCACGCCCGGCCGCATCAGTGGCCTTATCGGCCCGAATGGCGCCGGCAAGACCACGCTCGTCAACGTGCTGACCGGCTTCCAGGCACCGACGGAAGGCACCATCAAGCTCGACGGGGCAGCACTCACGGGTCTCAAGCCGCATCAGGTCCGGCGGCGCGGCATTGCCCGCACCTTCCAGGGTGGGCGGCTCTTCCGCGACCTGCCTGTGCTGGACAACCTGGAGGTAACCGGCGTTGGTCTGGGAATGAGCCGGCGCGCTGCCATCGCCGAAGCGGAAGCGATGCTCGACTGGATAGGCATCGGTGCGCTGGGCACCCGCATCGCCGGGACGTTGCCATATACGGACGAGCGCCGCGTCGCCATTGGCCGCGCCCTGATGGGACGGCCCGCATACATCCTGCTCGACGAACCCGCGGCTGGCATGAGCGCGTTGGAGGCGCGGGAGCTTTCGGCCCTGATAAGACACATCGCCGCCGATCTCGGCTGCGGTGTCCTGCTCATCGAGCACAATGTTGGGCTGGTGCTCGGCCTTTGCGAGCATATCGTCGTGCTCGATTCCGGAGCGATCATCGAGGAAGGCCCGCCTGCCGCGATCCGCGACAGCGAGAAGGTGCGCCACGCCTATATGGGCACGGCCGCGAACACCGACCTGCCTGTGCTGGAGGCGATGGAATGAGCCTGCTCGCCCTTTCCGATATCACCATCCGCTACAGCCGTCTCACGGCGGTCCGCAATGTCTCCTTCTCCATGGACGAGGGAGAAATCCTGTTCATCACCGGCCCGAACGGAGCCGGGAAGTCTTCACTGCTGCGCGCGATCGCCGGTGTTACGCCGGTTGCGGGCGGCCGAATCGATCTTGCAGGTCATGAGATCACCGGCCAGGCGCCGGAGAACATCGCCCGGCTCGGATTCTCCATGGTGCCGGAGGGGCGCGATGTCTTCGGCTCGCTGACGACCGAAGAGAACCTCCTGGTCGGAACTGGCATGCATGCCCGCGAACGCGGCTGGCGCAGCCGAGCTGCCGACGAGCTCGAGGCCGTCTACGCAACCTTCCCGATGCTGAAAGAGAGGCGGCACGGGCAGGCGGGATTGCTGTCCGGCGGGCAGCAGCAAATGCTGGTCATCGGACGCGCGCTGATGACCAATCCGCGGCTTGTAGCCATCGACGAGCCTTCGCTGGGCCTCGCCCCCAACATCAACGACCAGGTCTACGAGCGGCTGATCGCGCTGCGTGCGCAGCGCCAGCTCACGCTCCTGATCGTTGAGCAGAGCTCGGCCCGGGCGATGATGGTGGGCGGGCGGATGATCCTGATGCGTGGCGGACAGATCGTGCTCGATGGCGACGCCCGGACGCTCGGCAACGGCGAGGCGATCCAGGCTGCTTATTTCGGTTACGAGGACAATTGAGATGCTTCAGATCCTGTTCGACGCACTCTCGCTTGGTTCGCTCTACGCGCTCGGGGCGCTCGGCATTGCCCTCATCTTCGGCGTCATGCGGCTCGTGAACTTCGCGCATGGCGACGTCATCGCGTTCTGCGTCTTCGCCCTGTTGTGGCCGTCTACGGACGCAATGGCCATCGTCTTCGCTGGCCAATTGCCGTGGTACCTGCTGGTGCCCTTCGTGCTCCTCTGCGGGGCCGGGCTGTCGGTGCTGTGCGAAATCGTCGTTTTCAGGCGGTTCCGCCAGGCAAATCCGGCAACCATGATGATCGCCTCCTTCGCGCTCGGTTTCGTAATTCGCTACTTCCTGCTCATGCTTTTCTCCAGTCGGCCGAAATCGATCTCGCTGTTGCCCGAACTGTCCCAACCGGTGGAGATCCTTGGTGCCCGGCTTCCCCTCCTCCAGCTCATAACGATCGTCACTACGATGGTCATCCTGATCGGCCTGACACTGTTCCTGCGTCAAACCCGCTTCGGCCTGGAGATGCGGGCGGCGGCCGAGAACTTCTCGATGGCCCGCATGCTGGGTGTGCGTGCGAACCGGGTTATCATGGGAGCGTTCGCCCTCTCCGGCGCGTTGGCCGCCGCCATTGCGCTGATCTTTGGCGCCCAGACAGGCACGCTGGACATCCAGATGGGCGCCTCGATCATGTTGATGGCCTTCATCGCCACCGTCATTGGCGGCCTCGGCAGCCTCGGGGGGGCCGTGCTCGCCGGCTTCCTGCTGGGTGCCGCCTCGGTGATCATGCAGGTCATGCTGCCCATCGACGCCCGGCCATTCCGCGATGCCTTTGTCTATGGAGCGGTCATCCTCGTTCTCCTCTTCCGCCCGCAAGGGCTCATTGCCGCGCGCGGCACCAAGGAAAGGGTCTGATTTCATGGCTGTCGCCGCCTCCCTTGCCAACTCTACCGCTGCCGGTGCCGCGGCTGCCGAGCGAAAGCCCGCCCGCTTCGCGCTTGCCCGCCGCACAATCCTGACGCCGGTCCTGCTTTCTCTGCTGCTGCTGGCCATCGCGCTGATCACGGTGACGACCGGATCGCGGCCCTTCAACCAGACTGTGATCGACGTGTTCGTCCGTGTCATCCTCGTCGTGGGCCTATACATCTTTATCGGAAATTCGGGCGTTCTCAGCTTCGGGCATATCGGCTTCACCTGCCTTGGCGCCTACGCGGCCGCGTGGCTCACCATCAATCCGATGATGAAACGCGGTTCGTTGCCGGGACTGCCCGAATGGCTGCTGGCGACCCGTTTGCCGTACTGGCAATCGGCTGTGCTGGCGGCGTTGTTCGCCGCCCTCGCCGCTCTCATTTTCGGGCGGGTGCTGATGCGGCTATCGGGCATCGCAGCATCGATCGCGACCTTCGCGATGCTCGCCATGATCAACACAATTTATTCCAACTGGGAGAGCGTGACCGGAGCGACCTCATCGGTCGTCGGCATTCCGATCGTGCGCGTGATCTGGCCGTATCTCATCGGCGCCGTGGTCGCAATCTTCATCGCCTGGGCGCACGCGATCTCCCGGTCCGGCCTGGCCCTTCGTGCTGCCCGCGACGAGCCCACCGCCGCCGCGGCTTCCGGAGTCGACATTCCCAGGGAAAGACTGGTGGCGTTCGTCGTATCAGGCGCGGTGATGGGACTGGGCGGTGCGCTCATGGCTCATTCCATCGGCGTGGTCACACCCGATACATTCTATCTCGGTCTCACCTTCATCACCCTTTCCATGCTCGTCGTCGGCGGCATGGGCAGCCTGTCGGGGGGTGTGGTGGGTGTCGTCCTGCTGTCCGCCCTCATCCAGGCGCTGCGCTGGCTGGAGGCAGGCGTATCGCTCGGCGAGTCCACTTTCGCCCTCCCGAAAGGGGTTCAGGAAATAGCCCTCGGCGTCATCATGATCGTGATCCTCGCGCTTCGCCCATCCGGACTCATGGGCAACCGCGAGCTCGCCTTACCCCGCAGCAGTCGCAACAAGTGACCGGCGGCACAAGCCCGACCGGAAAACAAAAAAGGAGACGTGCATGACATACAAAATGAGAATTGTCGCAACCGCTCTGGCCTCGATGTCCATCGCATACCCGGCCCTGGCCGATGACGAGACTATCGTCATCGGCTTCGCCACTGCGGAGTCGGGCTTCATGGAAGCCTATGACAAGCCTGCCCAAGAGGCGGCCTTGATTCGCATCGACGAGATCAATGCGGCTGGCGGTCTGCTTGGAAAGCAGATCAAGGTTGTCAAGGCCGACACCAAGTCCGACCGGGCCGAAGGCGCCAAGGCGGGCCTCTCCGTGCTCGACCAGGACGCCGATCTCGTGGTCGTCTCCTGCGACTACGACTTCGGATCGCCGGCTGCGCTCGCGGCCGAGGACGCGGGCAATATCTCCTTCTTCCTGTGCGCGGAATCGGTCAAGGCCGGTATCCAGGGTGTCGGCCCGCACAGCTTCTCTGCGTCGGTGCTGGCGGCAGTGCAGGGAGCGACCATGGCCGAGTGGGCATTCAAGGAAAAGGGCGCAAAGGACTTCTACCGTCTGCTCGATACCTGGACGGCCTACAACAAGGGCATCTGCGACGGCTTCGACTGGATGATGCCGAAGCTCGAAGCCCAGGGCGCGAAGCTTGTCGGTGAAGACACCTTCAAGAACGAGGACGCCTCCATCGCCGCGCAGATCACCCGCATCAAGTCTCTGCCGAAGGAGCCGGATGCGATCATGCTTTGCACGATGATGCCGGGCGCTGTCTCGGCCATCAAGCAGCTTCGCGCCGCGGGTATCAACTCCATGATCCTGAACGGCTCGGGCGTCGACGGTAGCTATTGGCTCTCGGCCGTGTCCGATCTGACGAACTTCTACGTCCCCGTTCAGGGATCGATCTATGGCGACGATCCCAATCCGGCCGTGCTGAAGTTCAATGCCTCATACAAGGAGAAGACAGGCGCCGATCCCTCGAGCCAGTATGTCTTTCCGGGCTACGTCATGGTCGACGTCTGGGCCAAGGCGGTGGAGCGTGCAGGCACGACCGATGCCGACGCAGTCGTCGCGGAACTGGAAAAGATGAAGGATGAGCCGACGCTGTTCGGGCCTCGCACCTTCACGCCGGAACTGCATCACCAGAACCAGACGCGCTACCTGATCGTCGAGACCAAGGCCGGCAAGCCGGGTGTTGTAGGCAACTGGACGATTTCCGAGCCGGTACCGATGGAAGCCTTGCTCAAGTAGGAGAAGATGGGGCGGATAATCCCGCCCTTGATATGCGAAAGGCCCTGTTGCTTTGGGACTACAGGGCCTTTCGTCTTTTGAGTATCTTGCCTTTGAACAAAAAAGGAGGGCGGCCCGCTTGGACCGCCCTCATTGCCGATGAATTCAGATTTTCGCTACCCTCGCGCTTTGCGGTAGGAATCCTTGAGCGCTATGAGCTCCCCCGAGAAAGCGAAGATATCGCAGCCGTCGACTTCGATTTGCGGCCCGGCTGCCGTGGTGCCGACGAAGCGCCATGATGAAAGTCCGGTGTCGCCCGTCACGACGTGCCGTCCCCTGGTCCACACGGCTTTCGGGAAGGCATCGAACAGCGCTGCATAGGCGACGCGCACGGCGTCACGCCCCATATGCTTGCGCCCTTCGGCATCGGGGCCGGCCGAGCCGTGGAAAGCGCAATTCTCAGCCATGCAGTCCATCAGCGCGCCCACGTCGCGGGCGTTCCAGGCCGCGAGGAACCGGTCGAGCACGGCGAGCCGCCTGGCTGTGAGGTCGCCAGCCTCCACGACCTCAACCTCCAAGAATGCGAGCGGCGCATTGCCGGCATTGATGACGTTGTGAGCCACACCTGTCCGCCGCGAATAGGGCACCCCTTGGGTGAGAGCGGCTTGCGATTGCGCGCCGTCCGGGCCTTCGAGACCGAGCTTGCCGTCCGTAAGCGGCACGATGACGTAGTCATAGCCATGGATGTGCCAGCCGGTCTCGGCCCCGGTGGCAAACCGCCATTCGGTGACCCGGAAGCGTTCGTCGTCGATATGGACGACCGGTTCGGCTTTCATACGGGTCATTCAAGTCCCTCCTTGGCAACCGCACCGGTCAGGCGCTCAAGCGTCCGGCCCATGCGCGTCATGATTTCCTTCACATCGTCTTCTGTCGAGATCATCGGCGGACAGAGCGCGAGCTGGTCGCCGATGGCGCGGAAGATGAGGCCTTCCTCGTGGCCGATCCCTCCTGCGATAGTCCCTGCGCACCCAACCTTGGCGAAGGGGCGTTTCGTCGCCTTGTCTGCCACCAACTCAACGGCGCCGATAAGACCGGTGCCCCGCGCTTCGCCGACAAGTGGGTGATCGGCGAATGAGCGGATGCCGAGCTGGAACGACGTCTCAAGGCGGGCCGCGTTTCCGATCAAGTCCCGCTCCTCGAAGATGGCGAGGTTTTCGAGACCCACTGCCGTGGCGACCGGATGACCCGACGCCGTGAAGCCGTGGCCGAAATTGCCGATCGTTGCGGTGTTGTCGGCGATCGCCTGGTAGATCGCCTCCGAGAACACCACCGCGGCCAGCGGCATGTAGGAGGAGGTGATCTGCTTGGAAAGCGTCATGATATCAGGCGTGAAGCTGAATTTCTGGCAGCCAAAGGGCGTGCCGAGCCGCCCGAAGCCACAGATCACCTCATCTGCTATCAGAATGATATCATTTGCCCGGCAGATTTTCTCCACGCCTTCCCAGTACCCGACCGGCGGCGGCAGAACGCCGCCGGCTGCCATAAGCGGCTCTCCTATGAAGGCTGCGATGGTATCAGCCCCTTCTTCCGCGATCACCGCCTCCAGCTCGGCGAGCAGACGCGCCGTGAAGGCGGCCTCGTCTTCGCCTTCCATGCCGAAACGATAGAAGTGCGGGCAGGTCAGGTGGCGAACGGGAAGCGCCGGCAGGTCGAAGTCGCGATGGTTGATCGGCAGGCCCGTCAGGCTGCCGGAGGCGACGGTGATACCGTGATAGCCCTTGGTCCGCGCCAAGAATTTCTTCTTCTTGGGCCGGCCGAGCGCGTTGTTCATGAACCACATCATCTTGACGATGCTGTCGTTGGCTTCCGAACCCGACGACGTGAAGAAAACACGTGTCAGGTTTTCCGGCGTCATCTCCACGAGTTTCTCCGCGAGCCGGATGGACGGCTCATGCGCCTTGGAGGAGAAGGTGTGGTAGTAGGGCAGCTTCAGCATCTGCTGATAGGCAGCGTCGGCCAACCGTTTTTCCGAAAAGCCGACGGCCACCGACCAGAGCCCGGCGAGCCCTTCGATATATTCCTTGCCGCGTTCGTCATACACACGGATGCCGTCGCCGCGGCTGATGATCAGCGGCCCGGCTTTTTCGTGCTGACGCAGGTTGGTGTAAGGATGCATGGTGGTAGCGATGTCGGCGGCGGCGAGAGAGTTGGAAAGCGCTTCCATGGAAGTCCTCAGCGGCTTGTGGAAATGGTTTGGGCTGTGAGTTCGAGATAGTCCTCGATCCCATGCGTGGAGCTTTCACGATTCGGAAAAATGAATCATGGGAGGCTTTTGGAATGGGTGTCGATGATCCGCCGCATCAGCGCGGCGACGTCGCGCGCATTCGGCGGATCGGAGTGGATGCAGACGGTGTCGAAGTCGACCGGGCGGACCGTGCCGTCTGTGGTGACGAGTTCGCGTCGGGTAAGCGCCCCCACCATGCGGTGCTCGGCAAGCGTCAGGTCGATGGCCGACTGTACGCGCGGGATGATCAGGCTGCCGCCGGGAGCGTAGGCAAGATCGGGAAAGAACTCGCCCACGAAGGCAACGCCGAGTTCAGTTGCTGCCGTCTCGTGACAGGTTCCTGCCATGCCGAAGAGCGGGATGCCGAACGGCTTGACCGCCGCGGCAATCGCCCGGGCAGTGTCCATGTCGTGCGCGGCCATGCCGTAGATGATGCCATGCGGTTTGACATGGCTGAGTTGCCCGCCCTCGGCGGCCAGCATTCCTGTCAGCGCACCGATTTGGTAGAGGAAGGCGGCTGTCAGTTCCTCCGGCTGAAGTTTCATTTCGCGCCGACCGAACCCCTCGCGATCGGGAAGGGAAGGATGCGCGCCAACCTGCTTTCCATGAGAAAGCGCGAGCCGCACGGTCTTCAGCATCGTCCATGGATCGGAGGCGTGGAAGCCGCAGGCGATGTTGGCGCAATCGATATGAGGCATGATGCCGGCATCGTCGCCGAAGCGCCAGTTGCCGTAACTTTCCCCCATGTCGCAGTTCAGGGTGACCATGGTTTGCTTGCCTCAGCCCAGAGTGTTTGCTGCCCAGCCGGGGGCGATGTGCGGGAATTCCGGCGGTGGTTCGCGCTCGTGCAGCAGTCGAAGCACGCGCGGCGGCGTCAGTGGCAGTTGCTGCACCGGCTTGCCGATGGCGCGCGCCACCGCACAGCCGATCGCCGCGCCCACGGCCAGGATTGGGACCTCGCCCGCGCCCTTGGTGCCTAGAGGCCCCATCGACGGCGCGCCCTCGTAGAGGTCGGCGGCGACCGGAACCACGTCCTGCACCAGCGGCAGGCGATAGGTCTCGAAATCGTCCTGTGCGATGCGTCCGTCGGCGGTGAGCGTCACCTCCTCATGCAACGCATAGCCCAGCCCCTGCACCACGCCGCCCTGTATCTGGCCCAGGATGGCGCGTGGGTTGAGCGCGCGGCCGACATCTTGAACCACGCGATAGGCCAGCACCTCGACATGACCGGTGTCCGGATCAACCGCCACCTCGGCCTCGTGAACGACGAAGACGGGGATGTCGAGCGCATCGATGAAATGCCCCATGGCGCAGCCGGACATTGCCGGAGTGTTCCTGGCGGTAAAGGCTCCACTTCCTGTGATCGGGCCGATGGTGGCCTGCGCATGGGCGACGACGGCGGGGATCGACATGCCGGAACCGGGACGTCCGGTGATCTCGACACGACCGTCCCGCAGCACCAGGTCTTCCGGTCGGGTCTGGAGCATCTCGCCGGCGGTCCGCAGCAGCTTCTCCCGCACCTCTGCACAGGCGGCGATGCTCGCAGCACCAATGGACACGGTGGTGCGCCCACCGCCAACGCCGACATCGAGGCCGGCGGCATCTGTATCGGCTTCGCGCACGATCACCTGGTCGGGAGCGAGGCCAAGCTGCCCAGCCACCATCTGCGGCAGGGATTGCACCATCGTGCCCGATCCGATCTCCACACCCGACGTGACCAGCGTTGCGCTGCCGTCGGCGTTCAAGTTCACCGTTGCCGCCGAGGGTCCGACAAACACGAACCATGTGCCGACCGTGGTCGCAATTCCATAGAGCCTGCCGTCGGCCTTCGCTTCGGATGTGCCGGTACTGGCACGCAACGCCTCCATACGATCGAGCATCGGACCCAGCACGTCGGCCTCGAAAACCTGGCCCGTGGCACCGAGATCACCATCTCCCAGGACATTTTTCTTCCGGAACTCCATTGGGTCGAAGCCTAGCGCACCGCAGATTTCGTCGGTGTGTCGCTCCAACGCGAATGTGTTGTAGACGCCGTTGCAAGCTCGGAAAGCACCGTTGGGTGGTGTGTTGGTGTATACGGCGCGGCTGACGAGCCGCGTTGCGCCAACCCTGTAATTGCCGCCCAGCGTGTGCGCCGTCATCGTCGTCAGGAAGACCTGCTCACCGCCATACGCGCCGCAATCCATTAGCACGACCGCTTCGCGCCCGGCGATGTATCCTTCGGCGGTGACAGCGGACCGAATGCGGATTTCCGCATTCTCGCGGCAGAGGCAGGTTGCCATCTCTTCCTGCCGGGTGTTTTCCAGGACCACCGTGCGCCCGGTCATCCGCGCCAGAAGTGCCGTGATAGGCTCGATGGACGCATCGAACTTCAGGCCGAACCCGCCACCGACAGGGGGTACAGTGACCCGCACACGCCCGGGTGGAAGCTGCATGACCCTTCCGGTGACGTTGCGCACGGTCCAAGGCACCTGCGTCGAGGTCTGGATGTGAGCACGGCCGTCCTCCCAGGAGCCGATGGCAACGCGCGGTTCGAAGGGCACATGGCTCTGCCGACCGACGGTGAAGCTGCTCTCGACAATGCGTATATCGGGACGGGCGAAGGCTGCATCGACGTCACCGCGGCTGGATTTTGCCTCCCATGCGATGTTACCGGCACGTGCACCGCCCTCCGTGATCACCTCATAGCCGCGCCAGCCCTCGTGGACGAGGCGGGCGGCGGGCTGGAGCGCTTCGGCCATGGCGAACACCGGTGCCAGCGGCTCCACCTCGAGCATGATGGCGGCAAGTGCCGCCCGCGCCTGCTTCTCCGTCTCGGCGGCGATGACGGCGATTGGCTCGCCGTGATAGCGGATCGTGTCGACCGCCAAGAGCGGATGATCGGCAATGCCGATGCCGTAGAGTCCCGGCGCATCGGCGCCGGTCGCCACCGCGCGCACGCCAGGACAGCGCAGTGCCGCCGAAACATCGAGCTTGCGGATACGCCCCGCGGGAACGGTCGACCGCAGCAGCACGGCATGCAACATGTCGGGGCGAATCCGGTCGTTGGTGTATTTCGTCCGCCCGCGCAGCTTGTCCTGCGCATCGCGGCGGGGAAGATTCATCACCGTGGCGGACAGCTCAGACATGGATGCCTCCCACCAACTGGCCAGCCTTCCGCGCTTGGTCGAGGCATTCGGCCACGGCGTCGACGATCCGCTCATATCCTGTGCAGCGGCAGATGTTGCCGACCATCGCCGCCTTGATTTCGGGACGGCTCGCATGCGGATTGTCACGCACGAACGCCGAAAGGCTCATGACCATTCCCGGAAAACACATGCCGCATTGCACGGCATCGGCCGCCTCGAAATTGACCTGGAGCGGGTGCAGCGCCTGGTTTCCAGAACTCATTCCCTCGATGGTCGTCACCGCGCATCCATGGACGAGTCCAACCGGCTTCAGGCAGGACGGCACCGCTTCGTCGTCGACATGCACCGTGCACGCGCCGCAAAAGCCTTCGCGGCACACGGCTTTGGTCCCCGTCAGGAATCGTTCCTGCCGCAAGATGTCGACGAGCGGCGTCATCGGATCGCCATCAAAGCGGCAGTCCTCGCCATTCAGCTGGAATCTCACGGTCATGCCACGCCCCCGGTCTTGAGAAGTGCGGCAACACCGCGCTTGACCAGCGACGGAAGAACCTGGCGCCGGTACCAACCCTCCGCTTCCTTGCCGTCGCGGCCCTGAAAATCATTGTGCTCCAGTGCAAGCTCGGCGGCGCGTTCCGGATCGAGCGCGGAGGCCGGGCCTGCCCTCATGGCCTGTTCGAGCGCCGTCCAGCGCCGCGCTACCGGCTCCACCGAGCCGACGGCGATGCGACATCGTTTGTCCTTGTCCACCCCGAGGGAGACGATGGCGACCGGATAGTCGCCGGCTTTCCGAAGCGGCAGGCGGATATGAGCACTTGCGACCAGGTCGCGGCGCAGATGAATTTTCGTCACAATCGCTTCGGCCAGCAGCGTATGCCTGTCTTTGAGGAAATCCGAAATGCCAAGGAGTTTTGGCCCTTTGAACGTCTCCAGTTCCACCGTCGCCTCACAGACGAGAAGCACAGGGGCGAGATCGGCGGCGGCAAAGTCGAGGGCACAAAGGTTGCCGCCCACGGTGGCGACCCTTCGGATGCCGGGATTGGCCGCACCCTCCGCCGCTGCAACCAAACCTTCGAAACCCGCTGCCCCGTGCAACTCGCGACCAAGTACTGCGTGGGTAACAGCTGCGCCGATCACGACATGGTCCGAGCCGATTTCGACCTTGGACAAGGCCGGTATTCGGTGGAGTGCGACCACCGCCTCGGGAAGGTCGACCCCACGCCGTGGATCACGCATCATCCAGGTGCCGCCGGCAAGCACCGCCGCACCTTGCCGGCGTGCGGCCATTGCCTCTTCAATAGTGCTGGCTGCGGTGAACAATCGTCCCACGCTTGTTGCCATCTGTCATACCCCTCGGAAGCAGCCGACTTTCGCAGCGTTGCAACATTGTTGCTCCAGCTTTAGGCTCCTGTGAAATAGTAATTCCTTGAAAATGGTATCTAAAAAACAGATAACTCCCTGCGAGCGCCCGCAAGGTTTGGGGCGCGCTCTCTAGCGCTCAGGCCCAGTGACTGACCGTCCGTTTCTCAAAGCTCTCACGGAACTGGGCGGTGGTTTTGGGAAGGAGTTCGCCAGTCTCCCAATCGAGGATCACGGCATAGTGCCGAACCGCATCGAGCGTATCGATCTCGCCGGAGCGGTATTTGCGCGCGACCTCCTCAGGATCCATGCGTGCCCAGTCCTTCCGTTTCGCCCGAATGTCGGCACGGCAGGCTTCGGTAGCCATATCGTCGATTTCGTACTGGCACAGGTCGCGGTCGATTTCGCGGATCACCACGCCGTAGTCAATTTTGGCGCGCTCCAGAGAAACGTAGTCGTCGATCACGTCCTCCATCACCTTGCGGGGCTCGCGCTCCAGTGGATCGCCGAAACCGCCGCCGCCGGCCGTCGGACGAGCGAACTGGTCGCCTGTGTGGACGGAGTAATCGGAGAACACGGAGCCGAGCCAGATCTCGGTCTCTTCTCCCGCGCGCTTCATGGTCAAGCCGTGTGGCATCGACGGCAGGCCTCCTTCGACACCCCAGACGACAGCGCGCTCGCGGTCGCAAATATAGGACATGACGGCATTTTCAGCCTCAAGCAACAACGAGGTTTTCTGCACGCCGACGCCGCCCCGCCATTTGCCGGGCCCGGCTGAATCCTGCTTGATCTGGAACTCGATCGTCCGAGTCGGATTCACCCGCTCGTTGCCTTCGTTCGGTTGCGACATCAGCCCGGTTCCGAAGCAGGCGGTGGTGACATCGGCACCATCCTTGCCGTTGCGCCCGCCCCAACCGCCGGGCAGCCATTCGTAGAACATGAAGATCGGCTTTTCGGGTTTGCGCGCGTCCCGTCCCCCGGCCAGCAGATATTCTAGGTTGAAGGCGCAGGCGATAGCGCGTTCGGGCATGATCTTCGACCACATCTCGAAGATCGCGTTCATGATCTTTTCGAACGGCATCAGGAACCCGGTCACCGCCACCGGCCATTCCGCGCTGACGACGCTGTTCTTCGGCGCGGTCACCTCGATCATCCGGTAAAACCCACTGTTGAGTGGAAGGTCCGGGAAGAAGGTCTTCATGCCGGCGACCACGGCCGAGAAGGTCGCGCCCGGCGCGGAATTGTACATCGAGGCAATGGTCGAATGGCTTCCCGTAAAATCGTAGTGGATCGTGTCGCCCTTGATCGTCATCTTGATGCGGATCGGGATCATGCCTTCGCCGGCACCGAGATCCCGGTCGATGTAGTCGACCGTCTCCCAGGTGCCGTCGGGCAGCTCCGCGAGACGCTTTCGCACGGCACGTTCGACGTAGTCCTGAACCTCCTCCATACCGCGCATGACCTGGCCGCGCCCGTACTTCTTGACCAGCCGCAACAGCTCGCGTTCGGCAGCCTGCGTCGCCTGCGCCTGGGAATGGATGTCGCCAATGATCGATGCCGGATCGCGCGTGTTGGCCGCAATCATGTTGGCAACGTCGGAGCAGAAGCGGCCGCGCTGGAAAAGGCGCAACGGCGTGATCCGCAGGCCTTCGCGGAACATGTCTCGGGCGGTGACGTCGAAGGAACCCGGCACCGAGCCGCCGAGATCCGACCAGTGTCCGTTCGACTGAGAAAAGCCGATCAGTTTGTCTTCGTCGAAGATCGGCCGGACGAGCCGAACATCGCTGAAATGCGTACCGCCGGCATAAGGATCGTTGATTGCGTAGACGTCGCCGGGTGCCATATCGCCTTCGAAGACTCGGATCACCTCCTTGCACGTGTTGTGAAGCGTGCCGACATGGACCGCGATGTCATAGTTGCCCTGGGCGACTGAGTTGCCATCGGCGTCGTGCAGGGCGTTCGAAAAGTCTCGGTTGTAGATGACGAAGGAATAGCAGGTGCGAAGCATCTGTTCGGCCATCTGGTCGACAGTGGTGATGAAGGAGTTCTTCAGCACCTCGAACGTTACCGGATCGAGGCCAGGGCTCGTTTCAATCAGCTTTGTCATGTCTCAGCCTTTCGTCACGATGAGAATGTTCAGGAAGCCATCGACGGTCGCGCTCATTCCCGGCGGAACCACGGTGGTGGAATCGAACTGTTCGACAATGGCGGGCCCTGTGAAGGCAGCGCCGGCGCTGAGTTGCTCACGCTCATACACGGCCGCGTCATGGGATGCGCCGTCGAACCAGACGCTGCGGCGGCCAACCGGATCTGGCTCATGCGGCGAGACTTCGTGCCGCGGAATCTCGGCTTTCGGAACGATGCCGATCGCCTTGACCGCGATGCGGAAGATCGACACCGGCGCCTCTTCGCGGCGGTAGTTGAACTCGCGTTCGTGCTCGTTGTGGAATGCCTCGATCAGCGAGCAGATGCTCTCGATCCGCGCCGGCGCTGACACCGCAAGCGAGCGCCACTGTCCCTGGTACATCATCTCGACCGTGCGCTGCAGCGCCATGTCTTCCCGCGCCACGCCCTCATGGGTCAGACGCTCAACGGCCTGTTCTTCCATCAGAACAAAGGCTGTCTGCATCTCGGCGGGCGAGACCGTCGAAGCATCGGCCATGAAGCTTTCGGAGAAATCGTGCTGCACGTCGACGAGAAGGCAACCGAGCGCGGAGGTGACGCCGGGATTGGGCGGCACGATCACGGTTGGAATCGAAAGCTCCTTCGCCACGGCAGCTCCGTGCAAGGCGCCTGCACCGCCGAATGCGACGAGCGCAAAGTCGCGCGGGTCATAGCCTCGGCTGATGGAGAGAAGCCGGACGGCATTGCCCATATTGGCGTTGGCGACGGCGATGATCGCCTCGGCCGCTTTGTGGATTTCCATGCCGAAGGGTGCCGCCACCGTCTCCTGCACCGCCTGGGCGGCCAAGGCGGGGTCGAGCGTGATCTTGCCGCCCGCAAGGCTGGTGCCGAGACGGCCGAGCACGACATTGGCGTCGGTGTTGGTGGCAGTGCGGTTGCCATTCTTGTAGCAGGCCGGACCTGGAAAAGCGCCGGCAGACTGCGGTCCGTTGCGTAAGCTGCCGCCTTCGTCCTGCCATGCCAACGACCCGCCGCCTGCACCGATGGTCAGCACCTCGATGGAGGGGAAGCGGATCGGATATCCGAATTCGATGTACCAGTCTTTTGTGATGCGCGACTCCCCGTTCCATGCGAGCGAGACGTCGGTGCTGGTACCGCCCATGTCGAAGCCGATCGAGTTCGGGAAGCCACAGAGATTTCCGATGAAGCGGCTTGCGATCGCGCCGGCAGCGATGCCCGATCCTGCGAGCCGAGCTGAGAAATCCCTGACGCTTGCGGGTGTCATGACCCCGCCACCGCTGTGCAGCAACAGGAGATCTCGCTTGTATCCGGCCGCTGCAAGCTTTTCTCCGAGACGCGACACGTAGTCGACGACGACCGGGGCGCAGACGGCGTTCGCCATGGTGGTGGAAAAACGCTCGTGCTCGAAGATTTCCGGCATCACCTCCGAGGAGATCGAGACCGGCAGATCCGGCATGGCCTCCTTCAGGATCTCACGCATGCGGCGCTCATTGGCGCCGTTGACATAGGAGTTCATGAAGCAGACGGCTACGGACTTGACCTGCCGTTTCACGAGAATTTCCGCGACGCGGCGCGCAGCCTCTTCGTCCAGCGCTTCCAGGATCGTGCCCTCGGCACTGACCCGTTCCCGGACTGTCAGCCGGTCGCGGCGCGGGATATAGGGCTTGGCGACATCCTTGTAGGTGTCCCAGAGGTCTTCCTTGTTGGCGCGACGGATCTCGACAACGTCACGGAAACCCTCGGTGCAGACCATTGCGGTGCGTGGCAGGCGGCGGGTGATCAGCGCATTGGTGGCAACCGTCGTGCCATGAGAGAACATCGTCACCTCGGAAAGATCGATGCGGCCCTGCTCCACGCCATTCATGATGGCCTGCATGGGATCATCAGGCGTGGAGGCGGTCTTCTCGATGCGGATCGCGCCGCTATCTTCGTCCATGATACAGATGTCGGTGAAGGTCCCTCCGACATCGACGGCAACTCTTATTCGGCTCATGACAGTTCCTTCGTAGGGTCTTTGCGGGCAAAGCCCGGCCCCATCGCCCCTTGCCGGGGTGACGTCGCAGTAAATGGTGGAATTGGCCCAGACTTCGTCGGGTCTAGTGCCGCTCTCTCGAGGTCGAAGCGCGACCCGCCCGGCTCGCTGCTTCGCGACGGGTATCGGTCGGTGCGCAGCCGAACCGCGTCCGGTAGTGCTTGCAGAACTGAGACTGGTCGGCGAAGCCCCAGCGGTAAGCGATCTCGGCAACGCTGCTGATGTTGGTCACCGACATCAGCTCCTCGGCGCAAAGTTCAAGCCGGGCGTCGCGGATGAAGCCGTTGATCGACTGGTTGCTGTCCTGAAAAAGAACCTGCAGGTAACGCAGGGAGATGCCGCAGGCATCAGCCACAGCCTGCGGGCCGAGGCCGGAATTCTTCAGGTTGTCGCGAATATACTGCTCGGCGCGATGCAAATGGCCGGCCCGGATCGACGAGATGCTGCTGTCCAGCACGCGATCGTCACTCACGATCGACAGGCACAGCATTTCCAGGATGTGCCTGCCCATCATCTCACGGGCAGCTTCACTAATGTCATCGACATGGCCGATCGTGGTTCGCACCGTGTCGAGGAAGAGCGCGGCGATGCCTTTGGTCGCGTCGAAACTGAGCGCGCTGAGCCGTTCGGCGGATCCGATCCGTGCCCGAACGCTCGATGACGGCACCTTCAGGACCCACAGCGCGTTTGGCTTGCCGTGCCAGAATTCGTAAGGCGCATCTCCCCTCTCAACGAGGAAGCCCCCCGGACCGCAATTGACGGTCCTCGACCCTTGCGAGAAATTCACCTCCGATATCTCCGGGATGGTGATGAGCAGGCTGGCGTCACGCTCGTTGAGGAAGTGGCGGCGATGGCGACGATAGCTTACAGCATCGCAGCGCATTTTAGACACGCTGACGAGCCCGAGAGAGAAGGTTTCCAGCGTGCCTGAAAATTCGCGACGGTTCCGATACTCGGTGTCGAGCGGAAAATAGGCTTCGGTAACAGCGGCTTGCCAGGCATCACCGCCTGCGGGACCGCCGATCGTATCGACGACGTATTTCATTCCCCGACCTTTCTGGTTGGCCCGGTTAGCCCGGTGTTTTTCTGAAGATTACAGGAATTCGCCGGCGCGTATTGGTCAAAAACGAATAAACTTATGTGGTCGTTTGGCAGTTGGCTCGCTTTCGGCAGGTTCGCGTGGAGAGCAGTATCCCGGCTTGGTTCCCTGCGGCTACGCTCCCAGGAAAGTCCCGGGACCGAAGCCAGCAGGGCACGCGTGTAGTCGGATTGAGGATGCGCAAGCACCCGCTCCACGGACCCGTTCTCCACGATCTTTCCACCTTGCATGACGACAACGCGGCTGGCGATTACCGACGCCACGCGAAGATCGTGGGCGATGAAAAGCATCGACAGGCCGATTGCGTCATAACCGATCCACTACGATGACGCGCACCTTGGCGGGCGGGCCTCGCTAAACGGGTGCCCTGGGCAACCTGGCGTTGCCCGGTTCGTCGACGTTCTGTTACAACGCAAGACAGCAGCAGTTTGGATCGGTGAAGGAGTGGTATTGCCTGGTGAACCGAAAGTCCGCGACGACTCTTCGCCAGTCCGCCTGATAGCAGCCATTCGACAATTGGTTGCGGATGGCATCGTCATCGAGGGCGGCGATTTCAAACCAGCAGATCGAGATTGGCTGCTCGAAGAAGAACTGTCTCTGGGCAATGTCGTGCCGGCGCGACGTCGTGAGTTTCGCGCCGGACGCATTTACGCAAGGCAGGCATTGCGGGGCCTGGGCATTCCTGAAAGCGTCATCCCGATTGGACACGATCGGGCGCCGGTCTGGCCGACAGGTATTGTCGGTTCAATCTCTCATACCCGAAGCCTGTGCGCTGTCGCCGTCGGATTGTCCGCCGATTGCCTCGGCATCGGAATCGACATCGAGGAAGATTCTCCGCTTTCCGACGAACTGACAAAACTGGTGTCGCTTGCTTCGGAATTGAAAGAGCGGGACGTGATCGAAGGGCGCCTAGGCTACGACCTGCCAAAGCTTCTGTTCGTGATAAAGGAAGCCTTCTACAAAATGCATTTCCCGCTCAACCGGCGCTTTTTGACGTTTCATGATGTTCGTATCGAACTGGATGTGGAGAACGCCAAAGCCATGGTCATTCGATCAAGCCGCCTGGCGGCGGCCGACAATGGCTGCTTTGAAGGCCGCTTCGGCAACAGCGATGGAACCTTGTTCTCGTGTTTTGACGTCTCTGCGCATTGACAGCCACGCAGCCAGCCAGCACTCAGTGAACCCGGCATGGGCTCTATTCCTAATCAACCTCGATCCCGGAGCGGTATCTGATGGACACTATACGTGGCCATGTGGACCGCCATGCCGGACACAATCCGCAATCGGTGGCCGTTCTGGCCGCGGGACGCCCACCCCTCACCTATGAAGGGCTGGGGCGCCAGATCCACTATGTCGGCGAAAAGCTGGCGCTGGAAGCTGTCGGGCCAACGGGCCGCGTCGCGCTCATCCTGCCCGAAGGAGCGGAAGCAGCGGTTGCGATCGTGGCGGTGGCAGCCAATGCGGCATGCGCTCCGCTGAACCCGGCATGGCCCGCATCTGAGCTTGAAGCACAGCTCAGCGCGCTAGGTGCCCAAGTCCTGATCGTGCCGCACGGCTGGGAATCGCCGTTGCTCGCCTTGGCGGCGTCTCTGAACATCCGGATCCTGCAACTCGTTTCGCAGCCCGATGCGGCGGCCGGGACCTTCTCGCTGACAGCCGCTGGTCGAGGGCATCGCGGTGACCAGCCGTTGGCTGCGCCTGACGATGCCGCACTGCTCTTGTTCACATCGGGCACGTCTGCGCGGCCCAAGCTGGTACCGCTGACACATCGAAACCTTTGCGTTTCGGCGCGCAACATTTGCGCGGCGGTGGATCTCCGGCACACCGACCGGTGCTTGGGCATGATGCCCCTGTTTCATATCCATGGCATCAGCAGCCTTTTGTCATCGCTGGTATGCGGAGGCTCTTATATCAGCGTGGAGGGCTTTTCCGCCGACCGCTTCTTTAGCTGTCTCAGCGACCTCAAGCCGACCTGGTATACGGCTTCCCCGGCCGTGCATCGCACGATCCTCGATCAGATCCGTCTCTGCCGCGAAGACCCGCGCCAGAGCGGATTGCGCTTCATTCGCTCGGCTTCGGCGCCAATGCCGCCACAGCTGATCGCGGATACCGAAAGCGCGTTCGGCGTACCGTTTGTCGAAGCCTACGGGATGACCGAGGCGGCGCCGCAGATTGCGAGCAATCGCCTTCCGCCGTTCGAACGCAAGCCAGGCTCCGTGGGCAAGGCTGCCGGTCCAGAAATTGCCATTATGGATGAAGCCGGACGTCTGTTGCCGCCCGGCGGGAGTGGCGAGGTGGTCATTCGCGGCCCAAATGTCATGCACGATTATGATGATCGCACTGACAACCAAGCCGCTTTCATCGATGGCTGGCTGCGGACAGGCGACATAGGCCACCTCGATGCCGAAGGTTATCTGTTCGTCACCGGCCGCCTGAAGGATATCATCAATCACGGCGGCGAAAAGATCTCGCCGCGGCTGGTGGAGCAGATCCTGCTCCAGCATGCCGCGATCGGACAGGCGGTTGTTTTCGGCGTTCCCCACCCGGTGCTCGGCGAGACGGTCGCCGCAGCGGTCGTGCTCAAGGCGGGGCAGAAACAATTTACGCCGGTTCAGCAGATCCGCGGCTTTGTCGCCGAGCGGCTGGCACGCTCGAAGGTGCCGCAGTGGATCGTTGTGGTGGATGAGATCCCCGCCGATTCCAGCGGAAAGGTCAATCGCAAACATCTGGCCCTGACGCTCGATCCGCAACAACAGAACGCTCAACGCGATCCGCCACGGACTGGCAAAGTGATTGCCCGAACCGCCACTGAGCGCCGGGTGGCGGCGGTTTTTGCCGAAGTTCTGGGAATCGAACCGCCCGGCATTCATGACGATTTCCTCGACCTGGGCGGTCATTCACTTATCGCCATGCAGGTTCTCGCCAGGTTGCAGGAGATATTCCAGGTTACGTTGCCGATCGATTGCATGTTTGAACGCCCGACCACTGCGCGACTTTCGGAGCGCATCGGCGAGCAGATGGCCGATCTCGTCGCGGATGGCAGAGCGCGACTGGAGCAAGGATCGACGACCCGTGCGCAGGCCACGAAACACATTCCCCGGCGCCAAGAGGGCACGCTCGCACGGCTCTCCTCCGCACAACAGCGCGTCTATTTTCTCGATCGAATGGGTGCCGGCGGCGCCTACAACATGTCGGCCTCGCTCCGGCTGACAGGACCGCTCGACGAGCGTGCATTGGCACAGAGCCTCGATGAAATTCGCCGACGTCACGACATCCTGCGCACGACCTTTTACATGCGCGAGGGCGGACCAGTGCAAGTGGTTTCCGAATTTCAGGAAACCAGGCTGGTGACGATTGATCTGTCCGGCCACAAAGCGGACGCACGAACCGCCGAGGCAAAGCACCTCGCCAGCCAGGACGCTGGCGAACCGTTCGACCTGGCGCAAGGTCCCCTGTTTCGCGCCAAGCTGATCCGGCTGACATCCGACGAGCACGTCCTGCTTCTGACGATGCACCACATCGTTTCCGACGGCTGGTCGATCGGCGTGCTCTACACCGAGTTGAGGCAACTGTACGAAGCATTTTATGACGACAGGGCGTCGCCGCTCGACGACTTGCCGCTTCAGTACGGCGACTTCGCAGCCTGGCAGCAGCACGGCGTCGAGGCCGGCGAATTCGAGCGCCAGACCGGTTACTGGATCCGGCAGCTCAACGAGATGCCGCCGGCCTTCACGCTTCCGACGGACCGCCCTCGCCCGGCCATTCAATCCTATCGCGGCGGCACCATACAGGCCCTGATCGACCGTCAAACGACGGATCGACTGAAGGCGCTGGGTCAAAGCCATAACGCGACCGTGTTCATGACGTTTCTGGCGGCCTTCAAGACATTGCTCCATCGCTACAACGGGCAAGACGATTGCGCCGTCGGCGTGCCGATCGCAAACCGCCCGAGCAAGGAGTTGGAGCCGCTGATCGGGCTCTTCGCCAACACGCTGGTTTTGCGAACGCCGCTTGCGGGCGACCCGTCATTCCTGGAATTGCTCGGCCGCGTCCGGTCGACGGCGCTTGACGCCTACGCGCACCAGGATGTTCCTCTCGAGCGCATCGTTGAACAGTTGAATATCCCGCGCGATCCCCGCCACGCGCCGTTGTTCCAAGTCATGTTCGCGTTTCAGAACATCCCGGGGTTGCCAGGCTCGGTCTTGCCCGCTCAGTCGGCAACTGATCACGTGGCGGGACCTTGCTTCGATCTCGCGCAAGGTCTCTCAGCGCAACCTGTGCGCATCGACAAAGTGACGGCGAAGTTCGACCTCACTCTGTACCTGTCGGAAACCCCGGAAGGGATGTCCGCGACTTGGCAATTCAACGCTGATCTGTACGAGCCGGCCACGATCGACCGGCTGGCACGGCATTTCCAGACCTTGCTCGAAAGCATAGGAAGCGATCCCGGGCAAAGACTGTCGGAACTGTCCCTGTTGCCTGAGGTCGACCGCCGCCAGATCGAAATCGACTGGAACCACACCGAAGCCAGCGAATTGCTGGGGCAGGATTATGTCCAGCTGTTCGAGGCGCAGGTCGAGCGAACACCTGATGCCACAGCCGTGCTGGGCGGGGACCGGCAGTTCACTTATCGGGAGCTCAACGAGCGAGCCAGCCGGTTCGCGCGGTATTTTCGCAGCCGCGGCGTTGCCCGCGAGACATTGACAGCGATCTGCCTGCCGAGGTCTGCCGAGATGCTGGCGGTGCTGCTCGGGGTGTGGAAGGCCGGCGGTGCGTTTCTGCCCCTCGACCCCGAACATCCGTCCGAACGTATTGCTTTTATGCTGCGTGACGCCGGCGTGAGCTTGCTCATCACCGAGACATCGCTGCTGGCAAAGTTCCCCGCCGCGTTCCAGATGGCGAGCGATCATCCAGAGCCGGGCCGGACGATCTGCCTGGACGCCTGCCAAGCCGGCGTGGCGCAGGAGAATCCGCGCAATCCCGGCGTCCTCTCCGCGCCGAATGCACTTGCCTATGTGATCTACACGTCTGGCTCGACCGGTGAACCCAAGGGCGCGATGATCACGCAGCCCAATGTCGGCCACTACGCGCAGGCGATGGTCCGCGCTGTCGCAATCCGTCCGGACGACATCTACCTGCACACGGCTTCGTTCTCGTTCTCCTCCTCGATACGGCAGTTTGCCGTTCCGCTCTCCTGCGGTGCGGCCGTGGCCGTTGCTTCGGCCGAGGAACTCCGCGATCCGCATTTGCTGTTCGAGATGGTACGCCACCAGCGCGTATCAGTGCTGGACCTTGTTCCATCATTCTCGGCCGGCTGCCTGCAGGTCTTGATGTCGCTCGATCAACCCGTGCGGGCAAGCTTGCTCGACAATCAGCTACGGCTCGTGCTTTCAGCCAGCGAGCCCTTGCCCAGCGCCTTGATCGAAAAATGGCGGCACCTCTGCAGACCCGGGACAAGATTCATCAATATGTTCGGCCAGACCGAGACGACAGGGATCGTGATGATCTATCCCGTCCCGACCGAGGGCGGCGCGGCGAAGGTCGTCCCGATCGGTCGGCCGATTGCCAATACGCAGGCCTATGTGCTGGACACGTCCCGCCGCCCGGTGCCGGTTGGCATCGGCGGTCACTTGTATGTCGGCGGCGCCGGTATAGGAGCCGGCTACATCAATCATTCGGAGCATACGGCGAAGAACTTCGTCCGAAATCCGTTCAGCCCGCATGACGGTGCGCGGCTCCATCGAACCGGCGATCTGGCCCGATACCGGCCTGACGGGACGATCGAAATTCTCGGCCGCGCCGACGAACAGGTGAAGATTCGCGGTTTCCGTATCGAACTGGGCGAGATCGAGGCTGCGATTCACACACACCCGGACGTGCGCGAATGTGTCGTCGGCGTGGTGGAGGATGCTGCCACAGACGATAATATCGGCGATCGCAAACGTCTGGTGGCCTTCGTTGCGGCCAATGAGCAGCATGATGCGCAAGTGCCTGCTCTGTCCGGGCGCCTGCGCGAATTTCTGAAGCAGCAGCTCCCGGAATACATGCTGCCGCAACGCATCGTCATGCTGCAGCGCTTGCCTCGCACGTCGAACGGAAAAGTCGACCGACGGGCACTGCTCAGCAAGGAGGCGCAGACGGCTCGGTCAACTGTCGTGACGCATCCCTCCAGCCGGGTCGATCTGCGCGTGGTCGCGCCAACCGACGACGAGACGATCCTGACGGGGGTCTGGAAAAAGGTGTTGCGGCTCGATGAGGTTGGGTTACACGACAACTTCTTCGACCTGGGCGGCAATTCCATCCTGAGCATCAATGTTGTTGTCGAAGCCAGCAGGGCCGGTCTGCACGTCGATCTGCGTCAGCTCTATCAGCATCAGACGATCACCGATCTGACTCGCGCCGTCGCCCAGGCGCGGCATGACATCGGGCCAACCGTCGCGGCTGCACCGGCATCGAGCGGAAATGGCGGGAAAATTCTGGTGACGATTGAAAGCCTTCGCGCCTACGGTCGCGAAGCGCTGACACGGGCTGGATTGAGCCTCAAGGGTGCGGAAATCGTCGCGGAAGTCCAACTCGAGGCGAGCCTGCGCGGACAGCCGACGCACGACATGGTCAGCATTCCGCGTTATGCCGTGCGGATTGCCTCGGGCAAGATCAACGCCGATCCTCAAATACGGATCGAGCACGAGACCGCCGCCATCGCGCGGATCGATGGCGACAACGGCCCGGGCCAGTGGGTCAGCACGGTGGCGATGGACCTCGCCATTCAAAAGGCGGGCAGGCACGGCGTTGGAATTGTCGGCGTCCGCCGCTCCAACCATTTCGGCGCCGCCGGCCACTATGTCTGGCAGGCAGCGAAGAACGGTCTCATTGGGCTCTGCACGACCAACGGACCGCTGATCCTGGCACCGACGGGCGGGGTCACGCCGACATTCGGCAACAATCCGCTCGGTGTCGGCATTCCGGCAGGGCGACATTTCCCTATCCTTCTCGACGTCGCCATGAGCGTCGCGCCTCGCGGCAAGATCGGCCTGTCCGTGGCGGAAGGCAGTCCGTTGCCGCCGGGCTGGATACTCGACCGGTCGGGGCGCCCTTCGACCGATCTCGGCGATCTCGCCGCAGGGCTTGGCGTGCCGATCGGCGGACACAAGGGATATGGCCTGGCCCTGGTGATGGAGGTGCTTGCGGGCGTGCTCAGCGGCGCGGGTTTTGGCAGCGATCACCATCAGGACAGATTGCGCGAGAGCGCCCAGGCGCCCGACTACGGCCATTTCTTCATGGCGCTGGATCCACAGCGATTCATGCCGGCGTCGGAATTCACCGAGCGCGTCGACCGCCTGATCGAGCAGACCAGGAACGGCGAACGTGCCGAAGGCGCCACCGAAATCCTGATCCCCGGCGAAATGGAATTGCGCGCCCGCGAGGAGAGCCTGAGGGAAGGAGTGCAGTTGCGCTCATCAACTTACAGGGCTCTCGTCGCCTATGGACGGAAGGCAAAGCTCGACGCCGAACTGAGTGCCGTGACCGAAAACCAGCTTGCAGAGGGCCATGGCTGAACACTTGCACGATCCCGCGCCCGATCTGAATGGTCGCATGATGGCGTTCGACCGGGCCGAGCTGGAGCAGACCATCCCGGCGCGTTTCGACACAGTGGTCCGCAGGTATGGCTCGCACGTGGCGATTGGCGGCGACCGGCATCGATGGACATACGACGACGTTGAACGACGTTCCAATCAGCTGGCCCGGGCAATCCTCGAGCACACGCAGCCCGGGCGCGGATGCGTCGCCTATCTTGTCGATCATTCGCCGGACATGGTGATCTGCGCGCTGGCGGCGCTCAAGGCGGCAAAGGCATTCCTTTGCGTCCATCCTGGTATGCCGCTTGCAGCACAGCGCGACATACTCAGCGATGCGGCGCCGGATCTGCTGCTTACCGATGCGTCTCACGCGCCTGCCGCGCATGACCTTGTCGATGACCACAGGCGGGTTCTCCTGGTTGAGGACATCGACGCGCGTTATTCGGCTGATGCGTTGCATATTCCGATGGACCCGGGTGACCCGGCCGCAATCTTCTACACCTCTGGAAGCACCGGGCGGCCGAAGGGGGTCGTGAAAAGCCATCGCACCGTGCTGCATCGGGCCTGGCTTTGTGCCCGGTATGACGGGGTGAACTCCACAGACCGGCAGTCCCTCCTGACATATTGCAGTTTCGCCTCATCGGAGGCGGACGTCTTCGGCGCGCTTCTCAACGGGGCCACGCTGGAACTCTACGATGCTGCATCGGGTGGTCTCGGTGGTCTCGGGGCGTGGATTGATAAGCGTCGCGTAACCTTACTGCACCCTCCGGTGATGTTGTTTCGCAAGTATCTGTCGATGCTCGCGGGCTCGGGCCTGCATCCATCGGTACGCTTGGTGGCGCTGGCGGGTCAAACGGTCGTTGCCTCGGACGTCGAGCAATGGCGCCATCACTTCGCGACGTCCTGTGCCTTGCGCCATCGCTTCTCTTCCACCGAAGCCGGTCACATCGCGGTGGCTTCGGTAGCTCCGGGCGAGTTGCTCGCGCCAGGCACGGTACCGGCGCCGCGACCAGTCGCGGACAAGTCTCTCCTGGTCGTCGATGAAGATGGCCAGCCGGTCGAACAGGGAGGCGTCGGCGAACTCGTCGTCCGCAGCGCTTTCCTGGCAGACGGTTATTGGCGGCAGGCGTCCGAAACGGCAAAGCATTTCGGCAACGACCTCAATTTTCCCGATCAGCGTGTGTTTCACACCGGCGATATCGGGCGTTTATCGAGCAACGGTCTTGAATTCCTCGGACGGCGCGACGACCAGGTCAAGATTCGCGGGTATCGCGTTGAAACGCGGGAAATCGAGCAGGCTTTCCTGCTGCTTCCAGTGGTGAATGAAGTCGCGGTCATCACCGAACTTCGCCAGGATGCGCACTCCCTTGCCGCCTTCGTCGTGATAAAACAGGGAGCCTTGTTTCAGACTGACGCATTAAGGGCCAGCTTGAGGTCGATCCTCCCACAGTGGAAAATTCCGGGCCGAATCCACGCGATCGAGTCGCTGCCGCTGACGCCAACCGGCAAGATAGACAGGCTGCTTCTGCAGCAATATTTGCAGGCACCTAGTGGCCCCACCAACAACGGCCAGACCGCGCAATCGTCCGACAGGAAAGTGAACGGGCCAACTGCAAAACTGATCAAGAGATGGAAAGGGCTTTTTGCCTGGGCTGGTATTCGGTGAAAGGCGAGCGACCATTCAGGATCGGCATACCTGCTGCGTCTCTCGATCAAAGGAACAGCGCCCGCTTGGTCGCTGCGATGAGTCCTTGTTAGCCGCACAGGCTGTGAGTTAAAAGCACGCAAGCATTCGATGTACCGCCACGCTTTCCCAAAAGGCGGACGATCATCGATCCAGGGGGCTTGCCGATGAGCGTGCGGCCAATTATCCAGCCTATCCGTGCGATACCGAGCGACGGTCCCGCGCATGTTATTGCCGGCATCTTCGCCACGGAACTGCAAATTCCGACTGCGGACATCGACGATAGTTTCTTCGATCTCGGGGGCGATTCGCTGACCGCCGAAACTCTCGTTCTTGCCGTCCAAAACCGGTTCGGCATCAAGCTCCAGACTTCGGTCCTGCTGGCGGCGCCGACGCCGCGTGAATTTGGCAGGCTGGTCGCGTCCTTGACGCCAACCCACCCCGCACGGCAACTCATTGTGCCGGTATCCGGCGGTTCCGGCCATGAGCCGATCGCAATGATCCACGGCATTTCGGGATCGGCGCTGTTCGCCAATCGCTTCGGAAAGCGCCTCAAGGAGAAATACGCGGTGATGGCCGTGCGCGGCATGGGTCTTGAGCCCGGCGAAACACCGTATTCCAATCTGGACGAGATAAGCGCCAACTATTTTGAAGGCCTGACCTCAGTGACAGGCCGACACCCACATATAATCGGCGGCATCTGCCTTGGCGGTTTGCTTGCGATCGAGGTCGGGCGCCTCACCTATGAAGTGACTGGCGAGCGGCCTGCGCTGCTGCTCATCGATCCGCCGCCGCTCGGTTCGGCCTGGCTGAAGCCGATACCGGACGACCGCATGACCGCCAGCAGGCGGCGCCAGATCACGCGCAAGGTCGTCTATTGGCGCCTGCTTCGCGACGGCTTGCATGCCGCTGGGCTGGGACAAACGCGCATCGGGCGTCACACCCGGCAGAAAGCATTCAAGAGCGCCCTCGTCCGCGCCGCTGCCGGATTCTCGCCTTCGTCTTACCCCTGCGATATCCTGGTTCTCGCCAGTTCGGAATGGAGCGCCGCAACGGTGGAGCAATACAGGGGCTGGGCGTCTGAAAAAACCAGGATAAAAACCGTTGTCGTCCCGGGCACGCACGACAAGTTTCGCGAAGCCAACATGGAGGCGATCGACGACGAGATCATCGCATTCCTCGCGGCCAGAGATGTTGCCGTGATGCGCGAACCCGCCTCGCTATAGCATCGCGGGGGATCAGCGCCCAAGCCTTCCCGATGACAAGCCTTCCCGATGAAAGGATGGAAGGATTCGAAGGTCGGCGAGACGGGCTGCAGCTGCCCGGCGACGGTGTGGAAACCGACCAGCGCCATTTCAAGCCTCAACAACTACGAGATGGAGAAGCGCGGCGAATTTCCCGCGTCGTTTCAATGTGCCAATCGACATGCAACTTACGCCTGCGCGCGGCGAGGCGCACTCTACGGGACAACGAAATTCCTGCCTGCAGCGAACAGGTCGCGACCGCTAACGCTCACTTTGCCGCGTCGGATGCACTCGAATCAACCGAGCGTCCCGTCGTCAGGCCATCACAATTTGGAACGCCCTGAAGCCGGCAAAGAGCTGGCGCTAACCACCGTCACTTTTCGCTCAGCGGAGCGCAAGGACGAAAGTGCGTCCTGGGAAATGCCCTCGTCGGTGATCACCTCGTCGATTTCGGAAATATCCGAAAGCGTGCAGAAACCAGGTGCGGTGAACTTCGAGCTGTCGACGAGCAGGATCGTCTTGCGGGCGGAAGAGATCATGGCGCGCTTGAGCGACGCCACCTCGAGCGAGGTTTCCGTCAGCAGCGTGCCCGTGACGGCCGAAGCGCCGGTCATGCAGAGGTCGGCATGAAGCGTTCTGATGAAACTCTCGCCCGGCTCACCGGCAAGGTGCCGATAGCCAGGACGGACAGTGCCGCCCGGCAGGATGATGCGCCAGGATTTGATGTCGGCCGCGAAATCGGCGATCTGGAGACTGTTCGTCACCACGGTCAGCGGCAAATCCCGCTCGGCGGCGGCGCGCACCACCTCCATCACGGTCGAGGAACTGTCGAAGATGACGCTGTCGCGAGCACTCAGCCGCTGCGCGGCCTCGCGGCCGATCGCTACCTTCTCGGCGTGCTGCAGCTCTGCATTGACGGTCATCTCGCGTTCGAAGGTGGCGCGCATCGGCTGCAGCAAATGTGCGCCACCGTGGGTGCGTTCGAGATACCCCTTTTCCACCAGGTGTTCGAGATCGCGCCTTACCGTTGATTGCGATCCGCCAATCGTGTCGGCGAGCTCCTGGATGCTGGCCGCCCCGCTGACCCGCAGGTGCTCCAGGATGAGAGCCCGCCGCTTGGCGGGAAGCATCTCGACGCGTCTGCTTGGAGAGTCCATGCTTCACCCGCTCGGTAGCCGACGGCGAGGTCGACGGATTTCAGGCCAGATCGTTCAATCTCTACCAAATCGTATAGCCGCAATCCACAACCACAACCGCGCCGGTCATAGCGCTCGCAGCATCCGAGGCAAGGAAGAGGATGGAAGCGGCAATCTCGTCGGGGCGCGCAACGCGCTTCATCGGCGTCATCTCCATCCACACCGGCATCAGCTTGTTGTCAGTGAAGCCGCCGCGCGACATGACAGTATCGACATAGGTCGGCGCGACACAGTTTATCCTCACGCCGCGCTCGGCCCATTCTCCGGCAAGGCTGCGTGTCATGTGGTGAACGGCGGCCTTTGCGGTGTTGTAGTGCACCTGACGCTGCGGCTTGTTGGAAATCAATCCGGACATGGAACCCAGCGTGACGATCGCGCCACGGCCACGTTCGAGCATGGGTCTTGCGAATTCCCGGCATGACCAATAGGCGCCATTCAGGTCGACGTCGATCACCTTCAGCCATACGTCGTCGCTCATATCCTCCCCGCCTGTGTCGGGCCAGGCGATTCCCGCATTGGCGATCAGGATATCGACCGCGCCGTGACGCTCATTGGCAGATCGAGCGGCTGCGGCAACGGCCTTGGAATCGGTTACGTCGAGCTGTACCGCTTCGACCTGGTGGCCCTTCCGCTTTAGCTCGTCACGCCCCGCCTCCAACACCCGAGGATCCATGTCCGATATGGTAACCCGTGCGCCAGCCTCCGCGAGCGCTTCGGCCGTCGACAGGCCGATGCCGCGGCCGCCGCCGGTGATGAAGGCAGTTTTACCGTCAAGTCGGAACCGTTCGAGAAACATGGAATTTGTCCTTCAGGCGCGTTGGAGTGCGGGACCGGCGTCGGCGTGGCGGTGTTGTCCGAGGATGAGCAGACAGCCTGCGGTGAAGCTGTCACCCAGGCCGAGCGTCGTCACTGGCTTCTCCAAGTAGGGAGAAGCGCAGGCAACGAAGGTCCAGCGTCCCTTGCGGACGGGCGTTTCGAAAGGAAGTGGATGGAATTCGGCCGTCGGTGCGATCGCGATGGTTCGTGCGGGTTCTCCATTCGCCGCCCTGGCGCTGGCGATAGCGCAGCCTGCCATCAGTGCGCGTTCCTCTTCCTTTGGATCGTTCAAGGTTGCGGCGGCGGCCCATGTATCGGCATGCACGCACACCCGCTCGAGATCGAGACGCTCGCCTAGCGCCACAAGAGCCTCCATGGGATGGTGGGCGGACGGGCTCATGGCGAGCAGTTCGGAATGGCTCATTCCGAGCGAGGTGATCGCACCGCGGGAATGGGAAAAAAGCTCCTCGACTGCCTGCTGCGTGGCATAGCCCGCCAGCTCGAAATGGATCGTCTTGAGGCCGGCTGCCTTCCAGTCGCGGCTGAGAGCGAAGACGTGCCGGCTGGCGGCGCCGACATTCTCCACCGCCTCGTCGTTCAGCCCGGCAAGAAGCCCGGCTGCGGCTGACGGCGCCAGCCGGCGCGACATGGTCTCGAAATCCTGGTCATGCTGAATTCCGCGGTCGCAGAAGCGGACGATGACACGTGAGGAGCGGGTCGGCACGACGGCGCCGATCGCGCGGCCGGCGGTGAATTCGAAAATGAAGATTTCCGGGATGTGCGGACCAGCCGGGGACACTGCATCCGGCGTCTTGAGCGTCCCGCTTTCCGCCAGCAGAACGCCGGCCGGTATCAACCGCAGCATTGCCGCGTGACGATCCTCGATGGCGACCAGGGAGCGGACCCCAAGTTGCCCTAGCACCCAAGCCGCCTGAGGACCGGTTCCGCCCAGTGCATAGCGCAGCGGCAAGCGCTCGCGCAGCCACGCCGGGCCTTCCGGCCAGTCGAACCGCACCTCGCCGCCCACCCCGCGCGTGGCACGCGAAAGAAGAAGATCGGCGAGTTGCGCCGCAGGGCTGCCGTTCGGTGCGCCCAGAAGCGGCTGCATGTCGTGCATCTCGACCCGCGCATCGATACATGCGCTGATGCCGCACAGGAACAGGCCCGCCGACGCAAGGGCATCCGCGCCAAGCGAACCGGACCGCGGATCGATCAGGGCGCGATAGCGTTCTGCGCACGATGCGACGAAACCATCACTCACGGCCGCGCTCCTCCTCACCTCTGCCGACACTGCCAATTGCTATCATTATCTTCCACAGCGTCAATGCAATTCTGTAGTTTCGCGCCGGAATTGCGCAGAAATGGCGTTGCGGAGCCGGCTCATGGGCATCGCAGCACGCAATTCGTGCAAATGCTCAGAGTGCGCCATTCATTGGGGCTTCTGAATATTTTATAATGAAAACAATACGTTAATTCTAGGCAAATCCCAACTTATGGCAGATGAATGAGATTGGCGCGGCGCCACGTCGCTCCAAATACGCGATTTAGAAAGATTTAGGTAGCTATTGACAGATTGTGAGAAATATCTGCCTATGATGTTGGAACGACGAAGGAAGAGCGCGGCAGCAGAGCCGCACAACATATCCACCGAGGAACACTATGGTCACGAGACTCGACAGGAAGCTGGCGAACATTCGCGCCGGCCGCTACAAGCCGACCGATTTCGTCATTGCCGATGCCAAGGACAGCGACGTCGGCGCCGGCGTGACCGCTACAGGCTTCGACTATTCGGTCAAGCCGCCGCGCCGCCGCAGCCGCCAGGAATTCATCGCCCAGATCGAGGAGATCATCAAACAGGACATCGTCGACATCATGCTGGTGTCGCAGTCCAACCTTGATCTTCTCGACGAGCGTGGCGCCTTCTTCGGCAGTGAGATGAAACCGGCGATCCGCGGCAATCTGGAAACGATGTGCTGGGGCGCCGTGCGCCACGGCGTCTATACCCAGAAGCCGTCGGTGCCCTTCCGCGATGCCAATCTTTCGCGCGCTATCGCCAACTATCCGACGCGCGGCACGGACCTTGCCCTCTATTCGGTTTCCTTCAGCAACGATGTCGAACTCGACATCCGCACGTTGAAGGCCTTTGCCGAGTTCCGTGCCGAGGCGGCCCGCACCAACTTCAAATATTTCTACGAGGTCTTCAATCCAAGCGTCGATATCGGTCTCAGCACTGAGCAAATCGGCGAATTCGTCAACGACAACATCATCAAGTCATTGGCGAGCGTGCCGAAGGCCGAGCGTCCGCTGTTCCTGAAGACGCCATATAATGGGCCGAAGGCGATGGAAGAACTCGCCAATTTCGATTCCGAGTTGATCGTGGGCGTGCTCGGCGGCGGGGCTGGCACCACCCGCGACACGTTCGAGCTAGTCGCCCAGTCGCAGCGTTACGGTGCTCGCCTGGCGCTCTTCGGCCGCAAGATCAACCTCGCCGAGGCGCCGCTTCACCTCATCGTTTTGATGCGGGCGGTTGCCGACGGCGCAATTGGCCCGGAGGAAGCCGTGCGCGCCTATCACGGCGACCTGCAGAAGCTCGGCCTGACGCCAAACCGCCCGCTCGCGGACGACCGGGTGATCACGGAAGACGTGTTGACGGTCGCAGCCGCCAAGGCCGCCTGACGCCGGAACTGATGAGCGGCGCATGCAAACCGCTGCTCGGCTAGGAAAGCGACCCTCCAATGGGTCACTGCGCCCGCGAGTAGGAGGCTCGCGACGCGTACTATGTGGTAGAAAAAGGGAGGAATACTATGAGGAAGATGCTGTTTCTTGCGACGACGATCCTCGCCGCCGCTCTTTCTGCTTCGGCGAATGCCGAGCAGAAAGAGGTGACCGTCTGGTCATGGTTCGTGCAGAGCACGATGAACAAGTCCATCGCCGCCTTCGAGAAGGCACATCCGGACGTCAAGGTGAAATATACCTATTACAACTATTCGCCTGAATACATCACGGCCCTGAAGGCGGCGGCGGCGTCCGGGAGCCTGCCTGACGTGATCGGCCTGCAGCCAGGATCGCTCACCCAACAATATCGCGAAAATCTTGAAGCGGTGAACGAGCGCGCCGCCAAGCAGTGGGGCGACAAGTGGGCGGAAAAGATCTTCCCGGTCAACCGCAAGCAGATGCTGATGGGCAATCCGAAGGGCGACGAAAATTATTATATCATCCCCCAGGAATCCCAGGTTCTGTGCATCTGGTACAACCGCAAGGTCTTCGAAAAGCTCAATCTTTCGGCACCAAAGACCTATGACGAGTTGAAAGCTGCGGCCAAGGCGCTGACCGATAACGGCTATATTCCGATGTTCCAGGGCGCGGCCGACGGCTGGCAGAACGAGAACGTTTTCCTCATGCTCGCCAACCAGTTCTCGCCGGGCATCGTCGACAAGGCCCAGGCGGGCGAAACGCCCTGGACAGCACCGGAACTCGTCGAGGCGATGAAGGCCTGGAAAGGCCTTTTCGACGACGGCATCTTCCAACAGGGAGCGCTTGGGGCGCATGCCTATCCGACGGGCGCTCAGCTCTTTGCACAGGGCAGGGTCGGGATGATGGTGCTCGGCTCCTGGTGGATGCAGGAAAGCAAGTTCCCTCCCCCACTGTCCGAGTTTGTCCAGAACATGGACGGCTTCGACTTTTTTTATCTGCCTCCTGTCAAGGACGGCAATCCAGCGAGCCCGCCCGTCGGCGGCATCGACATCGGCTACGGCCTGACCAAGAATGGTGGCAAGAACCCCGAAGCCTGGACTTTTCTTGCCGAACTCACCAACGGCGTTGGCCTTCAGGAGGCGTTGAATGACCTCAACGACCTCCCGGCGTTCGAGGGCTATTCGCCGAAGGGCGACATTACCGATCACGTGAAGGAGATGTCGGCCCGCTTCATGGCAGACCTGCCCAAGGCGGAAAACCAGCGCTTTGCCTCGCCGGCAGTCGCCGAGGCGCTCGACAATGCGCTTGCCGGCGTCGCGGCTGGCAGCATCGAGCCGGAAGCAGCGCTCGCCACCGTGCAGGCGGCGACCGAGAAGGCACTTGCTGCAAAGTAACCTGGGACGAACGACCGGGCGCAGACGCGCCCGGTCGCTTTCATTCTGAAATGGCAAGCATCATGAGCACAGAAGCTATGCGAGCCGGATCCACCATCGCGAAGGTCGGGCGGCGATCGGCATCCAGAGCTTCGCGGCTCTATCTTTTCGTGCTTCCGGCGACGCTTCTGTTTGTCGTCTTCATCGCCTATCCGATTCTCTGGGTCGCCGGGCAGAGCCTCTATGTCGGCACAAGCGCCGGAGCGGTCTTTGCCGGACTTGCCAACTACAGGACGGTTCTCGGCGATCCGACCTTCTGGACCGTGGTGCGCAACATGTTTCTGTGGGGCGTCATCACCATACCGGTGCAGATGCTGATTGGCGGGCTGCTCGCCTATTTCATCGAGCGCCATACCCACGCCCTTCGCGGCTTCTTTCGCACCATGTTCTTCCTGCCCGTGGTGACCTCGGTTTCGGTCATCAGCCTGGTTTGGGTGCAAATTTACGCGCCCTACTATGGCATTGCCCAGGAGTATTTGAAGCGCGTCGGCATCGTCATGGCGACGTCACCGATCGGCGACCCGGAGACGGCGATCTATGCGCTGATCATCGTCAACATCTGGCAATGGACCGGCTTCTCGATGCTCATGTACATCGCCGGCATCGCCAACCTGCCCAGCGAAGTGCTCGATGCCGCCCGCATAGACGGAGCGAAGGGCTGGCGGCTTGCCGTGCATGTGATCGTGCCGATGCTTGCCCCTGCAACGAAATCCCTGCTGCTCCTGGGCGTTATCGGCACATTGCAGACCTTCCCCATCGTGCACCTGATGACCGGCGGCGGACCGAACCGGGCCAGCGAGGTCTTCGGCACATTCATCTTCAAGCAGAGCTTCGTGCTGGGCGACACAGGCAGCGGGGCCGCGCTCTCCGTCATCGTGCTGGTCATCGCGCTCACCCTCTCGCTGATCCAGATCGCAGCGCTGGGCGCCCGCCTGACGCCCGCGGCAAGGCAGCATCCGTGATGATGCCCCTCACCCGCCTCCGAATCCGCGGCGTGCTCATCCATGCCGTCCTCTTCATCGTGCTCGGCTTCTGGATGGTGCCCCAGATCTACATGCTGTCGATCGGGCTGCGCACCCCGGCTCAGGCCTTCGACGCAGAGCTCTTCACCTGGCCGGTGACCTTCGACAACTTCGTCACCGTCATTCGCGACAATCCGCTGGGGGCCATTTTTCTGAACAGCCTGATCATCACGGTTGCGACAGTGGTGATCGTGGTCGCGGTCTCCTCGCTGTTCGCCTTCGCCTGCGCAATCCTGAGGCTGAAGGGCTCGATCTTCCTCTACACCACGCTGCTCACGACCTTGATGGTTCCGCTCGCCTCCATGGTCCTGCCGCTCGCCATCCTCCTTCAGAATTTCGGCTGGGTGAACACCTATATCGGACTCATCCTGCCCTACGCGGCGCTCGGCGTGCCGTTTGCCATGGTCATCCTCAAGTCCTTCATGGAAGATGCCCCGCGTGAACTCTTCGAGGCGGCGCGGGTAGATGGCTGCAACGCCTGGCAAACCTATTGGCACGTGGCCTTGCCGCTGGTGCGGCCGGCCCTGGCCTTCGTCACGATCTGGCAGTTCATCGTGACGTGGAACGAGTTCTTCCTCGCCCTCATCGTTCTCACTAAGAGCGAGATGAAGACGCTCACCATCGTGCCCATGCAGTACTCCGGCCTCTATATGGCCAATCCCGGCGCCCTCTTCGCAATCCTTACGCTCATCGCACTTCCCCTCATCCTCCTTTATGTGCTGGTGCAGCGCGCCTTCGTGCGGGGCCTGCTCGCCGGTGCGGTCAAAGGCTAGACCCATGGCAACGCTTTCGATCGACAAAGTCACCAAGGCCTTCGGCAATACGACCGTCATTCCGGAACTGTCGCTGACAATCGAGGACGGCGAGTTCTGCGTCCTGGTGGGACCGTCGGGCTGCGGCAAGTCCACACTGCTTCGGATCATCGCCGGGCTGGAGCCGATCAGCTCCGGCCGTATCCTGATCGATGGCGCGGATATGAGCGGTGCCGAGCCACCGGCAAGAGGCGTGGCCATGGTGTTCCAGTCCTACGCGCTCTATCCGCACATGGATGTCGGCCGCAACATCGGTTTCGGCCTGAAGATCGCACGGACGCCCGCCGCCGAAATCGTTGAACGCGTAAGGCGTGCTGCCGAGAAACTGCGGCTCGGTTCCTATCTCAAGCGCAAGCCACGAGAGCTTTCCGGCGGACAGCGCCAGCGTGTCGCGATCGGCCGCGCCATGACACGCAAGCCGAAACTCTTCTTGCTCGATGAGCCACTTTCCAATCTCGACGCGGCATTGCGTGTCGGCATGCGGGTGGAGATCGCGCGGCTGAAGGCTGAACTGGCATCCACCATGGTCTACGTCACGCACGATCAGGTGGAAGCCATGACGCTTGCCGACCGCATCGTGGTGATGAATGGCGGGCGCATCGAACAGGTCGGCACACCGCTCGAGCTTTACCATCGGCCAGCCAATTTGTTCGTTGCCGGATTCATTGGTTCGCCGGCGATGAATTTCCTGAACGGCAAGGTTGCTGCCATTCGCGAGATGGTCGTGACCGTGGCTCTTTCCTGGGGATCGGTACTAGACATTCCGGTCGAGCGGCATGTCGAGCCCGGCGATCGCGTTACGCTGGGCATTCGGCCGGAACATGTCGTGCTTGCGGGCCACGGACAGGCCGATGCCCATGTCGTGCAGGCTTCCATGGTCGAACTGCTTGGCAGCGACACATTCATACATGCCAATGAACGCGAGGAAAGCCTGATCATTCGTGACAGCCGAGGCCGGATCGTGCGGGCGGGCGAACGCATCGCAATCACGCTGCCGGCTGACGTCTGCCACCTTTTCAACGAGGCCGGAGACAGAATTTCCAATGCAGCCGCCGCGCATGCGGAACGCGTCCTGCTCAAGGAGCGTGTCAACTGATCGGGCTGCCGCGACACAAGCTTAAAACTTCAAACAGGGGCTAAGAGGAAATCATGACGGATTTTCAGGGAAGAAAGATTCTGGTGACGGGCGGCAGCGGCGGCATCGGCGGCGCCACCGTTCGGCACCTGGCGCGGGCGAACGCCGACGTGATTGCTGCCGGACGCTCCCGCGAAGCGCTTGATGCCATCGCCAAGGAGACGGGTTGCCGCACCGTGACCTTCGACCTTGCCTCGGAAGACGATATCCGAACTGCCCTGGAAGGCCTCGAACTCTGGGGAGTGGTCAATTGCGGCGGCTTCGGCGGCGAGATCGCAACGCCCATGGACACCGACATCGCGATTTTCGACAAGGCCATCACCATCAATGCGCGTGGCGCGTTGTTGGTCACCAAATATGCAACGCAGCAAATGGTGCGCATCGGCAAGGGCGGCGCGATCGTCAACGTCTCCAGCCAGGCAGCGCTCGTCGCGCTCGAGGGGCACATTTCCTACGGCTCTTCGAAGGCGGCGCTCGAAAACATCACGCGCTGTTCGGCCTTGGAGTTGGGCAAATACGGAATTCGGGTCAATAGCGTTAATCCAACGGTCGTCATGACACCAATCTCATCCGGCCACTGGAGCCAGCCGCATGTCGCCGAACCGTTCCTGAAGCAGATGCCGCTCGGCCGGTGGGCAACAGAGGACGAAATCGCCGGCCCGATCGTGTTCCTGCTCAGCGATACGGCCTCGATGATCACCGGCGTGTCGCTACCCATCGATGGCGGCTATACCTGCCGATGAGGCCTATGACGGCGGTCCTACCGAGAAGCTGATGCTGCCGGTTCTTCGAACTTCGCCGCGCCGGTCATGATGGCGACGACATCGGCCATGGTGTGGGTTTTCGGACTGACCACGGCCGCACGTTTGCCGAGCCGCATGATGTGGATGCGGTCGGCGATTTCGAAGACGTTCGGCATGTTGTGGCTGATCAGGACTACCGGCAGTCCACGCTGCCGGATTGCCTGGATCAGGTCGAGAACCTGGCCAGTTTCCCGCACGCCGAGTGCTGCTGTGGGCTCATCCATGATCGCAAGCTTCTTGGCGAATAGTGCCGCTCTGGCAACAGCGACGCCCTGACGCTGACCGCCTGACAGCGCTTCCACGGCGCTGCCGATCGACGGCAGGCGGAATTTCAGTTCCGCCATGCTGCGTTCTGCCTCTGCTCGCATCCCCTTCTTGTCGAGCATGCGCAGGACATTGCCGAGGAATCCGGGGCGGCGGCGTTCCCGACCCAGAAACAGATTGCTGGCGATATCGAGCGCGGCCGCAACGGCGAGATCCTGGTAGACCGTCTCGATGCCCAGCTTGCGTGCGTCCAGCGGACCCTTGAAGTGGACGGGTTGGCCGTCCAGCAGGATGTCGCCGTTGTCAGGGACGATCGCTCCGGTCAGCGCCTTGATCAGCGAGCTCTTTCCAGCGCCGTTGTCGCCGACGACCGCCAGGATTTCGCCGGAGCGCAGTTCGAAATCGACACCGTCGAGAGCGGTGATGTGCCCGTAGCGTTTGATCACGTTGCGCGCTTCGAGGACGACGCCAACTGGAGCGGTCGCCACCGGCTCTCTCGGCTCGACAGGCGTCATCACCGCCTCCCTCTGGTCAATTGATCTAGCGCGACCGCCACGATCACGAGAATGCCTGTGACCAGATCCTGCCAGAGCGGATCAATGCCGGCGAGCGTCAGCCCGTTGCGCAGGACGCCGACGATCAGCGCGCCTATCAGTGTGCCGATCAATCCGCCCCGGCCACCGAACAGGCTGGTGCCGCCGATGACGACGGCGGTGATGGAATCGAGATTGGCGGTCTGCAAGGCATTGGGGTCGGCGTTGGGGATCCGGCCGAGCGCCAGCCAGGCCGCGATCCCATAAATGAACGCCGCAAGGACGTAGACCGAGAGGAGAAGTCGGCCGACCGGTATGCCGACAAGCCTGGCGGCTTCCGGATTGTTGCCGACCGCGTAGACATGTCGCCCCCATTGGGTCTGGTTGAGAAGGAACCAGACCATTCCATAGAGGAGGAGCATGATGATGACGCCGTAGGTGACGATGAAGCCGTTCAGGCGGACGGTGTTTCCCGTCCAGCCGAGAAATTCGTCGGTGACCGGAAATGCCCCGCCCGCCGAAATCAGCCTGAGCGCGGCGGTGATGATGCCCAATATACCGAGCGTCACGATGAAGGGCGGCAGGCGCAGACCGCTGATCAGGCTTCCAGCCGCGACACCGGCCGCCGAGCAGGCGAGAACGGCCAAGCCCATGGCCGCAATCGGATCATAGCCGCTGTTGGCCAGTTTTCCGGCAAGGATGGTGCCCAATACGCATATCGCCCCCACTGCGAGGTCGATGCCGGCCGTCAGGATGATCAAGGTTTGGCCAATGGCCAAGGTACCGATGATCACCGTCTGCTGGAGAATGATCGACAGGTTTTGTGTGGCGAGAAAACGCGGATTGGTCAGGGAAAAGATCAGGCCGAAAGCGAGCAGTACAAGCAGTGGACCAACCGATGGCGTGCCGACGAACCTCGCGGCAATCTTGGACATCCTGCCGAAAGAGAGTGCTGATGCCGAATTCATAGTGCCCTCGCCCTCTGGAACGGTCGCCACGTTTCCCGACCTCAAGGGTTGGGCCGGAAACGAACGGGACCATGCCGATACAGATACACCGCCTTGTCGACGGCCTGTCCAACATGGTCCCGCCGGGAGGATTCAGAAATCAGTCGCCCCAGCAGTTCTTGAGGCCCCATTCGGTATTTTTGGAGTCAATCCCTTCAACCGGCTTGTCGGTGATCAGGAACGACCCCGTATTGACGAACCCACTCGGCTTCTTGCCGTTGGTCGCATAGTCCACGATCGCATCGACACCCATGGCCGCCATCTTGTAGGGGAACTGCATCACGGTCGCGGCGATCTTGCCGGCTTTGACGTCGCGAACGCCGGCACAGCCGCCGTCGATCGAGGTCAGCATGACATCGGCCTCTTTGCCGAAGGATTTCAACGCCGCGTAGGCGCCGGCGGCGGCTGGCTCGTTGATGGTGTAGACGGCATTGATCTCGCCATTCTTCGAGAGCAGGTTTTCCATGCCGACCTGGCCCTTGTCCTGCGCACCGTTGGTAATGGCCGAGCCGGCAATAGCCGGATCACCTTCGGCGAGCCCGAAGCCCTTCAGATATCCATTGTGCCGAAACGTATCGACCGTGCCGCCAGGCGTTCCATCGAGCATGGCAAGCACCGGCTTCTTGTCGCCGAGCGCCTTGCGGGCATAGGCGCCCTGCTCCACGCCGGCTTCGAAATTGTCCGTGGCAAACGTCGCGTCGACGGCATCGGCCGGCTCGGTCGCGGTATCGAGCGCGATCACGAGGACCCCTGCATCGCGCGCCTTCTTGATGACACCCAGCATGCCGGTCGAATTGTTCGGCGTCACCAATATGCCTTTGGCGCCCGCGCTGATCAGATCCTCGATCGCAGTGACCTGGCCTTCATTGTCGCCGTCGAACTTGCCGGCGCGGGCGATCAACTTGACGCCCTTGGCCTTGGCCGCCTCTTCGGCAGCCTGACGCATTTTTACAAAGAACGGGTTGACCTCCGTCTTGGTGACGAGGCCAACAATGACTTCCTCGGCCGAGGCATGGGCGGTCACTGCAAAGGCAGTCCCGAAGAACACAAGGCCCGCAACGGTTGATCTCACGACGGTTCCGGATTTGGTGCCGGTCGACATAGGCAAAGTGGACATGAAACTCCTCCCGAGTTGTTGAACCCTTCTCCCAAAGGCCCCTTGAGTAACGCATACGTTTTGCATACCGTCAAACATTATATCCATAATTATGTATGTTTTTATACATTATTGTAGGTGTTAGCCGCGCCTCAGGGCGCGCTCTGCATGACGAGGATGCGATTCCGCAACAGAAATCGACGGGGTGGCAATCGTCCTTTCAGGCCACCGATTTCGTTTCTTCCGCCGGCCGGTCGAGAGACGCCGCCCTGTTCAGATCGTGCATGGCCTTGCGCACGGCCTGGCTGTCGCTGAGCTGCCGATAATTCTTGTAGAGAGACCGGTAGGCGGCCGCGCTTTCGCGACAGGGCCGATAGGGCGTGAAGGTGCGCGCGCCGAACCGGGCCGTGCCCTCGGCGAAACCGTTCACCAGTTCGGCCGCGACCGCACCATGGACCGCCGCGCCGACGGCCGTTGCATGGGCAATGCTTGGAACCTCTACGACACGCCCCAGCACGTCGGCCATGATCTGCACCAGCAATGGATTGTTCTGAGCCAGCCCGCTCGTCAGGATCACGCGGTTGATAGCAAAATCGCCGGCCTCGAAGAGGTCGACCACCGTGCGAGCGCCAAAACACAGTGACTCGATCAGTGCGCGGTAGATGCCGACGCCCGTGGTCTCGGTGGTGAGGCCGACAAGCATGCCGCTGAGGTCTGAATCCGCGAGCGGCACGCGGTTGCCGTTCCACCAGTCGAGCCCTACGAGATGGTTAGCGCCGGGTTCGAGCCCGGCCGCCTCGCGATTGTAGACACGGAAACTTTCTGCTTCGTCGGCACCACGCGGAAAGGCCTTCACGAACCAGGCGAGCGTGTCGCCGAACCCGGCCTGCCCGGCCTCGTAGCACCAGAGATCACGAACCGATCCATCCTTGGCCACGCCTTCAATGCCGGGCGGCAAAGGACGGAACTGTTCGTTCAACAAGAGATAGACAGCCGAAGTCCCGAGCGCACCGACGAGACAGCCGGACGACACGGCCCCAACCGCGGGCAGCACGACGTGTGAATCAATGACCGCCACCGCGACGATCGCGCGACCGCCGACTCCGGTGCGCGCCCGCCATGCCTCAGACAGGCTTCCAGCCGGCGTGCCAATACGGTGCGGCACCGAGAGCTTTTCGGACAGGCCGGGCACGATGCCCTGCGGATAGCCTTCAGTCTCGGAATACTGGGCCTTGTAGGCTGCAAATCCCAGACTTCGCACTTCGCGGCCGGTCAGCTGCCAGACAAGCCAATCGCCGGACTCGATAAACCGGCCGGCCGCGCTCCATATGTGCGGTGCTTCGCCCGCGATCTGGGCGGCCTTTGGAAGCAGCCATTCCCCGGAAAGCTTGCCGCCGAAATTGCGCAGGAAGGATCCGCCGACACGGTTGATCGCGTCCGCGTAGGGCTGCGCGGCGCGATGCTTCCACAGTTTTACATAGGCATGGGGCTCGCCAGGATGAAGTTCGGAGAGGGCTGTGCCGTCGGTGGTGGTCGGCATCGGGGAGCTTGCCGAGAAGCCCAGCCCGATCGACTCGATGACCCGTCCGCGCCCCAACACACCTAGAATTTCTTCCGCCGCATCGAGATAGTCGGCGGCGTTCTGCAACGCCCATGACCGCTGCAAGGGCGTGCCGTCAAGAAGGCTTTGCGTCATGACGTCATGGCGATAGGCATGCGTGTGGCTGCCGATCTGCTCGCCGGTTGCGGCGTCAAGCAGAACGCCGCGGGCTGACCCGGTGCCGTAGTCCAGTCCGATGACGTAGGTTGCGGTCATCTCGCCTGCTGTTTCTCGAGTGGCCTGTAAACCGCCTTCTCGACTGCCTGGAGCAGCATCGAGCCGTGGCCATTGCTGAGCACGACGCGATCACGGTCAGGCCAGACGGGATTGGTGGCGTTCTCGACTGCATCCACTGACAGCGCGCGAATGGCGTTCGCCAGGAGATCCGGGTGGGCGAAGTCCTTCTGCGCTGACAACATGTGAGGGCCCGTTTGATCGAGTGACGTAGAAACGTCGGAACAGCGCGGGTCAGCCACGCAAGTTTGTTGGTTCTCCCAGAAGGCGCCCTCTTAGCCATAGATATGTCTATAAGTCAACGTAGTATTGTATATTTTTATTCAAAATATACAAGGCTTTCTTGCGGACAAGCCTTTATCTCCCTTGGGTTTGTGGCTAAATCTCGGGCAAACAGGGAAGACCGGAATGGCCAGGACAAATGGTACGGCGGAGCATCCCGCCCTTGCGAACAGCGGTGAAATTCTCTCGCTTATTGCTACCGGTGCTGCCACGTCTCGGTCGGCGTTGCTCGACGCGTCGGGATTGTCGCGAGTGACTGTCACCCAGCGCCTGAATGCGCTGATTGACTCGGGCCTGATCCGCGAGACGGCGCGCACCATGCCGAGTGGCGGGAGGCCGACGCGCGTGCTTGGGATCAATGAACGGGCGGGTTTCTTTCTCGTCGCCAATATTGGCGAAGCCTACATCCATCTCGCCGCCATGGACCTCGAACCCGCGATTGTCTCGCAAAGTACAATACCGTTCAACGCGTCGGACGGACCGGCGGCTTCCCTTGAGCAGATTGCCGATGGGTTCGACGTCCTGGCAGCGAAGGCCCGAACCAGCCACGGCTCCCTTTTTGGGGTCAGCCTCAGCATGCCCACGCCGGTCGATTTCAAACGCGGTCGCGTCGTCGGTCCTTCGGTCCTTCACGGGTGGGATGAATTCGACATCATAGGCTGGCTGCGCCGTCGCTTCGATGTGCCAATCTATGTCGAAAATGACGTTAACCTGATGGCGATCCACGAGCATCGCCAGAATTTCCCGCATGTGGATGACATGTTCTTCATCAAAGCGGGAACGGGTATCGGCAGCGGCATTATCGCAGGCGGCAGGATCTTTCGTGGCGCTCAGGGCGCGGCCGGCGACATCGGCCATATCCAGTTCAATTCCGAGAACGCGCCTTTGTGCCGCTGTGGCAAGCTCGGTTGTGTCGAAGCCCGCGCCGGTGGCTGGGCGATTGCCCGGGACCTCTCGAGCAAAGGCTTCCAGGCGGAGAACGCCCGTGATGTCATATCGCTTGTTGAAATGCAGAAGCCGGAAGCCCTGATGCTGCTGCGCAGCGCTGGGCGGGTGATCGGGGAAGTCGCCTCCGATGTCGTCAGTATTCTCAACCCAAGCCTGATCGTGGTGGGCGGCACACTCGCCAAGGGTGGAGAGTTTCTGCTGTCGGGTATCCGCGAGCTTGTCTACCAGCGATGCCTTCCACTTGCCACGCGCGAGTTGCAGATCGTACTTGCCAATCCGCAGAAGGACAGTGCGCTTTTTGGCGCTGCTTATTTGGCGCTTGAGGATATCTTCAGCCTCGGGAAAGTGGAGGAACTCATCGATCGACTTTCCATCGACCGCGCCAATCCACTTTCACAAAGCAGCATGATTTCTGGATGACGCTGTTTCAGTGACACCCATGATCATCGCGACAATATCCTTCTGAACTCCTTGGCGTACAGTCATCTCGCCCACATTTCTTGCCGCATGACGACAGCACCTACGCCAATATCAAGGCTCATCCGCTGATCGACGGCTATGCCCGCCTCGGCATCGACCTGGCGGGCCGCTACCTGGTGCGCCGTCGCCGACGGGGCGGATACCGAAGCGCGGGCCGGGATGATGCTGACCTCTTCCTACGGTGGGGTGTGCTTGGGCCGGTCAATACCGCCGGTGGCCATGCTTTGGCCTATCCTCTGGGCACGCGGCTCAAGCTTCCCCATGGGCTGGCCAACGCCATCATCTTCCCGCACGTGCTGGCCTTCAACGCGTCTGCCTGCCCAGACAAGACTGCTGGCGTTGCCTCTATGCTGGGCCTCGGCGCCGGTGCGCGTGCCAACGACATTCTGACGAGCGCCATGGACTATTGCCAGGCGCTCGGCATCGAAATGCGTCTGTCGCGCCATGGCGCACAGGGGCAAGATTTGCCGATTTGGGCCGAGGAGGCCTTTGCCATAAAGCGCCTGATCGACAACAACCCCCGGCCGCTCGGGAGCCAGGACATTCTGTCGATCTATCGAAGCGCGCTCTGATCGACCTGTGGGCCTGCTCGGCGCGTCGGTGCCGGCCTTGCCGGCTGCGGCGCGTAGAACCAGCGCTGTCTTTTGGAGTGCGGATGGAAGGCCCCATTCGTGAGGTCCGTGTCGCTCGCTATGCCTGCCAGGCCGTGGCAGCGACACTAAGGGCTCCCGGCTTCATGCAGAGGCAAACTGTTGACCAAGCCCGGCATTGATCCAGGCACGTGTCTGTTCCAGCACCTCATCCGAAAGCGTGGGATCGTCGATCGCCCGAGCGATAATCACTGCTCCTACCATCGCCGCCCAGCTTCCGATCGCCACGCGGCGTCTGTCTGCCGCATCAAACTCCGGGAGCGCCTTGCCGATACGGTCGATCTGCGAGCGAAGGCCTTCGGTCATGGCCGAGCGTGCAGCCGGGGTCTGATGGCGGATGGCCGCAACAAGGCCCGCCGTTGGGCAACCACCGGCGGCATTATCGCGATGACGGGGCGAAAGATAGGCATCGACATAAGCGCGAAGATCGCCCTCTCCACCTGCGTCCAGGGCGAGGACATGGGCAAGGGTCTGCGCGATCAGGTCGTCCTTCGAACTGAAATGGCCATAGAAGCCGCCATGGGTGAGCCCGGCGGCTTTCATCACCTCCGCCACGCTGACTGCATCGAACCCCTTGTCGCGAAACAGCCGGCTGGCGACATCCAGAATTCGGCGACGGTTCTCCGCCATCTGTTCTCGACTGACCTTCATTTCAAATTCTCCGCCGGACCCCTGTTGACATTTACATGATGGCCATCATATTTAACTTCAATCATGATGATCGTCATGAATATAGGTTCCATCAGAGAAAAGAGCAATGCCATGACCACCATCCCGTCAGTCCTCATTACCGGCGCCTCCACCGGCATCGGAGCCGCCTATGCCGAGCGCTTCGCGCGCCGCGGGCACGACCTCGTGCTGGTTGCCCGTGACATGGCACGAATGGAGGCTCTGGGGACCCGTCTGCGTCAGGAAAATGGCGTGGCGATCGACATCATCCAGGCTGATCTTACGCAGCCTGCCGAGCTTGCAACGGTGGAGACGAGGCTGCGCGATGACGCCCGCATCGGGATCCTCGTCAACAATGCCGGAACGGCCATCGGCGGAAGTTTCATCGAGCAGGGCACCGACGACGTCGCGCGGCTCGTTGCGCTCAACACGACCGCACTTTTGCGACTTGCCAGCGCCATGGCCCCGCGTCTTGCGAAGGCCGGCGAAGGAGCGATCGTCAACATCGGCTCCGTGGTCAGCCTGGCGCCGGAGTTCGGCATGACGGTCTACGGCGCAACCAAAGCCTTCGTGCTGTTTCTGTCGCAGGGGCTCAGCCTCGAGCTCGCGCCGAAGGGTGTCTACGTCCAGGCCGTGCTTCCCGCCACGACGCGAACGGAGATCTGGGACCACGTCGGCGCCGACATCAACACGCTTTCCAACGTGATGGAGGTGGGCGATCTGGTTGATGCGGCGCTGGTCGGCTTCGACCGCCGCGAACCGGTGACCATTCCGCCGCTTCCCGATGCCGGGCAGTGGGACGCGCTTCAGGCCGCGCGCCAAGCCATGCTTCCGAACTATCGGAACGAACATCCCGCCGAGCGGTACCGCACGGTCCTGAGCACCAACGCAGCCACTTCGATAAACGACCCCGCCGCGGCGGGGACAAAACAAAGGTGACCTATGACAAGCAAAACGCTGTTTGAGCCCTATACTCTCGGCTCGCTGACCCTCTCCAATCGTATCGTCATGGCGCCCCTGACGCGCAATCGCGCTGGCCCAGGCTTCGTTCCAGGCGATCTCGCCGCGGAGTATTACGGCCAGCGCGCGTCGGCCGGCCTGCTGATTTCCGAGGCTACGCAGATCTCGCAGCAGGGACAGGGCTACCAGGACACGCCCGGCATCTACTCCCAGGCGCAGATCGACGGCTGGCGCAAGGTCACCGACGCCGTGCACACCAAGGGTGGCCGGATCTTCCTGCAGCTCTGGCATGTCGGCCGCGTCTCGCACGTCGACCTTCAGGAGCATGGCGCCGCGCCCGTCGCGCCCTCGGCGATCCGGGCCGCGACCAAGACGTTCGTGAACAACGGCTTCGTCGAGGTTTCGGAGCCCCGAGCGCTGGCGCTCGACGAGCTTGCGGGGATCGTCAACGATTTCCGGCAAGCAGCCGCGAACGCCATTGAGGCCGGCTTCGATGGCGTCGAGATTCACGGCGCCAACGGCTATCTGCTGGACCAATTCGCCAAGGACGGCGCCAATGTCCGCACGGATGCTTATGGCGGATCGGTCGAGAACCGCGCCCGGCTGATGCTGGACGTTACGGCTGCGGTGGTCGAGGAGATCGGCGCTGAGCGTACCGGCATCCGGATTTCGCCCATCTCGCCCGCCAACGGCGTCTCGAGCGGCGCCCCCCAGGCGCAGTTCGACTATATCGTCGATCAACTCGACGCCTTGGGCATCGTCTACATCCATGTCGTCGAGGGCGCCACGGGCGGACCGCGCGATGTCGCGCCGTTCGACTTCGGATCGCTCCGCCGGCGCTTCAACAACACCTATATCGCCAACAACGGCTATGACCTTGACCTCGCTGCGTCGCAGCTCGCCGACGGCAAGGCGGACCTGTTCGCCTTCGGGCGCCCGTTCATCGCCAATCCTGACCTTGTGGAACGGCTGAGGACGCGCGCGCCGCTGGCGGAGTTCAACCCGGCGACGCTCTATGGCGGCGGCTCCGCCGGCTATACCGACTATCCCGCGATCGCCGCCTCAAGCCACCCATGAGCCCATCGGAGCGCCGCGCCTGCGCGGCAGCCATCCCAACTCGACGGCAGCACCTTATCCTCTCGGAGAGCATCGCAATGCGTATTCTGAAACAATCTGCCGTTATCGCGCTCACCGTGGTCGCCGCGCTCGCGTCCTCGGCAGCGAGGGCGGACAATGCCTCGCCAGTCGGTTTGTGGAGGAACGTCGACGACGTCAGCGGCAAACCAAGGGCGCTGATCCGCATCACGGAAGCGAATGTGAGCTTGCAGGGCAAGATCGAGAAAGTCTTCCTAGCCCCGAACGAAAGCCCGACCTGTACGAAGTGCGAAGGCGCGCTCAAGAATGCGCCCGTCGTCGGCCTGGTGATCCTGTCCGGCCTGAAAAAGGATGGCGCCGGATTTACCGGCGGCCAAATCCTCGATCCGGATAATGGCAAAACCTATAGCAGCAAGATCTACGTGACCGATGGCGGCAAGAAGCTAAACGTGCGCGGCTACATAGGCGTGTCATTGCTGGGTCGTTCGCAGATTTGGCAGCGCCAGGAATAAGCGGCCGAGATCGACAGGGAAAGTGCTCGATCCAGAGAAAACCTCTTAGAAAGGAAAAACGGCTTAGCGAGATGCCGGAGCCAGCAGTGCGGACTGACAATGTACTGATCGAGATCGACGCGGCCAGCTCAATCTTCTGGATTCCAGATTCGCGCTCCCTCATTCCCATTCGATTGTTCAAACAGCATATAACTCATTGACAAAAAATTACGCTCTTGATTTTAAAGGGAAAATCGCCACAAAAAGATATTTTGAGATTTCGCCAACTATCGGGGCCAATCGGCCGATTTTTTTGCACCTTTCGGCGTTCGACGCAGCGCCCAAGCCGTCTCGAAAAGCACCGTCACCGCCCCAGCTAAGGCATTAGCCAGAAGCCATCGCGATCGACAAGCAACCGGTGTTGCACAGATCCTACTGCAGGCGGTGTGCTGTGAGCGCTGGCATCCACTCGATTCCTGCCGAATTTCCGGCTAGCCTGGGTGATAGATGGCTCAGTTCTGGTGGGTGATTCATAATCAGACCGCCCATCAAGAGATTGATGGGCAGCACCTTTGGTCCCCCAAGACCGAGAGCAATGGCGCGCGAAGTGAGTTCTACAACAATATGCGCCGTGCGACGCCCGGCGACCTTGTCGTTTCGTATGCCGATCAAGCAATTAGGTATATTGGCAGGATAGCGGAATTCGTCTTCACCGCTCCGAAACCAATGGAGTTCGGAGAGACCGGGGCTTATTGGAATCAAGAGGGATGGCTTCTGCCGAACTTTGGGACACCGGGTTTCCCTTCGATCCATCCCCAAGACAATAATACGGAATCTAGGCCCGCTCCTGCCGAGGCGATATTCGCCATTCCATCTAGTTTCGGGCTCAGGCAATCAGAAAGCCTATCCAACAGGCATTCCACAGAATACCTTCGAGTTGGTGATAGCTTGCGCCACTTTCGGCCGCGAGGCGCTGTCACGCGGCGGCTTGAATAGCCCGAACTTTGAGGTGATTAATGAGCTTGGACGACATTGTCGAACGTCGTATAGCGGACGACGATCAGCTTGAAGACACGATCAAAAAGAGCGGCATCCTTGGACCTCCTGGGTAGTACAAATTGAAAATTGCGGCCTCATGTTTCAAACAGGTCGGTGGATGACCCGCGAGGATGGTTTCGAAGCGGGGTCGCCTACGGTCCTCAAGGCGAGAATTCTAGAAGACGTTCAGCAATGACCCATCACGTACAAAACGCTCGAATTCTCATGTACAGCCACGACACGTTCGGGCTCGGCCACTTGCAGCGCTGCCGGACAATCGCGCATTCGCTGGTCGAGGATTTCCGCGGACTTCAGGTGCTTATCATTTCGGGTGCGACTATCGCTGGCGCCTTCGACTACCGCGCCCGTGTCGACTTCGTGAAGATCCCCAGCGTCATCAAGTTGCGCAACGGCGAATACACCTCGCTGGAAAAGGATATCGATCTGCATGAGACGCTAAGGATGCGCCAGTCGATCATCCGCCACACCGCCGAGACCTTCCGGCCGGATATCTTCATCGTCGACAAGGAACCGCTCGGCCTGCGCGGTGAGATTGAGGACACTCTGTCCTACCTCAAGACGCGGGGCACCACGCTCGTGCTTGGCCTGCGCGAGGTGATGGACGCGCCGCATCTGCTCGAAGCGGAGTGGGCACGCAAAGATGTGATGCGCAAGATAGGCCTGTTCTACGACAAGGTCTGGGCCTATGGTCCGCCGGATTTCTACGATCCGTTGACTGGCTTGGATGTGCCGCCGGCTATCAGGGCAAAGATGAGGTTCGTCGGGTTCCTGCAACGGAGCCTGCAGCGGAACGAGTTGCCCGGCCACCGGCCCGAGGGCGACTATATCCTCGTTACCACCGGTGGCGGCGGTGACGGCGCCGACCTGATCCACGACGTCATCGATGCCTATCACCAGGATCCGCAATTGCAGCATAGGGCGCTGATCGTGCTTGGGCCTTACATGCCGGCGCGCAAGCGCAACAAGCTGCTCAAGAAGGGGTGCAAGATCCCCTACATCAAGATGATCGAGTTCGACAACCGCATGGAAGACCTGATTGCCGGCGCCAAGGCGGTAGTGGCGATGGGCGGTTACAACACCTATTGCGAGATACTATCTTTCGACAAGCCGGCGCTGATCGTGCCGCGCGTCACGCCCCGCGAGGAACAACTGATCCGCGCACGGCGCGCAGCCGAACTCGGCCTTATCGAGATGCTTTTGCCGGAAGAAGCCGAGGATTCCCAGCGGTTTGCCAATGCACTGAAGGTGCTGCCGGAGCGGCCCCGCCCATCGCAGAGCAATCCGCATCTGACGCTGGAAGGGCTGCCTCATATTTCCGAAATCGTCGCGGAACTGCTCGACCGGCGGGCCGGCCATCACCTTTCGGTCATTGAAGGCATGAACTGAGTTGCAACATCGCAAGATCGTCGTGGTTCTGAAGGGCTATCCACGGCTGTCGGAAACCTTCATCGCGCAGGAACTGCTCGGTCTGGAGCGTGCGGGGTTCGACCTGATACTCGTCGCGCTCAGGCGGCCGACCGACTCAAAACGCCACCCCGTGCATGACGAGATCAAAGCGCTCGTCCACTATCTGCCGGAATATCTGCATGAAGAGCCGCTGCGCGTGGTTCGCTCGCTGTTTGCCTGTATGCTGTGGCCGGGCTTCTGGCGCGCGCTCGGATCGCTGGCTAGCGATATCCCCCGCGACTTTACGCGCAATCGCGCGCGCCGCTTCGGGCAAGCGCTCGTGCTGGCGGCCGAATGGCCGGAAGGCGCGGGCTGGCTGCATGCACATTTCGCGCATACGCCGGCATCGGTGACGCGCTATGCCAGCCAGCTTCGTGGACTGCCCTGGAGCTGCTCGGCCCATGCCAAGGACATCTGGACTTCGGCGGACTGGGATCTGGCCGGCAAGCTTTCCTCGGCGCGCTGGACAGTCACTTGCACGAAAACCGGCTTCGACCGTCTGAAAAAACTCGCTAACGGCAGCTCCTCTGTGCATCTGAGCTATCATGGGCTCGACCTTGATCGCTTCGGCAGTTTCGGCGAGGCGCGAAAACAGCATGATGGCTCGGCGCCGGACGAACCGGTTATCGTTTTGAGTGTCGGGCGCGCCGTTGAAAAGAAAGGTTACGATACGTTGCTGGAGGCCCTCGCCCTGTTGCCTGGTGATTTGGCGTGGCGTTTCGAGCATATCGGCGGTGGCGAGGAACTGGAACGGCTCAAGGCGCTGGCGCAAAAGCTCGGACTGGATGGTCGCGTCTCTTGGAAAGGCGCGCTTGCGCAGGAGGAGGTGCTCGAGCACTACCGAGGCGCCGACATCTTCGCCCTGGCCTGCAGGATCACCGCAAATGGCGACCGGGACGGTCTGCCGAATGTTCTGGTGGAGGCGGCCAGCCAGAGGCTTGCCTGCGTGTCGACCGATATTTCCGGCGTGCCGGAGCTTTTATCGCCGGATGAAACCGGGCTGCTGGTTCCGACGGAAAACCCAATTGCCCTGGCACAGGCGCTGGAGCGCCTGATCCGTGATCCCGTGCTGCGCGCCCGCCTCGGCGAGGCCGCAGAGCGGCGCGTGCGCGGCAATTTCGATCATATGGCAAGCATTGGACAGCTCAAGGAACTGTTCGAGCGGGAGTGGCGGGCCGCCGAATGAAGCGGCTGCGCGCTTTCTTCTATGTCCAGCACCTGCTCGGCATCGGCCATCTCGCGCGCGCCAGCCGCATTGCGGCGGCTCTGGTCGATGACGGGTTTGACGTAACCGTCGTGACCGGCGGGGCGCCGATCGCGGGGTTTCCGGGACGGGGTGTAAAATCTGTAACCCTGCCACCTGTCACCTCCGGTGATGAAGGATTTTCCGGACTCGTCGACCTGCAGGGCAAACCCATCGATGATGATTTCAAGAAATGGCGTTCGGAGCTGCTGCTGCAGGCATTCCGGGATTGCAGGCCTGATATTGTCATTGTCGAGGCGTTTCCATTTGGACGCCGGCAGATGCGTTTCGAACTCTTGCCGCTGATCGAGGCCATCGACGCGACGTCGCCCAGACCGCTGCTGGCGACGTCCGTCCGTGATATCCTTCAGGAGCGCGTCAAGCCGGGCCGAAACGAGGAAACGGTCGATCTCATCAACAGGCATTTCGACCTTGTCATGGTCCACGGCGATCCGGCTTTCGCAACCATCGACAAGACATTTCCACTGGCTGGGGCGATCAGGACCGAGGTCACCTACACAGGGCTCGTTGCCGCGCCGCCATCGCCCGCGACCTCCGAGCGCTTCGACGTTCTGGTGTCGGTTGGCGGCGGGGCTGCCGGAAAGAGCCTTGTCAGCTCCACCATCGCAGCGGCGCGGAATGCTAACAACGGTTGGAAATGGTGTTTGATCACCGGCCCAAACCTGCCGAAAGACGAGTTTGACGCGATCGCACACGATGCCACGCCGGGCCTGTCCATCTTCCGGTTCCGCGAGGATTTCGCCAGCCTGCTGACCGGCGCCCGCCTGTCAGCCTCGCAGGCGGGTTACAACACGGTCTGCGATGTCCTGCGCGCGGGTTGTCGCTCCCTGCTCGTTCCATTTGCAGCCGGCGGGGAAACCGAACAGACGGTTCGCGCCCTGATGCTCGAAGAACTCGGTCTTGCAACGGTGCTGATGGAAAATGACCTGACGCCTGAAGGTTTGGCGCAAGCGATCGAACAGGCGCTTGTGGGACCGACGCCATCCGCGCATCGTCTCGATCTGGAAGGCGCGCGTCACTCGGCGCAAATCCTGCGTGAGCGGTATCGAACCCTGGTCCCTAAAAGTGAGGCCCGGTTTCGGAAAAGTATATGATCAAACAGACGATGGATTCTAACGCGCGTCTGGCGAGGTTCGTGCGACGCGCTTCAAGTCCTTGTTTTTATCCACGTCGTTGTCCCAAAACCGCTACGCGGGCGAAATGCATTAAACAGTTCCAATCAGCATGAAGCGCGTATAATTTTTTGTCGGTAGTTCGCCGGAGAACCGCACCTCCCGTAGCGCCGCCATTGCTTCGAAGGCTGCAAGTGAGGCCACGCAGTTGATGTGCGTTGGCTCGCTGAAATAATCGTTCGATTGCAGCAGCACATTCATGCCCCGCGGAAGCAGAGCAAGCCAGGCGCGCAGGTCGGCTATGTGTTCACAGCTCGTATTGACCGTCAGGTCGGGCCGCCCGGCCGCATAGTCGAGTGCGTACATATCTGCCGTCAGCGCCCGGAACCGGTCGCCTGCTTCCCGGTTGAGGGTCCGGGCGACCGGAGCGACCTCGGGATCGATGTCGATGCTATCGACCGCCGCGATGTCGAAGCGGGCGTCGTTGAAAAGCATTGCCGGCAATATGCCGTACCATCCACCCAGAACCCATATGCGCTCGAACCGGCCGCCGCAGCTTTCGAACAGCCTATCAAGCGCCCACATCTTGCAGGCGACCTGCTTGTGGTTGAAGGCGTTGGCGATATCGGCCTTCGGATGCTTGGTAACGACGCGCGCCAGCCCTGCCACGAGAGGGCAGTTGACATAGGCAGCAATTCCCCGCGTGAGGTCCAAGGCTTGCTCGTGCCAGTCCATGCCGGCATTGCGTGGTTGCGTGACATCCATCATATTCGCCTTGTATGTTGGGATTTCGGGCGACACAACGCAATCTTGCCTCGCGCAAGGCTGTTGATTCGCGGATGTGATTATGCTGCAAGCTGCTTCGCCATTGCCCGGTGCCGGAGAGAGCATGTTGCATCTGTCCGGAGCAGCGGCGTCCATCTGGCAGCACCAGCCGCGCAGCCGGGGCCTCGTGCCGCTCGGCTATTCGCCAAAACCCTACGGAAGCCGCGAACCGTTCGGCCAGCTGCAGTCTTCGCGGATCGCCAATTCCCACGTCGTTGTCATCGACCATGCGCCGGAACTGGATCGCGCCGCCTCGCAGGTTCCGTCCATCGTTGAGCGCAGGACAATCTCCGTGCACTGCAGCTTCGAGCTTGCCGCTGGCGACGAAGAAATCGCCGATATGCTATTCGCCAGCAGGTGCTTTTACATCCTGCATCTTTCCAACTGAAGGGTCCACAGCCGCATATGGAACCCAGCCTAGCCCGCTATATCTGGACGCACACCAAGAAGCAGCAACTCTGGATATTGATGATCGTCGTGCTTTCGATGATCCCGTATTTCATGTCCTTCGACCTGCCGAAACTGATCGTCAACGGCCCGATCCAAGGTGGCGGCTTCGAGCAACCGGGCGCGACCCAGCCATTCATGAGGCTACACTATAACTTGCCGTTCATTGGAGAGGTCCAGTTCTTCTCCGGTTTTCAGCTCGACCGCAAGGAGACGCTGTTTGCCCTGAGCGTTGTGTTTCTCTTGCTAGTCATCATCAACGGCCTGTTCAAACTCTACATCAACACCTACAAGGGCCGCCTCGGCGAACGCATGCTGCGGCGTATCCGTTTCGATCTGGTCGATCGTGTGCTGCGGTTTCCGCCGGTTTACTTCAAGCGGGTGAAATCCGCCGAAGTGGCGACCATGGTGAAGGACGAGGTGGAGCCGCTGGGCGGCTTCATCGGCGATGCCTTCGTGCAGCCGGTGCTGCTCGGCGGCCAGGCGCTGACGGCCATGCTGTTCATCATGGTTCAGAACGTCTGGCTCGGCATGATAGCGGCTGTGATCGTGGGGATCCAGATCGTGCTTATCCCGCGAATGCGGCGGCGGCTGATCGTGCTCGGGCGCGAGCGGCAGTTGACGGCGCGCGCGCTTTCGGGCCGGGTTGGCGAAATCGTCGACGGCATCGGCGCGGTTCACGTCCACGATACATCAAACTACGAGCGCGCCGACATAGCTGCCCGGCTCGGGCTCATCTTTAAGATCCGCTTCGATCTTTACCAATGGAAATTCATGGTGAAGTTCCTCAACAATTTTCTCGCGCAGGTCACGCCCTTTTTGTTCTACATGATCGGCGGGTACCTGGTCATCCAGGGCCGGTTGGACGTCGGCCAGCTCGTGGCCGTGATCGGCGCCTACAAGGACCTGCCCGGACCGATGAAGGAACTGATCGATTGGGATCAGGCGCGGCAGGATGTCCAGGTCAAATATCAGCAGGTCGTTGAACAGTTTACCGCCGAGGGTCTCATTGCGCCGACAATCGGGGCATTGACGATCGACGATCCCGCTCCGATGACCAACCCCCTGTCGGCCATCAATCTGTCCATGGCAGACGATGGCGGTGCAATGCTCCTCGATCGTATCTCCCTCCAGGTCAGGCCGGGTGAGACGGTGGCGCTGGTCAGCACCACAACAGGTGGAGCGGAGGCGCTTGCAGAAGCCTTCGCGCGGCTGAATCGGCCGGACAGCGGAAGGGTCGCTTCGGGCGCCGACGACCTGCTTGAACTCCCCGAAGCAGTGACCGGCCGGCGCATGTCCTATGCCTCGTCGGATGTTTTCCTGTTCCAGGCAAGCCTCCGCGATAACCTGCTCTACGGGTTGAAGCACGCGCCGCTGACATCGGTGACTTATGAGGGTGCTGCGGCAGACCAGCGCCGCTGGAACATCGACGAGGCGCGTCGGTCGGGCAATCCGGAGCTTGATATCCACAGCGACTGGATCAACTATGCTTCCGCTGGCGCTACCGGCCCGCACGACCTCTTTGAAGCCGTGCGCCGGGTGCTCGACGCGGTTGTTCTGTCGCGCGACATTCTGGATCTTGGCTTGCGCTCTTCGGCCGACCTCACGCGTCACACGGAGCTTGCCAGGCGGATCGTCGAACTGCGTGCGGCGCTGCGAACCCGGCTGGAACACGAAGGGCTGAGCGGACTGGTGGCTCCTTTCGAACCGGGCGCGTACAACAAGGAAGCAACGATCGGCCAAAACCTGCTCTTCGGCGCTGCCGCCGGCCCCGAACTGGCCGACAGGGCTCTGGCGGCCAATCCCTATTTTGCTTCTGTGCTGAAGCAAGCCGGCCTCGACCGCACGTTCTACGAAATGGGCATGGAGATCGCCGAACAGGCGATCGAGCTGTTCGCCGACCTGCCGCCCGATCACCAGTTCTTCCAGCAGCTCGCCTTCATGAGCGCCGAGGAGATACCCGCCTACGAAAGCTTGCTGCAACGGCTCAAAAACCGTCCCTACGAGGCGGTTTCGGAGAACGACCGCGCCATGATCATCACCTTGAGCTTTAACTATATCGAGCCCCGGCACCGCTTCGGCCTGCTGAGCGACGAGCTCATGAGCAAGATCGTCGCTGCACGCAACCAGTTCTATGAAAACCTGCCGCCCGAGCTGCAAAATGCAGTCGAACGATATGATCCTGCCAAATACATTGCCGCGGCTACCGTCATGGACAATGTCCTGTTCGGGCGTGTGGGCACCAACCATCCCGACGCGCCGGACCGTATACGGTCTATCGTCTATGACATCCTTGACGAACTGGGGCTTTATGACGAACTTCTGGATGTCGGCCTGGACTTCAACGTCGGCTCCGGTGGCAGGCGGCTGACCGGTGGACAGCGACAGAAGCTCGATGTTGCCCGGGCCCTGATCAAGCGTCCCGATTTTCTCATTCTCAACCGGCCGCTGTCGGCGCTCGACCAGCGCATGCAGGATAAGGTGCTGCGAAACGTGCTCGAGGAAGCCAGACGCGACGGCCATTCGCCGGCAATTGTGTGGGTCGTGACGAATCCGGCAATGGCGATGATGTTCGATCGCGTTGTCGTCTTCGACTCGGGTCGTTTGGTGGAAGACGGAACACACGAGACACTTTTGGCAGGGAACGGTATCTTCAAGGAACTGCTGTCATAGAGCTTTGGACATTCCGATGGGATCATTCTGCCGGTGGGAACTTGTTGCAAGGTCAAGGGATTGAGGTTTGCACCTGATCCGGGCTCGCTACCATTCGCGTGGTTCGTCTCGCCATCCCGGAAACAGAATTGATTCCATCTGGGCGTCCGTTGGTCTAGTCTGGCAAACGCGAATTGGGAAGGTTTGCGACAATGCTGCTCAAGGATGAAGTTGGAATGCTGCAACGCGTTCCCTTGTTCGCTGCCATCGAGCCGACAAAGCTCAAGCTGCTTGCGTTCACATCCGATCGTGTGAGCTACAGCGCCGGCCAGATCCTTTTCCGGCAGGGCGACGAGGGAGACGCCGCCTATGTCATCCTTTCAGGCAGGGCGGATATTCTGGTCGATTCCGACAGCGGACCGATAAAAGTTGCCGAACTGGAGTCAAATTCGATTGTTGGCGAGATCGCCATATTGTGCAACAGCTCCCGCACTGCCACCGTCAGAGCGGCAAGTCCGCTGGAAGTCTTGAGAATCCGTAAGGATCATTTCCTGAGGCTTATGAGGGAGTTCCCGGAAATGACCATCGAGATATTGCGGGTTCTTGCCGATCGCCTAAGCCATACGACCGCGGATCTGATCGACGCACGAAGCGCCAAATAACGAAGACGTGCACTCAATTCTCGCCGTCGTGATGGCATTGTCCTCTTGCTGAGAAGGTCGCCCGGAGAAAGCCTGTCTCGCATAGCAGCAGTTGTTTGGCTAAGATGGGCGAAGGGGTAGCATGGACGACGACGTTTTCCTGGTCAGGTTTTGGGGTGTGCGCGGCAGCATTTCGGTATCAGGACCAGAATTCTCTCGCTATGGCGGCAACACAATCTGCATTGAGATGCGATGCGGTAAGCATACGCTTCTGTTCGACGCGGGCTCTGGCCTACGGCCTGCCGGCGGGGCGCTTCAGGCGTTGGCCGTGACCGATTTCGACCTGCTTTTCACCCATTGCCACTACGATCACATCATCGGGTTGCCTTCTTTTGCGCCGATCTATGACCGGAGCGCCAAGGTTACGCTTTGGTCCGGGCATCTTGCAGGACACATGACGACCCGGCAGATGGTCGATGAGTTCATGCGGCCGCCGTGGTTTCCGGTGAAATTGGAGATCTGCAAGGCAAGCCTCGACTATCGCGATTTCGTATCCGGAGACGTGCTTCGGCCGCGCGAAGGGGTGGTGGTCCGAACCGGCAGTCTTATCCATCCGGGCGGCTGCATAGGCTACCGAGTCGAATGGGGCGGCCGCGTCGTGGCGGTGATCACAGACACTGAGCACGAGCCGGACAAACTCGATCAGGCGGTGCTCGCCCTGATCGAAGATGCCGACCTCGTCATTTACGATTGCACCTACACCGAGGAGGAAATGGAACGCCGCCGCGGTTATGGGCACTCGACATGGCAACAGGGCGTCAAGCTCTGTGAGGCGGCCGGTGCGCGGGGGCTTGCGCTGTTTCACCATGATCCGACGCGGACCGACGAGGAACTGGACGAGATCGAGAAACTGGCCAAAGACAGGTTTACCGGCGCTTTTGCCGCGCGGGATGGCCAGACGCTCAAATTTCCAGTCTCATTGCGCAAAAAGCGCTGAGCTATTTTCCTCTAGAGCGGTTCACCGTTTCACAGAAACGGCGAACCGCTCTATCTCTTTGTTTTGACGCAATTCCCAAGGGAAAGCGCTACGCGCTTTTCCCGGGAAAACCGCTCACACTTTTCCTGGAATTGCTCTAGCAGCGCTGCGCCCGATCAATGTCCTGATCGGAAGCCATGCGCAGGCTTCAGTCTGTGCGGTGACTGTGAACAGCCGTTCGAGGAAGAGCCAGGCCGATTCATCATGCACGAGATGGTGGGTGAGCAGGCCGACCGGTTCGCCGCCGTCGATTGCATGCTGCAATTGCGCGATGATAGCCTGAACCAATAGGCCATGATCGCGGCAGCCGCGCGTGCCATGCCAATCCATGATGTCGACATTGCTGTTGATGACTGCAAGTGAAGCCGGCCTCGGCGGCCCATAGACCGACAATGCCGAAAATCCTATCGATCCAAGGTCGGATACCAAGCCGGCGTCGATCCTGTTCCAAGGTGGCACCAGCATCGGAACGGCACGTGCGCGGTGCAGTTCGGTTACGTGCGTCAGCCCGCGAGCCAGATCATCGAGCACCGCCTCGCGTGGCCGATGCGCGCCGAGTTCCTGCTTTTTCTGGTGCTCGGGCGCATGATTTCGGTGCGCCCAGCCATGGATGGCGACCGTGGCATGCGGCGCCTCGCCAAGCCGGACGACAAGCTTCTCATCAGTCAGGGCCGGAATGACGGCCAGAGTGACCGGAACCGCGAATTTACCGGTAAGGTCGAGCAGCCGATCAAGCGCAGGCGTCGGATCCACGGCGTCGTCGTCGCGCAGCCAGAACTCTGCCTTACGGTCCGCCCGTTGCAGGCACGCCAGTTCTTCCACCAAGGGCTGCCAGACCTGATCGGATGTCATGAAACCGGGATCTTCGCAAGAAGTTTGGCCAGGCGCGCCGCTGCAACACCGAGGGAACGTTCTTCGAGGATGAAACGCCTGGCTTCCGCGGCCATGATGGTTCTTTCGTCGTTGCCGGCCAGAAGCCTTTCAATGGCAGAAGCGAACGCCGCCACATCGCCCGGCGGGGTGAGAAACCCGGTCTGGCCATCCCGCACGACCTCCGGCACGCCGGCGATGTCCTGAGCCACCACCGGAAGGCCGGCGGCCTGCGCTTCAAGATAGGCAACGCCATAGGCCTCGCCATAACCCGGCCAGACGTAAACTCCCCCACGGTAGAGGACATCCGGCACGGCGGCTGGCTCAATCGCGCCAAGCCATTCGATACGGTCGGCGGGCAAGCCGGCGAATTGCGCTTTGACCTCGTCACGGGCAGGGCCATCCCCGACGACCGACATGGTCCAGGGCAGGTGGCCGATCGGACCGAGCGCCTGCGCCAGCATGCGATAGCTTTCGACTTTGTCGCCCGGGCGCATCATGGCGACGGTAACGAGGCGCGTCGGACAACCCCGTGCCTGCAGTTCCCGGAATACCGATGTGTCGATGAAGGGCGAAAGCATGCCGAGAGCGGCGTCGGGAATCGCATCTGTCAGTCCCTGACGATCCCTTTGCGTGAAGCAAATGTTCAGCGCTGCCTGTTCGACGGCTCGCGCCACCAACGCTTGCGTATCGGCCCACAAGCCGGTGTTGCGCCGCCTCGAATAGGAGGCTTCCGCTGTCACATAGGGGATAGCAAAGGCCGACGCCAGCTCGGGCCCGATCAGGTCGGGCGCCTTGTAATAGAGATGATAGGAGAACCAGAGATCGGGCTTGCCGTCACGATCCCAAAGCTTGGTCAGCCGCGCGGTCTCCTCTCGGGCCTCGGTCTTGAGCGCATCGAAACTCTTCGACTCCGGTTCGCGTAGATACAAGCGCAATTCGGATGCCAGTTCGACGCTATGCCCACCATGCTCCAGCGCCTTGACCAGCATCCGTGCCATCTGGCGGTCGCCGGAGGCAACGGGATGATTGGGTGACTTCAGCGGCGCGTAGAAAGCAATTCGCATCGCCGGACCCTATCATCGGAAAGCCTGCGCAAGTCAATTTCGAACCATGATCGACTTCACCTTCAAGCACTGGAATGTGCTATCTGATGCTCATGGAAACAGCTGCCGCGTCCGACCCGTTTGTCGCTTCTTTGCCGGTCTTCGCAAGGTTCGAAAGCGTTGCCGATATCGATAACTATCGGCCTCTCCCCGATGGCTGGGCGCTGGCCACCGCAGACATCGTCGGCTCGACCAAGGCGATCGAGGCGGGGCGCTATAAAACCGTCAATATGGCCGGTGCCAGCGTCATTTCGGCGCTGCTCAATGCGCTGGGTAGGCAAGATCTTCCCTTTGTCTTCGGCGGCGACGGCGCGCTCGTGGCGTTTCCTGGCTCGGCGCTGGAGATCGTCCGCAACGCGCTGGCGGCTGTCCAGAGATGGGTGGCGGACGAACTGGATCTGACCTTGCGTGCCGCAATCGTGCCGATAAAGGATATAAGAGCGCAAGGCCTCGACGTTCGCGTGGCGAGGTTCCAGGCCTCCGAAGCGGTCTTCTATGCCATGTTCGCCGGAGGTGGCGGCAGTTGGGCGGAAGCCGAGATGAAAGCCGGGCGCTACCGCATCGATCCTGCGCCGGCCGGCGCGCGGCCGGATCTGACCGGCCTCTCCTGCCGCTGGAACCCGATCGAAGCCCGGCATGGCGAAATCGTCTCGATCATAGCCGTACCGGGGGCGTTGCGCGACCTGCGCGGTTTTCAGTTTCTGGCTTCCGACATCATCGCCCTTGCCGGCAGGCAGGAACGCGATGGCCACCCGGTGCCGGTGAACGGGCCGAGCTACAGTTTTCTGCCCGCCGGCCTCGATATCGAGGCGCGGGCCATGGCACCCGCAGGATGGCGGTGGCTATCGAAGCTGTGGGTAGTGTTCCTGATGACGCTTACGGCTGTTACGGATAGATATGGCTGGACGATCGGCAGTTTCGATCCGAAGATCTACAAACGCGACGTGGCCAGCAATTCGGATTTCCGGAAGTTCGACGACGGCTTGAAGATGACCATCGACGTTGACGCGGATGTGATGCAACGGATCGAGAACCGGCTTAAACAGGCGGAAGAGGCGGGCATCTGCAACTATGGCCTGCACCGCCAGAAATCGGCCTTGATGACATGCCTCGTCGCATCGCCGCTGCAGCGCGATCACGTTCATTTCATCGATGGCGCCGCCGGCGGCTATGCGATTGCTGCCGCAAGCCTGAAGGCGAAGGTGCCGGTCTGATGACGGCTTGCGGAAACCGATTTTCCGCAATATGCCTCGGCAATGGTTCTTGGGACCATGGTGCGCCTCGCCATGGGCGCGGACAGCCTGTCCGAATTGACGGGAAGCAGATTTTTGGACGCCTCACGATCGACATATGACCGTCTTCTGAACCGGATTTCGACGCGTGCCGCGCAAGTCGGCGTGATCGGACTGGGCTATGTCGGGTTGCCGCTGGCGGTTGCGATCGCACGCGCCGGATTCCCGGTTTCCGGCTTCGACGTCGAAGCCCAGAAGGTCGAGAGCCTGAACAACGGCCAGTCCTATATTGAGGCGGTGACGTCCACAGCCCTTGCCAGCGAGGTGGCGATCGGACGGTTCCGCGCCACTGCGGATTTTGCCGAACTGGCCGTCTGCGATGTCATCATCATCTGCGTTCCGACACCGCTGACGAAACACCGAGAGCCGGACCTCTCCTTTGTCCGGAACACGGCAGGCACCATCGCGAAGCATTTACGTCTCGGCCAGCTGATCGTGCTGGAATCGACCACCTATCCTGGCACCACCGACGACGTGATCAAGCCCATACTGGAAAAGACCGGCTTGCTTTCGAAGATAGACTTCTTCCTCGGCTTCTCGCCCGAGCGCGAGGATCCCGGCAACCGCAGCTTTGAAGTCGCGACGATCCCCAAGGTCGTGGCAGGTGACGGCATTGAAGCGGCGACGCTCGTGCAGGCTTTCTACCAGGGCGTGGTCAAGACCGTCGTTCCGGTTTCCACCACGGCGACCGCCGAGGCGGTCAAGCTGACGGAAAACATCTTCCGCTCGGTCAACATAGCCCTCGTCAACGAGTTGAAGGTCGTGCTCGGTGCGATGGGCATCGACATCTGGGAGGTGATCGAGGCGGCAAAGACCAAGCCCTTCGGCTACATGCCTTTCTATCCTGGCCCTGGACTTGGCGGGCACTGCGTTCCGATCGATCCCTTCTACCTGACGTGGAAGGCGCGCGAATACGAACTGCCGACCCGCTTCATCGAGCTGGCCGCAGAGATCAACACGGCTATGCCGCGTCATGTCGTCGATGAACTGGCGAAGGCGCTGGACCGGCGCCACGGCAAGGCGCTCAGCCGCTCGCGCATTCTCATCATCGGGCTCGCCTATAAGAAGAATGTGCCCGACATCCGCGAAAGCCCCTCATTGCGGCTCATTGAACTCATCGAGGAATGGGGCGGCAAGGCGGAATTCCACGATCCGCATGTTACCGAAATCCCGACCACACGGGAGCATATGGCGATCAAGGGGCGTCGCTCGGTCGACTTGACCGAGGCGGCCTTGAAGGATTTCGACGCTGTCGTCGTTGCAACCGACCACGACGCGATCGACTATCAGGCGATCGCTGATCACGCTCCTCTGATCGTCGACACACGCAATGTTTTTGGCCGCCTCGGGCTAGCCCGAGAGACGGTGGTGAAGGCCTGATGGCGTCCGAGCCGGCGAATTTTTTGCCCGCTGTCAGGATCGTGATTGCATCCCGCCGGCAGCCTCGCCACATGAGGCCCAAGAGTTCGGAGACAGCATGAGCACAGCGCAAGCAGAAATTTCTGCCATTCTCATGGATAAGGTTGCCGATTGGCTGACCCAATCGGCGCTGGCGGGCGACGACCTGGAAACATTGGTAAAGGGCTTTTGTGAACGGCTGGCTGCTGCCGGCCTGCCGTTGAAGCGGGTGCATTTGAGCTTTTCGATGCTTCATCCGCTTTATGACGCGCTTGGCTTCACCTGGCTCCGCGGCCAGGGCCTGGAAGTGGAAGGCTTCCGCAAGGAGGACGGCGTTCATTCTGACAGATTCCTGACCAGCCCATACTATCATCTGCTCAGCAACAAGCTCGACCATCTGCGGCGCCGGCTCGACCCGTCAGTGTCGTCGGAATTTCCTGTTTTCGATGACCTCAGGCTTATGGGCGTCACCGATTACATGGCTTTCGTGCATCCCTTCAGCGGCAATACCAGTCAGGGCATGCTGGGATCTTGGTCCACCGACAGTGCTGCAGGCTTCAGCGACAGCATGATTTCGGCGCTGCTGCGCATCCAGAACCATCTCGCCATCGCAACCAAGATGGCGGTGCTCACCAAGCTCGCCGACAACATGATGACCACTTATCTCGGCGGCGACGCCGGCAGGCGCGTGCTGGACGGCCAGATCAAGCGCGGCGAGGGCGATACAATCCGGGCCGCACTGGTCATGGCCGATATGCGCGGGTCGTCAAGGCTTGCCGAAACCTCCGGCCGCGAAATCTATATCGATACGCTGAACCAGTTTTTCGACGCCGTTGCCGCACCTTTCAATCGCAGCGGCGGGCAGATCATGAGTTTCATAGGTGATGGCTTCATTGCCGTCTACCCTTGCGAAAGGCATCGCTCGCAGTCCGAGATCGCTTGCCAGGCTGCTCTTGCGGCAGCGCACAAGGCTAGCGCGCGCATAATGGATCTCAATCTGCGCAGAAAGGAGCAGGGGTTAGGCGACATAAAGTTTGGTATCGGCCTGCATGTCGGCAATGTGATGTTTGGCAATGTCGGGCTTACAGACCGGCTCACATTCTCTGTCTTCGGCTCGGCTGTAAACGAGGTCCAGCGCCTCCAGACCCTGACCAAGAAACATCCGCACAGCGTTCTCGCCAGCAAAGACTTCGCCAGCTATTGCGGCGCCAACAGCTGGCTGACGCTCGGCAAGGAGGAACTGGCGGGCATCAAGCAGAAGCTGACGGTGCTTTCACCCGATCTGTCGGGTGCTCTCGCGCTCGATGAAGACGGTGCGCTGGAGCCGATTTACGACCGAATATCGGACGCCGAGCAGGTCATGCTGCTTCATCGCGATGCCGCGCGGCTGTCGGCGGCCGACCCGAGGAAGCTCCAGTAACCGCCGCGATCTGATCCGAACGCCTTGGTATGCAGTCCGGTCGCCGGTTCCGCCAGGGAACTGGCGACCGTTTCGAATCCAAGTTGCTCTAGGCTGGCAATACGCTAGTCTCGCTTTTTGGGCCTGCCGCCTGGCAGGCCGCCAGAGTGGGGCTGGTCTGAGAATGAATTCGGGTGTTGATCTGCTGCGGATCGAGGATGTTGGCATCTCTTTTGCCATTATCGGGGGACCCTTGCATGCCGTCAGGCGTGCAAATCTTCGCGTCCTGCCCGGCAAGGTTACCGCGCTTGTGGGCGAGTCCGGTTCCGGAAAATCGGTTCTCAGCCAGGCAGTGATGGGCATTTTGCCGAACACAGCCCATGTTCGCGGCCGTATCCTGTTTTCCGATCCTGAAAAGCCCGGCACGACGCAGGATATCCTGCAGATGCCGCGTGACGGACCCGAAATCCGGGCGTTGAGAGGCAGCCGCATCGGCAAGATCTTTCAGGAGCCGATGACATCACTGTCGCCGCTGCACACGATCGGCAATCAGGTCAGCGAATCCCTGCAGATTCATACGCCCATGGCTCGGGTGGAGCGCAAGGCGCGGACCGAGAAAATGCTCGGCCTTGTCGGCTTTCCCAACCCCAAGCGCGCCTATGACATGTATCCCTTTGAACTTTCGGGAGGATTGCGTCAACGCGCCATGATCGCCATGGCGCTTATCTGCCGGCCCGCCCTGTTGATCGCCGACGAGCCGACGACGGCGTTGGACGTCACCATCCAGGCGCAAATCCTGCAATTGCTGCGCGAGCTTCAGACGAAGCTGAACATGGCGATGCTGCTGATCACGCACGACCTTGGCGTGGTCGCCAATGTCGCCGACGAGGTGGTGGTCATGTACCATGGCGAGATCATGGAAGCGGGACCTGTGGAGGCGATATTCCGCCGGCCAGGCCACCCTTACCTGAAGGGCCTGATGGCAGCCGTTCCGCATTTCGACCTGAAGCCTGGCGAAAGGCTAAAGGCGCTCCGCGAGGTGCCGGTGAATGTCGGGAACCTGCTCGGCAAGCAGACGGCGCCGGCATCGAAGGGGCCGGACGACATCCTGCTGTCGGTCAGGGATCTGACAAAGACCTTCACCATCCGCAAGTCCGGATGGTTCGGCGGAGATCATCAAGCCTCTGTTCGCGCCGTGGACGGCGTGAGCTTCGATATCAGGCGGGGTGAGTGCCTGGGTCTTGTCGGCGAAAGCGGCTGCGGCAAAACCACCGTCAGCAAGATCCTCATGCGGGCTGTCACCCCTAGCGGCGGCTCTGTGATCTTCAACGGCCGCGATGGTCCGATCGACGTCTTGGAAGCCGAGGGAGACGCCCTGCGCATGCTGCGCGCGAAAATCCAGATGGTCTTCCAGGATCCGGTTTCGTCGCTTTCACCTCGTATGACGGTGGAGAACATCTTGAGCGAGCCGCTGGAAATCCATCAACGTGGCAATGCCGCGTCCCGACTCGCCACGGTCAAGAGTCTGATGCAGGCAATCGGGCTAGATCCGCGCTTCATCAAGCGTTATCCGCACAGTTTCTCCGGCGGGCAGCGTCAGCGTATCGGCATCGCGCGCGCGTTGGCGCTGGGGCCTGAACTCCTGATCTGCGACGAGCCGGTTTCGGCACTCGATGTCTCTGTCCAGGCGCAAATCCTGAACCTTCTGAAGGACCTGCAGACGGAACTGGGCCTGACCTACCTGTTCATATCCCACAACCTGGCGGTGGTGGACTACATGGCAGACCGCATCGCGGTGATGTGCGGCGGGCGTATCGTCGAGCTCGCGCCGCGCGAAATTCTGCTTAGGAAACCGGTCCACCCCTACACGCGCTCACTAGTAGCTGCAGTACCTTTCCCCGATCTCGACAGGCCGATGGATTTCAAGACGCTGCAGCTCGGCGGCGCTTCCGACACCAGCGCATGGGGACCGCAATTCCGCGACGAAGGCGACGAGGGTATGCTGTCGCCGCTCGACCTTGGCGGCGGCCACCTCGTGCTGGCCCGGCGTACGGCCGATGTCAGCGAGTTACGCCATTGATCAGCCGGCGCACCGTCCTTGGACTCATGGCTTCGGCATTTCTGCCGGGCACGTCGCGCGCCGGCGATCTGGAGCCGGAATTTCTTCAGCCGCGGCTGAAGGCCAGGGCGCTGCCGGCACTCGCCGAACGCTTGCCCAAGAGCCCGCGCGCGTTGAACCTCGCCGCGATGGGCCGGCAGCCCGGCCAGTATGGCGGCACGCTACGCACGATCATCGGCAGCCAGAAAGATATCCGGATGATGACGATCTACGGATATGCTCGCCTGGTCGGCTATGACGAAAAGCTTAACTTGCAACCCGACATTCTCGAAAGTTTCGACGTAGCGGATGATCGCGTCTTCACTTTCAAGATTCGGGAAGGGCATAAATGGTCTGACGGTAGCCTGCTGACGCCGGAGGATTTTCGCTATTGCTGGGAAGATGTCTGGCTGAATGATGAGCTTTCGCAGGGCGGGCTTGCCCCGACCCTGCTGGCGGACGGCAGGCCGCCACGCTTCGAGATCGTCGATCCGTTGACGGTCCGCTATAGTTGGAATGCGCCCAATCCCGACTTCCTGCCCAAGCTCGCTGCTGCTTCGCCGCTATCGCTTGTTCTGCCGGCCGCCTATCTCAAGCAGTTCCACAAGAAATACCAGGATCCATTCCGGCTCGCCGGCCTGATGAAGGAGAACCGGGCCAAGAAATGGACGCTCCTGCATATCCGCATGTCGCGGCAGTATCGCCCGGAGAACCCGGAACTGCCGACGCTCGATCCCTGGCAGAACCGGACCAAACCGCCGGCCGAGCAATTCGTCTTCGAGCGCAACCCGTTCTTTCATCGAATGGACGAGAATGGCCGGCAACTGCCCTATGTTGACCGGATCGTCATGAATGTCAGCTCGTCGGCGATCATCTCGGCCAAGACCGGTGCGGGCGAGAGCGACCTGCAATGCATGGGAATTGACTTCAGCGATTACTCCTTCCTGAAGGACGCGGAGAAGCGCTACCCGGTGAAGATGCATCTCTGGAAACGCACACAGGGTTCGCGGCTGGCGCTGCTGCCCAATCTGAATTGTTCCGACCAGGTGTGGCGTGGCCTTTTTCGTGACGTGCGCGTGCGCCGTGCCCTTTCGCTCGCTGTGGACAGGCGCGAGATCAATATGGCTGTGTTCTACGGATTGGCACAGGAAAGTGCCGATACGGTCCTGCCGGAGAGCCCGCTCTACCGGCCGGAATTCGCGAAAGCCTGGGTCGCCCATGATCCAGATCAGGCCAACGCCCTGCTCGACGAGGTCGGGCTTCAGACGCGTGACGATGACGGCCTGCGGATACTTCCCGATGGACGCCCTGCGCAGATCATAGTGGAAACGGCCGGCGAAAGCACGCTGGAAACCGACGCGCTCGAACTCATCACCGATCACTGGCGCAAGATCGGCATCGCCCTGTTCATCCGGACTTCGCAGCGCGATATCTTCCGCAGCCGCGCGCTTGGCGGCCAGGTCATGATGTCGATGTGGTCGGGCATCGACAATGGCGTGCCGACCGCCGACATGAACCCGTACCAGCTGGCCCCCACCATCGACGACCAGCTGCAATGGCCGCTCTGGGGTGCCCACTACTTGTCTCATGGCAAGGTCGGTGAGGCGCCCGATCTTCCGCCTGTGGTCGAGTTGATGGCTTTACTCAAGCGCTGGAACGCATCTACCGAAGCCACGGAGCGCGCCGAAATCTGGAACTCGATGCTGTCGATCTACACCGATCAGGTGTTTTCCATCGGCACCGTGAACGGAACGCATCAGCCGGTTCTGGCGTCCTCGCGGCTGCGCAATCTGCCTGACAAGGCTCTCTACGGCTACGACCCGACCGCCTATTTCGGTGTCTACATGCCGGATACATTCTGGCTTGGAGACTCCTGAGCGTGCTTCGATATCTTGTCTGGCGCATTGCCGTGATGGTTCCAACGCTGCTGGTCATATCGGCACTGGTGTTCACGATCATCGAACTTCCACCAGGCGACTATTTCGACAGCTATGTTGCCGAGCTTCGGGCTCAGGGCGAAGCGGTGGATTCCGACCGCATCGAGATGATGCGCGAGGAATATGGTTTCGACCAGCCACCGCTCATTCGCTACTTCTACTGGGTCGGCGGGATGCTACACGGCGATTTCGGCTATTCCTTCGAATATGAGCTGCCGGTTCGCGATGTCGTCGGGGACCGAATGTGGCTCACGGTGCTGGTTTCCTTCGTCACGATCATCTTCACCTGGCTCATCGCCTTTCCGATCGGCATGTACTCCGCCACGCATCAATACAGCTGGGGCGACTACGGCCTGACTTTCTTCGGCCTTCTCGGCCTTGCGATTCCGAACTTCATGCTGGCGCTGATCCTGATGTATTTCGCCAACATCTGGTTCGGCACATCCATCGGCCATCTCATGGACCAGCAATATCTCGGCGAGCCGATGAGCTGGGCCAAGGCGAAGTCGATCCTCGCCCATCTCTGGATTCCGGTTTTGATCATCGGCACCGGAGGCACGGCAAGCATGATCCGGCGGCTGCGCGCCAATCTTCTCGACGAGCTACACAAGCAATATGTCGTGACCGCGCGCGCCAAAGGACTTCATCCGTTCAAGGCGCTGGTCAAATATCCGCTGCGCATGGCGCTCAATTTCTTCATTTCCGACATCGGCTCTATCCTGCCGGCCATCATCTCCGGCGCCGAAATCACCGCGATAGTGCTGTCTTTGGAAACGACCGGGCCGATGCTGATCAAGGCGCTGCAAAGCCAGGACATGTATCTGGCAGGGTCGTTCCTCATGTTCCTCGCCTTCCTGACGGTCATCGGTGTCCTGATTTCCGACCTAGCGCTGGCGCTGCTTGATCCACGAATTCGTTTGCAGGGCGGCAGCACCAAATGAACACGCATTCGCCCCTGCCCGCTCCGGGTGCTCCACTGCAGCACTATGTTTCCACCGCGCCCTTTGACCTGCAGTCGGTCGAGGCGATGACGCCGGAGCAGTCGAAAGTCTTTCAGGCGTCGCAGTTGCGGCTGATGTGGTGGAAATTCCGGAAGCACCGGCTTGCCGTTATATCAGGCATATTCCTGGCGGCGCTTTATTTCGGGATACTGATCTGCGAGTTCCTGGCGCCCTACAATCTGCACACGCGCAACATGGACTACATCTATTCGCCGCCGCAGCGGGTGCACCTGTTCCACGACGGCCAGTTCGTCGGTCCGTTCGTCTATGGCCGCCAGATGACGCTGGATATGGACACGCTCAAGCGGAACTACATCGAGAAAAAGGATGATGTTCAGCGGATCCGTTTCTTCTGCAAGGGCGACAGTTATCAGTTCTGGGGCTTGATCGAAGGTGACAGGCATTTTGTCTGCCCTGCCGAAAACGGCCAGCTCTTTCTAGCCGGCACTGACAGGCTGGGGCGCGATGTGCTCTCGCGCATGATCTATGGCGCACGCATTTCACTGACAATCGGCCTCGTCGGCATCAGTTTCAGCTTCCTGCTCGGCATTGTCATCGGCGGACTGGCCGGCTATCACGGCGGTATCTTCGACCTGATCGTTCAACGGATAATCGAAGTTCTGCAATCGATCCCCAGCATTCCGCTGTGGCTGGCTCTGGCGGCGATCATGCCGATAACCTGGAGTCCGATCCTGATCTATTTCGGCATCACCGTCATCCTCGGGCTGCTCGACTGGACCGGACTGGCGCGCGCCGTGCGTTCAAAGCTTCTAGCCTTGCGCGAGGAGGATTACGTTCTGGCCGCGCAATTGATGGGCGCCAGAAGCAGCCGCATCATCGGGCGGCATCTCATTCCCGGCTTCATGTCGCATCTGATCGCGACGGCGACGATCTCCATACCCGGCATGATCCTGGGCGAGACGGCGCTAAGCTTCCTCGGGCTCGGTCTGAGGGCCCCGATAACCAGCTGGGGCATCCTGCTCACCGAGGCGCGCAGCGTCAGCGTCATCGCTTTCTATCCATGGCTGCTTTTGCCGATGCTCCCCGTCATTCTCGTCATCATGGCGTTCAACTTCCTCGGCGACGGCTTGCGGGACGCCGCGGATCCCTACAAGTGAGATCGCTGTTCCGCCGCGCGGCCCTGCCGACGACCCCACCCGGTATGACGCTTGTCGGCGGCCGGTTGGCTTATTGCAGGGTTTGTCGTTCGCCTCTATATGCGACAAGCCTCGATCGGGGCTGCTGGTTCAGGACATAAAATCGCATATGAGTCGCCTTGATAATTTCATCAGCAGGATGACCGCACAGCGCGACATTCTCAATCAAATCTGCCCCGAGGTGGCGAAGATGGAGGGGCTTGTGCTCGAGCTCGGCCTCGGCAATGGCCGGACGTTCCACCATCTGCGCGAGCGCCTGCCCGGGCGCCGGATCGTGGTGTTCGACCGCGAAGTTGGCGCACACGCCAGCTCAATTCCCGAAGCTGAAAACCTCGTGCTCGGCGAAATACGCGAGACGGCCCGCAAGTTCATTGGCATCGACGCCGCTCTTGTTCATGCCGACATCGGCACCGGCTATGACGATCGCGATGCAGTGACCGCTACCTGGCTTCCCGATCTGATTGCGCGCCTGCTTCGCGTCGACGGCTTCGCGGTCAGTGGCACGCCGCTCGATCACCCGCTGCTGCAACGCCTCCCGCCGCCGACTTCGGAGCCCGCCGATCGTTATTTCCTCTGCAGGCGCGTCTGAGGGGCCGAGACGACCCAAATCTTCAGGGGCCAAATCTTCAGGGGCCAAGTCTTCAGGGGCCAAGTCTTCAGGGGCCAAGTCTTCAGGGGATCGTATAGACTGCTATCTCGCGCTCAATGCCGCGCAGCGAGACCTCGTGGGGCACGGGCGTCAGCGCGTTCCTGTGCAACAGATCGGCGGTGAGATTGTCGTCGACCACCGCACGAGTGGCGAAGATCGCCTGTGCGTTGGCAAGGTTCTGAACCCGTGAAGCAATGTTGACCGTCTGGCCGAAATAGTCCTGTCGCTCGTTCATGGACACGGCGATGCAGGGGCCGGCATGGACTCCGATCTTGAGCAGCAGATCCTCGCGCCCGCTCTTGTCGTTGAGCTCACGCATGGCATCGCGCATCCTGAGGGCCGCGGCAATCGCACGATCAGGCGTCGCGAAGGTCGCCATCACCGCATCACCGATCGTCTTCACCACCGCGCCTGCCTCCGCCGCGACGATCTCATGCAGAACCTGGAAATGCTCGCGCACGAGATCGAAGGCTGAAAGATCGCCCACCCGCTCGTAAAGCTCGGTCGATCCGCGCAGGTCGGTGAACAGGAAGGTCAGGCTGGTGATTTTCAGGCGCTGGTTGATGTCGAGCGTATCCGTGCGATAGAGATCGCGAAAAGTCTGGTTGGTGAGCAGGCGCTTGGCGGTCAGGAAGGGCCGGCGTTTGCCCAGGAAATCATGCAATTCCTGGCCGGCGATGAAGACCGTCGGCAGCACGCGGGCATCGGTCCTGTTCTCCAGCGAAATGCGCAACGGGCCGGGTTGCATCTCCAGCGTCTGGTTCTGGACATGGTCGCGGTCGAACACCAAAGAGAGGCTTCGGCGCTCTTTTGTTGGTTCGCCCTTCCCGTCGATGAACTGCACTGAATGGGTGACCGGCTCGAAGACGATGACGAATTCAGACGGAAGCTGTATGGGCAGAACCGCCTTTTCACCAGGGGCAAGCTCGATATCCTCCAGCGAGAATGCTTCCATCTTCTTCGCGAAATCCTCTTCCGGCAGATCGACGCCGGACGCCCAGTAGATCTGGCGAAAATATTCCATCAACGGCAATTCGTGTGGATTGTGAGCGGCAATCCTGCGCACGCGGGGGCTGACGGTGAATGTCACCTCGACCATCTCGTCGAGGGTCGGCGAATAGCCCTCGGAGCATAGCGCGCAGGTGTATTCGTCCTTCTGCAGGGTTTTCAGCGTGGCGTTGGTGTCGAGCACGCCGCCACAGCCAGGGCACAGAACATTCCAGGAAATGTCGAAGATGCCCACCCGCGCCGCATGGAGAAAGGCGCTTATGGCGCGCTCCTCGTCGAGGCCATGCTTGCTGGCGAAGGCTGGCACATTGATGCGGCAAAGCTCGCGGTCCTTGCCCTCCGCGATGGTTCGACTGATCGCGTCGATTGCCTGGGGATCGACATCGGTCGATTGCCGCAGAAGCGAGAACAGATCCTGAGCTTCGTTCATCGTGCAGGCTCCGGGAAATGCACCCTAGAGGCGTGTTGGCCGGACCGGTTTTCGGTCCGAGCGCTCCATCTTACTTCGAAACGGACCGTACGGCCATTCGAATGGATAAGCCGGTGACAGTTCAATTTCCATTCGGGCGGATTTTCACCGGCCGCAAGCGGCACTATGATGGGTCCATGAGGCATTCATCTTTGGGACTTTCTCCCATGCCGACATCCGACAACCCGCCATTTCCCGCGGCCCTGCGCCTTTTCTCGGTGGTGGTCATCATCGTCCTGATCGTAGGCGCCGGCCTGTTCTTCGCGCCGGTGCTGGTCAAGCCGCGCTGGCCTTGGGCCGTCACGCCGTTCAATGCTCGCTTCCTCGGCGGCTTCTACACCGCCGAAATGGTCATGATGGTGGCGTTGCTGGTCTGGAACCGCTGGTCGCCCGGCAGGCTCGTGCTCGTCATGGCCTTCATCTTCACCGTCATCGTGTCGGTGGCTTCGTTCATCAATCTCGGCTATTTCAACTTCGAGCGCAAAGCGCCCTGGCTCTGGTTTTTGGTCTATCTTGCTTCGGTCGCGGTATCCGGGCTGTTCCTGTGGCGGACCAGGGCCCGTCCTTCTGCAAAAGGCGTGATCTTAAACCCCGCATGGCGCGGCTACATGCCGGTGGAATCGGCGATCCTTGGGCTCTATGGAGTCGGCCTGTTGCTGTTTCCCCTGACATTCAGCGGCTTCTGGCCATGGCCGATCGATGCCTTCCACGCTCAGGTCTACAGCGCTATCTTCCTCGCCGGTGCGGGCGGTGTGTATCTCGTCTGGAGAAGCGCGCCGCGCGAGGAACTGCTGGTGCTCGGCTTGGCGCAGTTTCTGGTTGGCCTGCTTGCCATCCTTGGCCTCGTCATCACCGACGCTGCGGTGCACCGGATCGACTGGACGGCGACCGGGACATTGCGCTGGCTCGCCCTTTTCGGCTGGATCGGCATCAGCGGCGTCTTCAAACTCTACGCCGCCTCCCGGTTTTTAGCTCGCAATCGGCATAGGTTGCGGAGACGGCTGGATTTTTAGGTGACGTCCGGTGCATCGTGCCGGGCCGATTGCTTTGCCGGGAGCGCCATGACCAGCACGACCTCGCCATCTTCCGAGAAAATCCAGCCGCAGCTCCGGTCCGTCCGGCTAAGCGATGCGGAGGCGCTTTGCGCTATCTTCAACATGCCGGGGTTCCGCTGGGGCACGCTCAGGATGCCCTTCGAGATGGTGGAGCAGGTGGAGCGGCGCATCGCCAAGTCCGGCCAGGAAACCACCTGGATCGTTGCGGAGTTGGAGGGCAAAGTCGTCGGCCATGGCAGCCTAGTCGTGCAGGGTTCGCCGCGCCGTTCGCATATCGGCGAGATCAATATCGGCCTTGACGATGCCTTTGTCGGCAAGGGCATCGGCTCTGCCATACTTGGCGCGCTGCTTGAAGTGGCCGACAACTGGCGCGCCCTGAAGCGGGTCGAATTGACCGTCTATGCCGACAACGAACCGGCCGTCCGTCTCTACACAAGCCACGGCTTCGAGGTCGAAGGCCGGCATGTGAAGGCCGGTTTTACCGACGGGCAGTACCACGACCTGCTGAGCATGGCCCGGCTGCGGTTCTGAGATCCGCTGCTTGGCCTTAACTGTTTGGCCAATCTAACAATTCGTGCCGGCGAACAGGTGATTGCTCATGGAGAGTTCCGTAGGATACGGTCAATTTCGTCTCACACCATTTTGATCGAGTTGACAGTCTACGTGTGGGCCGGCTGCATCCAGCAAGTCTGGTCTCCCTTGGCGTTTGCGCCGCAAGTGGCTAGACGGGACCAATGACCGCTGTCTTTGACCCAACCCCTACGCCTCCGGTGGAAATTCTGGCAGTGCTGTCGCTGCTCTGCCCGGAAGTTGTGCGTGACATAGAGCAGAACTGGAATGCACCGGTTTCCGATTATGCCCGCCATCTGTGGCGGCCGGTGGCAAGGCCTGCATCGGGCCCGGCGATCGCTGCCCGCTCGATCCTGCGCGAAGTCCTGCGTCAGCGCCTTGGGGTGATCATGCAGCCTGAAGAGATCGGCAAGGCCCTCGAAGAGTTCGAGCACAGACCGGTGATTCAGTCCGGCCTGCACTGCCTGCTTCTGATGGACCGGATCACCTTCGATGCCCTCCTGCTTGCCTGGCTCGGCGCGGTCGAAAACGGGCTCTCGGCCTTCTTCAGCTTCATGGGAACGACGATGACCATGGAGACAATTGGCCGGGAGGGGCCGGGATGGCTCGATGTCGGTGACGACAAGGTCAACCTGTTTGGCATGGGGCGCCACAAACTGTGCCGCAAAAGCGCCTGCGTGGTCGGTCCCGTCACCCTCAACAAGCGCGCGCTCGAAGCGGTGGGCGACGAAACGGATGCCAGCCGCTGGCTGGGCACACTGCTTGCCAGCCAGGACAAGGTGTTTGGAACCGCCGCCGATGCGCTGACAGCCCTCAACGAGGATCTGGTCGCCGATTGGGATCGTTCCGGCATGGCCCTGCCGGTTTTCATCGATGATCGGCTCGCCGCGGCTGCGGTGGCGCGGCATCTAGAACATGATGGCAGCCTTCTTTCCGGGCTGCTCATTGAGCCCGCAAGGCGCCAGCGTCTGGAATGTGCCTTGCAAGCGGCCGCATCGAGCCCATTTGGCAGATTCCTGCCCAATGCCACGGCCTATTTCTGGGGCATCCGCGAGGAGCGCGTGCGCAAGCTCGTCCTCGAGAACGGGCACCTGATCGAGCCTGACAGGCCGAATGGTCTTTCCATCCCGTTCGAGCGGCCGCATCTCAGGCAGGCGCTGCTGGACGGCGTGCTGCTGCCGAACTTGTTCCTGATGTTCCTCGTCCTTGCCATATTGCCGCGCGTGCGGGTTGTGGGCGGCCTGAGACAGATTGGTTATGTAGCGCTTTTCCACTCTATCCTGCTGGCTGCGCTAGATGAAAACTCGCCGGAAGAGCGCGATCTGGCTGCGGAGCTGCAGGTTCGGGAAAATGCCTGGGGCATGCGGGTCATCGATGAAAAGATCTCGGTCCGCGAGCAGCTTGCCGGCCTACCGGAAGGGGCGCTCTTCCCGAACCTGCTCCGGCAATACCGCTTGCGGACACTTGCCGAGACGACCGACGACCTGAAACTGGTTCGCGAAAACGCCCGATGGCGCAAGATCGGCCAGGCAGAGATCAAGGCGAGCTGAGCCTCGCTTCAGGTTGATTTTCTGGTCCGCAACCCCAAGCGACGGCGATCTATGGGTGAGCCTCTGGTGTCTGATCCGGCCGCTTCCTTGACGCTGATGCCTTTCGGGATTTCGACGACGGCTTCCGCCTTGATCGGCAGCGCTCTGCCACCGGACCCACACTGACCGTTCGATGCCCATTTGCGCTGCCGCTTGCTGGTCGACGGTTATCGGTTCATCCTTGTGAAATACCCTGGCCGTGAAGTGCGTAGTGAGATCACGCCGGCACGGCCCCTAGTGAGGTCTTGTCCTATGGACTGCTCGGGCTGCGGTTTCGAGGTTGAGGGCGGTTACGCTTTCTGTCCGAGGTGTGGCAGGCGCCAGCCCGTGCCATGCGCCAGTTGCGGCTACCCCTGCGCACCTGATTTCGAGTTCTGTCCGAAATGCGGGGCAAGCGTCGGTGCGCCCGCAAAAACCGTCGAACGGCCTGCTCCGACACCAAGCCGGACCGTTGTGCCGCCTTCTCGAACTCCGTCGCTGCTTCCGAACATCGAAAGCGAAGATGGGCTGCATCCCGTCTCTGACGCCGATCGCCGGACGGTAACAGTCCTGTTCGCCGACCTTTGCGGCTTCACGACACTCAGCGAGCAGCTCGACCCCGAGGTCATGCAAGCGCTGCAGAACGAACTGTTCAAGGAATGGACGGCGGCCGTGCGAAACTTTGGTGGTTTCGTCGACAAATTCATCGGCGATGCACTGCTCGCCTTGTTCGGTGCGCCGGTTGCGCATGAGGACGATCCGGAACGTGCGCTTCGCGCCGCTCTCGACATGATCGCCCGGACGGCGCGGCTCGGCGAAAGCACCCCCCACTCCGGCTCGCCTCTGTTACTCCACATCGGCATAAACACTGGTCCGGTCGTTACTGGTGGATTGGGCATCGGCACCGCCAAATCCTATTCGGTGACCGGCGACACAGTGAATACGGCGCAACGCCTGCAATCGCTGGCCGCACCGGGTGAGGTGCTGGTAGGCGAGCTCACTCACAGGCTGACCCGGCATGCCTTCTCTTACGAGCCGCTGGGTGATGTCGTGTTTCGTGGCAAGGCTGGCAGTGTGCTCGTCCATCGACTGGATGCACCGCTTGCGGCGCCGCGTGCAGCGCGTGGGCTCGAGGCGCTCGGCCTCAGTGCGCCGATAATAGGTCGTGGTGCGGAGCTCAATAGAATGCTGGCGAGCCTTGACCAGGCCTGCGGCGGCTCGGCCCAACTTGTCCGCCTCGTCGGAGAAGCCGGTATCGGGAAATCGCGGCTGGTGAAGGAGTTCGTCGCCCGCGTCGGCGACGACGATCGTTTTCGCAACGTCGCCGTGCGGCTGGCCACCTGCTCACCGCTGGGCGAACAATCATTTGGCGCCTTGGGCGCAGTGGTGCGCAGCGCTGCCGGGATGATGCAAAATGACAGTGGGGACGAAGTGCGGGGGAAGCTCGCAGGCTTGCTTACCGATCTCGGCCTACAGGGCGAGGAGGCGAAGCGGCTGATGCCTTTGCTCTACCATGTGCTCGGCCTTGGCGACCCGGACGCCACCTTGCAGCATGTCGAGCCCGAGCAGTTGCGGCGGCAAATTCTCTACGCAGTCCGCACAATCATCGAACGGCGGCTTGCGTTGTCGCCGCTGTTAATTGTCGTCGAAGACCTGCACTGGGCCGACGCCGTGTCGCTCGAGGCACTACGTTTCGTGATGGATCGGTTGGAACGCACGCGGTTGATGTTGCTGGTCACGCATCGTCCGGCGCCGGACAACGGCCAGCTCGACTCTAGTCGGGTCAGTCACACAGCGCTCAGGCTTTCGCCGCTCAACAATGATGACGGACGCAGCCTGCTGGCGGCGCTTTTCGGCGAGAGCTGGGTAAACTCCGCAGGAGGGCTTCTCGACCAGATCCTCGAGCGCGCGGGCGGCAACCCCCTTTTTGTAGAGGAGATCGTTCGCGGCCTTATCGATCGCGGTGTACTGATGCGCGAGGGCCAGCGATGGCGGACTGTGGCAGGCGAAGTGGCAACCGGCATTCCCGCCACTATCCAGGCAATGTTGCTTGCTCGCGTCGACCGGCTGCCCCAAGAAGTGCGCCGGTTGGCCCAGGAAGCCGCGGTAATCGGCCCGCGCTTCGATGCCACACTTCTGAAAGCCGTGACAGCCGACCCCGGTCGGCTAGAAGCCGGCTGCGAACTGCTTTGCGATGCGGAAATCATCGAGGAAGTTGCCGGATCAGGCTCGGTCTCGTCGCAAAGCTACCGCTTTACGCAAACATTGCTGCAGGACGTGATCTACCAGAATCTGCTCCTGCAACGCCGGACCGACATCCATGGGCGGGTCGGTGCTGCCTTGGAGCAACTGTGCGGCGACAAGCCGGAACGGCTCGAGGATTTGACCGTGCTCGGTCATCATTTCGCACAGAGCGCCGAGCGGGAGAGGGGCGCGCATTACCTGCAGGCGGCGGGCGATCGCGCTCGCATGATATACGCCAACGACGACGCCCTTCGTTTCTACGAGCGAGCACTGGCTGCGTTGGGCGCGATCGGGCAAACACCGCTCAAACTGGCAATTGCAGAGCGCATTGCCGATTTGAGCGGCCCGGTAGGCCGCCGCGAGATCGCGCACCACCACTACGAGACGGTGTTGCAGGCATACCGCGAGTCAGCCGATCGTGTCGCTTCGGCGCGCGTTTTACGCAAGATCGGTCGGCTGCTCTGGGACGTCGGCAAGCGGGACAACGCAGAATCCCGCTATGCTGAAGCGGCAGCGCTCCTCGATGGAGCGGATGCCCCGATCGAGCAGGCGCATCTCTGGCAAGAACGTGGCCGACAGGCGTTCCGTAGCGGAGATCACGCTCTCGCGGCAAAATGGGCAGACGCGGCGCTGGATTGCGTACGCTCTCTGACAACGGAGCATGTCTCCGAGGTAGGGTGTGATGCCACTCTCGTGACCGCCGAGGCACTTAATACCAAGGCTGTCGCGCTGGCTCGCCTTGGGCAAAACCGTGAAGCCGTGCGTCAGGTTGAGCGTAGCATTGAATTGGCCGAAGCCGCCGGTCTACTGGGCGCGGCGTGCCGCGGCTACACCAATCTCGGCGTGCTTTACACGACCATCGATCCGGCACAGGCGATGGAGGTCTGTAGGCGCGGTCTTGAAGTGGCGCGCCATATTGGTGATTTGGGTTTCCAGGCGCGCCTCCTCGCCAATCTGGCGGTCGCTTGTTGTACTTTCACGGATCGCTGTCCAAGGGAGGGCGTGCCTGCTGCCGAGAAGGCCATCGAGATCGACCGGGCGCTCGACCAGCGCGAGCACCTGCCGGTGCCGTTGATCGTGCTTGGGCAGATCCACCAGTGCAACGGCCGTCCGGAACTGGCGATTGGCTTGTTCCACGAAGCACTCGACGTAGCCCGCGAAACGGGCGAGCCCCAACTGCTGTTTCCGTGCTATGATGGGCTCGCAACGCTTAATCTCGACCTCGACAATCTGGCCGAGGCCGAACGCTACTTTTCCCTGGCGCAGGGAATATGCGCCCAGCACGGGCTCGACCCGGAAGCGCTTGTGGTGCTGCCTTTTCTCGACTAGCCGGGTTGGAGGTTGGAAATGTCCGCGCGTGCTGACTTGGTGCCGCTTCAACCGGGCGACCGTGCGCCGAACTTGGTTCTCGACGCCATTACCCAGGAAGGCAAGATTGCGCTTGACGACTTTCGCGGACAAAAACCGGTGCTGGTCGGCCTGTTTCGAGGTCTGCATTGTGCGTTTTGCCGGCGCCATATCGCCGCCCAGGCGCGGCTTGATCCGGAGCTGCGCGAAAAGGGCGTGGAGAGCCTCACGGTGGTCAACACGCCGATCGAACGGGCGCGTCTCTATTTCCGCTACCACCCGATACCGAATCTGCTCGCGGCCTCCGACCCTGAACGCGCTTCACATCGTGCTTTTGGACTGCCCAATCTCGAATTCACCCAAAACGAGACGAAATGGCCGTACAAGGTCTCGATGGCAGCGGTAATGGATATGCGGGTCGACATACCAAGCGAGTTGCCCGGTCCTATGGATCCTCTTGCGGCCGGCGAAATCCTCGACAAGAAGGACAATTACGAAATGACCGAAGCCGACGAGCAGATGATGGCAACGGGACACGGACAACTGGTCGGTCAGTTCCTGCTGGACCGGCAGGGGATCGTCCGCTGGAGCTTCACGGAGGTTCCAGAGGGTGGGCGATACATGTTTGGGGCGCCAAACCCGCAGGAGCTGATGTCAGCCGTGTCCCAAGTCGCCCAATAGATTTGCGAACGAGGTAAACGAGCGGGACACTGAAATGACACTGACAAGTTCACCGCTCTTCGAGCACAGCCTCGACAATGGCAACAAAGTCATCGAGTGAGCGGTCTCCGCGAATCTCGATGCGCGGAAGGTCGATGGGATCGCAGTCGAGGCCCGCCGGCCCGTGTCTGCCGCCGAAGCCGATTCGATAGCCGCACTCCTTGGCCAGCCTGCCAAGCCGTCGGTCAGTGACAGAGAAGGGTGCCGCGAACGCCGTGGTTGGCCGACCGGTCCACCGTTCGATAAACATACGAGAGCGCAGGAGCTCAGCGGCTAAGTCAGAACTCGACAGACCATCGATTGCGCGATGCGTCGCCAGATGGCTTCCGAAGAACGCACCTTCGGCGGAGAGGCGCCGCACCGTCCCGGCGTCCATAAGCTGCGTCGGCGGACCGGTATAGGCGTCCCACTGTGCACTTTCACCCACCAAGTCCGTCACCAGGAACACTTCCGCGGTCAGGTCGTTCGTGCGCAAGGTCGGCCAGGCGTGGTCAGCAAAGTTCTGGAAGCCGTCATCGAAGGTGATGAGCACTGGGCGACCAACGAAAGGGCGACGGTTGGCGATGAACTCTTCCAACTGCTCAGACCCAATCGCGTGAAAGCCATTGGAGCGCAGCCATGCCATCTGGCTGCCGAATGCGGCGGGCGTGAGCCGAAAACGGGCGAGAGCGGCCGGACCATCATCGGAGACGCTGTGATACATGAGGACAGGAATACGCTGCCGCCGCTCGCTACGCGCAACGTCGCGGCGCAAGGCCCGCGCGCCGCCCCAGACGATATTTCGCGCGACCCCGATTTCGATGCGCGCGCGGATTGGCACATGATCTATCATCGGTTCCGTAGCCACGTCGTCGGGTGACAGGCGGCGGAAGCGGTCTATGCGATAGAGCTCGGTCTGGATCGATTGCTCCAAGACGAGGCCTTCAGTCGCTGCCAGCGTCTCCGAGATCGCTTGTGCACCGAATGTGTTCCAGTCGAAGCCCGTCCTTTCAACATTGTCACGCAGCACGAATGCGTGTGCGCTGATGAAACTGCCGCCAGGCGCCAACGCCTCTGCGAATTTTTTGGCGATGCGCCGCAACTCGGCCAGATCATCCAGATAGTAAAGCACTTCCGAACAGAAGATCAGATCCATCTCACCCGGCAGCGTGTCGGCAGAGAAATCCAGTACGCCGAATTCAATATTCGGCTGATCGCCGCATCGCGCGCGGGCCCGTTCGATGGCTATGGCGGAGATGTCGGTTGCGGTCAAATGGCCCACTCGCGGCGCCAGCTGCCGCGTGAAATGGCCCTCCGCGCAGGCCAGCTCAAGCGCCCGTTCGATGGGACCGGCAGGCAGAATTTCGAGTTGCCGCTGATATTTTTCCTGCTCATAGGGCGAACCGTAGTTCCAGGGATCCTCGGTCGCGAAATAGCCATTCCAGAACGACGTGCGATCCTTGTCGTGCCTGACCCGTGCGCGGCGCGGCGCCGCGGGAGGCTCCGCAGGTTCGGCGCTCGACCTAACCAGCTCCCGCGCTTCCTCGGCCAATTGGGCGAGTCTGCCGAAGTGACTGTCCGGATCGGACCGGCGTTCAAGCCGCTCAGGGGGCACGACATTCAGGAGCAATTCAATCCAATGACGCCTTGTCACTGTCCCGAGCACGCCGAATTGCACGACAGCCTCGATCTGGCCATCCATCATCAGATAGGCATAGATTTGATCGATTCCTTGCGGAATTTCGGTCGAGGCCGGATTTCGACCGTCGACGCGAATTCCAAGTGTCCGCGCCAGCCTGCGCGGCGCGGCAAGATCGTCGACGTCGAGAAGCATTTGCTCAAGGTGATACTGGACGCGGCGACCCGCGACGGGGTTGTCCCAGAGCTTGCCGAGTTCGATGATCAACTCGGTGAAGGAGCCGCCGAACCTGTCCCACCTGGCAGCCAATTGCGCTGGCACCGATAAGCTTCCTACCATAAGGCCATCGAAGGCCACCTTGGCGATCTCACGCGCCCACTTACGTCCTGCCGGGAGCGCGCGCAGCGACTGCGGGTTGATCGAGCGTGAGCCGCAGCCGCAATCCGACGCGGCGTTCCACAACGCGAACCACGCGAGTGCCTCGGAAGCGGTGTGGCCGCTCGCCTCGATCGCTCCATTGGCGTGTGCTGATGCTGGGTGTTTGACCCTGGGATCAGGAGAAAAGCCGCGGGTGATCACGATTTCCGCATCTACCAGCATCTGCGCCGAATTGCGGCTGAGCGAGTTGGGGCTGGCTCGATAGAAAGCGAGCGGCTCGTCGACCATCACCCAATTTTTGCCTAGACGCGCGAGGCGCTGCCACAGATCCCAGTCCTCGCAGGTGCGCAGCGACACATCGAAACTGCCCAACTCGACAATTGTCTCCCGGTCGACAAGCAGCGCGTGAGTGCGGATGGCACACCGACGGGCGAGTGTTTCGAAGGGCTGGGTCGCAACCTCCGTCGAGATGCTCGGCGGGGTGAGTTCGCCATCGGGCATCACGCGCCGAGAACCGCAATAGGCCGCCACTGCATCGGGAGCTGTTTTCAGCGCGGCCAGCATTTTCGCAAGGAAGCTGGCATCCACCCAATCGTCCGCATCCAGAAACATCAGCCAATGGCCGCGCGCTGTCGAAATCCCGCTATTGCGCGCGCCGGCGGCGCTATACGCGCAAGAGTTCAATGTCCGAAATCGGGCATCGCGCTCCACATAACCGGCGATGATCGCGGAGGTGCGGTCAGTGGAGGCGTCGTCGATGATGATCGCCTCCCAATCCACTATTTCCTGATCGAGAAGGCAATCGAGTGCGCGCGCCAGCGTTGCCTCCGCGTTGTGCGCAGGAACCACGATTGAAACCAAGGGATTATGCGCCACGCCGTCTTACCCGCGCCGAAGATACAACGAGAGTCCCGAAACATAGCCGGCGATTTCTTGCCAAAGGGAACGGTCCTCAGGCACGCTGCGTCCAAACAGTCTCCTGCGAACTCTTCCGAGCCGCCGCGACGCCGCCATTTGGCTGCAGAGCGAGCTTGCTCCTGTCGTGCTACTGATGTTGGAAGCCTGGCGCAGCATTCGCATCCGTGCCGCCGAGCTTGGGCGCCAGCTGTCGCAGATGCACGTCAAAGCAAGCACGCCGCATACTCATGTCGATCCCCGGAATCGGCGCCATGACCAAAAGCTGCGGTCCCTGGCGCCGTACGACTGCAATAGCTATGGCAAACTGACGTCCTTTGCAATCGGGGGGCGCATTAAAGCAAGCCACTGAAGCCTTGGTGTGAATGACTGCAGTTATCGGGACTACTGCTCCCTTCTTATCGACCGAAATGCCTCGATACCGAGGTGCACTCTCGAACAGCCATTCTCCGTGCGAAGAACACCTTCCTTCTACCGTTGGGGCCGCACCGGAAGCTGGTCATCGCAGTATACAGCCGGACGCGAGGCAATATGTGTACCGCCATGTCATCTAATTTAGATATTTCTAATGAGTCCGCGCTACTTAATTGCACTCCAGTAGCTATAGCCCGATATTGTATTGCTCATTTCGATAGTAGATTTCATCCAATGGTTGATTAGACTAGCCGATTATGGCCTCTATAACAATAGATGCGAAAGCTACACCAGTCGGAACTCGTTTATTTGCTGCTAGTCCAAGAGATGTAAAAGGGATGCACGAATTGGTTTAAGCCAAGAAGATTCCGGCTTGCGAGCCGGGTATTTTGCTGACATTCTTATCCGTTTCTGAGTTTCGCACTGTGGCAGTTGTTCAAAAGAAGGGGCATAAGGATGGCCAAGGAATCTTCGAATAGCGCATCTCCAGCAAATAAAGCGGACGTAAATCTAATAGGTAATGCAGACGGAAACGGGCTGGCCTTCATGGCGGCCCAGGCTCGCGAGAGCGGAGGCCCCGGCGACGCTGTAGGTGTCGACAAGATACGTGATCTGCTGTTCGGCAACCAGATGCAGGACTATGACCGCCGTTTTTCCAAGCTTGAAGAACGGTTCTTGCAGCGCTTCAAGGATGTCGAATCCGAGGCCAAGCGCAATCTTGAAATGTACGAGTCAAATGCAAAGAAGCAGGTCGAATCGCTTGCGGGGCAATTGCGAAACGAAAAAGATGCACGAGCCGAGGCCGACAAGGAGATTGACCGGAATCTTCGCGAGCAAAATCAGGCGCTTGAAAAGCAGGTGCGCGCGTTGTCGGATCAATTGAGCGAGCTTGAGCGCGAAGTTGCGGACCGGATAAATCGAAGCGATCAATTGCTGCGTGAGGAAATCAAGCAAAAGAATGAAACCATTCAGATGGTAATGGAGAAAATGTTTTCCGATCTCAGCAACGTCAAGACCGACCGAAATCTTTTGGCTGGCCTGTTTGTCGAGGTTGCAAAATGTCTAAATCAGGATCCCGTCGGCAGCAAGAGCAACTCGGAACGTAGCTGGAAAGTGAGTTGATCGGAACTTGACGTCGACCGTCGACCCAATCAGCCTTCCTCAAGCGGCTTCGAACGATACAGAGATTGATCGCGAGGCTCTGGCTAGTCTTTTGGTCGAAATTGCCCGGAACGTTGATCCGGACTATCGTGCGCGTTTCGACGGAGTTCCAACCGCCGATCCTCGCATGGAAACGCTGCGCCAGTTGCTGGTCGGCCGCGAAATTTCGGAGCTTTCACGAGTTACGCACCTGCTCGACGAACCTGAGCAGCTTGCGTCTGCAGTTGGGGGTGTTCTCCCCAGTGCAGCCGCACGCGCGCCTTATGCGCAACTCGGCGAGGCCCTTGCGCCAGCTGTCGAGAGGGCCGTGCAACGGTCCATCCAGAAGAGCCCGCGCACGCTTACGGATATATTATACCCGGTGTTTCTGCCGGCAATTCGCAAGTCGATCGGGGAAAAGATCGATCAGACCTTTCAGTCGCTGAATGAAACTTTAAGACATATATTTACCTGGCATGGGCTCAAGTGGAGATTTGAAGCTTGGAGAACTGGTGCAAGCTTCTCAGAAGTTGTTCTTAAGCATTCACTTGTCTACCGTGTAGAACATGTCTTTCTCATTAACCGCAATTCCGGGCTTTTGATAGCGCATGTAACTGCCGATAATGCAACTAGCGAAGATCCTCAACTCATTTCTTCGATGCTTAGTGCAATTCAAGATTTTGTGAAAGATTCATTTAACGAGAAAGAACAGAGCGGCCTGGACACTATCCGTTTTGGGGAGCTTCGTCTCTGGTCAGAAGTTGGACCGTTTGCGACGTTGGTTGCGGTGATCCGGGGAAATCCGCCAGAGGAATTACATGAAATAATTCGCGATGTGTTGCTTCGCATCCATGATGAATGCTCACAGGCTTTAGAGCAGTTTGACGGCGACAGTTCGCAGCTGGCCGGCGTAGAGACGCAGTTGCAGACCTGCGTTGAACTGAAGCAGGAGGACTCAAACCAGGGATTTCCGTGGCTGGTGGTGGCTGCAGTCCTGCTGGTTTTGATTCCGGCAGGCGGTTGGTTCTTTCTTTCCTGGCAATCCGGGCAGCGCTGGCAGGCCTATGTGTCGCGGCTGAGTACCCAGCCGGGCATCATCGTTGCCGAACAAAAAATGCGCGATGGCCAATTCTATATTGCCGGCCTGAGAGACCCGCTTGCCGCCGACCCGCAGTCACTGTTGTCCGGAACGCAGGTCGATCCCGCCCGCGTTCATTCACACTGGCAATTCTATCAGAGCCTTGAGCCGGAGTTCGTGCTGAAGCGGCTGACGGCGTCGCTGGCTCCGCTGGATTCAGTACGACTTTCGATCGTCAATGATCGCATCATTGCCGAGGGTGAGGCTCCCGACACCTGGATAGATCGGGCACGCGCAGCGGCCCGACAGCTTTCGGCAGGCGGACCGGTATTCGACATCTCCAAGGTTCGTGATGTGAGCCCCGAAGCACGCGCGGCGGAGCGCTGGCAGGCCTATGTGTCGCGGCTGAGTACCCAGCCGGGCATCATCGTTGCCGAACAAAAGGTGCGCGATGGCCAATTCTATATTGCCGGCCTGAGAGACCCGCTTGCCGCCGACCCGCAGTCGCTGTTGTCCGGAACGCAGGTCGATCCCGCTCGCGTTCATTCGCAGTGGCAATTCTATCAGAGCCTTGAGCCGGAGTTCGTGCTGAAGCGGCTAACGGAGTCGCTGACCCCACCGAAATCAGTTCGACTTTCGATCGTCAATGATCGCATCATTGCCGAGGGTGAGGCTCCCGACACCTGGATAGATCGGGCACGCGCAGCGGCCCGGCAGCTTTCGGCAGGCGGACCGGAATTCGACATCTCCAAGGTTCGTGATGTGAGCCCCGAAGCACGCGCGGCGGAGCACTGGCAGCATTATGTGTCGCGACTTGAGGCCCAAGCGGGGATCATCGTCGCCCAACAAACGGCGAGGGGCGGACATTTCTACATTTCCGGCCTGAGAGACCCGCAAGCCGCCGACCCGCAGGCTCTGCTGTCCGGAACAGGGGTTGATCCGGCTCGCGTTCATTCGCAGTGGCAATTCTATCAGAGCCTTGATCCGAAGTTCGTGGTGAAGCGGCTGATGGCATCGCTGGCCCCGCCGGATTCAGTACGATTTTCGATCATCAAGGATCGCATCGTTCTCGTGGGTGAGGCTCCTGCCGCCTGGATAGATCGGGCGCGGGTCGCCGCCCAACAACTGGCCGCGGACGGACTCTCTCTAGAAATTTCCGAGCTGCGCGAGTTGACCCCTCAGGAACTCACTCGTTTGAGGGAGGCTATCCAAGCGGTCGACATTTTCTTCGATTCTGGCAAGGCTGTACCGGGACCAGAGCAACTGCCAGTTCTCGACAAATTGGCGAATCAGTTGAAGGAATTGGCCAAGGACGCCCGCAAGGCGGGCGTAACAGCACAGTTCATGTTGACTGGCCATTCGGACGCCGTGGGCCGTGAGACGACCAACGCGTCAATCAGCGCCGCCCGCGCCGAGACAGTTCGTGCGCTTCTCAAGAAGCGCGGCGTCGCTCCGGAATCGCTTTTGGTTCGCGGCGCGGGCACCTTTGAGCCGGCGGAGACTGAGAATAGCCGAACCGGGAGCTCCGCCAATCGCAGAGTTTCGGTTACGGTAAACTTCCACTAGGCGGAGCCCAGGATATTGCAAAAGAAGATCTGCATGTTGGGCGGGTTCGCTGTCGGAAAGACGAGTCTGGTTCGCAGGTTTGTGCAAAGCATCTTTTCAGAAACCTACTTGACCACGGTGGGAGTGAAAATCGACAAGAAGAGCGTCGCATTCCCGGACAAAACCGTGGATCTGATTCTGTGGGATTTGGCCGGCGAAGACGATATCGGCTCATTTCGCGTCAGCTATGTGCGAGGTGCGAGTGGGCTCGTGCTTGTCGTCGATGGAACCCGCGCCGCTACACTTGCCGTGGCGCTCACGCTGCGCGAGCGGGCCGAGGCCGAATTCGGCGCTATGCCGTTTGTATTGCTGTTCAACAAATCCGATCTGGCCGATCGGTGGGCAATAACGGATAGTGAGATTGACGAACTGAGGCAACTTGGATGGCAAATCTATCTAACAAGCGCGCTTTCGGGTGAACATGTTGATGATGCATTTCGTCAGCTTGCTTCGATGGTCACCAAATAAACCATGCATGGATTGCCAAGAGAAGTCAGAAACTGGATTTACGATTTCTTCTACAACGAGCACTCTGTCGCATACCTGAAAATTGACGCCCAGCTTTGCATCGCTGCGAAGGGCGGTAGTGTTGAACATTACGGACTCTCATCACTTCGCATTGGTAGGCCTGTTGCCGAGCAACTTGAATTCATGGAAGGCTTGCTGCCTTGCCCGGAGCTGCCATATCATATGGCCATGGTCGAACTGCCCAGCGGGCGTGTCGCGGACCTTCATCTTTTTGCTGACAATGCCTGCGTGTGGCTGCTCTTTCTTGACGCCACCGCCGAACGCGACAATAGGCAGCGGCTTCAACAGAAGGCTTATGAAATGACACTCCTGCAAGAGAGGGAGCGTCAACTCAACGAAAAATTACAATTGGCGAACGAGGCGTTGAGGCAGAGCCAAGAGGGATTGTCGCGTGAATACCAGCGCGCCGAAAGCCTACTCCTCAACATTCTTCCAGCGTCGATCGCGGAGCGGTTAAAAGCGGACGAACAAATTGCAGACAACCACGCTGAGGTGAGTGTGCTTTTTGCCGACATCGTCGGCTTTACGGAAAGAGCGCGGAGCGTCGGAGCCGAGACAACGCTCGCTATTTTAAATTACTTCTTCAAGGCGGCGGATCTGCTCTCGGAACGATACGGCTGCGAAAAGATCAAGACAATTGGCGATTGTGTGATGGTGGTCGCTGGCCTCCCCGTCGCGCGATCCGATCATGCGGAAGCCCTTGCGCACTATGCACTTGAACTGCGGAAGGCGGTTAAGCTCGAGCGCTTCGCAGGAGAACCGCTAAGACTCAGAATTGGAATTCACTCAGGACCAATCGTCGCGGGCGTCATAGGCAAAAGGCGGTTTGCCTACGACCTGTGGGGCGAGACCGTTAATCTCGCAGCACGTATTCAAACGTCCGCGGAGCCCGATGAAATCCGTATTTCGGATGCAACTCACAAACTGCTTGGACCGGATTTTGCTTGCGACCCACTCGCGGAAACGGAATTGCGTGGTACAGGTCGTGTACGAATGTGGCGGCTCCCGGCCTGATTTGCCGCTTGGCAATGCCGACCCTGGAGCGCAGCTTGCTCGATCCATCGGCATCAGAACCGCCGAAATGCGGACGGAACGGAGCTTAAAGTCCGCCGAACCTACGCTATCGCCGCCGATTCCCCCTACTCCCACTCGATTGTTCTGAAGCAGAACGCATTGACCCATCGAGGAAAATCTTTCCGCTGACGATGAAGAACCGTATCCCGGATCCGTCAGAAATTCTCGCTCTTGAATTCAAAGGAGAATTTCGGCGATCCGCGATTTGCTCGGTTTCACAAACTATCGATATCGGTTGGTCTATTCTCCTCGGAGTTCTCCGCAAAAGCGGCGTCTCCAGCCTGGCAAAAAAACCGTCAGCGATGATGAAGTCCGTCGTCCGTCGGTAGTGTGGCCCTCGCGCCGGTTGCGATACGGCGCACCATTCGCGGATTGAACGACGCCGCTTCAAGCGATCGCAGGTCGGCTTCCGACCGGACTACGGCAAGCGTCGCCGGCGACCTGCCGGGCGTCAGTCGCGCGATATGGACAGCCCCGTGAGAAGCGGAGCGTACGCGGCGAGCCTGCGGGATACGAACTCCGTGAAGAGCCGCACGCGCTTCGTCTTGCGTGTTTCCCCCTGTGTGAGAAGCCAGAGCGTTCCGTACATGTGCAGATCTGTGCCCGGCACCCTCACCAGCAGGGGGTCGGCATCTCCGACGAAGCACGGCAGTGTCGTGATCCCGAGGCCCTGCCGTACAGCAACGATCTGCGCGTCGGCGCCCGTAGTCCTGAACGGAACCTCCGTGGTGCGAACCTCACCCTCGCTGGCCCAATCCGGAATTCCATGCATGCTTATGACGATCCACCGGATGGGATCAAGCGCGCCCGCACGCCATGCGGCTAGTCTATCCCGGGACATGTAGACGCCGCCGAACACCTCCGGTCCCTTCAGGCCGTGAAGATTGAGCGGCAGGGTTTTGCGGTCGTAAACGACGCGGATCGCGACATCGGCCTCTCGGTTGGTCAGATTTGCCAGCTCGCCGGACGACACGATTTCCATCTCGATGTCCGGATGCAGAAGCGCGAAATCGGCGAGATCCGGCATGAGCAGATGTGTCGCAAGGGTCGGAGCCAACGTCACCCGCAGAAGCCCGCGCACGCTCTGGTCGCGACCGAAGACGCGCGTCTCCAACTGGTGCGACGACGCTTCCATCTGGTTCGCGAGCTCGAGGACCTCCTCGCCCGCAGCCGTCAGGCGGTAACCCGAAGGCAGCTTTTCGAACATGTGCGCCCCGAGGCGTTCCTCGAGTTGTGCGATGCGTCGCAGCACGGTCGAGTGATTCACCCCGAGGCGCTCGGCGGCAGCCCGCACTGAGCCTCCGCGCGCGACGGCAAGAAAGTAGCGAATGTCATCCCAGTCGATCATGGTGCAATCCGGCACCGCGCGGTGCGCCTTCCAAAGTCTGTATCTAACACATCGAACAGCAATACAGGCGGTCGTCATAGCCTATGTCGACGAGCGCGGCCCAATTGCGAAAAGCGGACACCGATCGTCGCGGCTGGCGTCGGTCGTCCAGCCGGATCGATTTTGCACCACCGATGTGCGCGCTTCCGCACTCAACAACTGACGCCGGCGGACCCATTTCGAGGGTCTCGGAGGCAGATGCTGTCCCGACACCACGACAGGAGAAGTCATGGGAAAGCTCGAGGGTAAGGTTGCAGTCATCACGGGTGGATCGAGCGGCATGGCGCTGGCGAGCGCCAAGCGGTTCGTCGAAGAAGGCGCCTATGTTTTCATCACGGGCCGGAGACAGGAGGCGCTGGACGAGGCCGTCAAGCTGATCGGCCGGAACGTGACCGGCGTGCGCGGCGACGCTGCCAATCTCGACGACCTCGACCGCCTGTTCGATACAGTCAAGCGGGAAAAGGGCAAGATCGACATCCTGTACGCGAGCGCCGGCACGGGCGAAGCCGTCCCACTGGGCGAGATTACCGAGCAGCATTTCGATGCGACCTTCGGGCTGAATTCGCGTGGCACGCTGTTTACGGTTCAGAAGTTGTTGCCGCTGTTCAACGATGGCGGATCGATCTTCATGACCGGGTCAGTTGCTTCGATCAAAGGTTTTCCTGGTTACAGCGTGTATGCGGCGAGCAAGGCGGCGCTGCACGCATTCGCACGCGGGTGGCTCAACGAGCTCAAGGGCAGGAATATCCGGGTGAACGTGCTGCACCCGGGGCCGATCGCCACACCGATGCAGGACCAAGTTCTCACCGAGGAGGCGAAGCAGATGTTCGAATCCCTGATCCCGCGGGGAAAGATGGGTCGTCCTGAGGAAATTGCGGCGGTCGCGCTGTTTCTTGCTTCAGACGATTCGAGCTTCGTGAACGGGGTGGAGTTGTCTGTCGACGGCGGCTTCTCGGCTATCTGAAATCGCGCCGGATCGCGGGAGGCGGCTGACCGGCGGGAACTAGCGTGTCCATGGTTCACGACGCGACGTCTACGCAAAGGTCGCCACACAGCAGAACGGATAACCCAGCGCCGTTGAAGGCCGGGGAATCAATACCAACACGGATCGGAGAAGTATTATGAGCTACGCAATTGTAGGATTCGGTAAGGTAGGCCAGGCCCTCGCCCACGCCTTTGCCCGTAAAAACATCAAGGTGACCGTCGCGAGCCGCCGTCCGCCCGAGGCGTTGGCGCCGCAAGCTCGGGCGATCGGACCCACGGTCGTCGCCAAGTCGCTGCGGGATGCGCTTGAGGCCGACACAATCATCTTGGCGGTCCCGTTCGGGGAGCCTCGCGAGGTTGCGAAAGCCCTGCCGAGCTGGGAAGGCAAGACAGTCATCGACGCGATGAACGCGTTAGTTCCCCCCGAGGAACTGGACGGTCTCCCATCCTCCGCCTTCGTCGCGAAGGCGTTCACCGGCGCCAAATTCGTGAAAGGTTTCAATCACCTGATTGCGGCCACCTTGGCTGCCGATCCGATCGTCGAGGGCGGCCACAGGGTCGTCTTTCTGTCGAGCGACGACGAGGACGCGATCGCTCCCGTGGCGACCTTGGCCAAACAACTCGGGTTCGCACCCGTCAAGCTGGGAAAGCTCAACGAGGGTGGCGCGCTGGTGCACGCACGCGGCCGCACTTGGGGCCAGCTCATCTTCCAGGATTTGTTCAAGAAGGAGCAGTAATCGATCTACGACCGTGCGATCGGCGCCGAGAACTGGTCGCGCGCGCCAATTTCTTCGAGCAGCGCGCGACCGAATATTTGAACGCCACAAAGTCGCGAAGGTTGGGCTGGGCCTGACGGCGTATGGGCCGGTTAGCCTCGGCAAGATCGCGGAAGGCGGTCAGCTAGTGCAGGCGCGGGACAAGAGCTGGGCGCCATTGATCTTCCAGGACCTGTTCAAAAAGGACAAATGAACCATGTACGACCATGTAATCTGGCCGGAGCGGTATGACCCCAGAACGTCGGCCATCTATGCGCTGAACGACATCGACGTTAAGGCGCCGCCTGAAGTGGTCTGGAAGCTGCTCGTCGATGCCGAGAATTGGCTGAGCTACTTTCCTGCCGAAGACCAGGTCAAGATCCTGACAGGTGAGGCGGAACTGGCGCTCGGAACCACGTACAGTCGAGTCACCGTCGGATTCCCGATGAGCCTTGTCGTGACCGAGTTCGAGCCCTTGCGCCGGCTCGCTTGGGCGACGACAGTCGACGGCGATGAGACCGGCTCGAGCGCATATCACGGCTGGGTTATCACGCCGACTAACGATGGCTGCCATGTCCTGACCGAGGAGACGCAACAGGGAGCCTGGTTTCTGGACCTTCTCGGGCACAAGCATCCCGGCGCGCTCTACCGCTATCACCAGGAGTGGGTCGAAAGCCTCGCCCGCGCAGCGGAGGCTGAAGCAGCAAAGAAAGCGAGCTGACGCCCCTGTCCTGGCGCTATCCACGCTTCCCAACGCTGCCTTCGTCCGGATGTTGCCCGTACTCGACGGGCGACAATCTGCGCTTCCAGCCTGGATCAGTGGATCGATCGCCTTGTTCACCTATAATTTGGAGATGAAATAACATGAATATCGAACTGAAGGGCCGCAAGGCGATCGTTACGGGGTCAACGGCAGGCATCGGCCGTGCTACCGCGGAGGGACTAGCCCGTGCCGGCGCATCGGTCGTCATCAACGGCCGTGGATACGTCCGGATTGACGAGGCGGTACGGCAGATGCGACAGGCCTTTCCCGGAAGCGACATCTCGGGTATCGCCGCCGATCTTGCGACAACGGAGGGTGCCGAAGCCTTGATCGCGCAGGCGCCGGACGCCGATATCCTTGTGAACAACGTGGGCACGGCTCACATCCGGGGCTACAGTGGCGTCGAGGACATCGCGAGGATCCCGGACGAGGACTGGCTTGGTCTCTTCCAGTTGAATGTAATGAGTGGCGTGCGCGTGACCCGTCATTATCTGCCGCGGATGGTGGCGAAAGGCTGGGGCCGCGTCGTGTTTGTAAGTAGCGAGTCCGCAGTCAACATCCCCAAGGAAATGCTTGACTACGGCATGACTAAGACAGCTCAACTCGCGGTCTCGCGCGGGCTTGCCGAGGCGGTCGCGGGCACGGGCGTCACCGTCAACGCCGTCCTGCCGGGACCCACCCGCTCTGAGATCCTGGGCGACTTCATGGCGAAGCAGGCTGACGCAAACGGGATCACGCTTCAGGAAGCCGAGCAGGGCTTCCTGAAGGCGATGCGTCCGACCACCCTCATCCAACGCTTCGCGACCACCGACGAGGTAGCCAACATGATCATCTACGCATGCTCGGAGCAGGCTTCGGCGACAACCGGCGCGGCTTTACGGGTGGATGGCGGCGTGGTCCGTTTCGTCGCGTAGCAGGACGCTCGCCGACTTAGGTCCGCCGTCGGCCAAGCTGCTGAAGAACGGCACGCCGAAGGTCTACAAGGATCTGCCGCACGGCAGCCCACGACCCACGCAGACATCATCAAGGCGGACCTGCTGGCCTTCTTTAAGGCCCGATGCCGCGGTTGCCGACTTCAACGTTCGCCGCGGATTTTGTGCCAGAGCATCTGCGGGCAAGCGGCATTGGCTGGTACAGCACGACGGTCGGCGTCATGCAGCTCGTCGCCAGCCTCATTGCGGGAGCACTCTGGAACTACGGGGCCACGAGAGCGTATTCAGCTATGGCGCCCTTTTCGCTGTGCTCGGCGGCCTTGTGCTCGTCTCGTTGGTCTCGACCGGGCTTAGACCCTGATACAAATCCCCGGAACATGAGGTCTATTGTCCGAGGATTTTTATCGGCGCTCCAATCCCAATCCGAAGCATGTGCCGTGAACGGCGCGGTGTATCGATCCCCTTGAACATCTCGACACACAATCGCAAGGTCTATCGCCGATCTGCAAAACTGCTGCTCGTTCTTGCAGAATCGCCCGCGAACTATCGCCCACTATCGGGGACCAACAATTTCCGAATGTATCCGACAGTACTCCAATCTACTCCACGGTACTTCACTCCCACTCGATCGTTCGGCCCTATGCAACTAATTGAATTTTCTCAAGAAAATATTTTTCCGTCCAAATACTACCGGCCTAGGACCCGTCAGGATCCTACCGTTCTGATTTAGTTGGCGAATTTTGGCCAACCGCCACGAGCGATCTATCGACTACTATCGGCTCTCGGCCCGCCTTTCCAGGCCTGACATTCGAAACGTGAGCACACCCAAAAGTACCGTCAGGTTCCCGACCAACGATAGCTACGCGACTAGGCAAAGCCGCAGCGGCATCAAACATCCTTCAACCACGGAGGATAAACATGACCAAGAAGCCAGATCGCGTTCGCATCCTGACGATACCGTATCAGGATTACGACGACAAAGACCCGGTGGGATATTTCGGTCCCGCCACCGTGCTGACCGGGCTACCGCGAAACATCCGACGGAATGAGCTCCGGCTCATCGTACCGCTCGCCGACAGCACGATCTATGAAATGGAAAAACGCGAGGAATTCCCTCGCCGCTTCAATCTCACGCCGCGATGCATCGTGTGGGACCTGGAGGAGGTCGAAGCGTGGCTGGAGCAGCGCCGCCAGACCTGTCTTGAGGGCCGAGCGAAGATCGCGCCCGGGCCGGATGTCCATCAGCGCAAAGCCCGGCCGGTCAAACAGACTGATAGGTCATCGGACTAACACTGAAGCCATCGCATCCCATGGATGCGATGGCTTATCGTTGCAGACCGTTGGCATCGTCAGTTGGTGCGAAGGCTTCCATTTCCGCCGCCTCAGCGGCAATCGTCGCGAGTTGCAGTTGGGCGTCCATCTTCTTCAGCCGCGGTTGGGCCCATTCGATGAAAGCATGAAAGGCAGACGCTTCCTCGGAGACGGGGTCAGCGGGAAGCGTCGTCAGAAACGTCCGTAGTCGATCACGCGGCTCTGCCTGCGCGAGCTTGCGATCGAGATATTCCACCCGCTGTTCTTCGAGCTTGGCCAGCCGCGCCTGCTCGGCACACCGCTGGCGGGCAATCTCCACGAGCCGTGCCCGCTCGTGAGTGAAGCGGAACACGCTTGTTCGTTCAGATCGCGGCGAGCGCGATCTTTCGCAAATCGTCGGCGTAGAGTTCCGGCGTTTCCCAGGCCGGAAAATGCCCGCCACGCGGAAAGACGGTGTAGCTCCGCACATTGTAGAGCCGCTCGGCCCGCTCGCGCGGCGCGAGCGTCAGATCATGTGGCCACATAGCGACGGCGGTGGGGACATGCACGAAGTCATCTGCCCGCAGCGGCGGCCGCAGCCGGGCGGCGTCGTAATAGTAGCGGACAGACGACCCGATCGTGTTGGTCATCCAGTAAATCGTCAGAGTGTCAGTCAAGGCTTCGAGTGGCCAGACAGAGAGGATGTCGCCATCGCAGTCCGTCCAGGCCCGGAATTTCTCGACAATCCACGAGGCGAGGCCAACAGGACTGTCGGCAAGCCCAAAGGCGAGAGTTTGTGGCCTCGAGCTCTGGATCGCCTGATAGCCCCCTTCCTCCCGGCTCCACAGTTGGAGGCGCTCGTCATAGTCGATCTCGGCTTTCGACAGGGGCGACGCATCTTCTGGAATCGGCTTCAGCGCGACCGCCGAGACATGCAGAGCCAGCAAACGCGCCGCATGCCGAAGGGCTATCCGGGTGGCAAGGCCGGAGCCGATGTCAGTCCCGGCCACGACGAACCGCCCATAGCCCAGCATCGTCATTAGCTTCGGATAAAGGTCACTGGGCTCCGCCTCGTAGGGCCGGGTTGGCCTGTCCGAGTAGCCGAAGCCGGGCATGGTGGGGATCACGACATCGAATGCCGGCGTTCCCTGGGTAAGCAGCGGCGCTATACGCTGAAACTCCACGAAGCTGGACGGCCACCCGTTCATCAGCAGTAGCGGGATAGATCCACTTTGTCCGCTGCGAAAATGCAGAAAGTGTATGCCATGGCCGTCGACCGTCGTCCAGAAATGGGGAAGCTGGTTAAGCCGGTCTCGCCGCTGCGCCCAGTCATAGCCGTCACGCCAGAAATCGATGAACTGGTTGAGGACGCCGCGCTCGGTTCCCATGGTCCAGTCGTCAGTTACCGCGTCGGCCCAACGCGTCCGTGCGAGGCGGCTACGAAGGTCAGCGGCCTGGTCCGCATCATAGGGAATCTGGAAGGGAGTGATCATGATCGATTCCTTGGCTGTAGTGCAGCAGAAGACCGGCCGACCGGTCTAATTCGAATTGACCTCCGATGTGCGCTTCAGCCTATTAGCATGGCTCGAACGTCGGGGCAGTGTTATTGCCGACTATGTGTTTCCGAGCCGCATTGACCATGCGAACCACATGGCACCCGACAGCACGCCCGACTCATCGGGTGACGACAGCCATCGGATGACTTGCTTCCAGTGGTGTTGCGGATCTGCCGGTGAGGGCTGATGTCGGTGATTCAGCCGATATCGACGTTCATGGCGAAGTCCCAGGTGCCAGCGCCGTTTTTGGCGAGGCCAATCATCATCAAACCGAGCGCCTCCAGCGTCTGGGCCATGTGCAAGCCGCCCACGTCGAGCGGACGCAGCCCGAGACTTTCGAGGAACGTCGAGACGCGCGCTTTCGCCTCCGCATCGTCGGCTGCGATGAACGCGTCGAGGCGTCCACCCTTCGCAAGCACGTGACCAAAGATCGTGTTGAACGCCTTCACAACATGCGCGCCGGCGGGGAGGCCCTTTGCGGTCTCCTGCGCGCCAGAGCTGCCGTGGGGCGTGACGAGGCCCGAGAGGTCGGGGGCAACCGGGTTGGCGATGTCGACGATCACCTTGCCATCGAGCGCTTTCCCAAAGTCGGCCACCGCCGCCGCTGCACCGCTGTACGGCACGGCGAGGATGACGATGTCGCCCGCGGGGGCGGCTCCGTATGTCCCAGTGGTCGCTCCGGCTCCAAGTTGGTCGGCGAGCGCCCGCGCCTTGGCGGGGTCGCGGCCGACCACCTCGACAGTGTGTCCAGCCTTGGCGACACGGCCGGCAATCGCCGTGGCCATAGTTCCAGAGCCAATGATGCTGATAATGCTCATGTGCAGTCTCCTATTGAGATGGGGTTATTGCTGGTGGTCTCTAGACGGGGGATCCCGTTTATTGGTTTGACGAATTACGGGATCGCGATACGGCCCGCCGGGAAGTAATGGCCGTTGTCGAGGTCCTCGATCAGGCCCGGCTGAACTGGATCCCAGGCGAGAGTCTGGCGGGTGATGGCGTTGGACGCCGGAAGGTTCAGCGTGACCAAATTCGCGAGAAAGCCGAAGAAGCCAGGCAACATCAGTACGTCCGCAGGGATGGGCACGGCGGGTACGCCCATACGGCTGCCAATGGCCTCAGCGATCTCGCGGAACCGGATGCCGTCGCGCTCAATCCCGTGCCAATATTTGCCAGCCGGCCCCTTCTCCAGCGCCAGGCGGAACAGGGAGGCCAAGTCGCGGGCATGCACAGCCGGCCAGAGGTTCGCGCCGTCTCCGGGGTAACCGATAACGCCCTTCTCCTTCGCGAGACCGATCAGCAGCTGGAGGAAGCCGGCATCGGTCGTGCTGTGCGCGATGGGAGGAATTCGGACGACCGAAGACCGCACGCCCCGTCCCGCTAAGCCGATCACGGCGAGTTCCACGGCGTTACGAACCCGCAGGGTGCCCTTGTATGCATCGCCGCCGGGAAGAGCCGGATCTTCCTCGGTGGCTGGCCGGCCCAGGTTTTCCCACCCCGGCGAGCCGATGCTCCCCGAGACGACGAGCGGCTTTCCGGTCCCCGCCAGCGCCTCGCCGTAGGCGAGCATGATTTGGAGTTCCGCGGCGGCCACGGCGTCGATCCCGCCAGAGGGCAGCAGGTCTTGCCGGTGCGCGACGTGGATGACGCCGTCGGACTCCGCCGCCGCGGCCTTGAGCCCGTCGAGGTCGGTGATATCCCCGCGACGTGCCTTGGCGCCGAGCGCCGACACCGCAGTCGCGGATGTGTCCGACCGGGCCAGGCCAATGACCTCATGTCCGGCCGCGATGAGCTCGGGGATGATATACGAACCGATATGGCCGGTCCCGCCAGTAACTAAAACGCGCATACTGCTGCTCCTTGGGTAATGTGATGCGAGACGTGGTGCCGTGGGCTCAGCCGAGGAGGCTGACGCGGATTGATAAGTTGGTGTGTTTGATGGAGTGGGTCATGAGGCCCAGCCACAGCATGCAGGCGTGCTCTAACGTCCGCGCCATAATCAGCCGCCCGGTATCCATCGGACGTAGTCCGAGGCTGTCGATGAACGCCGAGACGCGCGCCTTCGCCTGAGAGTCGTCCCCGGCGATGAACACGTCCAATGGATGGCCCCCGATTGGACCGGCAGCCAGGACCTGGGCGTTCTGGGTGTTGAACGCCTTGACGATAGTGGCATTGGCAGGAGCAACCTTGGCGATCTCCTGCGCGCCGAAACTGTCTTCAGAAGTCAAGAAAACCCTGAAGTCGGATTTGATGGGGTTGGTGATGTCGACGAGGAGCTTGCCTGCCAGCTTCTCGCCGTACTGCTTCACCACGTCGAGAACGGCCGAAAAAGGCACCGCCAGGATGACGATGTCCCCGACCGGAGCGGCGCCAAACGTTCCGGTCGTCGCGCCGGCTCCAACCTGCTCGGCCAGCGCCCGCGCCTTGGCGGCGTCGCGACTCATCACCTCGACGCTGTGTCCGGCTTTGGCGGCAAGGCCGCCGATCGCTGCGGCCATACCGCCTGAGCCGATGATGCTGATAGTGCTCATGTTCATTTTCCTCGCGGGGCGGGCAGCGCCTTTGTTGCCATTTGTGCAGACGCACTCTATTTAGTGGTTCACCGATCCGCTTAACAATCGGATCACCGATCCACATATACGGATCACCGATCCGGTTATCAAGGCATCTCATGCGAGCCGACGCAAAAAAAAATTACAACCATATCCTCGCGGTCGCGCGTGACGTCGTCACCGAGCACGGTATCAATGCGTCCATGCGCGATATCGCCCGCCGGGCCGACGTCGGGTTGGCCACGCTGCTGCGTCATTTCCCGACGCGAGAAGCCTTGTTCGAAGCGTTGCTGTGTACGAATCTGGACGCACTGACTCAGAGGGCAGATGAACTCGAAACGTCGAACTCACCTGACGAAGCGCTCATCTCCTGGTTCCAGGAATGGTTGGGGTTCGCCCAAAGCTATAGGGGCATCGTCGCCATGATGGCCGCCGCCCACACGAACCCGGACTCCGCTCTTTATGCTTCATGCGCTGCGGTGCACTCGGCGAGCGCGCGACTGCTGCTCCGTGCACAGGCCGAAGGCGCGGCGCGGCCCGACATGAATGGGGATGACCTGTTCGCCCTGATGACGGCTCTCGGCTGGGCGGTCGACCAACCCTCATTCGCGCCGCGGGCCGATCATCTCTTTCGCATCATTACGGGCGCCATTCTGGCGAACCCGTCGACCGGATCGGCTTCTGCTGCGCTCGACCATCAAAACTGAGTATCCATCATACTGCTGACGAGAGGCGGAGCACTTCATCCTTTGCTTCCAGGCGTCACCTCGGCCGCACGCATCGGATCGAGCACGATCCGATGCGTGCATCGTGTCCCTGCCGGTGGGGACGTCATGTTCATCAGTCGAACTGGACCAGGTCGTTGAAGATCAGCCGGCCCCAGCTGTTCCCGCGCGCCTGCACGAGCAGTCCGCCTTCCGAAAGCCCGCCTAGTTTGATCGGCGCGAAGCCGAGATTTTCCGCGAGTGTACCAATCTGCGCTGCAGCGTCTTCATCATCGCTCGCCAGGAACACGACTCTCCTGCCACCCTTTACGGCCGGATCCTCGTCAACGGTGGCAGCGATCAAATGGTTGAAGCCCTTGACCAGTTTTGCACCTGAGAAGGCTTGCTCAATGAACCTAGAAGACGGCTGTCCGCCCAGTTGCTCAGGGGGCACGCCATAGGCATTGGTCACATCGACGATGGTCTTCCCCTGCCAGGTGGGCAGCGCGTTCGCGACATCAGGGTGCGACTCGAAACGAACTGCCAAAAAGATGATGTCCGCTTTGACTGCCTCCGCCAGCTTCTTGGGGATGATCGTAGGCCCGATCGCAGCCGCATCGGCTGCAAAGCTTTCCGGGTCGCGCTTGGTTGCCACGGATACCTCGATGCCCTTGCGGGCAAACGCCTTAGCCAGGGCTTTGCCGATATTGCCGAAGCCGATAATTGCGTAGCTCATATTTATTCTCCTTTATTTTCCCACGCCGGTCGGGCTCCGAGTATCGAACGGAACCCGTCCAGGTGTAGCGCGTCAGAGTTGCGCTAGGCCGCCGTCAACTGCTACCTCGCTGGCGGTCATGAAGCTGCTGTCCGATGAGGCGAGGAAGGCAGCAGCCGCCCCGAGCTCCGTCGGATTGCCCATGCGCTGGAATGCAGTCATCGAGCCGTAGGCCTTCAGGCCCTCCTCGCCCAACGCTTCGGTCGCGAGTTCGGTCGCTATCGCCCCGGGCGACAGCACGTTTACGCGGATGCCGGTGCCCTTCAGATCCTCCGCCCAGGTCCGCGCGAGGTTGCGCACTGCCGCCTTGCTCGCGCTGTAGGCAGTGAATGCCGGGGCGCCCGTGGTGCCTGCGCTCGATCCGGTCAGGATGATCGAACCGCCTTCGCCCATCAGCGGCAGCGCCTTCTGGATGGTGAAGATCGTACCCTTCACATTGACGTCGAAGGTTTCGTCGATGTGCTCGGCGGTGATCTCGCCGAGCTTAAGCTGGCTTCCTACCCCAGCGTTCGCAAACACGATGTCGAGGGTTCCACGCTCGGTCTTCACCGCCGCGTAAAGCTTGTCGAGATCGGCCTCATCGGAGACCGAGCCCTGCACCGCGCGGGCATTGGACCCGAGCTCGACGAGGGCGGCGTCGAGCGCATCCTGCCGACGGCCGAAGATGAAGACGAAAGCGCCCTCCTCGATGAAGCGCTTTGCAGCGGCGAGGCCGATGCCGGTGGCGCCTCCGGTGATGACGGCGGTCTTTCCATTCAATCTGGTCATATCGTGTATCCTTCGTTTCGCCATCTCGGGACTTTGGCTGTACGGGAGGTCTTTCCGAGAGGCTCAACATGGCCCTGCCGAAGTCAGCCAGGCAGTGAGCAATCGCACACATCGGTGGTGCGAAAACGATCCATACCGATAACCAGACGCCGCGATGTTCGCGCAAAATCCGACTCTGTATGTTAGAGTGAGCTTCGGAAGCCTCACTGCGCGGCGCGGGAATGCACCATGATCGACTGGGATGACGTTCGCTACTTTCTCGCCGCCGCGCAAGGAGGCTCAGTGCGGGCCGCCGCCAAACGTCTCGGAGTGAACCACGCGACCGTGCTGCGACGCATCGCCCAGCTCGAGGACCGCCTCGGGGCGCAGATGTTCGAAAAGCTGCCTTCGGGCTACCGCTTAACAGCTGCGGGCGAGGAGGTCCTCGAGTTCGCGGACCAGATGCAAGCGTCGTCGCACCAGCTGGAAACGCGCGTCTTGGGGCGCGATCAAAGCGTGCGCGGGCTTCTGCGGGTGACGCTGCCGGCGCCCCTCGCAGCACACCTGCTAATGCCGAACTTCGCGGATTTCGTACGCCTGCATCCGGACATCGAGATGGAAATCCTGTCGTCCGGCGAGCTGGCAAATCTGACCAACCGAGAGGCCGACGTGGCGATCCGTGTCGTCTATGACCGCGAAGCCTTGCCGCTCAATCTTCACGGTCTGAAGGGACCGGAGCTGTACGGCGGCTTCTACATGTCCGGCGATCGACTGGCCGAGTGGCAGGCGGGCGGGCCGGATCCCAGGTGGATCGCCATAAGTGGTCATGGAGTACCGGACTGGACCCGCCAGGGAGAACTTCGCACGACTGGGACTCCGTTCCGGACTATGGATTTCGAAGCGCAGATCGCGGCGGTCCGGCAAGGTATAGGCATCACGACGCTCCCGTGTTTCGTCGGAGATGCCGATCCCTTATTGGAGAGGGTGCCAGGTACCAACCTACACCTGTATGGACCGATCTGGGTTCTCACTCAGGGGGAGACACGCAAGACGAAGCGCGTGCGGCTCTTCACCGAGTTCGTATCCCGCAGACTCGCCGCCTACGCCCCACTTTTAGCGGGGCTGTCCATATCGCGCGACTGACGCGCAGTAGATCGCGGCGACGCTTGCCGGGTCTTGCTCGTTTAGGGGAAGAATGGGGGTAAATGCGGGAACGTCGGCTTCTGTCGCAAACCGACGTGCAACGGTGCAAGCGGGAATGGCTGCAAAGTCCAAGCTGAAAACGTGAGTGTACCGCTTCTCAGGCCGCATGCGGAACGGCCGGTTTCGGGATCGCCGTGCACACTCCTGACCGACGACAACAACGGGGCTCGAAGCAGACCCGCCTTTGTGCACGCTATTCTACGCCAGAGCACTCCCGCCAATGGAAGCGGCTTTACACCATCCTGAAGCGGGCGCAGATCGATCCTGTAGGAAAGAAATGGAGTAGGCGAATTCAATGGAAGTGAAAGACGGATGGGAGCGGCAATTAAGCGGAGGCGAAAAGCACCGCCGAAACTACGCTATTGCCGCCGTTTTTATCCCTCACTCCCACTCGATTGTGCCGGGCGGCTTGCTGGTCACGTCGTAGACGACGCGGTTGATGCCGCGCACCTCGTTGATGATGCGGGTGGCGGCGGCGCCCAGGAACGCCATGTCGTAGTGGTAGAAATCCGCGGTCATGCCGTCGACCGAGGTGACGGCGCGCAGCGCGCAGACGAATTCATAGGTGCGGCCATCGCCCATCACGCCGACGGTCTGCACCGGCAGCAGCACGACGAAAGCCTGCCAGATGGCGTCGTAGAGGCCGGCCTTGCGAATCTCGTCGAGATAGATGGCGTCGGCCTCGCGCAGTATCTCCAGCTTTTCGCGAGAGATGCCGCCCGGGCAGCGGATGGCGAGACCAGGACCGGGAAACGGGTGCCGGCCGATGAAGCTGTCGGGCAGGCCGAGCTCCTTGCCGAGCGCCCTCACCTCGTCCTTGAACAGTTCGCGCAGCGGCTCGACCAACTGCATGTTCATGCGCTCGGGCAGGCCGCCGACATTGTGGTGCGACTTGATCGTCACCGACGGGCCGCCGGTGAACGAGACGCTTTCGATGACATCGGGATAGAGCGTGCCCTGCGCCAGGAAATCGGCGCCGCCGAGTTTGTCGGCCTCTTCCTCGAACACCTCGATGAACAGGCGGCCGATGGTTTTGCGCTTCTTTTCCGGGTCCGACTCGCCTTCGAGCGCGCCGATAAAACGGTCCGAAGCGTCGACAAGGATGAGCGGCAGATTGTAGTGCTGGCGAAACATCTCCACCACGCCAGCAGCCTCGTCCTTGCGCATCAGCCCATGGTCGACGAGGATGCAGGTGAGCTGATCGCCGACCGCCTCGTGGATCAGGAGTGCTGCGACCGAGGAATCGACGCCGCCCGAAAGCGCGCAGATGACCTTGCCCTTGCCGACCTGCTTACGGATCGTCTCGACCGCGTGCTCGCGGTAGGCGCGCATGGTCCAGTCGCCTTCGATGCCGGCGATCTTGTGGACGAAGTTTTGGAGCAGCCGGGCGCCGTCCGGCGTGTGCACCACTTCGGGGTGGAACATGATGCCGTACATCTTGCGCTCGATATTGCCGAAGATGGCGAAGGGCGAGCCTTCCGATTTTCCGAACACCTCGAAGCCCTTGGGCAAGGAGATGACGCGGTCGCCGTGGCTCATCCACACCTGATGGCGCTGGCCGGGCGCCCACAGGCCCTCGAACAGCGGGCTGTCCTTCTGGATCTCGACGAAGGCACGGCCGAATTCGCGATGGTCGGAGCTTTCCGCGATGCCGCCCATCTGCACGCACATGGCCATCTGGCCATAGCAGATGCCGAGCACCGGCACGCCGGCGTCGAAGACGATCTGCGGCGCGCGCGGGCTGCCGATGTCGCCGGTCGAGGCCGGGCCGCCGGACAGGATCACCGCCTTCGGCTTGATGCGCTTGAACGCCGCTTCGGCCGACTGGAACGGCACGATCTCGGAAAACACGCCGGCCTCGCGGATGCGCCTGGCGATGAGCTGCGTAAACTGGCTGCCGAAATCGACAATCAGGACGGTGTCGGGATGATTGGCTATCTTCATGGCGAGCGTTTAGAGAAAGAAACGAGTCGGCGCAATGGGCTGAGAGGCGGCTCTCAATCCGATTTCGCGTCCTCATGCGATGGTCCGAATTCCAGCGCGCCGGACCCGATCGCCTGTTCCAGCCGCATGACCGCATCCGCCAGCTTCTCGTCGATGACGTGGAGATACTCCTTCCAGTCGCCGACATGCCTGAGATCGGCAGCCCCGTCGGAAATGCCGCGCAGGCCGACGAGCGGCACGCCGAACAGTTGGCAGGCACGCAGGCAGGCGAAGGTCTCCATGTCGACCATGTCCTGCGCAATCGCATCGTAGGCGCTGCCGGAAATGATCGCCGCGCCGGTCGACAGCGTCGCCTCTCTTATATCAGGAATCCTGAACGGCAGCGGCACGGTCACCGGCAGGTCGAGAAACGGCGTCGCGCCCTTCTCGAACCCCAGTGGCGAGGCGTCGATGTCGCGGTAGGCGACCGAAACGGCCTGGTAGATTTCCGTCTGCTCCAGCGTACGGCTCCCAGCCGAACCGAGCGACACGACGAGGTCCGGCAGCGCCTTTTCAGACTTCAGCCATGACAGTTCCGCGCCCAGCCTGACACCCGCCTCGACCGGCCCCACCCCTGTCATGACAGGCGTGAAAAGCCGCTGCAGATGCGGACCGTATTCGGCCTGCGCCGCCATCACGAAGAGGACGTCCCTACCCGCAATCCTGACCGCCTTGCGCATCGGATCAGCCTTCGATGCCATCGCGACCGACCACCGTCATCATCGTTCCGGTCATAGTGGCGATCAGCTTGGCCTCGCCGTCGACAGCGAAGGCATAGGCCTGGCCGTCGGCGACGATGATGGTGCGGCCGGGCTTTGTCACCGAGCCGCGGAACAGGAAGCGCTCGCCCCGGCCCGGCGCCAGCAGGTTGACCTTGAACTCGATGGTCAGCACGCCGGAGTTCTCCGGCATCAGCGAGAATGCTGCATAGCCGCAGGCCGAGTCCAGCGCCGTCGAAATGACGCCGGCATGGAGGAAGCCATGCTGCTGGGTCAGCGCCGCCGAATAGGGCATCTCGATCTCGATGATGCCGGGCGTCACCAGCGTCAGCTCGGCGCCGATGGTCATCATGGCGTTCTGCCGCGCGAAGGACGTCCTGACGCGATCCTCATAGTCGGGGGCGGGTACGATCTTTGCAGCCATGGCTTGTCACGCTCCTGTCTGAAAAGCTTATTGCAGAGGCATGAGCGGCAGGCAATCGCTATTGCTGCACTGCAACAATCAAGTCCGCTGGCAAGATTCAGCCGCCCTTGCGTAGCGCGCAGACATAAAACCCATCGGTACCGCTCAGCGCCGGCGACAGCGAAATGCCGCCTGCGGCGCCGATCCGCGCGGCCGCCTCGTGGCCCGGAAAGCGGCTGTCCCAGAGCTGGCGGTGATCGACTGGAATAAAGTCGCTGTTACGATCCTGGAAGGCTGCGACCTGTTCTCCATTCTCCTCGTCGAACACCGAGCAGGTGATATAGACCAGCAGCCCGCCCGGTTTGACGAAGGCGTTGGCCGCGTCGAGGATCGCCGATTGCTCGCCTTTGCGTGCATCGAGCTGTCTCTGCGTCAGCCGCCATTTGGCATCGGGCCGGCGCCGCCAAGTGCCGCTGCCGGTGCACGGTGCGTCGACCAGGACGATATCCATGTGGCCCGAGAGGGTGCTGAGCTCCGTCGGCTTGGTGACGATTTGCACGTTGCGGTTTTCCGAGCGGCGGATGCGGTCGAAGATCGGCGCCAGCCGCGCCTTTTCGGCATCATGGGCAAACACCTGGCCGCGATTGTCCATCGCCGCCGACAGTGCCAGCGTCTTGCCGCCGGCGCCGGCGCAAAAGTCGAGAACCTGCATCCCGGCCTCCGCGCCAGCCAGCGTGGCGGCGATCTGCGAGCCTTCATCCTGAACCTCGAACCAGCCTTTCTGGAAGGCCGGTTCCGCCTGCACGTTCGGGTGCCTGCCGTCACCTGCGATCGGCGGGATGCGGATGCCGTGCGGCGCGATCCTTGCAGCCTTGGCATCGGTCTCGGCCAGTTCGGCGAGCACCTTGCTGCGATCGGCCCGCAGCGTGTTGACCCTGAGGTCGAGCGGCGGACGCGTCGCAAGCGCTGCGCCTTCATCGACCCAGTTGGCGCCGAAGGCCCGTTCGAAAAGCGGTTCGCACCAGTCCGGAATGTCGGCGCGCACCGCGGGCGGCGCAACGGCAAGCCTACTATCGGCGACCGCCTTCAGCTCGTCGGCGCTGAGCAGCGGCGGCGCGAATTTGTCGCCGTCGAGCGCTTCGTTCAGCGACTGCGCGGTCTGGTTCCATTCGAGCAGCAGCGCGCCGAAGCCGATGGCGCGCGGCGTGTCCTCGCCCAGCAAAAAGCCGGCCGAGCGCTTCCGGCGCAGCGCGTCATAGACGATGTTGCCGATCGCAGCGCGGTCGCCGCCGCCGGCGAAGCGATGCGATAGGCCCCAGTCCTTCAGCGCATCGGCGACCGGTCGGTGCCGCCGGCCGATATCCTCCAGCACTTCGATGGCCGCCGCCAGCCGTCCGCCCAGTCGCATCTTCTTATTCCGTTATTCAGCAAATTACTTCCGCCCTGCTCTAAAGCGCGCGACTGGCGCACACAAGCGGGGAGAGCCTCGGACACCAGATCGAGCGCAGATATGTCGGCACCCACAGCTCTAGCGCACGACCCCGAAAATCGGAATCGATTTTTCGGTAAGGGATCATGCGCAAAATCAAAGTGCTACAGCGTCCTTTGCGCGTCCCAATGGACGCGCGGCGCTGTAGTCGGCGCAATGCTTGTGCTTCCAAACTTTTGAAGTTGCGATACTCTTTCGCTGCGTGATTCGCCAAGAACTGCAAGCGGATCGGCGGGAAAATTACGAGGAGAGGGCAATGAAGACTTATCTGGCGGAAGTTCTAGGAACATTTCTACTGGTGTTCATCGGCACGGCTTCGGTGGTGACGGGCGGCTTCGGCGGCGCGCTGCCGCTCGGCCAGGAAGGCATCGGTCTTGCATTCGGCATCGGCTTGATTGCGGCTGCCTATGCGATCGGCCCGATCTCGGGCGCGCATCTCAACCCGGCGGTGACGCTCGGCGTGTTCCTTGCCGGCCGAATGCAGGCCAAGGACATCATCCCCTATTGGATCGCGCAGATCATCGGCGCCATCATCGCGTCGCTGGCGCTGTGGATCATCGTCTCCGGACAGGTCGGCGGACACACCGGCGGCTTCGGCGCCAATGGCTGGGATGCGACGAAATGGGGCGTCAGCTCGGCGTTCCTGTGGGAGCTGATCGGAACCTTCACCTTCGTGACGGTGATCCTCGGCGTCACCAGCGGCAGCCACACGACAGCCTTTGCCGGCCTTGTCATCGGCCTGACGCTGGCGGGGCTGCACTTCGCCATCATCCCGGTGACCGGCACGTCGCTCAATCCGGCCCGCTCGATCGGCCCGGCGCTGTTTTCAGGAAGTGTCGCGATTGGCCAGCTCTGGCTGTTCATTGTCGCACCGCTGATCGGCGGCGCCATCGCCGGCGTGGTCGCCAAGACCCGCATCTTCGAGAAAGACTGATTTTCGAAGGCTTCAATACAAAAAGGCGCGGGTCAAGGCCCGCGCCTTTTTGTTAAATTAGAGAATCACTTGCCGCCTCAGCCCCGGGCAAGATCGAAGCGGTCGGCGTTCATCACCTTGGTCCAGGCCGCGACGAAATCCCTAACGAACTTCTGCCCGGCGTCCGCCGACCCGTAGACCTCGGCAAGCGCACGCAACTGCGCGTGCGAGCCGAAGATCAGATCTGCGCGGGTGCCGGTCCACTTGACCGCCTTGGTCTTGCGGTCGCGCGCTTCGTAGACTTCATCGGAGCCGGCGGCCGGATCCCAGACCGTGTTCATGCTGAGCAGGTTGACGAAGAAATCGTTGGTCAACGTGCCCGGCCTGTCGGTGAACACCCCGTGCTTCGACTTGCCGGTGTTGGCGCCGAGCACCCGCAACCCGCCGACGAGCACCGTCATCTCGGGCGCCGTCAAGGTCAGCAGCTGCGCCCGATCGACCAGCATCGCTTCGACCGACATCGGCTGCTTGCCCCTGACATAATTGCGGAAGCCATCGACTTTTGGCTCGATCGCGGCAAAGGACTGGACGTCCGTCTGCTCTTGCGAGGCGTCCATGCGGCCTGGCGTGAAAGGCACCTCCACGTCATGGCCGCCGTCCTTGGCGGCCTTCTCGATCGCGGCGACGCCGCCGAGAACGATCAGGTCGGCAAGCGAGACCTTCTTGTCGCCCGTCTGCCCGGCGTTGAACTCGCTCTGGACGCCTTCGAGCTGCGCAAGCACCTTCGACAGTTCGGTCGGCTGATTGACTTCCCAGTCCTTCTGCGGCGCCAGACGGATGCGTGCGCCGTTGGCGCCGCCGCGCTTGTCGGAACCGCGGAACGTCGAGGCCGAGGCCCAGGCGGTCGAGACCAGTTCGGAAACGGACAGGCCAGAGGTCAGTATCTTCGCCTTCAGCGAGGCGATGTCCTGCTCGCTGATCAGTTCGTGATCGACGGCCGGGATAGGGTCCTGCCAGATCAGCTCTTCCTTCGGCACGAGCGGGCCGAGATAGCGGACAACCGGCCCCATGTCGCGATGGGTCAGCTTGAACCAGGCGCGGGCGAAGGCATCGGCGAACTGATCCGGATTCTCGTGGAAACGCCGCGAGATCTTCTCATAGGCCGGGTCGACCCGCAGCGCGAGGTCGGTGGTCAGCATCGCTGGCGCGCGGCGCTTCGACGGATCGTGCGCGTCCGGCACCGAGCCTGTACCGGCGCCGCCCTTCGGCGTCCACTGATGGGCGCCGGCCGGGCTCTTGGTCAGTTCCCATTCGTAGTTGAACAGATTATCGAAGAAGTTGTTGCTCCATTTGGTCGGCGTCGTGGTCCAGGTCACCTCGAGGCCCGAGGTGATGGCGTCGCCGGCAATGCCGGTGGCGTGCTTGCTCGACCAGCCGAGGCCCTGCGCCTCGATGCCGGCGCCTTCCGGCTCCGCCCCCACCAGCGATGCATCGCCGGCGCCGTGGGTCTTGCCGAAGGTGTGACCGCCGGCGATGAGCGCCACGGTTTCCTCGTCGTTCATGGCCATGCGTGCGAAGGTTTCACGGATGTCGCGTGCCGAGGCCAACGGATCGGGCGTGCCATTCGGCCCTTCCGGGTTGACGTAGATCAGCCCCATCTGCACGGCGCCGAGATGGCCCCGAAGTTCGCGGTCGCCGGAATAACGCTCGTCGCCGAGCCACTTGGTTTCCGACCCCCAGTCCACGTCCTGCTCGGGCTCCCAGACATCGGCGCGCCCGCCGGCGAAGCCGAACGTCTTGAAGCCCATCGATTCCAGCGCGACGTTGCCGGTGAGGATCAACAGATCGGCCCAGGAGATCTTCCTGCCGTATTTCTGCTTGATCGGCCACAGCAGCCGGCGTGCCTTGTCGAGATTGGCGTTGTCCGGCCAGCTGTTGAGCGGCGCGAAACGCTGCTGGCCGGCGCCGGCGCCGCCACGGCCATCGCCTATGCGATAGGTGCCGGCGCTGTGCCAGGCCATGCGGATGAAGAGCGGGCCGTAATGGCCGAAATCGGCCGGCCACCAATCTTGCGAATCGGTCATCACCTGGTGCAGGTCCTTGATCACCGCATCGAGATCGAGGCTCTTGAATTCCTCGGCGTAGTCGAAGTTCTCGCCCATCGGATCCGAGAGGCTCGACTGCTGGTGGAGAACGGCAAGGTCAAGCTGGTTTGGCCACCAGTCACGGTTGGTCCTGCCGGCCGATCCATGCGCGACCGGGCATTTTCCCGCGCTCTTGTCATCGGTCTTTGCGTCCATCGTTCTCTCCGATTTGTTGATTTCCGGGATTTGTTGATTTTCCGGACGGGCCTTGAGCCACGCCATTCTGGAATGGTTCCAGACTAGGCCGCATTGCCGATAAAAACAAATTGCCTTTCCTGTTTGTCGCGATAGGTTTTCCTTATGATTGGTCTCACTGTCCGGCAGATGCAATATTTCGAGGCGCTGGCGCAGACGCTGCATTTCGGCCGCGCCGCGAAGCTCGCCGGCGTCAGCCAGCCGGCGCTGTCTTCGCAGATCGCCGAGATGGAGCTGCGGCTCAACTGCCGGCTGTTCGAGCGCGGCGGCAAATCGGTTCGGATGACCGACGAGGCGCAGGCCATGCTGCCGCGCATCGAGCGTATTCTTGCCGATATCCGCGAGATCGAGACCACGGCCCGGCGCGGGCGTCCCGCCATGGAAGGACGCTTCCGGCTCGGCATAATCCCGACGGTGGCGCCCTATCTCCTGCCGCATGTGCTGCCGGAGCTGAGACGGCATTTTCCGGCCTTGCAGCTCGAATTGCGCGAAGCGGTGACCGCATCGCTGGTCGAGGACACCGCCTTGGGAAAGCTCGACGCCTTCATCGCAGCCCTTCCCCTCGATCAGCCAGGGCTGATCACCGAGGCGCTTTTCTCCGACCGGTTCTTCCTTGCCGTGCCGGCCGGCGATCCCGCCTTCGCCTCGCCGCCGGTTCCGCCGGAAAGCCCGGCGCTGGAAAGGCTGATGCTGCTGGAGGAAGGCCATTGCCTGCGCGAACAGGCGCTTGCCGTCTGCGGCAGCGTGCGGCCGGTGGCAATGGCAAGCTATGGCGCGACCAGCCTGACGACGTTGCTGCAGATGGTGGCGCACGGGCTCGGCGTCACGCTCATCCCGGAAATGGCGGCAGGACCGGCCAGCACTATCCCCGATTTGAAGATCGTGCCTTTCCAGGAGCCAATGCCGCAGCGCACGATCTGCCTTGCCTGGCGGCGCAACAAGGTCCGCCACGACGAATGCGTGGAACTGGCGAAGATTATTCGCGGGCTGGATGCGGCGGTGCTGGCGGCCTGAGGCGAAGTGTACTGTAGTATCTGGCGGAAAGTCTGCTGGCCCATCGCTGGCACCCGCTCGAGTCCGCTCGGCCTGAGAACCCAACTTAATCAAATCCCCGTGAATTGCACCGAACGCCCGGAACCGCCGACGCGCATCCCGCATTGGTTTTATGGAGGAGTCTGCGTTCCAGAAGGGAGCAGTATCATGGCTTACCGTGATTACATCCACACACCAGTGACGCCGCGCGACATCCGATGGGGACTCCAGCAGGGGGCCGTTGCGGGCATTGTCGCCGGCCTCGTCTTTGCGGCGTTCGAAATGACGGCAAGTGCGTTCATGATGGGGGCGGAAGCGTTTTTCATGCCCCTGCGCATGATCGGCGCCATCGCGCTTGGACCGGAAGCTCTCGATCCCGGCTATTCGCTTCTGACGGCCAGCATCGCTGGCGTGATCGTCCATATGATCCTGGCTATCGTCTATGGGATCGTGTTCGGGGAGATTGCCGCAATGCTGCGGGGGTCAGCCGCATTCATTGGTCTCGGCAGCGTCTTTGGCCTCGCCTTGTGGCTCGTCAATTTCTATGTGATCGCGCCGACCGCATTCCCCTGGTTCCTGCAAGCAAGCCCGGTCGTGCAGTTCATTGCCCACACATTCTTCTTCGGTTCCGTCCTTGGCTGGTTCCTGTGGAAATCGCATGAGAGAAGCGGACTCGAAGGACCGGCGGTTTAGACTTTGCCAACGCCGACCTGGCGCCGTCGGATTGAAAGCGGAATGACAGCGGTGGTCACCGGCGCCTCTGCTCGCCCGCCACAACGCGCTCAGCCAGTTGACAGCGGAAATCGAAAGCAAGGGTGGCGAGGGCCTCGCCGTCGCCGCCGATGTTTCCGACGCACTCAAGGTATTCGCAGCGGCCGATAGATCGAATCAGTACTGGGAGGCCGACCGACTGGCAACCGCTCAATGTCATGTCCGGCGATCTGGGTCATGTCCGACGATCTGGCGCTGAAAACAGCGGACGGCTGGCTGCTTTACAACGATCAGGCTTTCACGCATTTCGACTATTTCAAGCGGCAACAAGATCGATCCCTCTTACCGCGACTGACGGACCACCAGACCGACGAGCATGGAGAGCTAAAAGTGACGAAAGTTGAGGTATTGTTCTTCGACGTCTTGGGAACCGTTGTCGATTGGCGCGGCAGCATAGCGGCGGAGGCGAGTTCGTTTCTTAAGCGCCATGACGCCCTGCATATCGACGCCGGTGCTTTTGCCGATGCTTGGGTTGGACGCTATGACCCATCGGTTGAAGCCGTCCGGTGTGGTCAGCGGCCCTTTGTCCCGCTCGATCTGCTCAATATGGAGAACCTGGAAGCGTGCCTGAAGGGGTTTGGGCTGACGCCATCGGCTTTTCCGAGCGCCGAACTGGAAGACCTCAATCTGGCCTGGCACCGCCTCAAGCCGTGGCCGGATTCGGTGGAAGGCCTCTCCAGATTGAAGGAACGCTTCATCGTCGCACCGCTGTCCGATGGGAACACCCGACTTCTGGTGGACATGGCAAAACATGCCGGGCTGCCATGGGATACGATCCTGGGCGCTGATGTCTCCGAGACCTATAAGCCGATGCCACAGGTGTATCTTCGTGCCTGCGAGCTGCTGGGCGTGGAGCCGAACAGGGCGATGCTGGTTGCCGCCCACGACTACGATCTGGACGCCGCGCGTCGATGCGGATTGAAGACGGCATATGTCATTCGCTCAAATGCGCACGACCCGTCGAAGGCTGCCGCCATCGAGCCGCTCGGTGGTTGGGAATACATGGCAAATAACTTGATCGAACTCGCTGCGATTCTGAAGTAGGTTGCGAGGGCGCGCTCCTGCCCCCCTCAAGCCGTCTTCGCCGCCACCAGCCCGAGCTCCTCGACCATCGCATTTCGCATGAGAAATTTCTGCGGCTTGCCGGTCACCGTCATCGGCAATTCGGTGCGGAAGCGGATGTGGCGCGGGATCTTGTAGTGGGCGATCTGGTCCGTACAGAAGGCCTTGATCTCCTGCTCGGTGGCGATCTGGCCGGGCTTGAGCACGATCCAGGCGCAAAGCTCCTCGCCATATTTCGGGTCGGGAATTCCGAACACCTGCACTTCCCTGACCTTGGGATGGCGATAGAGGAATTCCTCGACCTCTCGCGGATAGACGTTCTCGCCGCCGCGGATGACCATGTCCTTGACCCGGCCGACGATGTTGCAATAGCCCTCGGCATCGATGGTGGCGAGGTCGCCTGTGTGCATCCAGCCATCGGCGTCGATCGCCTCGCGGGTCTTTTCGTCGTCGTCCCAATAGCCCTTCATCACGGAATAGCCGCGCGTGCAGAGCTCGCCCGGCGCGCCGACTGCAACGGTGGCGCCGTCGGCATCGATGGCCTTGACCTCGACATGGGGGTGGACGCGCCCGACCGTCGAGACGCGCCTTTCCAGAGGGTCGTCGACGCTGCTCTGGAACGAGACCGGGCTGGTCTCGGTCATGCCATAGGCGATGGTTACCTCCGCCATGTGCATCATCGACACCACCTTCTTCATCACCTCGATCGGGCACGGCGAGCCGGCCATGATACCAGTGCGCAGGCTGGTGAGATCAAACGATCCGAAATCCGGATGGTCGAGCATGCCGACGAACATGGTCGGCACGCCGTAGAGGCCGGTGCAGCGCTCACCCGCCACAGCCTTCAGTGTGGCGCCGGCATCGAACCCCTCGCCTGGGAAAACCATGGTGGCGCCCTTGGTGACGCAGCCGACCGTGCCCATCGACATGCCGAAGCAGTGATAGAGCGGCACCGGGATGCACAGCCGGTCGTCGGCGGTCAGCCTGATCGCCGAGGTGACGAAATTGCCGTTGTTGACGATGTTGTTGTGGGTCAGCGTCGCGCCCTTGGGCGCGCCTGTCGTGCCCGAGGTGAACTGGATGTTGATGGCGTCGCCGGGCTTCAGCCCCTCGGAGATCCGGTCGAGGCTGTCATGCTCGTCGCGCCCGGCCATCGCCAGCACATCGGCGAAATTGAACATGCCGGGCGAATTCTCCTCGCCCATGCAGATAACGATCTTTAGCGCCGGCAGTTTCTTCGCGTCGAGCTTGCCCGGTGTCGCTGTCGCGATCTCCGGCGCCAGTGTCTCGATCATGCCGAGATAGTCGGAGCTCTTGAATTCGGCTGATGTGACCAGCGCCTTGCAGCCGACCTTGTTCAGCGCATAGTCCAGCTCGACCAGCCGATAGGCTGGGTTGATGTTGACCAGGATAAGGCCGATGCGCGCGGTGGCGAACTGCGTCACCAGCCATTCCCAGCGGTTGGGTGACCAGATGCCGACCCTGTCGCCTTTTGCCAGGCCGAGCGCCAGGAAGCCGGCGGCCAGCGCGTCCACCGTGTCTGAAAGCTCGCTCCAGGTGAAGCGCTTGTCCTGCTCGACGAAGACGGCGGCATCGAGCGTGCCGTATTTGCTGACGGTGTCGGAAAGCAACGCCGGGATCGTCTGCTGCAGCAGCGGCACGGTGCGCTCGCCCGACACATGCGCCCTGCCGTCTACCGGCGCGACAAACGAGGCGCCATTGCGCGGGTGGCGGCTGCGCAGATTGGTGGCATTCTTCAACTCGTCGAGATTGATCGGCATCGCCGTCTCCTCCGCAGGCGACCGAGTCTATCAGCCTGCCGGGGTGGTGGAAATCCCGTCGATGGTATGGCCGGAGCTTCGAAGTCAGGTCGCGCCGCCAAGTTGGTGCGGAGTCCGGTGAGGATAGCTCCGGAAACAAAAAACCCGCCTCGATGGCGGGTGGCGGCGCAGATCAGCACCATGCGGGGTTTGGTAGCATAAGTGCCGGCACAAAGCAAGAACAAATATGCTCTGCCCCAGGACGATCCTTCCCACCCCTCTGCCGCAGCTCCCCACAAGGGGAAGAGATTTACGCCACCGAAGCCATCTTCGCAGCGATGTCGCGCAACACTGCTTCATCCGCAGCCGCACGCGTCTTCCTCGATGAAACAAGGCAGGCCTGCGAGCGCAGGATGACGCCGTCGGCCAGCACCTTCAGATGGTTGGCGCGCAGCGTCGAGCCTGATGTGGTGATGTCGACGACGATATCGGCCAATCCCGCCGCCGGCGCGCCTTCGGTGGCGCCCAGGCTCTCGACGATGCGATAGACCTGGATGCCGTGCTTTTGCGAAAAGAACTGCTGGGTCAGCCGCCAGTATTTGGTGGCGATCCTGAGTCGCCGGCCATGGCGCTGGCGAAAATCGGCGGCGACGTCGTCGAGATCGGCCATGCTGTCGACGTCGAGCCAGATGTCGGGCACCGCCACCACGACATCGGCGTTGCCGAAGCCGAGGCGGGCGACGATTTCGGCGCGCGCCTCCCAGTCGGCGAGGCTTTCGCGCAACAAATCCTCGCCGGTGATGCCAAGATCGACCGAGCCCTGGCCGATCTCGCCTGCGATTTCGGACGCCGACAGGAACGCCACCTCGACGGCTTCCTCGCCTTCGATACGGGCGCGGTATTTGCGCTCGTCACCGGGCAGGCTGACGGCGAGCCCGGCCTGAGCCAGCATCTCCAGCGCCTGCTCCTTCAGCCGACCTTTCGACGGGATCGCCAGCGTGATCATTGCGCCGGCTCCCGCAACGCTTCGATGCGGTCGAGCCAGACGGAAAAGCCGACGCCGGGGATCGGCGTTTTCGCGCCGAGCAGTGTCAGCAGCCGGTCATAGCGGCCGCCGCCGGCCAGCGGCCGGTCGCCGTCTTCCGCCGCGATCTCGAACACCAGACCGGTGTAGTAGTCGAGCGGGCGGCCGAAGGCGGCATCGTAGCGGATTTTTTTGACTGGCAGGCCATGCGCTTCGATCGCCTTGGCGCGGGCCGCGAAACTGTCCAGCGCCGCTCCCAGCGAGAGACCAGAACCGGCCGCGAAGGTTTCGAGCGCTTTTGCTGCGCCGTCGAGCGGCACGTCGATCGCCAAAAAAGTCTTCAGCGCCGAAAACGCCTCGTTCGACAGCCGCACGCTGCGCAACTCGGCCTTCTCGATCAAGCGCCGCGCAATGTCGGATGGCGAGCGCCCGGCCGACGCCGACAGCCCGGCCTGCTCCATGCCGCCGGCGATGTGCGTCGAAAGCCCTTCCAGATCGCCATCGAGCACAAGGGCAGCGACCGCACCGGCGAGCTGGCCGTTGCGCGGCGGGTTGGCGAGGTCGGCAAGCGCTGCCTCCAGCATCGCCGCCGAGCCGAAGGCGCGGGCCAGCCGCATGCGCCAGCCACGCGGCAGGCCGAGGGCTGCCAGCACCGCTTCGAATATGGTCTGGTCGCCGAGCGTGACCGCCAGAACTTGACCCGGCAGCACCAGGGAAAGCAGCGCATGTGCATCGGCCAGCGAGCGGGCATCGGCTTGCGGCATATCACGATCGCCGAGATCCTCGATGCCGGCCTGGAAAAACTCATTGCCGCCCTCGCGGCGCTGGCGAAACACCTCGCCGAGATAGGAGTAGCGGCGCGGCGTGCCGGCCTGGCTGGCAATGTGGTCGAGGCAGACCGGAATGGTGAATTCGGGCCGCAGGCAAAGCGTCTGGCCGGTTTCGCTTTCGGTGAGAAAAATGCGGCGGCGCAGATCCTCTCCCGCCATGTCGAGGAACGGGTCGGCCGGCTGCAGCACCGCGACTTCCACCGCATGGGTGTTGCGCGCGGCGAAGAGATTGGTGATGTCTGATGCGATGGCGGGGTAGCGGGAGGTCACGAGACGCCACCTTGCCTTCTCCCCCTGTGGGAGAAGGTGGATTGGCGCGCAGCGCCAAGACGGATGAGGGGTGCTGGAAGAAATGAGGCGTCGGCGTTCCCTGGAACACCCCTCATCCGACCGAGCTTCGCTCGGCCACCTTCTCTCACAAGGGGAGAAGGGAGCGGCGCCCTACTTGCCACGCGCCCGCTCCTCGGCCTGCGCCGCCAGTATCTTCCTCACCTCGGCAACCAGCTCGCTTTCCGCCACCGTCACCTGCGCTGGCCGCGCTGCGCGCCATTCGGCGTTGTCTGATATCTCGGCCGACATGCGTGCGCCTTCGATCAAATCCTTGATCTGCACCTCGCCCTTGGCGCGCTCGTCGCCGCCCTGGATGATGGCGACGGGGCTGCCACGGCGGTCGGCATATTTGAGCTGCGCCTTCATGCCGGCGCCGCCGAGATACATTTCGGAACGGATGCCGGCGGCACGCAGCTCGGCGACCATCTTCTGGTAGCGGCCGAGGCTTTCGGTGTCCTTGTCCATGGTGAGCACGACGACCGGAGCGACGACATCAGAGGTGTCGAGCTTGCCGAGGTTCTTCAGCGCGGTCATCAGCCTGGAGACGCCGATGGAAAAGCCGGTCGCCGGCACCGGTTCGCCACGAAAGCGCGAGACGAGACCGTCATAGCGACCGCCGCCGCCGACCGAGCCGAAGCGCACGATCTGGCCATCCTCATTGGGGATTTCAGCCAGAAGCTCGGCCTCGTAGACCGGGCCGGTGTAGTATTCTAGGCCGCGGACGACGGAACGATCCATAATTATGCGGTCTTCGCCATATCCAGCTGCCCTTACCAAGTCTTCAATGATTGATAGTTCGGCAACGCCTTCGTTGAAGGACTGGCTGGCTTTCACCGTGGAATCCGGGTGCCCTAAATCACCTAGCTGAGGCTTCGCCGTAGCGTAAAGAACGGCCTCAGCTTGAACGTTGTCCAGCCCGGCGCCCTTGGTGAAATCACCGCTCTCGTCCTTGCGTCCGGTGCCAAGCAGTAGGCGCACGCCTTCGACACCCAATTTATCCAGCTTGTCGATCGCCCGCAGCACGGTCAGCCGGCGTCCGATGTTCTCGTCGCCACCAAGGCCGATCGCCTCCAGCACGCCGTCCAGCACCTTGCGGTTGTTGACCCTGATGACGTAGTCGCCGCGCTTGATGCCGAGCGCTTCCATCACGTCGGCCATCATCATCGCCATTTCGGCATCGGCCGCGACGCCCGGCGTGCCGACCGTGTCGGCGTCGAACTGCATGAACTGGCGGAAGCGGCCGGGACCGGGCTTTTCGTTGCGGAACACCCAGCCGGAGCGATAGCTGCGATACGGCTTCGGCAGCCTGTCATAATTCTCGGCGACGAAACGCGCCGTCGGCGCGGTCAGGTCGTAGCGCAGCGACAGCCACTGGTCGTCATCGTCCTGGAACGAGAACACGCCTTCGTTCGGCCGGTCCTGATCAGGCAGGAATTTGCCCAGCGCATCGGTGTATTCGATCAGCGGCTGCTCGACGGGCTCGAAGCCGTAAAGCTCGTAGACGCCACGGATCGTCGCCATCATCTTTTCGACGGCGCGGATGTCGTCGGCGCTGCGGTCGGCAAAGCCGCGCGGCAGCCGCGCTTTCGTCTTTTCCGATTTGTCGGCCATGGCATGGGTACTCGGTGTTTCGTGGCGCTCCGTGGATCGGCAAAACTCCTGAACTCCACAGCGCGGGTGTCCTAACCGATGCAGCCGGGAGCGGCAAGCGTTTGCACGTTTCCTGAAACAAACCGGACCCAAAACGAAACAATTCCGCCATAAGCGCGGCATCGTGCCGACACAATCGCAGCCGATAAAGCGCGCCGAAACAAGGGGTTCGGGCCATGACCACGGCACGGCAATTCGATATCATCGACAGTGGCGCCCGCGAGCTGCCCGCTCGTTTGCGGCCGGCCGACGGCCATGCGCCGAGACCGGCAGGCCAAACGGCGGGACCATTCGAGGTCGCGGCGGACGAGCGCAAGGGACCGACCATGCGTGATGCGCTGGTGACCAGCCTGCTAGTGATCTATCCGGCTTTTGCCACGCTTGCGGCCATTGTCGCCGGACTTTTCCTGGCCGGCGCCAGCGGCGCTTGAGTTTTTGAGCGCCCCTTTCCTTCTCCCCCTGTGGGAGAAGGTGGCCGAGCGAAGCTCGGTCGGATGAGGGGTGTTCCAGCTTGGCTGCGACAGCACTCCGTCCAACACCCCTCTTCCGTCTCGGCGCTGCGCGCCGATCCACCTTCTCCCACAAGGGGAGAAGGAAAGAAGGAGCTCACTTCGGCCGCTTGAACGCATTCCGTTCCGCCTCGACCTGCTCGCGGCAGACGCAGCCTTCAAGGTGGTCGTTGACCAGCCCCATGGCCTGCATGAAGGCGTAGACGGTGGTCGGGCCGACAAAGCTCCAGCCGCGTTTCTTCAGCTCCTTCGAAATCCGCACAGAAACCGCCGTGGACGGATTGGCGCGCAGATGGGCGAGATCGACGATTCCGGGCCGTTCGTCCGGGCCGGGTTCGAACTTCCAGAACCAGGCGGCCAGCGAGCCGGCCTCGTCCGCCATTTCACGCGCGCGCGTGGCGTTGTTGATGGTGGAGACGATCTTGCTGCGGTGGCGGATGATGCCGGCATTGCCGAGCAGGCGCTCGACATCCTCGTCGGTGAAGGCGGCGATCTTGTCGATATCGAAGCCGGCGAACGCCTCGCGGAAATTCTCGCGCTTGCGCAATATGGTCAGCCAGGACAGACCCGACTGAAAGCCTTCGAGGCAGATCTTTTCGAACAGTCTGCGGTCATCGGTGACCGGCCGGCCCCATTCATGGTCGTGGTAGTGCAGATAATCCGGCAGATTGCCGTGCCAGAAGCAGCGCGCGATACCATCGGGGCCGGCGAGCAGGCCTGTCTTCTCATCCATGGCGGAATTCCATTCGTTAATGCGCCTTAGCGCGCCTTTTACTCCGGCTTTACCAGATTCCTGAACCGGCCAGTAACCACACCGAAAGGTTTACTGACAATGGAGCATTTTACGCATTCCGATTCACGTTTCGGTTGCCGCTCCGCGCCCAATGTCCACGAAATCGGGGACGCTTTTGCGCCCCTGGATGTTCGACGATCAAGGTGCGTTCCAATGAAGACATTTTTGTTTCCGCTGCTCGGCGCCGCAGCCGCGCTGGCCGCTACCGCTACATCCTCCAGCGCCAATGACCGTTATGCCGACAGGCCGCCGGTGATGGTGAGCCCCGACCTTTCGGCGCCTTGGGTGCTGCAGCTTGGCCGCGCGCCGGGCATCGTCCGCCAAAACCGGCAAGAGATGCAAAAGCCGCAGCGCCGTTCTCAACGGCAGGCGCAACCGGCTCAGCTGCATACGGCCGCGGTGCAGGCGCCGTCCAAGAAGCGCATGGTCGCGCGCCCGCAGATCGACCCGATCTACCTGCCGCAGGAAGTCGCCTATGACGGTCCGCACAAACCGGGCACGATCGTCATCGATACGACAGAGAATTTTCTCTATCTGGTCGAGAACAACGGCAAGGCACGGCGCTATGGCGTCGGCACCGGCAAGCCGGGCTTCGAATGGGCCGGCAAGCACAAGATCTCGCAGAAGAAGGTCTGGCCCGAATGGCGGCCGCCGGCGGAGATGATCACGCGCGAGGCCGCCAAGGGCCGTTATCTGCCGACCTATGTCGCCGGTGGCAGCGAGAACCCGCTCGGCGCACGCGCGCTTTATCTTGGCTCGACACTCTACCGCATCCACGGCACAAACCAGCCATGGACGATCGGCGGCGCCGTGTCGTCGGGCTGCATTCGCATGCGCAACGAAGATGTTGTCGACCTCTATGAACGGGTCAATGTTGGCACAACGGTTGTGGTGATATAGTTGCGGTCACGAATCATCTCGGCTAGAAAGACATTAGCTTTGGCTTTTTGAGGCCGGACGAAAGAACAACGGGGGACGGGCCGTGTGGGGATGCGGCCAGTCACGAAAGGGCAGCGCGGCAAGCCGTGCTGCCCTTTTTGTTTCTGCTGACATCCCTTGGCGGGCATATCTTCGCGCCGGTACGTCGCGCGACAGTCATAGCGGTTCGCTTTCGAGCTGCCATTATCCCAAGAGTTTTGCTATGTCGGCAGCAACACTTTCAGACAGAAGGTTCACGCATGTCCCTGTCCGATGACAACCGCTATCTCAGGGGCGGCCCGGTCGCCCAACGCATCATCGCCTCGGTGCGCGTGGATGCAGCGATCGCCACCGCCGAAGGCTTTCCGCCCAAACTGATATCGATCACCGTCGGCGACACAGCTGCGGTGGATGTCTATGTCCGGAACCAGCGCGCCAAGGCAGCATTGGCCGGTATCGGTTTCGAGGAAAGGCGCTTTCCCGCCGACATCACCGCCGGCGAACTGGAAGCGGCGATCCACGGCCTTAATGCCGATCCGCGCGTCACCGGCATCATCATCCAGCGGCCGGTGCCGGCGCATATCCCGATCAAGACGCTGCAGGCGGCGGTGCATCCGCTCAAGGACGTCGAGGGCATGCATCCAGCTTCGATCGGCAACATCGTCTACAACCAGCTCGACCTCGCGCCGTGCACGGCCGCCGCTTCGGTCGAGCTGCTTAAGGAAACCGGTCTCGATCTCAAGGGGCTCGAGGTCGTCATCGTTGGCCACTCCGAGATCGTCGGCAAGCCGATCGCCTTCCTGCTGATGAGCGAGGGCGCGACAGTGACGGTCTGCCACCACATGACGCGCTCGGTGGCAGCGCATGCCCGCCGCGCCGACGCGCTGTTCGTCGCGGTCGGCAAGCCGCGGCTGATCAAGGCCGACATGGTCAAGCCCGGGGCGGCCGTCATCGACATCGGCATCAATGCCGAGACGGGACCCGACGGGGAGAGCCGCATCGTCGGCGACGTCGATACCGAGAGCGTCAAGGAGGTGGCGTCCTGGATCACACCGGTGCCGGGCGGCGTCGGTCCGATCACCGTGGCGATTCTTTTGCGCAATACGATGGTGGCGCTCAGCCGCCAGCGCGCACGCTACCAGGCGACCTACGGTGTGGTGGACAAGCTCGCTGCTGAGTAGAAAGCAGCCTGAACCACGTCATTCCGCTGCCACGACTGCCCTGCTGTCCGTAACGCCCTCCGGCTGCGGTCCGCCATAGGCCCAGTCGAGCAGTTTTATCGTGTGCACCACCGGCATCTTCGCCGCCGAAGCGATCTGGGTGATGCAGCCGATGTTGCCGGTGGCGACGATTTCAGCACCCGTTGCCTCGATATTCCTGACCTTGCGGTCACGCAGTTGAACCGAAATCTCGGACTGCAGGATGTTGTAGGTGCCGGCCGAGCCGCAGCAGAGATGGCCCTCGCGCGGCTCGCGCACGACGAAGCCGGCTTTGGCCAGAAGCTCCTTCGGCTGGCGGGTGATTTTTTGGCCATGCTGCATCGAGCACGCGGAGTGATAGGCGACGATGGTGCCCGGCTTGCGAACGGGTTCCGGCAGGTCGAGGCTCGCCAGATATTCGGTGATGTCCCTGGCCAACTCCGATACCCGCGCCGCCTTGTCGGCATAGGCCGGATCGAGGCGCAGCATGAAACCATAATCCTTGATCGTGGTGCCGCAGCCGGACGCGGTAATGACGATGGCGTCAAGGCCGCCTTGGTCGATGGCTCGCGTCCAGGCGTCGACATTCTGCCTGGCCGAGGCAAGCGCTGCCTCCTCGCGGCCCATGTGATGCACCAGCGCGCCGCAGCAGCCCTCGCCCTCGGGGACCACGACCTCGACGCCCAGCCGCGTCAGCAGCGCGATCGTCGTGTCGTTGATGGCGGGATCGAGCACGGATTGCGCGCAGCCGGTGAGTATGGCGACGCGGCCTATTTTTCTCGTGCCCTGCCCGGCATGGATGCCCGGCGAAGCCATTGGCGAGGCCGCCGGGACTGATGCCGGAGCGAGCTTGAGCATCGCGCCCAGCGGCTTCAGCGCCGGGATCTTTTCGAACAGTCCGGCGAATGGCTGGCCGAGCTTCGCCAGCTTGAGCGCAGCGCGAAAGCGCTTGGGATAAGGCAGGACAAAAGCCAGCATGGCGCGTGTCAGGCGATCGAGCAGCGGGCGCTTGTAGGTCTCTTCGATATGGGCGCGGGCATGATCGACCAGATGCATGTAATTGACGCCCGACGGACAGGTGGTCATGCAGGCGAGGCAGGACAGGCAGCGGTCGATATGGGTGACGATCTCCTTGTCGGCGGGGCGACTGTTCTCCAGCATGTCCTTGATCAGGTAGATCCGCCCGCGCGGCGAATCCAGCTCGTTGCCAAGCGTCACGTAGGTCGGGCAGGTGGCTGTGCAGAAGCCGCAATGCACGCATTTGCGCAGGATCTTTTCCGATTCCGCGACATGCGGATCGGCAAGCTGGGCAAGCGAAAAATTGGTCTGCACGCAAAGAGTCCTTACCGTTTGAGCATGATCTTTTCCGAAAACCGGTTCCCACTTTTCGGGATCATGCTCTAAAGTCCGAGGAACCAGCTTTCCGGGTTTTTGACCGGCTCGCCGCGCTGCAGCGCCTGCAGGCCGAGAATGCAGCGGGCGATGAACCAGACGGCGACGGCGAACATCAGCACGACGCCTATCGCCACCATCATCAGCACAACCGAGATCAGCGCGTAGAGCAGGCCGATCCAGAAGGTGCGGATCAGGAATGTGTAGTGGCTCTCGACGAAGCCGCCCGATTTGCCGCGGTTGATATAGGCAAGAACGATGCCGACAAGGCCGGTGACGCCGATCACCAGGCCGGCGAGATACAGAATGTAAATGATCAGTGCGTTGGTCGGACCGGGCTCCAGCCAGCGGTCGGTCTGGCGCGGCGCGGGTTTGCTTGAGTCGGTCGGGCCTGGATTGATGTCGCTCATGATGCTCCTCCCTCGGTTGCCGGGCCGAGAGTAACAGAGCTTGCAGCCGACGCCATACGGCCGGGATTGAGGATATTCTTAGGATCGAACTCGGCTTTGAGCCGCGCCGCCAACGCCGCCAGTTGCGGCGCCTGCGGCTCGAACACCGGCAAAGCGGCGCGATGCGACGGGGCGGCGCGCACCAGCGTCGCATGGCCGCCGCCATGCTGTCTCACCAGTCCGCGCAGAAGATCGGCTTCGGGATCGCCATGCTCCATGCGCAGCCAGATCAATCCGCCCTGCCAGTCATAGAAGGCATCGACCGCCGCCTGCATGCGCAGCGCCAACACCATCTGGTGGCCTTGCGCCGGCGCCATCGAGACGCGCCATACCGGCTTTGCCAGGCCGTCGACGAAAGGCGCACAATCTCTGATATCGCGCCAGACAGAATGCGAGATATCGCCCGAAATTTCCTCGAGCGGGCCGGCATTCCTGAGCAGATCTTTCAGCGCAGTAATGCGGTAGGCGACCGACGGACCGAAACCCTCGACGCGCAGCAATGTAGCGGCAGCGCTGCCGAGACTGCCACCGGCGACCCGTCCGGCAACGCGTTCGGGAAGATGGGCAGCGCTCGACACTTCGGCACTGGAGCCGAGCGCCAGCGCCATGGCGGCTGCGGCGTGATCGTCGAGCAGGCCGCGCAGAGTGAGCGTGACTTCGGTCTCGGCGGCTGGCAGCACCTTGAAGGTGACGTCGGTGAATACAGCCAGCGTGCCCCAACTGTTGGCCATGAGTTTGGACAGGTCATAGCCGGTGACGTTCTTGACCACGCGGCCACCGGACTTGAACGCCTCGCCGCGACCAGAGACGGCTGCTATGCCGAGGATGTGGTCGCGCGCCGCCCCCGCCTTCAGCCGGCGCGGGCCGGACAGGTTCGAGGCCAGCACGCCGCCGATCGTGCCTTTTCCCTTTTCGCCGCCGAGCAGCGGGCCATAGTCCAGCGGCTCGAAGGCCAGCTGCTGGCCGTTTTCGGCAAGCAATTTTTCGATCTCGGCGAGCGGCGTGCCGGCCTTCGCCGACAGCACCAGTTCGGCCGGCTCGTAAAGCGTGACGCCGGACAGTTTCGACAGGTCGAGCGTGTGCTCGGTCTGCAGCGGACGGCCGATGCCGCGCTTGGAGCCATGGCCGAGGATTTCGAGCGGCGATTCTTCTGCCGCAGCCCAGGCGACGGTGGAGAGGGTTTCGGTTGCGGTCGAAGGGGTGAAGATGGTCATGGCGATCTCTGGTTCCTCGCCCCCGCGAAGCGGGGGAGAGGTGGCTCGGGCGAAGCCCGAGACGGAGAGGGGGCAATCATAGAGCGCCACCCCCAACCTTCTTGGCCGCAAAAACGAACCTCAGGTCCGAGGCGATCACGTCTTCGGCCAATCGCCCTTCCAGCACCGCAAGGATAGTCTCGCAAACGCTCGTCCGGCCCTTGAGTACGTCGACATTCCAGAACCGCACGACCGAGAACCCTTCGCCACGCATGAATTCGTCGCGTCGCCTATCGTAGGAACTCCCGGCATGCTGACTTCCGTCCAGTTCAACGACCAGCTTTTCGCTTCGGCAGGCGAAGTCGGCGAAATATGGCCCGATCGGCATCTGACGCACGAATTTGTATCCGCCCAGCTTCTTGGCCTTCAGCTCGTTCCAGAGGGTTGCTTCCGCCGGATTGTTGCCATGGCGAAGCGCGCGGGCACGCGCGATCCTTTCAGGTGAGCGTCGGCTTGGCACGTCGGCCGCAGGCCCCCTCTCCGTCTCGGGCTTCGCCCGAGCCACCTCTCCCCCGCTTCGCGGGGGCGAGGAACCGTCATTTTGAGACGTTGCCATCAAAACCTCGGAATGTCCGGAAACGCCATTTGCCCGCGATGCACGTGCATGCGTCCGAGCTCGGCGCAGCGGCGCAGCTGCGGAAACACCTTGCCCGGATTGAGCAGATGGTTGGGATCGAAAGCGCATTTGACCCGCATCTGCTGGTCGAGGTCGATCTGGTTGAACATTTCCGGCATCAGGTCGCGCTTCTCCACCCCTACCCCGTGCTCGCCGGTCAGCACGCCGCCGACCTTGACGCAGAGCCGCAGGATGTCGGCGCCGAAGCTTTCCGCCTTGTCGAGCTCGCCCGGCATGTTGGCGTCATAGAGGATGAGCGGATGCAGGTTGCCGTCGCCGGCATGGAAGACATTGGCGACGCCGAGCCCGTATTTCTCGGAGAGCTCGCGCATGCCGGCGAGCACGCGCGGCAGTTCCTTGCGCGGGATGGTGCCGTCCATGCAGTAATAGTCGGGTGAGATGCGGCCGACCGCCGGGAAGGCTGCCTTGCGGCCGGCCCAGAAGCTCAGCCGCTCCTGCTCCGACTGCGAAATGCGGCAGGTGGTCGAGCCGTTCCTGTAGGCGATGGCTTCGACAAGGCCGATCAAATGATCGACCTCGACGCCCGGCCCGTCGAGCTCGACGATCAGCAGCGCCTCGACATCCAAGGGATAGCCGGCATGGACGAAATCCTCGGCTGCGTGAATCGCCGGGCGGTCCATCATCTCCATGCCGCCCGGGATGATGCCGGCGCCAATGATGTCGGCGACGCATTGGCCGCCCTGCTCGCTGGTCGGGAAGCCGATCAAAAGCGCGCGCGCCGTCTCCGGCTTCTTCAGGATGCGCACGGTGACCTCGGTGACGACACCCAGCAGCCCTTCGGAACCGGTCATGACCCCGAGCAGGTCGTAGCCTTCCGCGTCGAGATGCTTGCCGCCGAGCCGCACCACCTCGCCATTCATCAACACCATCTCGATACCGAGCACATTGTTGGCGGTAAGGCCATATTTCAGGCAATGCACGCCACCGGAATTTTCCGCGACATTGCCGCCGATCGAGCAGGCGATCTGGGAGGATGGATCGGGGGCGTAGTAAAAACCCTCCTGCTCGACGGCGGTGGTGATGCCGAGATTGGTGACGCCCGGCTGGGCGACGACGATGCGGTTGGGAAAATCGATCTCGAGAATGCGGTTGAACCGGCTCATGACTAGCAGCACCGCGTCTTCGAGCGGCAGCGCCCCGCCGGACAGCGACGTGCCGGAGCCGCGCGGCACAACGCGGATGTTGCGGTCGTTGCAATATTTCAGCACGCGCGAAACCTGCGCCACCGTTTCGGGCAGCACCACGACCAGCGGCAATTGCCGATAGGCGGTGAGGCCGTCGCTTTCGAAGGCGCGCATTGAATTGGCGGCGTCGACGACGCCTTCGCCCGGCACGATGATGCGCATATCGGCGACGATCTCGTCGCGCCGGCGCATCGTGGCGTCGTCTGGCTTCGGCATCAGCAGGCCGGACATCAACAGCCTCCTTCGATTGACTGGTAAAAATCTTTTACCAGTGGCGGGTGCGTGTTGCAAATCCTGCTTGGCCGAAATCGGAAGCCGACGCCGGGACCGGCTTCTGCGGCGGCAATCTGCCGCTGGCTTTCTCCCCCCTTGAGGGGGAGATGGCCGCGAAGCGGTCAGAGGGGGTCCAGGCGCGTAAAGTGCCAACGTCATTTCTTGTCGGTAGAGCGTTGGCGCTCCATGCGAGACGACCCCCTCTGTCGCCTTCGGCGACATCTCCCCCTCAAGGGGGGAGATTGCCTGCCTACTCGCCTGGATGCTTCGCCGGTTCTGAGTGCATGCGGCGGACACGGCGCACGCCCCACCAGACGAGCAAGATGGCAAGCGGCACCGAGGCGGCAGTGACGACCTCCGGCGCAAAGACATGGCCGAAGATCGAAACGCCCTTGGCGACGTAGCCGATGAGGCCGACGACATAATAGGAGACAGCAGCGACCGAGAGACCTTCCACCGTCTGCTGCAGGCGCAATTGCAGACGGGCGCGGTTGTTCATCGACGCCAGCAGACCGCGGTTCTGCTTCTCGACCTCGACGTCGACCCAGGTGCGCAGCAGCGTGGTGGCGCGGGTGAGCTTCGTCGACAGATTGGCCTGACGCTCCTCGACCGAACGGCAGGTGCGCATGGCGGGGGCGACGCGACGCTGCAGGAACCCGCCCCAGGTGTCGTAACCGGGCACCGCCTCCTCCTCCAGCGCCTCCAGGCGCTCGCGGACGATGCCGTCATAGGCGCGGCTGGCGCCGAAGCGGTAGAGGCTGGAGGCGGCGTCGGCCTCCAGCTCGGCGGCCAGCTCGGTCAGGTCGGCAAGCAGCGTCTGGCTGTCGCGGGTCTCGGCGACCTTCATTTCCAGCGTGGTCTGAGCCAGCCTGTCTTCGATGCGGCGGGCGCGACCGGACAAGGTCAGCGCCAGCGGCAGGCCAAGCATGGCCAGCGTGCGGTAGGTTTCGATATCGATCAGCCGTTGCGCCAGCGCGCCGGTGCGTGCCGGCGTCAGGCCGCGGTCGAGCACCAGCATGCGGGTCATGCCGTCGCCGTCCTGGCGGAAATCGGTGACGATAGCGGCGTTGCCGCGCTCGACCAGCGAATAGCACAGGCTGGTCGGGTCGAAGCCGGCGATCAGCTTTTCGCTCGCCTGCGTCCATTTGCGTATTTCGAGCCTGATGCCGGATATCACCGTTCCCGGCGGCGAAAACCCGTTGCCGAAAGGCGAATCTTCCTGGCGCTGGCCGCTCGCGGCCAGCGGCCCTTCCCACAGATAGGTCGAGAATTCCGTGTGCCGTTCCCAGCGCAGCGAGCCCTTGCCCCACTTCATCGCGTGGTGGCGGGCGTGGGGGTCGGGCGCGGCGATGCCGAGGCGTCGCGACAGTTCGGAAAGCACCGCCTGGTCGACGCCGGATCCGGCTTCGGTCATGAAGGAAAGCTGCACCAGCACGCGCGGTTTCTCGACCAGCGGATGCGGACGGGCGTGAACCTCGCCAAGCGCGCCAGGCCGTCCCTCATGCGCCGGAAAGCCCATGACGCTGCCCTTGACGCGGGGCTGAAATTCGAGCTTGGACGGGTCATCTGCCACGGCTAGTCCCCCGGGCTTGCGCAATCGTCGTCCCTCTAGAGCCAATTGCCAAGGGACGCAAACAACAAGTTAGCCGAACGCGATATGCGGCGACAGCAGCGAAACCGACTCGGTCGGGAAAATTGGATAAATAATTTGACCAGTTGGCGACGCTGGCTTTATCTTGCGACACCGCTTCAATCCCCAGGCATCCCCGTTGAGCGAAATTTTCTCCAGGATCGAGCATTCCCGCACCGCCGACGAGGTGGTGCAGCAGATCGAGAGCCTGATCCTCGAAGGCGTTCTGCGCACCGGCGACAGGCTGCCGGGCGAACGCGAGCTGGCACGCCAGTTCGAGGTGTCGCGGCCGATCCTGCGCGACGCGCTGAAGGCGCTGGAAGGACGCGGTTTGCTGACGACGCGGCCCGGCGGCGGCACACATGTCGCCGACGTCATCGGCCAATTGTTCACCAAGCCGGTGACGGACCTGATCTCCATGCACCGCAAGGCGGCGACCGACTATCTGGAATACCGTCGCGAGATCGAGGCGGTGGCGGCCGAGTATGCGGCGCGGCGCGCCACAGCCGACGACCTGGCGCTGCTCGACCGCATCATGGCGCGCATGGACGAGGCGCACCGGACCGGCAACTTCGACGACGAGGCGGAAATCGACGTCGAGTTCCACCACGCGATCTGCGAATGCGCGCACAACATCATCCTCCTGCACACGCTGCGCTCGTGCTACCGGCTGCTGTCGGAGGGCGTGTTCCAGAACCGGCTCTTGGTGTTCAACGTGCCGGGCGCGCGCGAGGCGCTGCTTTCGCAGCACCGGGCGATCTACGCAGCGGTGAAGGCCGGCGATCCGGCGGCCGCACGGCAGGCGGCGATGGACCACATCACCCATGTCGAACGCGCCATGGCCGAGGCGGAGCGCAGCGGCGACTGGCAGCGCGTGTCGCGGCTGAGGCTCATGCAGCGCTCCGAAGCCGGCGACGGCGAGCCGGCAAGGAAACGCACGTGAGCGCCGGGCAGACAAAATCAACAACGACGAATTAGCGAGAACCAGCGGGAAGCCCATGAGCATGATCCTCACCATCGCCGATCTCAAGGACCTGGCGCGCCGCCGCGTGCCGAAGATGTTCTTCGACTATGCCGATTCAGGTGGATGGACCGAAAGCACCTACCGGGCCAACGAGGAGGATTTCCAAAAGATCAAATTCCGCCAGCGCGTGCTGGTCGACATGAGCAACCGCTCGCTGGAATCGACCATGATCGGCGAGAAGGTGGCGATGCCGGTGGCGCTGGCGCCGACCGGCATGACCGGCATGCAGCACCCCGACGGCGAGATGCTGGCGGCGCAGGCGGCCGAGGAATTCGGAGTGCCGTTCACGCTGTCGACGATGAGCATCTGCTCGATCGAGGATGTCGCATCCGTGACCAAGAAGCCGTTCTGGTTCCAGCTCTATGTGCTGCGCGACAAGGATTTCGTCCTCGATCTCATCGACAGGGCGAAGGCTGCGAAATGCTCGGCACTGGTGCTGACGCTCGACCTGCAGATCCTCGGCCAGCGCCACAAGGATATCCGCAACGGGCTTTCGGCGCCGCCGCGCTTCACGCCGAAACACATCTGGCAGATGGCGACCAGGCCGGGCTGGTGCATTGGCATGGCGGGCACCAAGCGCCGGACCTTCCGCAACATCGTCGGCCACGCCAAGGGCGTCGGCGACCTCACCTCGCTGTCGTCATGGACGACGGAGCAGTTCGACCCGCATCTGTCGTGGAAGGACGTTGCCTGGATCAAGGAACGCTGGGGCGGCAAGCTGATCCTGAAGGGCATCCTCGACAAGGAAGACGCGCTGATGGCAGCCAAGACGGGCGCCGACGCGATCATCGTCTCCAATCATGGCGGACGCCAGCTCGACGGTGCGTCGTCATCGATCGGAGTGCTCGAAGAGATCGCCGACGCGGTCGGCGACACGATCGAGGTCCACATGGATGGCGGCATCCGCTCGGGCCAGGATGTGCTGAAAGCGCTGTGCCTCGGCGCCAAGGGCACCTATATCGGCCGGCCTTTCCTTTACGGCCTGGGCGCGCTCGGCAAGGATGGGGTTACAAAAGCCTTGGAAATTATCCGCAAGGAGATGGACATAACGCTGGCGCTGTGCGGAAAGCGTCTGGTAACCGACATGGGCAAGGATCAGCTTCGGCGTTAGACTCCCGTGACGGCATGATCACGGAGATGGAAGCATTGACCGCCCCCGGCATCCACTTTCTCGACGCGCGCGGACCGGAAGGCATGCGCCTTTATGCGGTCGGCGACGTGCATGGCCGGCTCGATCTGCTGGTCGCCATGTACCGCCGGATTGCGGCCGAGATCATCCAGGCGCGACCAGCCGACTGGCGTGTCATCTATCTCGGCGACTATGTCGACCGCGGCCCGGACTCCAAGGGGGTCCTTGATTTCCTGATCGAAGCGCGAAAACGCGACCCGCGCCACCTGATGCTCGCCGGCAACCACGACATCGGCTTCCTCGACTTCCTCGATGCCCCCGATGCGGACGGGCTTTTCATGCGCTATGGCGGCATCCAGACCGCGCAATCCTACGGGGTGGCGATCAATGAAGGCGGCGGCGCGTGGTTTGGCAGGTCCGAGGCGGCACTGCGGCAAGGCCATGCAGCACTTGTCGAGGCTGTGCCGAAAAGCCATGTCGACTTCTTGCAGTCGCTGCCGTTTTCACTGACGTTCGGCGACTTCTTCTTCTGCCATGCCGGCATCCGGCCAGGCATTGCGCTGGAAAGTCAGACTACGCAGGACCTGATCTGGATCCGCGATATCTTCCACAACCATCCAGGCCTCCATCCGAAGATCGTGGTGCATGGCCACACACCGGTGCCGGAGGCCGAGGTGATGATCAACCGCGTCAATATCGACACGCTCGCCTACCAGACGGGAAACCTCACCGCGCTCGTCGTGGACGGCGCGGACAAGCGTATCCTGGTGGTGTCAGGTGAAAGGGCTTAAAGGCGGGTCGCGCTTCAAGTCCTTGCTTGTTGATGTCGTTATCCCAAAACCGCTGAGCATCCTCGGATCAACTCCAAAGGCAGGCTTCTGGGTAACAAGCGCTAGCGAAGCGCGGCGGTGACGCCGTAGCCGTCGACGGCGTTGTGGTTGGCGGCTGCGTCGCCGGCATAGGTGCCGAGGCCGCACAACACGATGGCCGACAACATGGCAAAGGACAGAAGCGCTGCTTTCACGGACGTCATCTCTTGTTGAGCTTTCTGCATCTGTGCACGAGGCGGGTTACCAATGGGTTGAAACGGAAAGTACGATTTCGCGCTTCTAGGGATGTTCTGTATCGGCGATGTGTCGCGCGAGTGACACAAAGGGTTCATCGCGGTTGCACGGAAGATGCAGAGCGCGTGCCTTCTAGGGTGGCGGGCGGCCACAAGCCAAGGACGAAACAAGCTGTCCACAGCGGATTCTTGCCAGCGTGCCAAATATGCAACGTCGGCCTGACAAGCCGTCAGATCGTCGCCACCCAGGCGCGGGCGATGGCCAGCCCGACGGCATCGGCATCCGGTCCGTTGCGGGCCATTTCGTCGTCGAGCCGGTCACTCCAGTCAGGGTGCCGTTCGGCTATGAGCGGGGCGAAGGACCTGCTCCAGTCGCGGACCATCGGCCGATCCGCCTCGAAATGGAACTGAAAGCCATAGACGGCGCGACCGATGCGAAACGCCTGGTTCTCGGCGACATCGTTGCCGGCGAGCCGCACGGCATTTTCAGGCAGCACAAAGGTGTCGTCGTGCCATTCGAAGATGGGGAATTTTTCGGGCAGCGCGCCGAGCACCGGATCGGCTTTGGCGGCCGGCGTCAGCGAGACCTTGTGCCAGCCGAATTCCGAGGCGCCGCCGATCCGGTTCTCGCCGCCGAAGGCGCGCGCGACCAGTTGGCTGCCAAGGCATATACCGAGAACGGCGCGATCCTTGTCGGCGAAATCGCGCGTCAGGTCGAGCAAGCCCGGAAAATACGGGCAAATCTCGTCGTCCAACGCATTCTGGGCGCCGCCGAGCACGACCATGGCGTCGTGCGCATCGCTGTCCTGCGGCAGCGTCTCGCCACAATAGGGCCGGCGCAGATCGATGTCGGCACCCGCCTCGACAAGAGCTGCGCCGATCTGGCCAAGGCCCTCATTGTCGAAATTCTGGACCACCAGCACCCGCATTGAAAAACCTGCTGACATGAAAATGATGCGACGAGCGATACCATGCCGTCATCATTGCAGCCAAGATGCGTATTCGGGGAGAAAGCTATGCCACTGCAGAACCGCGTAGACCCGTTCGGCGTCCTCCATGCCGTGCCGGAGCGCGGCCTGTTCATGGGCAACCGCGGCATCATCCATGACCCCGAAACGAAGACACTGCTGAAAAAGCGCTGGGCGCTGCATGCCTGGATCATCTGCGTCTGCGAATTCCGCGATGTGCGGCGCGAGCCGATGGGCCGCAACAGGCCAGGGGGAAAACCCGGCTGGACCGAATTGTTCTTCCTGGACGAGGTGACCGCGCTCTCTGCCGGGCATCGGCCCTGCTTCTTCTGCCGGCGTGCGCGGGCGAGGGATTTCGTCCAGCGCTTCGGCGTAGCCTTCGCCATTGCTGAGCCACGCGCACCGCAGGTCGACAAGCGGCTGCATAAGGAGCGGCTCGCCGCAGGTGGGCGGGCACCCGTCGTAGCCGCAGAAGAACTTGCCGGGTTGCCGGACGGCGCCATGGTCGCGAACGGCGGCAGCGCCTATGCGATACGGGGCGGCGAGGTATTGCGCTGGTCGTTCGCCGGCTATGGCGAACCGGTGGGGTTCGGCGGTTTTGCAGGCCGTCCAATTCGCCTGCTCACGCCGGCAACCACCGTTTCGGTGCTGAGGCAAGGCTACGAACCGGTCTGGCATCCCTCGGCCGAGACTTGACGCCAAGAGCCGGCTCGCCCATTCCTCGGCGATGCGCGCCAATTACAAGATGCAGCGGCTGTTCGTGCCGGACGACCTCGGACCGGATATCGAGTTCGAGGCGAGCCCGCAGCAGGGCCACTACCTGATGCATGTGCTGCGGCTCGGCGAGGGCGCCGAAATCCTGTTGTTCAACGGCCGTGACGGCGAATGGTCGGCGGCAATCGCCGCCAGATCCAAGAAGGCGGTACGCCTGAAGGTGCTTACCTTGCAGCGGCCGCAGCCGCCGCTGCCCGATCTCGTCTATTGCTTTGCGCCATTGAAACAGGGACGGGTCGATTATCTGGTGCAGAAGGCGGTCGAGATGGGCGCCGGCGTCCTGCAGCCGGTCATCACCCAGCACACGCAAGTGGCAAAGCCCGGCATCGAGCGCCTGCGCGCCAATGTCGTCGAGGCTGCCGAACAATGCGGCATCCTGGCGGTGCCGGACGTGCGCGAAGCGGAAAAGTTCGAACGCCTGCTGACCGGCTGGGACAAGGAGCGGCGGTTGATCTTCTGCGACGAGGACGCCTCGACCAACAATCCTCTGCCCGCGCTGCAAGCGGTGCGGGAGAAGAAATTCGGGCTGCTGGTCGGGCCTGAAGGCGGGTTTTCCGACGAGGAACGACGGATGCTGAGGGCGCTGCCTTTCGTAACCGCCATCCCGCTCGGTCCGCGCATCTTGCGCGCCGATACGGCTGCGGTGGCGGCACTGGCGGTGATACAGGCGACGGTCGGGGATTGGTGATCAATCCCAGTTACCCTGTGGCTCAGGATTTTTCGCTTGATCGTCTACTGACATTTCGTCCATCTAGCGCCGGCGGTCGTCCGGCCGCCTACAGAGGACTTGTAATGGCGCGCGACACAACCGATTTCCGGCCCATCGAAGGCGTCGACGAGCTTGTCGAGCATCTGGCCGAAGGCAACAAACCGCGCGACAAATGGCGCATCGGCACCGAACACGAGAAATTCCCGTTCTATGTCGACGGCAATGCGCCGGTGCCCTATGGCGGCGAGCGCGGCATCCGCGCCATTCTCGAAGGCATGCAGGAGAAACTCGGCTGGGATCCGATCATGGATGCCGGTCGCATCATTGGCCTGGTCGAGCCGACCGGCCAGGGCGCGATCTCGCTGGAGCCCGGCGGCCAGTTCGAGCTGTCCGGCGCGCCGCTGGAGACAATCCACCAGACCTGCCGCGAAGGCAATGCACATCTGGCACAGGTGCGCGAGATCGCCGAGCCGATGGGCATCCGCTTCCTCGGCCTCGGCGGCAGCCCGAAATGGTCGCTGGCCGAGACGCCGAAAATGCCGAAATCGCGCTACGAGATCATGACGCGCTACATGCCCAAGGTCGGCACCAAAGGCCTCGACATGATGTACCGCACCTGCACCATCCAGGTGAATCTCGACTTCGAGAGCGAGGCCGACATGCGCCGCAAGATGCAGGTGTCACTGAAGCTGCAGCCGCTGTCGACGGCGCTGTTCGCCAACTCGCCCTTCACCGAGGGTCGGCCCAACGGATTCCAGAGCTGGCGCGGCGACATCTGGCGCGACACCGACAACCAGCGCTCGGGCCTGCTCGAATTCTGCTTCTCGCCCGACTTCGGCTTCGCCGACTATGTCGGATGGGCGCTCGACGTGCCGATGTACTTCGTCATCCGCGACGGCCACTACCACGACATGACGCACGTCACCTTCCGCCAGTTCATGGCAGGCGCGGCCCGCAACGAGATCCCCGACGGGCTGCCGACGATGGGCGATTGGGCGAACCATCTGTCGACGCTGTTTCCCGACGTGCGATTGAAGCGTTTCCTTGAAATGCGCGGCGCCGATGGCGGACCGTGGCGGCGCATCTGCGCGCTGCCGGCCTTCTGGGTCGGGCTGCTCTATGATGCGGCGGCGCTCGACGCGGCCGAGGCGCTGACCTCGAGCTGGAGCTATGAAGAAGTGCTGGCGATGCGCAACGCCGTGCCGGAGCGGGGCATTTCGGCGCCGTTCCGCAACACGACACTGCGCGAGATCGCCCGCGACGTGCTCGTCATCTCGCGCATGGGGCTGAAGAACCGCGGCCGCAAGAACCGCGATGGCTACGACGAAACTTCGTTCCTCAGCACACTGGACGAAGTCGTCGCACGCGGCACCACCAGCGCCGAAGAGCTGCTCTCCGCCTATCATACGCGCTGGGGCGGCTCGATCGAGCCGGTGTTCATGGAATATGCGTATTAAGGGTTTATGTCGGAGGAGGCGACTTAGCGTTTCCCGAATTTCTTTAAAGCTGCACGGAGACGCCCCGCCAAGGTCAATTCGACGGCCCCGCCAGTCATGATTTCCTGCGGCCGAGATCCGAACAAATCCGAACCGGCCAGGCGGGCTTGCGATGGCGTCTTGCGAATGATGATCTGATAACCTCGCCGCAGCTCCTCGAACTGGCCTTCTATCGACCCAAGGAACGCATCGATGCCAGCCTGCGGCCGATCCGCGGCAGGTCGATCCGGCATCCAGACATAGTCGTCCAGAATCATGATGCCGCCCGTTTCCAGAATCTGCCAGGCCAGCGACGCATCGGCAAAGCTGCTGGCGGCGTGGTGGTCGCCGTCGACATAGACCAGCCCGAATGTCCGGCCTTCACGACGAAGCTTCGGCAGGATTTCGATCGATAGTCCCTTGAGCTTCTCCAGCCTGTTTCCGAAGGGAGCGAGATTCTTGTCGAACCTTGATTCGACGGAACTCATATCCGCTTCATACTCAGAACCGCTCGTCACGTGTTCCTTGCTCCCGGCGAATGTGTCGACACAGCAAATCTTCGACCGTTTGAAAAACGAAAGGAAAAACACAGCCGACAGACCCTCGAACGAGCCTATCTCAAGTATTTCAAGATCTCTGTTCTTGATAGCCTTGAACAAGCGCTGCCATTTCGGGATATGCGTAGATGTCCAGTCATGCGAGAAGGACTTTTCGGCAAAGTAATCATGATGCATGGTCGGCTCGATCAAATACCGGGTTGCCCTCCTTTTCGTTCTCGCATCGTTTCGGAGCCCGGAGCAAGACGCAATGACCACCTGACGCTGATGGCGTGACAGGATCCTCAGATCCGCCATGTCGGAGGGCACCCGTGCACACCGATGTCAGAACTTCATTCAGGATGTTTGAAGTTCCGTAAGGCGATGGAGCACGCACGCTTGCGGTGCCCCCCTTCAACAAACGTGGGAAACGGTCTAGGTTTCTGCAGGCGCGGATTTTCGAGGAGAAACCAATGCCTTCCTTGTTCGACATTCTGACGCAGGCGCAGAACGGCAACGGCATGCAGGCCCTGGCCCAACAGTTCGGGCTTTCGCAGCAGCAAACGCAATCGGCGGTCGAGGCGCTGCTGCCGGCCTTTTCACAGGGGCTGAAGCGCAACACGTCCGACCCTTACGGGCTCGGCTCGTTCATGACGGCAATGGCCAGCGGCCAGCACGCCAAGTATTTCGAGGACGCGAGCCGGGCTTTCTCGCCGCAGGGCGTCGATGAAGGCAATGGCATTCTGGGGCATCTGTTCGGCTCCAAGGACCTGTCCCGCGCCGTTGCCAGCCAGGCTGCGCAGGCGAGCGGCGTCAGCCAGCAGGTTTTGCAGCAGATGCTGCCGGCGGTGGCTTCGATGGTGATGGGCGGCCTGTTCAAGCAGACCACAAATCAGATGCAGGCAGCAGGCGGATTCGGCGGCGGCAGCAATCCGCTCGGCGAGATCATCGAGCAGATGATGCGGCAGGCCGGTGGAGGCGCACAGGCGCCGGCACCACAGCAGCGCCAGGCGCCGCAGCCTGCAAGCCCAGCCGACAATCCGCTTGGCAAAGTGCTGCAGGACATGTTCGGCGGTGGCGCGCAGCAGCCGCAACCCCAACAAACGCAGAACCCCTATGGCGACAATCCGCTCGGCAAGGTGCTGCAAGACATGTTCGGCAGCGGCGCGCAGCAGCCGCAAGGCCAGCCACAGCAGACGCAAAACCCCAGTGGCGACAATCCACTTGGCAAGGTGCTGCAGGATATGTTCGGCGGCGGCATGCAGCAGCCGCAGCAGACCCAGCCGCAGCAGGCACCCAATCCCTATGGCGGCGACAATCCGCTCGGCAAGGTGCTGCAGGATATGTTCGGCGGTGGCGCGCAGCAGTCTCAGCCGCAGCCGCGTCAGGCGCCCCAGCAGCGCCAGGCGCCGCAGCCGCAGGCCAGCCCAAGCGGCAGGCCACAGAATCCGTTCGACGACTTGTTCGGCAAGATGTTCGAGACAGGCGCGCAGCAGCGCGACGATTACCAGAAGGGCATGGAATCGATCTTCGATCAGTTCAAGCGAGGCATGGATCGGCGGTAAACTGACGAGCCGGCCGATGCCTGATCTTCAGGGCCGCCCAAAAGAAAATGCCCGGTCCTTGTGAGAACCGGGCAGTGTGCAGGCGGGCCGGCGGGGAACCGGCAGGGAGTGGGCGCCTGCGAACTCCTACAGCGCGCCCCCTTAGGCCACCTTGCGGGCAAGATCCTCGATCGTGTCCATGCGATCGGTCGCGATGACGCGTAGCCTTTCGGTCGGATCGCGGCCAAACGGCACGTCGATAGCGACATGCAGGTCGGCGCGCGTGAGGCCGATATCGGCGAGTTCGGAGTCCGACATCTCGCCAAGGCGATAAAAGGCGCGGCGGTTTTTCCAGGCGCGGTAGACGTTGGAAATGGCATTGGCCGCGCGCGTCGCAATAGCCGGACGCGACGTGATGCGCGAAGTCTCGGTGGCGAAGTCGAACGTAGCCATATCAGCCTCCTTCATATTTGAACGGACGAAACGGGGCGATCGGCGCTGGCAACAGCGGCCGTTCCGGTCCCGATCCACGTAGAAGATGCACGTCGTCGTCCCAAAAACGGTGACCACTTAGGCGACATGCACTGCCTTGATGTGGACAATGCTGAATCTGCCACCGCTTGATTGATTAATCCAACGAATGTTTCTAATCTTTAGCATCAACACTAATGATGGATTGGACCGATGAAAGCGCCACTCGATCTCGATCAGTTGCAGACCTTCGTCTCAATCGTCGACACCGGCAGCTTTACCCGCGCGGCGGAAGAGGTGCATCGGACGCAGTCGGCGGTGTCCATGCAGATGCGCCGGCTGGAAGAACGGATCGGCAAGCCGCTGTTCGAAAAGGACGGGCGCACCAACAGGCTGACCGAGGATGGCGACAGGCTGCTCTCCTACGCAAGACGGCTGCTGTTCCTCAATCGGGAAACGCTGGCCGCCTTCGACGACCGGCGGCTCGAAGGCACGATCCGCATCGGCACGCCGGACGACTATGCCGATCGCTTCCTGCCCGAGATCATGGCCCGCTTCGCCCGTTCCAATCCACGTGTCGAGCTGACGGTCATCTGCGAGCCAACACCCGGGCTGGTCGACCATATCAAGCGCGGCAATCTCGATCTGGCGCTGGTGACCCACAATGACGCGCACGGCCAGTCGGAAGTGGTGCGGCGCGAACCGCTGCTGTGGGTCACTTCGGCCAACCACGCGACACATGAGCAGGACACATTGCCGATGGCTTTCGGCCGGCCGAACTGCATCTGGCGGCGGGCTGCTGTCGACGTGCTCGACCGGCAGAACCGCGACTACCGCATCCTGTTCACCAGCTTCTCGGCCACCGTCATCACAGCTGCGGTGCTTTCCGGCCTGGCGATCTCGGTGCTGCCGGAATGTGCGCTGCGGCCCGGCATGCGAGTTTTGGGCGACGCCGACGGGTTCGGCGCCCTGCCCGATTGCCGCATCGGCATCATGCGCGGCCAGACGTCGCGGCCGGAGATCGTCGACGCGCTAGCCCGTCACATTTCGGAAAGCCTCGATAATATTTCCGTGCCGCTCGGCGAAGAGACGGGAAGCTTCGACTTCGCCGCACTCGCCTTTTCGAAGATGAAGCGGAACAAGCCGAACCAGATCTTGCCGGGCTGGTGAAGGACCCGGGGGTCGGCGCTGAGCACCTACGGCTTGACGCGGACGCACAACCGCCCCCCAATCGGCCAATGAGCGACGCAGCATCCGAATCACGCACCAACGCCACCGAATACACGGTGAGCGAGATTTCCGGCGCGCTGAAGCGCACGGTCGAGGACGTCTTCGGCAATGTGCGGGTGCGTGGCGAAATATCCGGCTATCGCGGGCCGCATTCCTCCGGTCATGCTTATTTCTGCCTGAAGGACGACCGCGCGCGGCTCGACGCCGTGGTGTGGAAGGGCACGATGGGTCGACTGAAATTCCGCCCCGAAGAGGGCATGGAGGTGATCGCCACCGGCAAGCTCACCACCTATCCCGGAAAGTCCAACTACCAGATCGTCATCGACAATCTGGAGCCGGCTGGCGCCGGGGCGCTGATGGCGCTGCTGGAAGAGCGCAAGCGCCGGCTGCAGGCCGAAGGCCTGTTCGATGCCGGCCGCAAGCGCTTGCTGCCGTTCATGCCGCGCGTCATCGGCGTCGTCACCTCGCCGACAGGCTCCGTCATTCGCGACATCATCCACCGCATCAAGGACCGGTTTCCGCTGCATGTGCTCGTCTGGCCGGTGCGGGTGCAGGGCGAGACGACGGCCAAGGAAGTGACCGCCGCCGTCAACGGCTTCAACGCGCTGGCGCACGATGGCGTCATCCCGCAGCCCGACCTGTTGATCGTGGCGCGCGGCGGCGGCAGCCTCGAGGATCTTTGGGGGTTCAATGACGAGGCGCTGGCTCGTGCCGTCGCCGCCTCGCGTATTCCGGTGATCTCCGCTGTCGGCCATGAAACGGACTGGACGCTGATCGACCTGGCGGCGGATGTGCGGGCGCCGACACCGACGGGTGCCGCCGAGATCGCCGTGCCCGTGCGCGCCGACCTCGAAGTGACGCTTGCCGGCCTTGGTGCGCGGCTCAAGACCGCGGTATCGCGCAATTTCGAACGCAAGCGCCAGGCGGTCCGTGCCGCCGCCCGTGCACTGCCTTCGCCCGACCAGTTGCTGGCGCTGCCGCGCCGGCGCTTCGACGAGGCGACGAGCCGGCTTGGCCGGGCGCTGTCCGTCAGCGTCCAACGCAAGCGAGCTAGGCTTCAGGCACAGCGGCTGACGCCGGCCACTCTGTCGCGACGCATGAACGAGGCCCGTACATTGGCCGGCCGCGATCTCGCCCGCGCGCAAGCGGCGTTCTTCGCCATCGTGCGCGAGCGGCGAACGCGGTTTTCGCGCGCCGCCGCACGGCTGTCGCCCGCGCCGATCGCAAGGCGGCAGAAATTGCAGGTAGATATCTTGGCGGCACTGTCGCGGCGACAGGACCGGATGATTTCGGTGCGGCTCGAACGCTTGCGCGGGAAACTGACCCAGGCCGACCGGCTGCTGGCGACGCTGTCGCATAAGGCGGTGCTGGCGCGGGGCTTTGCCTTGGTGAAAGACGCCGACGGTGCGGTGATCAAGCAAGCGGCGGAAGTGACGTCGGGCATGGCACTTTCGCTGGAGTTCGCCGACGGAACCGCCGATGCGGTTGCGACCAGCGGTGCCGCACGGCCGAAAACAATTGCAAAGCCGGCCGCCAAAGCCAAGGAGCCTGGCAATCAAGGCTCTCTGTTTTGAGTGGCCATTATTTCCGAGCGCCCATGAATTCTGAGCGCGCATGACTTTCTGAATGGCAATGACCGACAATCATCACCAGACGACGCCTTCCGGCAAGCCGCGCGCGAGAGCCTTCGGCATAAGTTTTGACGGCACGCCCGGACCGTTCAACGCCATCACCGATGTGCCTGGCGTTGCAGTCGGTTATTCGACGCTGATTTCGGGCGATGGTGCGCTGGTGGTCGGCAAGGGACCGGTGCGCACCGGCGTGACCGCTATCCTGCCCAGACCGCACGCAGATCTCGCCACGCCGGTCTTTGCCGGGATCTTCAGCCAGAACGGCAATGGCGAATTGACCGGCTCGCACATCATCGAGGAGACGGGTGCCTTCAATTTCCCGATCACCATCACCAACACGCACTCCTGCGGCGTTTCACGCGACGCGACGCTGCACTGGATGCAGCGCGTGCTGCCGGCCGCGCTCGACAGCGCCTGGGGCCTGCCGGTGGCGGCGGAAACCTACGACGGCTTCCTGAACGACATCAACGGCCACCATCTCAGGTTCGAGCATGTTGCTGCGGCGCTCGATGGCGCGACCAGCGGATCGATCGAGGAAGGCAGCGTCGGCGGCGGCACCGGCATGATCGCCTTCGGTTTCAAGGCCGGCTCCGGCACGGCATCGCGCATCGTCGAATGGCAAGACCAGCGCTACACGGTCGGTGCGTTCGTGCAGGCGAATTTCGGCAAGCGGAGCAATTTTACCATTCGCGGCCTGCGCGCCGGGCCCGATCTCGTGGAACCGGCGATCCGCGAAAGCACGCCGCGCGCCGAGAAGGGTTCTATCATCGGGGTCGTCGCCACCGATGCGCCGTTCCTGCCGCATCAAGTGAAGCGGCTGGCCCGCCGGGTGCCGCTCGGCGTCGCCATGACCGGCGGCTTCGGCTATCATAGCTCGGGCGATATTTTCCTGGGCTTTTCGACCGCCAACCGCGAGGCGGCATTGGCGCCGTCAGGCCGCATCGCCAGCGCGGATTTTGTCCCGGATAGCGAGATCGATCCGTTCTTCGACGCCGTGATCCAAGGCGTGGAGGAAGCGATCCTCAATGCGCTGGTCGCCAATGACGACATGACCGGGCGCGACGGCAATTTCGTGCCGGCGCTGCCGAAGGCATGGCTCGAGGGCAGATTCGATGCAAGTCGTCAGGGGACGTAAGACTGCCTGGCGCGTCACACGCGCCGCACCGCTCTTGCATATGGTTGAGCCGGGTCAATAATGCTTTCCCCGGCCTTTCGCCGGGTCGGCAGATCACCCGGCAGGCTTGTCCGAATTCTTTTCGTCCTGGTCGGCCTCAGCCGCCTCTTCCAGCTTCGACGCTATAAGCTCCTTGATATCGCCGACCTCTTCCTGGATATCCTCCAGCGGTATGCCGGCCTCAGCCGCCTTGGCGGCACATTCCCTGGCGAGGGTCTCGGCTTGCTTCTCGATCCTGTCCGGCGAGGCGTGGCAGTGGACCTTTTCGCCGATCCATTCCTGCAAGAACTCGATCGCGTGTTCACTCATACTGCTGTTCCCTGGCGGCTGCGCCGGTTGGTAATCATAAACGCTGGTATCCCCGGAAAGATGCACGCTCCCATTCCAACCGAGTCGTCGTCACCCGGCAAGCCGATCTTGCCCAAGCTCCACAGAGCTGAAGGAAATCGAAGGTTCAAGGAGCACATTCTAATTCTTGAGGAGATTCTATTTTCTTGGGAGATTGGCACCGTTGGCTGGGATCAAGTCCCGGATCGCGCCATTGTTTCTACTTGCTTTTTTCCGGTATTCCAGTCAATTTGTATGACAATAGGTGTCACAATACGTAGCACGTTTGCGGCGCCGTTCGCTGCGCAACCCTAGGATACGCGGCCAAAGCCGCCGCTATATAGTGACATCCTCAGGCAATGTCGACTCTGCTCGCCATCCTGCTTATTTCCACTGCGCCGAGCGTATCTGGATGGCATTTTGTCATCGTTGGGAGCGAGCATATTTCGCCGGAAATCGACCGGGCGCATTGAGATGCTGAGCGGCTAGGCGCGGTAGCTGTGCCAGCGATCCTGTCGCGGTCGCTTCTCGCCGGAGAATTGCCGGCTTGGCCGGCTCGCCACCCGGAAAGCTGATTTGCTCGGGAAGTGCATTGTTTCAGCAGTCGAAAAGTTCGGCCTATCCGCCAACCATGAGCTTGACGACTTCGTCATGGTTGGTTTCCGAGATCTTGCGCTCGCCGGCCTGAACGCCCCGGCGCAGCACGACGATGCGGTCGGAAACGGCGAAAATGTCCTGCAGATTGTGCGAGATGAAGATCACGCCTCGGCCTTGCGCCTTGAGCTGGTGGATGAGCGAGATGACCTTGCGCTGTTCGGGAACGCCGAGGGCCGCAGTCGGTTCGTCCATGATCAGGATCTGCGCGTCCCAATAGACGGCCCGGCCGATGGCAACGGCCTGCCGCTGACCGCCGGAGAAATTGCTGACCGGGGCGTCGAGCCGACTGACATGGAAATCCAGCCGGCCCATGGTCTGCTTGGCGGCAACCGCCATGGCCTTGCGATCGAGCACCGGCAGGAAGCCGAAGGCCTTGCGCATGGGTTCACGGCCGAGAAAGATATTGGCGCCGATGGACAAATTGTCGGCGAGAGCGAGATCCTGATAGATGGTTTCGATGCCTTTTTCGCGCGCCTCATGCGGCGTCGCAAACGTCACCGGTTGACCCCTCAGCAGAATTTCACCGCCCGTCGGCTGAAAGACGCCCGATATCGCCTTGATCAGCGTCGTCTTGCCGGCGCCGTTGTCGCCCGCCAGGGCCACCACTTCGCCCGGCCGCACGACCATGGAGAAATCGTTGAGCGCGCGGACGGCGCCGAAGTGCTTGGAAAGGTTCCGGACTTCCAAGAGGGGGGTGGTTTGGGCTGGGCTATTCATCCTGACGGGCTCCACTGAACCGGCGCTGCGCCTGGTCGATGAGAACGGAAATGATGATGACGAAGCCGACGGCGATGAATTGCCAGAACGGCTCGACATTGACGAAAACCAGTCCGTATTGGATGACCGCGATCACCAGCGCTCCGGCGACCGTCCCGAAGATGGTGCCGGATCCGCCGAACAGGCTGGCGCCACCGATCACGACAGCTGCGACGCTGTCGAGCAGCAACGGCTCGCCGGCCTGTGCCGCGCCCGCAGTGAAGCGCGCTGCATAGAGCGCGCCACCGAGGCCTGCGCACATCGCCGAAAGCACATAAAGACGCAAGGTATGGCCCCTGATGTCGATGCCGGCACGACGCGCTGCCTGCACATTGGCGCCGATAGCGTAGTTGTGCTGACCGAATCGGGTCTGGCTCAGGATGTAGTGCATCACGACAACGAAAACGGCGGCGATGATGACGAGATAAGGCACGCCGTAGAACCTGCCGTTGCCGAGCAGCGCGAACCAGGAATTCTGGACCGGCACCGTCGTGCCGCCGGCCAACAGGAAAGCAACGCCGCGCGCCACGCCGAACATGCCGAGCGTGCCGATAAAAGGCGGAACTCTCAGGCGCGAGATCAGCAAGCCGTTGATGACACCAGGCAAGCCTGCGACAATCACGGCCGCCAGAATACCCGCCAGCATTGCCAGTGGCAGCGGGATTACGGCTCCCGCCATGTTCGTAGCGTGGGCCGCAACGACGGCCGCAAGGCCCATGATGAAGCCCAGCGAGAGGTCGATGCCTCCCGAAATGATGACGAATGTCTGTCCGGTCGCAAGCAGCAGCGGCGCCACGGCAAATATCGCGATGGACTGCACGTTAAACGGATTGAGCACGAAGGTCGCGCCGAAGGAGAGCCTCGACCAAACCTCGAAACAGATGATCAGGCCGGCGAGAAACAGCCAGGCGCGCCCTTCAGCGATGCGTCCGAGCCAGGTCCTGGCCGGATCACCATGGTCGGCCTGAGGGGCGACATGCGTTTCGCTTTGCTCGATTGGTGATGTTGAGGTCATTGATATATCCGATCCGCGGCGCGGCCTCCGTCAACGGGGTCCCAGAGACCCGGCGCAGATCTCCTCTCGGCAAGCCGGGAGGAGATCAAGCTGGTTTGGACTCATTCGGAATAGAGGTACTTTGAGATGTTCGGATCGGCGATGTTCGACTTGTCCATGATCGTGAAGCCGGTGCCGATCGCAACCGGGATCGACTGGCCTGTCAGGTGGGCATAGGCCGAAACGACACCAAAATAGCCGATCTCAGCCGGATGCTGGGCAATCGCCACGTCCACCAAGCCGGTGTTGATGTTGTCGACGATGCTGGTCGGCGCGTCGAACGCCACGACCTTGATGGTGCCGGTCTGCCCAGCTTGCTGGACGCCATTCGCCGCGCCGAGCGCCGAGAACAGGTTTGCACCGAACACGCCAACGAGATCGGAGTTGCGCGCGAACACAGCCTGCAGCTGCGAGGCGGCCTTGTTGGCGTCGTTGTCGTTGAACTGGGTTTCGAGGACGGTGATGCCGGGATGATTGGCCGCCATCTCCATCTTGAAGCCCTCTTCACGCTGATCGGTGGTCGAAATGCCAGGCTTGACGTTCGAAACGTAGACCTTGCCCTTGTCGCCTATGGCCTTGGCCAATGCCCGGGCGGCGATCTCGCCGCCGAGAATGTTGTCCGAGGCGATATAGGACAGCGGGAAATCCGCCTCGCCGGCACCGGTCTGATAGACGCCGCTGCCGATGAAGGTGTCGACGGTGATCACCGGGATGCCAGCATCATTGGCCTTGCGAAGCGGCTCGACCAATTGAACCTTGTCGGTCGGCGCAATCAGGATAGCGTCCGGCTTCTTGGCGATGACCGCGTCAAGCACGGGGACTTGCGTCACCGGATTGAAATCCGGGGCGCCCTGGAAAACCAGGGTCACGCCAAGGGCATCGGCCGCCGCCTGGGCTCCCTTGCGCATGGTAATGTAAAAGCCGTCGGTGGTAAGGCCGGGGACGAGAGCAACGGTGAACTTCTTGTCCTGCGCCAAAGCGGGCGTGATCAGCGCCGTTGCGCAGATGGCGAGAGCCGCAAGGGCGGCAACAATCTTCTTCATAACATCCTCCTCATAATGTTGGCAGATTTGCCGTTGCGATTGACATTGACATGGCCGTCAATCCGTTCCGGCTAAGTGAAATGCTGGCGGCGAGAAACGGGTTTCGCCTGCTTGCTGTTATGGGCAGCTTCCTCCCGAGCGCCCCCCAGTCGTTAGATCAGCCAGTCGAAACCCGACCAGCCTGATGCGCGCAGTCCCGTTCCTAGCCTCCGCAAGGTCGAGGGAATAGCGCCGCTCGGCGCACATGCGTGCCTAGCCGCAAAGTTGTAACACTTTGCTGAAAGAAATTGCAACCTGGTATTTCCTGGCTGGAAACGCTTTCAAACCGGACGACATTTGTCTGCTCCGCAGAGCCCCTTACGCAGACTATTGCCCCAACGCTTTGACGGCACAACTGATGATTTCGCGGCGGCGGACTCGCGAGCCGCGTTTGGTGCCGATCACGTGTGCCGATCGGCGCGCCCGCCTCTATTGAGGCAAGAGAGCCTCGAGAATGGCCTGGGCCGTCTTGGTATCCGTTACCAGAGCATTGATAAGCCGGGCGCGGACGGCACCGATGATGGCCGTCGCCTTCTCCGGCGAGGCGGCAACACCGATCACCAGGGGGACGGCTCGAAGCTGGGCCGGCGACATAGCGATCATCCGGCTCTCCCCTTCCCACGGGATAAGGGAACCTTCGGCGTCGAAATAATGCCTGATAACGTCTCCAGCCGCGTGGAACAGGGCTTGCTCGCTCAGCGTGGCCGCGCTCGCCTCGGGCGGATTGATGGCATGGGGCAGGCCGATGCCGACGATCGCAACGTCGGTCCTGTCCCAAAGCGCGACGCTGTCGCGGATGGCCGCATCGCCGAGGAAGACCTCACGCAACTCGGTGGACGGCAGATAGGGCGCATGGATGAAATGCGGCGTCCCGCCGAACTCTTCGGCGGCAAGCCGCACAAACTCGTTGATCTGAAAATGCGGCGCCTGCTGCTGCATGCCGCCGGTGGCAGCGACGGTAAGAACGCCGGGAATGCGCGGCAGGCCTGCCCGGATCACCTCGCGAATGGCTCGCCCCCAGCCGATGGCGACCACCGACCCGGCCGTCAGTTCCGCTTGCTTGAGCAAGGCGCCGAGCGGTGCTGCGAGCGCCGTCAGCGCGCCGGCTGCCGGCGTTTCGATGACTGCCGCGTCACGAAGTCCCAGCCCTTCGACCAGTTGCGTGGTGATGCCTTCGGGAGTTGCAAGATCGAGAACCTCGATCCGCACGATGCCCTCTGCCCTCGCCCGCTGCAGGAGACGCGATATGGTCGCGGTGGAGACACCAAGCCGCCGCGCGATATCGACCTGCGACATCTCCGCTTCGTAGTGCAGTTTGGCGACCGTATGCAGCATCGTCCGCGATGCGGCGGCTGCATCTTGTGCGGGAGGGACTGGCAGCTTGCAATTCCTTTCAGCAATGTGTTACAGACCCATCGACGGATGGGAGTTATCGCGCAAATTCGGCTGACTCGCAATGTGGGCCCGTTTCCACGGGCCAAGGCCAAATTTCTCGGTCGATAGCGCATCAAAGCGGCAAAAACTCGCTGCCGAGAGGCAGTTAAAAACTGAACCTTTCTTGTTCCACGGATCTGCGCCCTGGTGAATGGGCGCCAACATCGGACAGAAGATCATGACAAAGATGACGACCGCAGAGTTGCGCGGCTACCAGCAGATATGCGGCAAGGATGGGGCCATGATGGCCATCGCCTGTGACCAGCGCGGCGGCATGCGTACCTTGCTTGCGTCGGACCCTGCAGAACAGGCCAAGATCACCAACGACATGCTGGGCGACACCAAGTCGGACATCACGCGATACCTCGCCAGCCAGGCATCCTGCGTGCTGCTCGACCCGCTCTGCGCGGTGCCGCGGGTTGTCGATGAAGGGGTGCTGAACCGAGATACGGCTCTGCTCATCGGCCTCGACGCCTCAGGCTTCGACGTCTCGCCCGCCGGCTACCGCCTGTCGCGCCTCGTTCCCGGCATCGACGCGCGCCGCGTCCGCGAGCTCGGCGGCACCGGCGGCAAGATCATGGTCTATCTCAGGGCAGACAGGCCTGAGGCGAATGAGCACAATGTCGCCATCCTGCGCCAGTGCATCGCCGACTTCGCGCAAGAGGACCTCCTGCTTGTCGTCGAGTTCCTGACCTATCAGGTCGAAGGGGAACGCCTTGAAGACTATACGGCCAAGATCCCCTGGCTAGTCGAAGAGGGCACCCGGATTTCACTGGAATGCGGAGCAAAGGTGCTCAAGCTTCCTTATCCCGGAACGCCGGAAGCCTGCGCAAGGATCACCAGCATGGCCGGCCAAGTGCCATGGGCGGTCCTCTCCGCCGGCGTCAACCACGCAACGTTCCTGGGCCAGGTCGAGATCGCGATGAAGAACGGCGCGTCAGGCGTCATCGCCGGCCGGTCGCTGTGGAAGGACTGCATCTCGCTTGACCGTGACATTCAGCGGGAAAGGCTTAAGACCGTCGCAGTGGCGAGATTGCGCGAGCTTCAGGCGGTGATCGGAAACTACAGGCAGAAAGCAGCCTAGCCATTCGGCGTTCACACCAGGCACGCACGGGACGTCATGCCTCAGACCATGATCCCGAAAAGTGGGGACCGGTTTTCGGAAAAGATCATGGTCAAACAGCAAGATAGAGCCCCATTTCGATTTAGTCGAAATGGAACAGGCTCTAGTTCGATGGCCATCGGAATCGATATCGGCGGCACCAATCTGCGCGCCGCCCGTATTTCCGGCACAGGCGAAATCCTCGATCGTATTTCCGAGAAGAGCGCGCCGGACCCGGAGCTTGTGCTCTCCCGGATCGCCGAAATGGTGCGCCGGCTCGATTCTCCCGAAGTTGCCGCCATCGGCATCGGCGTCCCCGGACGCGTCGATGCGCGGCTTGGCGCAGTCTTGTCCGGAGGCTACGTCAACCTCGCCTCGATCCCCCTGGCGCAACGACTGGAAAGCCTGGCAGGCAAGCCCGTCTTGATCGACAATGACTGCAACATGGCACTGGTCGCGGAAATGGCTCTCGGCGCCGCCAGAGGCCATGAAAGCATCATCATGTTCACGATCGGGACCGGCATTGGTGGTGCCGTAGCTCTAGATCGGCAGATCGTCCGCGGCAAGGGGACGGCTGGGCAGCTCGGCCATATCACTGTCGACATATCAGGCGAAGCGTGCGTCTGCGGCCGGCGCGGCTGCGTTGAAACCACCAGCTCAGGCACCGCACTTGGCCGTTACATCGCGCGGGCAGGCCTCGGTCCGGATGTTTCGGTCGATCAGCTTTTTGCCCGGGATGCCGGCGGCGACACGCTGGCGCGCGGCATACTCGAAGCCTGGTCCAGGCCGCTGCGTGCGGCAATCGATTCGGCCGTGGCCATGTTCGCCCCCGATCTGGTCCTGCTCGGCGGCGGACTTGGCCTGGCGGCCCACAGGGCACTTGCCAACGCCCCGGCTTTGGCTCCCTGGTACCAATGCCCGGTGGAACCGGCGCAACTCGGCGACGACGCCGGCGTCATCGGCGCCGGTCTGCAAGCGCTCGCCGCCGAGGCGACGGTCACGCAGGCGTCGCCGGTGTCCCTGCCGTCCGCTCGGCTCGATCCCGGCCGGCGTGCCGTGCCCACCAGGCGCGCCGTGCTGGTCAACGGCATCCCTGCCAGCGGCAAAAGCATGGTCTCGCGCGGTATCGCCGACCGGATGGGATGGCCGTTGCTCACGCTTGATACGGTCAAGAACCCGTTCCTCGAAGCGCTCGGCGGCGGCGACCGTGAATTCAACCGCACGCTCGGCCGCGCCAGTTACGAGGCGATCTGGTCGATCGTCGGTGAAGCTCCGGCGGGCACCACAGTTATCGTCGATGCCTGGTTCGGTTTCCAGCCGCGCCAGGTGCTCGAGGATCACCTGCGCAGGGCTGGCGTCGAGCAGACCGCCGAAATCTGGTGTCACGCGCCCGGCGAGGTTCTGGCCGAGCGCTATCGCGCACGGCTCGACCAGCGCCCCGCCGGCCATCCCGGCGCGGCCTACATCCCCGAACTGATCGAACTGGCCAAGCGTGCCGCGCCGCTGCGGCGCGGACCGCTGCTTGACGTCGACACGACCAAACCGATCGCTTTCGATGCCATCACGCAGTGGCTAAAGGCGACGATTGCGGCTGACACATAGGCAGCGCAGCCGCCCTAACAAATTCAGTGATTTAACCGACAAGCCGATGGTACCGTTGGCTGGGATCGAACCAGCGACCTCCGGATCCACAATCCGGCGCTCTAACCATCTGAGCTACAACGGCACGTTTGCCCGAGCGGGATCGAGATGGACCGTTCATTCTCCGGGACCCGCTCTGTCGTTCGGCGATGCGTCCATACGGGCTATCGGAGTTTAATTCAAGGCTTTTGGCCGCGCATGACCCCGAAAATCAGATCGATTTTCGGAAAAGATCACGCGCAAAATCCAAAGTTCTACGCCGTCCTGTGCGCCTCCAAGAGGACGCGCGGTAGGCAAAGATCGCTCCGGCAACGGCGTCGCCTTTTCGCCGGGCAAAGAAAAAGGCCGGCGGGAGGAGGTGCCGGCCTTTTCCTGTTACGAGCCAGCGGGAGGAGGTGCTGGCTGGTCACCCCGGAGAGCAGAGGGAGGAGGTTCCACCCACCGGGTATTTCGCTTGACCACTATATTTCACATAATCCTATTCGAAGAAATGCGACCTTTTGTTGCATCTTCGAAATATGCGCAAATATTAGGCGGCCTTAATTTCCTTCATCGCCTTCTCGAAGGCGGTCTTTATCGGCTTGGAGACGTCTTCGGCCGCCTTGGAGGTGACGGTCTGGAAATCCTTTGCCTGCTCGACGGCCATCTCGACGCGCTTGCGCAGGAATGCGGTCTGCAGCTCGACGACTTCCGACAGCGACTTGGCGCCGATCAGGGCTTCGAAATGCGAAAAGCCGGCTTCGGTATTGGCGCGCAGAGCAGCGATGGTCTTGAGCGACAGGTCGTTGGAAACGGTCTTGGCGGTCTCAAAGGTCGACTCCAGAGCCTTCTGGGTCTCTTCCGCACCGGTCTTCAGCTTGGCATAGGCCTCTTTCGACTGCTCGACGCCCTTTTCGGCGAAAGCGCGGATCTGGTCGGTGGCCTTGGAAGCATCGAAGCTCGGGAATTCAACGTTTTCGATCGTTTCAGCAGTCTTGGTCCTGGACATTTTCCATCCTTTGCAGTGGCAGCGGCTTTGACAGAAAGCCGTCTCGTTCATGTATGATGGCAATATAAAGGCAATTTTTGTGCATTGCAATATCATTGTTGCAGTGCACCATAAAATTCTTTCCCTGCGTTAACCACGAGCCCAGAGATTCCAGCGGTTGCACGCTATGGCTTGTGGACCTTCGCGCCGTCGGCTTTTATTAACAAAACGTTAACTGGAAAATTGCCCGTTCCGTGAGGGTCCGCCAAGCGCATGCCGTCCGACAACTACTCCTTCCTCGACGTCGCCGTGCTCGACGCGGTCCGCCAGCGCTTTGCCGCCGGCGACGCGATCGCCCTTCTATCGGCAGACCTCGAACAGGTGATCTGGGCAAACGGGCCAGGGGCGGCAGTGTTCGGCTACCCCGACATCGAGGCCATCATCGGCGCCTCGACAGGGCTGCCGCTGATCGCCAGGCGCCAGATCATGGCGACAAGCGGTTTTCCACAGATCGGCCGCGACCGCGCCATCACGGTGCGGCTGGCAACCGGCCTAACCAGCCGCGCGGTTGGCTTTCTGGCCAGCGCCGTGACCATGCCTGACGGCGAAAACGCGATCATGCTGGCGGTGCCGGCGGCACAGACCGGCTCGCGCAGCGCTGCCGAGATCGCCGCTCGGGCCATCAGCGGCTTTACCGAAGACGGTCATTTCATCGCCTTCGTCGACGCCAAGGGCAATATCGAGGCCGCTTCCGATGGTTTTTCGGCGCTCGGCATCTTGCCCGAGACGCTGGCAGCGCTCGTGGCCGATGTGGCGAACGAGAGCGATCGCATCGTCAAACGCCTCGTTCCAGGCGGCACCACTTCCTATCCGGCCGGTCTCGCCCGGCTGACGGATGAGCGGCACCTGCTGGTGGTGATCGACGAGAACCAGCTTGACTCCGAAGAAGCCTCCGCTGGCGAGCACACCTATGGCGCTGCGGCCGATGCCGTAGTCCAGCCAAAAGCAGAACAGGACAACGCGCCGGCAACAGTCGCGAAGGCGGATGCGGCAGCGGAGACTGCTCCGGCAGCCGGCGAAGACACTGCGGTGTCGGTGGAGCATGACATTCCCAGTTCGCCCCAACTCGATGCGACTGGGCCCGATGCGACCGAGCAGAGCCCGGAAGCAGCTGATAGCGCCCGCCCTGCGGCCGGCGGAGCCCCCACGCAGCTTGACCATTGGTATTTCAGCGCCAGCGAGGGTGAGACACAAGAGCCGGGCCGACCGAACGCATCCGGGCCTGTCGAGGCACCGGCCGCGTCGGACGCTTCGGCGGAGAATACCGCGCAGGATGCCACCAGGGCCGCCTCCCCGGCCGGCCGTGCCATCCCCCCGATCGACCGCGCGGCGGCGCCCCTGCGTTTCGTCTGGCGCACCGACGCCGAGGGCAGGTTCAGTGCCCTGTCGCCGGAATTCGCGGAACTCGTCGGCAAGCCTGCCGCCGATGTGATCGGCCGGCGCTTCAGGGACGTCGCGGCCACCTTCGACCTCGATGCGTCCGGCGAGATCGCGGGCCTGCTCGATCGACGCGACACCTGGTCCGGCCGCTCGGTGCTGTGGCCGGTTGCCGGCACCGATTTCAAGATACCCGTCGACCTGGCGGCGCTGCCTGTCTACAGCCGAAGCCGTGCCTTCGAAGGTTTTCGTGGTTTCGGCGTGGCCCGCTCCAGCGATGCGGTGGTCGATCCGGAAGCGATCGGCACGGCGCTTGTCCCTAATGCCGAAACCCCCGCAGCCGTCGAGCCGGAAGTCGCCGAAACGCCTGAGGACACCGACCCATTCAAGGGTGAGGTGCCGGCGCTGACCATCGTGCCGAAGCCGGAGCGGCGCTTTGCCGACAAGGTGATCCGGTTGGCCGAGCACAGGCAGCCGGCCAATGACAAAGGCCTGTCGACGCTGGAACGCAGTGCATTCCGTGAAATCGGCGAGCGGCTCAAGAAGGACAATCCCCCGACCGAACAGCCCGACGCTGCAAAGCCGGCAGAACCGGCTGCGGCGGAACCGACCGAAACCGATGGCGAAGACGAGAAGGATGTCGCAAGGCTCGAAGGCGAGCAGCCGGAATCAACCGTGCGCGACATCTCAGGCTCGCTGCTCGACTATGCCGACCGGGATAATGTCGCCGACAACAGCGGCGGTGCGCCGGTTGCAGAGCCGGACAGGGCGACGCAGGAAATCGCTGACTCGGACAGTCGATCGATCGCCGCCGAAGACGACGACAGCATGACGGCTGCCGATTTCCGTGACGCAGAAGACAGCGAGGACTGGGCGCGGTCCGATGACGATGAAACCGATTCGTCAGCCGATGACATCGGCCATGCCGGTGACATGGAGCCGGCGCCCGTCGAGCGGCCGCGCCTGCAGGTGCCGTCGCTCAAGCTCGAAGGGTTCGTGCCATCGGCTTTTTCGACCGCAGACGACAACAACGCTGCGGACATTTCGATTCTCGGCAAGCTGCCGGTGCCCCTGCTCATCCATTCCGGTGACGATCTTCACTATGCGAATGAGGAATTCCTCAGCCTGACCGGCTATGACACGCTCGACGATCTGGAGGATGCAGGTGGCCTCGGCGCGCTGTTTGCCGATCCTTATGACGACAGCGCCTCCGATGGCACCGATCACGCGCTGCGGTTGAAGACGCATGACGGTCAGGAGTTCCCGATCGAGGCTATTCTGCGCTCGGTACCGTGGCGTGGCGGCAAGGCGCTGATGCTGGTCGTGCGCCGTTCCGGCGACGACGAGGCAGCGGCTATTCCGCAGGGTGGCGCCGACGACCAGACGCAGCCTGATGTTTCCGAGCTCAAGGCGCGCATCGCCGAGATGCGCACCATCATCGACACCGCGACCGACGGCGTCGTGCTGATCGGCCGTGACGGAACGATCCGCTCGATCAGCCGCCCGGCCGAAGCGCTGTTCGGTTTTGACAGCGATGAGGTGACCGGCAAACCCTTCTTTTCGCTGTTTGCGATCGAAAGCCAGCGCGCGGCACGCGACTATCTCGACGGACTGTCCGAGCCCGGCGTGGCGAGCGTGATGAATGACGGCCGCGAGGTGATCGGACGCGAGGCACAGGGGCGCTTCATTCCGCTGTTCATGACCATCGGCAGGCTGCCCAACGACAGCGGGTTCTGCGCGGTGGTGCGCGACATCACCCAGTGGAAGCGAGCCGAAGAGGATCTGACCCAGGCGCGCGCCGTGGCCGAGCGCGCCTCCTCGCAGAAGACCGACTTCCTCGCCCGCATCAGCCACGAGATCCGCACGCCGCTCAACGCCATCATCGGGTTTTCCGAGCTGATGGTCGACGAGAAATTCGGGCCGGTCGCCAATGACCGCTACCGCGACTATCTGCGCGACATCAACCGGTCGGGCAACCACGTGCTCGACCTGGTCAACGACCTGCTCGACATCTCGAAGATCGAGGCCGGCCAGCAGGAGATGGCCTATGAGGCGGTGTCGCTCAACGACACGCTGGCCGAGACGGTGGCGATGATGCAGCCGCAAGCCAACCGCGAACGTGTCATCATCCGCTCCAGTTTCGCCTCACGGCTGCCGGAAGTGGTGGCCGACCTGCGCAGCGTGCGCCAGATCGCGCTGAACATCCTGTCGAATGCCATCCGCTACACGCAGGCCGGCGGCCAGGTAATCGTGTCGACCGCCTATGAGATCTCCGGCGACGTCGTGATGCGCGTGCGCGACACCGGCATCGGCATGAGCCAGTCCGAGATCGAGCAAGCGCTGAAGCCGTTCAAGCAGATCAACGCGCTGAAGCGCGGGCGCGGCGACGGCACCGGTCTCGGGCTGCCGCTGACCAAGGCCATGGTCGAGGCGAACCGCGCTCGATTCACCATCAACTCGACGCCCGGCGAGGGCACTCTGGTCGAAGTCGCTTTTCCGTCGACCCGCGTGCTCGCGGATTGATCTAAAAGAAAAGGCGTCCAACAGGACGCCTTGAATGATGGGATTGCTGTTACAACGGGGGCTTGAGCGAATTCAGATCCTCTGGGGATTTCGAGGAACGGGATTTCTCCCTCAAGTTACGCACGACTATCGGTGCCGGCCCTTAACAAAACCTTACCGGCGTCGCCGAAAATTTACCAATGTGTACCACTCATGAAATCTAGGTAAATTCGAGCGAGATATTTCGTTAACCATGCTCGACCAGCACCTATCAAGCCGAATGGCGGCGCCGCTCTGTTTGCTTAGTCGGCAAGCTGCGGCAAATCGCTGAACAGCTCGAGCGCTTCTGGATTGGCCAGCGCCTCCTTGTTCTTGACGGCGCGGCCATGCACCATGTCGCGCACCGCGAGTTCGGTGATCTTGCCCGATTTGGTGCGTGGGATGTCGGCGACGGCGACGATCCTGGCGGGAACGTGGCGCGGGCTCGCCCCGCTGCGGATTTTCGCCCGGATACGTTTTTCCAGCTCGGCGTCGAGCTCAACGCCGGCAGCCAGCCGCACGAACAGCACAACGCGCACGTCATTGTCGAAATCCTGGCCGATGCACAGCGCTTCCAGGATTTCCGGCATCTGCTCGACCTGATTGTAGATCTCCGCCGTGCCGATCCGCACACCGCCCGGATTGAGCGTCGCGTCGGAGCGACCATGGATGATCAGGCCGCCATGGGCGGTCCATTCGGCGAAGTCGCCGTGGCACCAGATATTGTCGAAGCGCTCGAAATAGGCTGCGTGGTATTTCTTGCCTTCGGGATCGTTCCAGAAACCGATTGGCATAGCAGGAAACGCCTTGGTGCAGACGAGCTCACCCTTCTCCTGCCTGAGCGGGCGGCCATCGTCGTCCCAGACATCGACGGCGAGACCGAGACCGGGTCCCTGGATCTCTCCGGTCCACACCGGTTCCGTCGGCACGCCGAGCACGAAACAGGATACGATGTCGGTGCCGCCGGAGATCGAGGCGAGATGCACGTCGTGCTTAATGCCCTCATAGACGAAGCGAAAATCTTCCGGCGACAATGGCGAGCCGGTGGAGGAGATCGTGCGCACGGTGGAAAGATCATGCGTGCGGATCGGTTTGAGGCCGGCCTTGCGCACGGAATCGATGAATTTGGCCGAGGTGCCGAAATAGGTCATCTTCTCGGCGTCGGCAAAATCGAACAGCACATTGCCGTCGGGGTAGAAGGGCGAGCCATCATAAAGCAGAAGGGTTGCGCCCGACGCGAGGCCGGACACCAGCCAGTTCCACATCATCCAGCCGCAGGTGGTGAAATAGAAGAAGCGGTCGCCGTCGAGCAGGCCGGCATGAAGCCGCTCTTCCTTGACATGCTGGATCAGCGTTCCGCCGGCCGAATGGACGATGCATTTGGGGATGCCGGTCGTTCCGGAAGAAAACAGGATGTAGAGCGGATGCGCGAACGGCAACCGTTCGAAAGCGACCGCCTTGGCCGCGAAGGATGAGAGTGCCTCGTCCAGCGCCGCAGCCTTCTCGACGGTCGCCGCGACATCGCTCGAAGTGCCGAGATAGTCGACGATCAGGACCTTGCGGACGGTGGGAAGCTTTGCCGCAACGGCCGCGATCTTGTCGGCGACCTCGATCGCCTTGCCATTGTACCAATAGCCGTCGGGCGCGATGAAGACGACAGGCTCGATCTGGCCGAACCGGTCCAGCACGCCCTGTTCGCCGAAATCTGGAGAGCAGGACGACCAGACCGCGCCAATCGAGGCTGTCGCCAGCAAGGCGGCGACGGTCTCCGGCATGTTGGGCATCATGGCGGCGATGCGGTCGCCCTTTTTCACCCCAAGCGACAGGAAAAGCTGCTGCAGCCGCGAGGTCAGCGCATGCAGCTCATTCCAGGAGAGCCGGCGCTCGACCTTGTCCTCGCCGCGAAAGACGATAGCGTCACTGGGCCCGGTCTTCTTCAGGAGGTTCTCGGCGAAGTTCAGCTTCGCGTCGGGAAAAAACGCGGCGCCGGGCATCTTATCGCCATCGACGAGCACGCGTTCGCCCCCGCTGGCGCCCTTGTCGCCCACGATCCCGCAAAAATCCCAGACCAGGCTCCAGAATGACTCGCGATCGTCGATCGACCAGCGGTGTAGATCGGCATAGGATGAAAAACCCTTGCCGGTTCCAGCCGCGGCGGCCGTTATAAAGGCGGTCATCGGCGCCGCGTCGACCTGGTCTTTCGTCGGTGCCCAGAGCGGTGCTTCGCCAGCCATGATCAATCCTCCCGCGGTCACCGTCGCTTATGCATATCGCAGCGCAGCAGAGCAAGATTTTGTTCGGCCGAGCGATGTGGATGTGCGCAAATGCCATCGCTGGGCCATAAAGACTTGAAATGCGTCAGCCGTGGGTTACACCCGTCGGGCGATTTTGTCGGAACGGAAGCATACGGGGCGACATGTCATCATCTTTGATCCGGCGCGGAATATGGGCCATCGGCGTTGCCGTGCTCGTCACCGCGCTGGCCGTCGCCGCGCTGCCGCTCGTTGCCTCGACCCGCATCGTGCGCGATCGCATCGCCTGGGAAATGAGTGCGTGGAGCGGTTTCAGGGTCACCATTGACGGCGCGCCGCGGATCGAGGTCTGGCCGAATTTTCGAGCCATCCTGGCCGACGTGACGCTCTCGCAGTGGACAGAGACCGACGCGCCGCCTGTGATCGAAGCCGAACGGGTCGAGGTCAATCTCTCGGCCATGGCGGCATTGCGTGGCGACGTGGTGTTCTCGACGGCGCGGCTGATCCGGCCGACGATCAGGGTTCAACGCGCAGCAAATGGGCTTTTCCTGCCCGCCTTGCCGTCGGGCGGGCGCATCACGCGTTCCATCGACACCGCTCGCGCCGTGGTCAGCGCCAATCCAGCCAAGCCGGACTTGAGCAAGCTGCCGGCAGATCCGTTCGGCACCGTGGAGTTCAGGAACGGCCGCGTGGTGACCTCCGTCGATGGCAAGGACACTGAGATACTGAGCAGCCTGAGCGGACAGGCGAACTGGGCCGCAATGAACAGCAATGCGACGCTGTCGGCGACCGGGATCTGGCGCGGCGAAAGCGTCGCCGTGGACGCCGCTTCGTCGAACCCGCTGGTGCTGTTTGGCGGCGGTGCTGCGCCGATGACGCTTTCCTTCAAGGCGGCCCCTGCCAGTTTTTCGTTCGACGGCGTGGCCAGCATGTCCGAGAACGCCTATTTCGACGGTCAGGCGAAATTTGCCGCGCCCTCGCTCAGGCGCGTGCTCGAATGGTCGCGGGCCGGCATCGCGCCGGGCGCGGCAATCGGCTCGGTTTCCGTTTCCAGCAAGGTCACCGCGACCTCCGGCCGCATTAAACTCGAAAACACTGAGATCGCTCTGGACGACAATCCAGGGATGGGTGCGCTGGACTTCTCCTTTGGCGAGGCGCGGCCGGTGATCGCCGGAACGCTCGCCTTCGACACGCTCGACTTGCGATCGTTTCTTTCCGCCTTCACACCCTTGGCGCCTGCGGACGGCGCTGGTCCCGGCGAAATCGACATAAGCGTCGCCGACCGCATCGATCTCGATCTCAGATTGTCGGCAGCGCAGGCCACCGCAGGCACCATCCAGCTTGCCGACGTCGCCGCCACCGCCCAGGTCAAGGACGGTCTTGCGGTCTTCGATATTTCCGATGCATCGGCCTTTGGCGGCAACATCCAGAGCAGTCTTCGTTTCGACCGCATGCCGGGCGGCACGCAGGTCGAGATCAGGCTGCTCGCCTCCGATGTCGATGGCGGCGCTTTTGGCACCGCAGCCGGAATGACGCGGCTGGTGCCGATCGGCAGGGGAACCGTTTCGGTCATCCTCAAGGGCCCGGGCAGAACCTGGGATTCCATTTTCGAAAACGCCGACGGCTCGGTTTCAGCGAAATTCGGCCAGGGCGCCTTGAGCCGGCTCGACCTGCCGGCGTTTCTCAAGCACAACGAACAGGGCGGGTTCTTCGCGCTCGACGATGTCTCCGACGGAACGCTGCCGATCGACGGGGCCGAACTCAAGGCGAGCATTTCGAACGGTGTGGCGAGGATCGACAAGGCCGAAGCGAATTCGGCGAAGTACAAGGTCTGGCTTTCCGGCATCGCCTCCTACGCCGGGCGCGGGCTGGCGCTGTCCGGCGGCATCATTCAGGCGGACCAGCCAGCCACGCAGACAAACAACCAGGGTCCCAACCAATCTTCGTTCTTCGTCGGCGGAACGTGGAGCACGCCGTTCATTTCGCCGATAAGCCGCGGGGTTTCCGGAGAATAGGCAACGAGGCTGCTGCGGGCGTCGTCGGAAGTGCGTCCTGCCGGCTTTTTCTGGGTGCCGCTTCTTTCGTCACCCCCGCTGAGCGGCCTGCTCGTCGCGCTGGCGCTGCACCTCGCGACGCTTGTTGGCGAGCGAGGCGATGATGACCCCAACCGCCACGACCGCGATCAGGATGGTGCAGGCGGCGTTGATCTCCGGCGTCACACCGAGACGAACCTGGCTGTAGATCTTCATCGGCAGCGTGGTGGCGCCAGGCCCTGAGGTGAAGCTGGCGATGACCAGATCGTCGAGTGACAATGTGAACGCCAGCATCCAGCCCGACACGATCGCAGGCATGATGACGGGCAGCGTGATCTGAAAGAAGGTCTTCACCGGCGGCGCGCCCAGATCCATCGCGGCTTCCTCCAGCGAGCGGTCGAAGGTGACCAGGCGCGACTGCACGACGACGGCGACGAAGCACATTGTCAGGGTGATGTGGGCAAGCGTGACGGTGAGGAAGCCGCGGTCGAGACCGACGGCGACGAAGAGCAGCAGCAGCGACAGGCCGGTGATGACTTCCGGCATGACCAGCGGCGCAAAGACCATGCCGGAAAACAGCATCCGGCCCTTGAAGCGCGTGTAGCGCGTCAAGGTGAGAGCCGCCAGTGTGCCGAGCACTGTCGCCACGGTGGCCGAGATGACGGCGACGCGGGCCGTTACCCAGGTAGCGTCCATGAGGCCCTGGTTGTGGAACAGCGCGACGTACCATTTGGTCGAGAAACCGCCCCAGACGGTGACCAGTTTCGACTCGTTGAAGGAGAAGACGATGAGCAGGACGATCGGCAGGTAAAGAAAGGCAAAGCCCAGCACGATCGAGGTGATGTTGAAACGGCTCCAGGTCGGGTTCATTTGTCTTGTTCCTGGGCGCGGGCCTGCGCCCGCTGGAAGAGCATGATCGGCACGATCAGCAGCAACAGCAGGATGACAGCGACGGCCGACGACACTGGCCAGTCGCGATTGGCGAAGAACTCGTTCCACAGCGTTTTGCCGATCATCAGCGTCTGCGATCCGCCGAGCAGGTCGGGAATGACGAACTCGCCGACGGCGGGGATGAACACCAGCAGGCAGCCGGCGATGACGCCGGGCACCGACAGCGGAAAGGTGATCTTCCAGAACGCGCTGGTCGGCGGGCAGCCAAGATCCTTGGCCGCTTCGATCAGCGAGTAATCCATCTTTTCCAAGGACGAATAGAGCGGCAGCACCATGAACGGCAGATAGGAATAGACGATGCCGATGAAGATCGCCGTGTAGGTGTTGAGGACGATGAGCGGCTGGCTGATGACGCCGGTGGCGAGCAGCAGCTGATTGAGCAGCCCCTCGGGCTTGAGAATGCCGATCCAGGCGTAGACACGGATCAGGAACGAGGTCCAGAACGGCAGGATCACCAGCATCAGCAAGGTCGGGCGAAGCGTCGCCGGCGCGCGGGCCATGCCATAGGCGATCGGGTAGCCGACAAGCAATGTCAGCACCGTCGAGATGGCGGCAACGATGACGCTCGTCACATAGGCATTGAAGTACAGCGCATCCTGCGTCAGCCATGTGTAGTTATCGACGCTGAGCTGTTTCAGCTGGGCAAGAAAACCGGAAAGGCCGTCGCCGAAGCCAAGCACCGGCGTGTAGGGCGGTATGGCGATTGCCGTCTGCGACAGCGAAATCTTGAGGACGATGATGAACGGAATGAGGAAGAAGAACACCAGCCAGAGATACGGGATGATGATGACGAGACGGCCAATGAAGGCGGCACTCAATCTGGCCAAGGCGGATTTGCCAGCATCGGTGGCCTGAGAGCTTGCTGCAGCGGTGACAGCGGCGTTCGACATGACCGTCCCCTATCGCGTCAGCACGACGCCGGCGTCCGGCCGGAACGACACCCAGGCACGGTCGTTCCAGCTCAGCGGATCCTCGGTGATGCGGGCCGCATTCATCGTGCTCGCCCGCACTACATGGCCATCGTCCAGCCTGACGTGATAGACGGTCATGTCGCCGAGATAGGCGATATCGTAGACCTCGCCCTCAATGGCATTGACGGCACCGGCCGGCTTCTTCGACGATATCTTGATCTTCTCCGGCCTGATCGCGAAGGCGACGGCCGCGCCGGTGGCGGCATCGCCGGCATTCTCGGTCCGGATGGTGATGCCGTTGCCCGCGTCGATGCTTGCCGCGCCAGCCTCGCCACGCGCGATCTTGCCTTCGAACATGTTGACGTTGCCGACAAAGCCGGCGACGAAGCGGGAACCGGGCGCCTCGTAGACTTCCGCCGGCGTCGCCACCTGCATCACCTCGCCCTTGTCGATGATGGCGATGCGGTCGGCCATGGTCATCGCCTCTTCCTGGTCGTGGGTGACGACGACGAAGGTGAGGCCGAGTGACTGCTGCAGATCCATCAGCTCGAACTGCGTTTCCTCGCGCAGCTTCTTGTCCAGCGCGCCAAGCGGCTCATCGAGCAGCAGGACCTTCGGCCTTTTGGCGACCGAGCGGGCAAGCGCGACGCGCTGGCGCTGGCCGCCGGACAATTGGTGCGGCTTGCGCTTGGCGAACTGCTCGAGCTTGACCAGCTTCAGCATCTCTCCAACGCGCGCCGCGATCTCGGGCTTCGGCATGCCGTCCTGCTTGAGGCCGAAGGCGATGTTGTTCTCGACCGTCATATGCGGGAACAACGCGTAGGACTGGAACATCATATTGACCGGCCGCCGGTATGGCGGGATGCCGCGCAGATCCTGGCCATCGAGCAGAATGCGGCCGGCGGTCGGCTCCTCGAAGCCGGCGAGCATCCGCAGAAGCGTCGATTTTCCGCAACCCGACGCCCCGAGCAGGGCAAAGAACTCGCGCTCGAATATGGTCAGCGACAAATTATTGACGGCGGTGAAGTCACCGAACTTCTTGGTGACCTTGTCGAACTGGATGTATGGCTTGGCGTTCGGATCGTTCCATGGCGCGAAATCCCTGCGGATGCTGCCAAGCGATTTCATGTCCCACTCCGTCCTGGTTCTATCCCCAAAAAAGATTTGACCCCGGCACGCTGTGCCGGGGTCCTTGATCGTCTCTTATTGCCCGGTGACGATCCTGGTCCAGGTGCGGGTGACCACGCGCTGGGTCTTGGAATCGTAAGGGGAGATGGTGAACAGCTTCGCCAGCGTCGCCTCGTCCGGGTAGATCGCCGGGTCCTCGAGTATCTCCTTGCTGATGAACTGCTGCGACGCCTTGTTGCCGTTGGCGTAGAAGACATAGTTGCTCGACTTGGCGATCACTTCCGGCTTCATCATGTAGTTCAGGAATTCATGCGCCTCGGCGACATGCGGCGCATCGGCAGGGATTGCCATCTGGTCGAACCACATTTCGGCACCTTCCTTCGGCACGGAATAGCTGATCTCGACGCCATGGTTGGCCTCGGTCGCACGGTCGCGCGCCTGGAACACGTCGCCCGACCAGCCAACTGCCAGGCAGATGTCGCCATTGGCCAGTGCGTTGATATATTCCGACGAGTGGAACTTGCGGATGTAAGGCCTGATCTTAAGCATCAGTTCTTCCGCCTTGGCGAAATCGTCCAGCGACGTGGTCTCGGGATCGATGCCCAGATATTTGAAGGCGTTTGGGAGGATGTCGCTCGGGGAGTCGAGGACATAGACGCCGCAATCCTTCAGCTTGGCCAGTTTTTCCGGATTGAAGAACACGTCCCAGCTGTCGATCTTGTCGGTCCCGAGCGCTTCCTGCACTTTCTTGACGTTATAGCCGAGGCCGACCGTGCCCCACATGTAGTTGATCGAATATTCGTTGCCCGGATCGTACTTGGCTGTGCGCTCCGAGACGATGTCCCACATGTTGGAAATGTTGGGCAGCTTCGACTTGTCGAGCTTCTGGAACACACTTGCCTGGATCTGGCGTGCGAGGAAATTGGCGGTCGGCACGACAACGTCGTAGCCGCTGCCGCCGGCAAGCAGTTTCGTCTCCAGGAGCTCATTGGAATCGAACGTGTCGTAGGTGACCTTGATGCCCGTTTCCTTGGTGAAATCCTCGATAATCGAGCTGTCGATGTAATCCGACCAGTTATAGACGTTGACGACACGGTCCTGGGCATGAGCGCCGAGGGTGAAAAGCGTCAGAAATGCCGAGGTCGCCGAAAGCCAGAACGCTTTGCGGGTCATTGAGTCTCTCCTTTGATGAGTGTTCCATCGCCAGCTCGTCGCGGGGCTGCGCGGCTGGACATTTGCTTCAGATTATTGGGCTTTCCGGCAAGCGACAAGCACGAACCGCCGACACCTTGATGGTTCGATGTGCAGCGGCCAAGGCTCCCGTTCCCATGTCGTGATCCGGATGGCGTTCTGGCGCCGTCAGAGGCTCTCGCCACGACGCGGGCAGGGATACGACGATGTTGTCCGGTCTCGATCGGGCCGGAGGGGAGACTTGGCAAGATACGCCTGTCTTGTTGTTGCCGTATTGGCAGCCTGCCCGCGCGGCTGCGGCGTTGTCAATGGCTCATCTCGCTTTGGCGCGTGCGCTGCATCAATTAGGCGACGGCATGCCGGTGACACCCGGCCGCACGGGCCGCGCCTGACGCTTGAATTCGAGGCCGATATGGACGAGCAGCGCCGTGACCACGACCGTGCCGCCAAGGATGGTGCGTCCCGACGGCACCTCGGAATGGATGAGCCAGACCCAGATCGGGCCGAGGATCGGCTCGAAGGTGCCGAGGAGTGCCGCGACCGCCGCCGGAACAAGCCGGGCGCCGGTGGCGAAGAAGGCAAGGCCGAGACCCAGATTGACCACGCCGAACGCGAACAGGAAGCCCATGTCGCTGCTGGAAACGCCGAATTGCGATGCCTGGGACGCCGCGAATGCGGCGGCAAGCATCGTGCCGAGGCAGGTCGCTGGCGTCATGCGCACATGGGCAAAGCGCCGCGTGATGACGGTGGCGATCGAAAACATCACGGCGATGAGCAGCGCCAAGCCGTCGCCGATGGGTGACACGGCGCCATCGAGCGATTCTGATACCATGATGGCAACGCCGGCAATGACGGCTGCAATCGCTACCCAGGTCGCCATGCCGACCCGTTCGCGAAACAGTACCCACGCAAACAGCGCTGCCAGCAGCGGCACGCCGGCCTGCATCAAAAGGATGTTGGCGACGGTCGTGTAGGCAAGCGCCGCGACAAAGCAAGTCGATGCAGTGGCGAAGCAGAACGCCACGGCAAGGCCGGGCAGGCCCATGCCGCGGAACAGCTTCACCGTGCCGTGCCAGCCGTCGCGCCAGATCATGAAGCAGATCAGGAAGGCGGCGGCCCAGACCGAGCGCCAGAACACCACCGTCCAGCTGTCGCCCGCTTCGATGAAGCGGGCGATGGCGCCGCCGAAACTCCACATCAGCGCCGACAGAAATATCAACAGAAAGCCGACGCGCTCCTCACGCGGCGAGACGGCAATCGGTGATGATGCGGTATCGGTCATGGGCGCGACTGTCGACGATTTGAGGGCGGCACGATGCGCAACGGACGACAAGAACGTGCTTCATTCGCGTAGCGCAAAGGCAGCGGCGGAGCGTGGTCCACCGGACGGCGACGGTTGTGGCAAAGGCGGCAGTCGGCGATCTGGGGCCTCACTGGAAATCGAAGGCGCTCAGCCCGGTCACCATTTCGTCGAGGCCGAGCGGGCGCGTCACCGGCGGCTCGGCGCGGGCGAGGCAGCCGATGCGCTCACACAGCCGGCAGGCCGGGCCTATCGGTGTGGCCGGATTGATGCCCTGTCCGGCTTTTCCTGTCGTTGCGGCGGCTGGCCCCGGCAGTGCCGTGCCGTAGACGATCTCGTCACGAAAGCCGATGTCGCAGCCGAGCAGAAGTGCGGTACGGCGCGGGCGCTCCGAAAACGAGCCTTGCGGCCCTTCGAGCGTGCGGGCGACGCAGAGGAACTCGGCGCCATCGGGCATTTCCACCGCCTCGACGAAGATCTGGCCGGGCTGGGTAAAGGCGGCATGCACCGGGAGCTTCGGACAGCCGCCGCCGAAGCGGCTCTGGGGAAAACCCTGGCTGCCCGCCTTACGGAAGCGGTTGCCGGCACTGTCGACCTCGAGCATGAAGAACGGCACGCCCGGCGTGCCCGGCCGCTGCAGCATGGTCAGGCGGTTCGCCGCCTGCTCGAAGGAGACGCCGAAGCGCGAGCGCAGCACGTCGATGTCGTACCGCGCGCGGGTCGCGGCCGCATGGAAGGACTGGTAGGGCATCATCAGCGCGTGGGCGGCGTAGCGGCCAAGCTCGAAGCGGGCGAGCCGGCGGGCCTCATCCGTGGTCAGCTTCAGCGCCTGGATCTCGCCTGCCACCGCGACCGTCATGCGGATCAGGCAGGCCTCCATCGCCACCTCGCGCAGCTGGTCGAACGGCGACAGGCGCTCGGACAGAAACAGACGCTGCGAGTGGCGGTCGTAACGGCGGCGCCAGTTCGGCATGGTGGCGACCGGCAGCACCTTGACCACGATGCCGTATTCGCGCTTCAGCCAGGCCTTGAGCGCACCGAGCAGATCGTCGCCGGGATCGAGCACCGACGTGAATGCCTCGGCCTCCTCTTCGAGCGCGGCAAAATGGTTCGGCCGGCGCTCGAAGATCTCGTGCACCTCGTCAATCGGCAAGCGGGCGCCGGAGAGTGCCGTCGCTTTGCCCTCACGCGCGAGAAGCTCGTTGAGGTCGGAAAGGCGCTCGGCCTGCTCGCGATAGGCGCGAAACAGTTTTATCACCGCGGCGGAAGCGTTGGGCGCTGCCTCGGCAAGCTCGATCAGCTCCTGGTCACCAGGCAATTCGCCGACCAGCAGCGGGTCTGAAAACACTTCCTTCAGGGCGGCGACCGACCCCCTCGCCTCGCCCTGCAATTCATGCGGGTCGACCTTGTAGACAGATGCCAGCTTTAGGATCAGCTGGACCGTCAGCGGCCGTTGGTTACGCTCGATGAGATTGAGATAGGACGGCGAGATGCCGAGCCCTTCGGCCATCGCCGTCTGGGTCAGGCCCTTGGCGCTGCGGATACGGCGGATGCGCGGCCCGGCGAAGATCTTTTGATCGGCCACTCGACTGTCCTTGACAGAAATTTACATTGCTTCTGCACGGCGATGTCACGCCGGTATTTTACAATCATGACAAATTTACAGCGCCTGGCTGTCAAACGCAACACAGGTTTTCTCTTATTCCTCAGCCAAATCTACGGTTTCTCTCGCCTGTTTCGCGCCGAAATGTAAATGCTGTCACACCAAAACGGCGCGAAATCTGCATGAGGCGGCGTTCTCTATCCCAGTAACGATTTATCCGGAGCGACCAATGACCGATTTTTACAACCTCGTCCCCTCGGCGCCGGAAGGCCGCTTCGACGGCATCGAGCGGCCCTATTCGCCGGACGATGTGAAGCGACTGCGCGGTTCGGTCCAGATCCGGCAGAGCCTCGCCGAAATGGGCGCCAACCGGCTTTGGCAGCTCATCCACGAGGAGGACTTTGTCAACGCGCTCGGCGCCATGTCGGGCAACCAGGCGATGCAGCAGGTCCGGGCCGGGCTGAAGGCGATCTACCTGTCTGGATGGCAGGTCGCCGCCGACGCCAACACCGCCTCCGCCATGTATCCGGACCAGTCGCTTTATCCCGCCAATGCCGCGCCCGAACTGGTCAAGCGCATCAACCGCACGCTGCAGCGTGCGGACCAGATCGAGACCTCCGAAGGCAAGGGGCTTTCGGTCGACACCTGGTTCGCGCCTGTTGTCGCCGATGCGGAAGCCGGTTTCGGCGGGCCGCTCAATGCCTTCGAGATCATGAAAGCCTTCATCGAGGCGGGTGCCGCCGGCGTCCACTACGAGGACCAACTGGCGTCGGAAAAGAAATGCGGCCATCTCGGCGGCAAGGTGCTGATCCCGACCGCCGCACACATCCGCAACCTCAACGCCGCGCGGCTTGCTGCCGACGTCATGGGCACGCCGACGCTGGTCGTCGCGCGCACCGATGCGGAAGCGGCAAAGCTGCTCACCTCCGACATCGACGAGCGCGACCAGCCCTTCGTCGACTATGGCGCCGGCCGCACGGTGGAGGGCTTCTATCAAGTCAGGAACGGCATCGAGCCTTGCATTGCGCGGGCCGTCGCCTACGCGCCCTACGCCGACCTGATCTGGTGCGAGACCTCCAAGCCCGATCTGGCGCAGGCCAAGAAGTTCGCCGAGGGCGTGCACAGGCATCATCCCGGCAAACTTCTCGCCTATAATTGCTCGCCGTCGTTCAACTGGAAGAAAAACCTCGACGACGCCACGATCGCCAAGTTCCAGAGGGAGCTCGGCGCCATGGGCTACAAGTTCCAGTTCATCACGCTGGCCGGTTTCCACCAGCTCAATTTCGGCATGTTCGAACTCGCCCGCGGCTACAAGGCGCGGCAGATGGCGGCTTATTCCGAGTTGCAGGAGGCTGAATTCGCGGCGGAAGCCCACGGCTACACCGCGACCAAGCACCAGCGCGAAGTCGGCACCGGCTATTTCGACGCCGTGTCGATGGCGATCACCGGTGGCCGGTCTTCAACCACGGCCATGCATGAATCGACCGAGCACGCCCAGTTCAAACCGGCGGCGGAATAGCAGGAACGCAACGAACAGAGGAACGCCCCCGAAGGGGTATAAATACGCAGAAGGAGAAGACCAATGGCATCGATAAGCCGCGTCAAGGAACGGGCCGAAGAACAGGCCACCACCATGAGCGTCGACCAGCAAGCAACCATCCGCATGCTTGCGAACGACCTGCACAGGCTCAACCAGTCGGTGATGAAGGCGGTCGAGGCCGGTGTGTCGGTTGAGCTCGTGCGCTCGGCACGGCACCATGGCGGCGACGGCAACTGGGGCGATCTGCTGATCCCGGTGATCGTCACGCAGCGGAGCCACGGCTGACCGAAGTCCAAGCAAAGCCTATTGTGGATCCGGAATCACCTGCGCAGTCTCTGCGCAGGTGATTTGCGTTTGCACGGCCAGTTTGCATACGGGCAAAAAACAGAACTTGCTTTAAATTTTAACGTTTCTTGCGATATTCTCGATGTTCGCCATTTCAGCTTGACATAGGCAGCGATCTCACGGCAATTGTCTCTAGAGTTTCAACCCTGCATTGAAACCAGTCGAGTGCCCGCCCCGCTCATGCGCCCCGTGAATCGCGATACCAAGACTGTAAACCACCTGAGTTTGGTGAGCCGGAATGTGGATCCCGAGATGCTCACGGATTTCACCCGCGTGCTCGTCGTCGGAAAGTCGCCGGTCAACCGGGTGGTGGTTTCGAAAATCGTCGAACGATCCGGGCTCAAGCCGATCTCGGAATCGCCCGAGACGGCAGCAACGACGTTGCGATCGCTCATTCCCGGAGCTGTCGTCCTCGACGGCGGCGCGGACAACAAGGACTGCGACGCGCTGATGTCGGGTATCGACGCGCTGCGACGCACTTCTGGCAAGTCGCTCCCCTCGGTGATCCTGCTTTCGACCAAGAACGGCACACCAGAGAGCCTCGGTCTGTCGAGCGTCGTCGATGCGGTGGTCGTCAAACCGATCACGACCGAACGACTGCAGCCGGTGATCGACCGCCTGGTCGAGCTCGGACGTAACTAGCCAGCACCCGGCCCGACGCCAAGACGATCAGCCGGCTTTCCCGATGTTTTCGATCAGCCGGGGCAGTTCCGAGAGATCGGCTATCTGGCGGAAGCGAGGCGCGGTGACCGGCGGCTCGACATGTTCCAGCACCCAGGTCAATTCATGCGGCACGTGGATGCCCCAACTGCCCGCCTCGATGGCCGGCACCACATCCGACTTGAGCGAATTGCCGACCATCATGCTTTTTTCCGCGCCATCCCCATGGCGGCCGAAGATCCTGGTATAAGTGGCAGGGCTCTTGTCGCTGACGATCTCGACGGCGTCGAACAGGTCGCCGAGGCCCGATTGCGCCAGCTTGCGCTCCTGATCGAAGAGGTCGCCCTTGGTGATCAGCACCAGGCGATATGCGCTCGCCAACTTTTCCACGGTTTCGCGCGCATGGGGCAGCGGCTCGATCGGATGGCCGAGCATCTCGCGGCCTGCGGCAAGAATTTCGGCGATGACCGAGGCCGGCGCCCGGCCCCCGGTAATCTCGATCGCCGTTTCGATCATCGACAGGGTAAACCCCTTGATGCCGAAGCCGTAGACGGCGAGGTTGCGCTTCTCCGCCTCCAACAATCTTGCCGAGATGTGCCCCTCCTCGGCATGATCGGCGAGCAGCGCGGCAAAGCGCCTCTCGGTGATGCGGAAGAACTGCTCGTTCTGCCAGAGCGTATCGTCGGCATCGAAGCCGATAGTGGTCAATTCATGATTGTTCTGCATTCGACGTCTTCACCGAGGTCATTTAATTTGCGTCGAACCTAAGCTGCTCGGAGCGGTTTTCAACTGCCAGACGAACGCAGGGCCGGCTCCCCTTCCCTTCCATCACCGCCCACGGCTATACTCCAAAATCCGCAACCCAATCTGGTGAATGATGCCGCCTGCAAAAAAGGAAGTCCGTCCGTCGAGCCGCGGAGGACGTATCCGCACGCCTGCCTTCGTGAAAAATCAGCGCGGCGTGAAGAACTGGAAGGAAGTCAGCGCCTGGCTGGAGTGGCGCGGCATCGAGGATATCGAGTGCATCACGCCCGATCAGGCGGGTGTTGCGCGCGGCAAGATGATGCCGTCGAAGAAATTCACCTCAAACACCTCGCTGGCGCTGCCCTCGGCGGTGTTCATGACGACGATCTCCGGCGGCTATCCGGAGGACGGCAACGGCTTCCACTATCCGGAGGACGACGGTGACCTCAAGCTGATGCCGGATCTTTCGACACTGACCGTGGTGCCGTGGGAAGAGGACCCTACGGCGGCGGTCATCTGCGACCTCGTCCACCAGGACGGCCGCTCGGTCGAGTTCACGCCGCGCAACGTGCTGAAGCGCGTGCTTGCAGCTTACGACAAGCGCGGGCTGAAGCCGGTGGTGGCGCCCGAGATCGAGTTCTACCTCGTGCGCAAGAATCCCGATCCGGACTACCCGCTGACGCCGCCGGTCGGGCGTTCGGGACGAGCGATCGGCGGCGGCGCCGGCTATTCGATCGCCGGCGTCAACGAGTTCGACGAACTGATCGACGACATCTATCATTTCTCCGAAAGCCAGGGCCTGGAAATCGATACGCTGATCCACGAGGAAGGCGCCGGCCAGCTCGAGATCAATCTGCGCCATGGCGATCCGATCGAGCTCGCCGACCAGGTGTTCATGTTCAAGCGCACCATCCGCGAGGCAGCGCTGAAGCACGATATCTATGCTACCTTCATGGCCAAGCCGATCCAGGGGCAGCCTGGGTCGGCCATGCATATCCACCAGTCGATCATCGACAAGAAAACTGGCAGGAATGTCTTTTCTGCCGAGGACGGCTCGGAAACCGAGGCCTTCTTTCATTTCATCGGCGGCATGCAGAAACACGTGCCGAACGCGCTGGTGATGTTTGCGCCCTATGTCAATTCCTACCGCCGGCTGACCCAGTCGGCTTCGGCGCCGGTCAACAACAAATGGGGCTACGACAACCGCACCACCGCCTTCCGCGTTCCGCGTTCCGACCCGGCGGCCAGGCGCGTCGAGAACCGCATCCCCTCTTCCGACGCCAATCCCTATCTGGCGCTGGCCGCATCGCTCGCCTGCGGGCTGATCGGCATGACCAACAAGATCAAGGCCGAGCCGCCTGTCCTCACCACCGCCAACGATGCCGAGATCGACCTGCCGCGCAGCCTGCTCGAAGCCGTCGACCTATTGGAAGCCGACGAGGAACTCTGCGCGCTGCTCGGCAAGTCGTTTGCCGCGACCTATGCGGCGATCAAGCGGGCGGAATTCGAGACCTTCATGGAAGTGATCAGCCCGTGGGAGCGGGAGTATCTGCTGCTAAATGTTTAGGGGAGTAGGGGAG